>JAJHRQ010000016.1 GCA_020833645.1 Thermocrinis sp.
AAGAGAACGGAGTAATAGCCATAGACACAAACGCATCACCCATACACTTAGCCATAGCGGGAGTCTCAAAAACTGGAGAACTACTAAGCTATAAGACCATCAGCTTACACCACCTTTTAGGACTTTCTCAAAACAGCAAAGACCACCAAGAGTGGATATTAGCCCATCAGCTAATAGATTTAGCCATTCAGAAAGACAAAGCCATAGCCATAGAGAATCTGAAAAAGCTTAAGGAGGGAAAGCGTGGAGATGGGAGAGCTGAGTTAAGAAAGAGACTTCATCAGTGGAACGCCAAAAAGTTTTTGCAAAAGCTAAAAAGGGTAGCACTGTTAAAGGGAGTGGAAGTGATAGAGGTAAATCCCGCCTACACATCAGTTATAGGCATGCTAAAGTATGCACCGCAGTTAAGCGTGGATAAAGACGTAGCCGGTGCTTATGTGATAGGGAGGAGGGCACTGGGCTTTAAAGAGGACATGCCTGAAAATTACGAAAGACTACTAAAGGACAAGGCATATTTGGAGTTTGCACTGAAAAGGTATGAAGAGAGAGAAAAGGAACTTGCGGAACTTTTAGAGAAGGAGACAAACCAATACAAAAGGAATGCCTTAGAAAGCGAACTAAGGAGTGTAGAGAATTCAAAGAAACTTTTAGCTAATCTCATACAAAGCCTTCAGAGCGAGTCAAGCTCCTGTGAGGGAGCCAACGGAAGGAATCCCGAGCAGGGAAGGGTAGCAAAAACTACCCTTCAAAGTGTTTAGCAAGTTCTGAAGGTAGCCCTTCTCTTCCCTATCCTTGGAAAGGTCTTGCCAAGAGACCTTTCTCCTCTGAAGCCCGTGTTGGTGGAAGGGGTGTGGGATAGGGTGAGGAGTAGGTTAGTTCCCTTAGAGGCTGGGGGGGACGGTCCCAATAAGGGATTTTTAGAACAGCCTCAAGGTCTATACAATAAACGGCTTTTCCTCCCACACTGACCAAGAGGGACTATTGGAGTGGCTATCTTACACCCAAAATCCTAAGAAGGTCTTCCTGATCCACGGAGAAAGGGAAAAGATGACAATCTTTCAACAGAAGCTAAAGGAAAGCCTTGGCTTTGATACGTACATACCCACATATGGGGAACTCTTGGAGCTTTAATATTTATCTCTATGGACTATACAGCACTTATAGACTACGGAATGGGAAATCTCAGGAGCGTAGAAAAGGCTCTGGAGTATGTGGGACTTAAAGTTATCAGAACCTCCGATGCGGAAGTGGTAAAAGAGGCAAGGGCAGTGGTCTTGCCCGGTGTGGGTGCCTTCAGGGATGCAATGGAAAATTTGCACCGATTGAAGCTCTACGGACCTATACTCTCCCACATAGAAAAGGGCAAACCCTTTTTGGGAATATGCCTTGGACTTCAGCTCCTTTTTGAAAGAAGCTACGAGTTTGGAGAAGAGAAGGGTTTTGGTGTTTTGGAGGGAGAGGTAGTCTTGCTCCCACCAAAGGTAAAAATCCCCCACATAGGTTGGAACCAACTCTGGAAGAAAAAGAGCTCACCACTGCTGGAGGGCATCAAAGAGGGAGATTTTGTCTATTTTGTCCATTCCTACCGAGTGGTCCCAAAGAGGGCAGAGGTTGTCCTAACTACCACCGACTACGGAGAGGAGTTTGTTTCCTCCGTAGAATATGAAAACCTCTTTGCGGTGCAGTTCCACCCAGAAAAGAGCCAAAGGGTTGGACTCAAGATCCTTCAAAATTGGGCTTTGGCAAAGGGGTTAATTTATAATCTCTGAGGAGGTGGTTGATGGCGTTAAAGAAGGTAATCTTTAAATTGCTTTTATTCTCAGTAACTCTCTTTATCTTTTCATGTTCCACCACCGTGGCAGTGGGAGAAAGTCCAAGGTCAGAGGGCAGGCCACCCGGTTTGATAATAGCCTCTGATAAGGCTATGGAAAACGGCAAAAAGCACCTTCGGAAGGGAAAATGCGATAAAGCTATACATGAGTTCAACAAAGCCCTCGCAAAAAATCCTAACAACTTTGAAGCCCTGTACTGGTTGGGCGTGGCGGAAGGAATGTGCGGTTATTACTCCAGATCCTACGACAGGTTGTTGTTAGCCCTAAAATACTCTCCCAATAAGGGGTGGGAGGCAAGGGTAAATGCTACAATAGGGCTTATATTGCTTCTGTCGGACAGGGACGAAGAAGCCCAAATATACTTTGGTAGGGCAAGGATGATAGACCCAAGAAATGAGCTCGTGATCAGATACTCCGAGTGGGAGCCAGAGATAAAAGGCAAAGGTAAAGGCAAAAAGAAAAAGTTCAAAGGTGAAGAGGGCTTTGAAGTGGTGCTAAGGTGGTTAGATTAAGCTTTTTGCATACTTTTTGCTAAGTTTAAACAGTCTGCTCGCCCTCTCTTTGTGCTCTTGCTTTTCTTCTTCCGGCAGATTTGGGTCGTCAAGCATAAAAGACTCCACCTTTCCGCGCACATAAGCCCGGTAGCACTTAAAAAAGGGCAAAAACAGGTCAAACTCGGGGTCTTGGCTCAGCCTTTTGTATTCCTCCTCATAAACTTTGGCTAAATCTTCCCTTCCGTTAAATTCCAACTCCATGGACAAAAAGCACATATCGTTTAGCACATCTCCACACCTGAACCTTTCGTTAAACTCTATGCAGTCAAAGATGCAAATTCCCTCCTCCAAAAAGGCTACGTGCTCCAGCCTTATGTCTCCGTGCCCGTCCCTTATCCTTCCCTCCTTCATCCTCTTTTCAAAGAGAGGGGCGTACTTTTTGTAAAACTCTTCAGTGGCTGACTTTATAAAGTTATAATCCTCCTCCTCTATGGTTGTTCCCACATACTTTTGGGTTTGCATGAAGTTTTCGTCGGTGTTGAACTTCATAAGCTCGAGCCTTCCGAACTCATCTTTTCTTTCTGCCCTCTGGTGGAAGTCAAAAAGGTGCTTCGCCAACCTTCTGAGGTCTTCCTCCGTCAGTTTGTCCAAAAGATTTTTCATAAGCCTCTCCTCTGGAATCCTTCTCATCTTCACCGCATACTCTACCACTTCGCCTTCACCCTCCAAAAAGTACTCAGAGCCCACCTTAACCACCGCAAGAACGCCCACATAGACCCAAGGGCAGAGCCTCCTGTTGAGCTCCACCTCCCTAAGGCAGTTCTCCCTTCTCTTTTCTAAGGTGGAGTAGTCCAGAAAGCCAAAATTTACGGGCTTTTTTATCTTGTAGGCAAAGTCTTCTGTCAGTATTACCCAGCTGGCGTGGGTCTGCACCAACTCACCCTTCAGCTTTTCAACAAGGGCATCTATCAGGTCTGTATTCACTGTGGGCACCTCCCACCAAGTCTTTTAAAGTTAGTTGGTGTCTTCTGAGGTAATCCTCTATGCCTTCAAGGATTTTAAGGGGGCTGAGGGGGTCAAAGAAATTGGCGGTTCCCACCTGCACCGCAGACGCACCCGCCAGCATGTGCTGAAGGGCAGAATCCACATCGTAAATGCCACCAACTCCTATGATGGGAACGGAAGTGCCAAGGGCTTGGTAGAGCTCCCAGACCATTCTAACCGCAATGGGCAGGATGGCTGGACCCGAAAGCCCGCCCTTCACGGTGGATAAAACTGGGACCCTCTTTTCCACATCTATTTTCATACCCAAAAGGGTATTTATGGCTACAAGTCCGTCCGCACCATTATCCACGCAAACCTTGCCAAACAAAACCACATCTCCCGTGTTTGGAGACAGTTTAACAAGCACAGGCTTTTTTACCTTTCCTTTTATTTTATTTATTAAACTTCCCAAAACTTTCAGGTCATGCCCAAAGGCAAGCCCACCCTTTTTAACGTTGGGACAGGACACATTGAGCTCATAGGCTACTATTTTGTCCGCACTCTCCAAAGCCAAACAAACCTCCAAGTATTCCTCCTCTGTCTCTCCAAAAACGTTGGCTATAAAGTGGGTGTCCACGTGCTCTATCTGTGGATATATCTCCTTTAGAAAGACTTCTACGCCCGGGTTTTGAAGTCCTATGGAGTTTAGCATACCGCAGGGGGTCTCTGCTATGCGTGGGGGTTCATTACCGATGCGGGGCTTTAGGGAAAGTCCCTTAGTTACCACCGCGCCCAGTTTGGAGACGTCATAGAGCTTGAGGGCTTCTAACCCATAACCAAAGGTGCCCGACGCCACCCAAACGGGATTTTTAAAAGAAATGCCAAAAAGATTAACGCTCAGGTCCATTGGGCTTAAAATTATAATGCCATGCGTATAGCCATAGTTGGTGCGACGGGTGAAGTGGGAAGGACCTTTTTAAAGGTGCTTGAAGAAAGAGAATTTCCAGTGGATGAGCTTTACCTTTATGCCTCCGAAAAATCGGAGGGTACCGAGCTAACCTTTAGGGGTGAAAAGTTCAAAGTAAGGGCGCTAAACAAAGAGACCTCCTTTAAAGGCATAGACATAGCCCTCTTTTCGGCGGGTTCTGCGGTGAGCAAAGAGTACGCTCCTCGTTTTGTCAAGGATGGTGCGGTAGTTATAGATAACTCTTCCGCCTGGAGGTTAGACCCTGATGTGCCACTGGTTGTGCCGGAGGTAAACCCGGAGGATGTGGAAAACCACAAGGGCATAATTGCCAACCCAAACTGTTCTACCATACAGATGGTTGTAGCCCTAAAGCCCATATACGACGCGGTGGGGATTTCTGCCATAGTGGTGGCAACCTATCAGTCGGTCTCCGGTGCGGGTGCTAAGGCAATAAGAGAACTAGAAGAACAAACGAGGGCTTGGTGCAGGGGTGAACAGATGGAGGTCAAAAACCTCCCACGCAGGATCGCCTTCAACGTGATCCCACAGATAGATGTATTCACAGAAAACGGATACACCAAAGAAGAGATGAAGATGGTGAACGAAACAAGGAAAATATTGCACGACCCAAACATAAAGGTAAGCGCCACCACAGTAAGGGTTCCCGTCTTTTACGGACACTCGGAAGCAATTTCTGTGAAGCTAAACCGTCCACTGGAGCCAGAATCCGCAATGGAGCTTTTAAGGAAGGCAAAGGGTGTGGTGCTGGTGGAAGAAGGTTATCCCACTCCAATAGATGTGGCAGGCAGGGATGAGGTCTTTGTGGGTAGGATAAGGAAGGACTTGGTTTTTGAGCCGGGGCTTTCTATGTGGGTGGTAGCGGACAACATAAGAAAGGGTGCGGCCACTAACGCAGTACAAATAGCGGAGCTTTTGATCCATGCTAAGGCTTAAAAGGTCTGCCCTTCAGAAAATGATCCTACAAGCGGAAAGGGATTATCCCTACGAAACCTGCGGACTGATGCTGGGCAAATTCCAACAGGATGTGCGCATAGTCTTTGGTGCTTATGAAACACCCAACGCATATCCAGAGAGAAAGAACGACAGATACCAAATAGACCCAAAGGATTACCTTAAGGCAGAACAGAAGGCTAGGGAGTTTGGGCTTGATATAGTAGGGGTCTATCACTCCCATCCAGACCATCCGGACAGACCCTCTGAATTTGACAGGGAAAGGGCCTTTGAGGGTTTTTCTTACATAATACTGTCTGTTAGCAAGGGTAAGGTAGTTTCCTATAGAAGTTGGGAGTTGATAGATGGAGAATTCAGAGAGGAACCCATTGACATATTCGGATGAGCTTATAAGAAACCTTAAATGGAACCAAGAGGGGCTACTGCCCGTAATAGCCCAGGATTATAGGACGGGCGAGATAAGGATGTTCGCCTGGGCTAACAAACAGGCACTCCAGCTTACCCTACAAACGGGCTATGCTCATTACTATTCCCGTTCAAGGAAGGAGATATGGAAAAAGGGAGAGACCTCTGGAGAACTTCAACGGGTTATAGAAGTCCGTGTTGATTGCGACGAGGATGTGTTGCTTTACATAGTTGAACAAAGCCTAAACAGGGCATGCCACACGGGAGAAAGAAACTGCTTTTTTAGGGATATCCAAGGGAACAAAAAGCTCAAACCCTTGCCCTTTGAAACGCCAAGCAGGTTGGAGGAGGTTATAAAGGATAGGCTAGCCCGAAAGCCTGAAAACTCTTACACCGTCAGGCTCTTTTTGGAAGGGGAAGACAGGGTTCTGCAAAAGTTTGGCGAGGAAGCCATAGAAACCCTCATAGCCCTCAAAAACTCCCAAAAGGATCAGATCATTCTTGAGACCGCAGACCTTTTGTATTCCTTGATCCTTTCCCTTGTGGTAAAGGGTGTTGCGTGGCAGGAGGTTATGGAAGAGCTTGCAAAAAGGTTCAAGGAATGATAAAATGTTTCTACCTCGTTCTCACCGTAAGGGTGAGGACCTAAACTTAGGCCAGGAGGTAGAAGATGGCAAAGAGATATTATGAGACCATAAGGCATTATGAGAGCGTAGTGGTTTTAAAACCCACCCTCTCAGAAGAAGAGGTAAACAGAAGGGTTCAGGAGATAAAAGACTTTATAACCAAAAAGGGTGGTGAGATTCTGAACGTTTTAGATTGGGGGCTAAAGCCTCTCGCTTACAGGATCAACAACTTTACCCACGGCAGATATTTCATCATTGAAATAAGATCCGAAAACACTGATCTGCCCAACGAATTGGATTTTTATTACAAGATCAATGATGACGTTATAAGGTGGCTCAACATAAAGCAGAAAGCGAAAAAAGAAACAAGCCATGCTCAATAAGGTGCTGATTATAGGAAACCTGGTGAGGGACCCTGTCATAAACTTTCTTCCTTCAGGAACGCAGGTGGTGGAGTTTTCCATAGCATACAACAGAAGGTTTAAAGTTAACGATGAATGGAGAGAAGAGACCCATTTTTTTGATGTTAGGGCTTACGGCAGGTTGGCAGAAGATTTGGGTACAAGGCTCTCCAAAGGCTACATGGTAGTGATAGAGGGAAGTCTTCGTCAGGACCGCTGGGTTGACAAAGAAGGCAGGCCCAAAAGCAAGGTGAGGATTGTAGCCCACGCAGTAAGGATTATAAGAAAGCCAAGGGCAGAAGGACCTATAGAGGAGGAGGTCCTGCCGGAAGATACGGAAGTAGGCTTTGAAGAAAGGCCCTTTTCTTCAGAAGATGATGAACTACCCTTTTAAGGAGGTTGAAAATGGAGATAAAAAAAGGTGCAAAAAAGACCTGTTATTTCTGCGAGAATGGTAAAGAGCCTTCTTACAAGGAGTATGAAGAGTTGGCAAAGTTTTTATCCGAAAGAGGCAAGATCATAGGTAGAAGGCAAACGGGCGTGTGTGCTAAGCATCAAAGAATTCTGTCAAGGGAGATAAAGAGGGCGAGACAGTTGGCACTACTACCCTATCTCATAATCTAAGGAAGGGGGTGAAAGCATGAAGGTGGTGCTTATTAAAGATTTTGAGGGTTATGGTACTATGGGTACAGTTATAGAAGTAAAGGATGGCTTTGCCAGAAACTACCTTATACCGAGGGGTATAGCCCTCCCTGCCACCGAATCCAACCTAAGACACGTTCAAACCATACTCTCTCAAAAGCAAAGGAAGCTACAGAAGGAAAAAGAGAAAGCCCTTGCCTTGGCAAAGAAGTTGGAAGGTCTTGTTCTGGAGATCAAGCATCAGGTGGGCGAAAAAGGAAAACTTTATGGCTCAGTTACCAGTGCGGAGATCGCCAAAGCTTTGGCAGAGAAGGGATTTGAAATAGACAGGAAGAAGATAGTCCTTGCCAAACCTATAAGGGATGTGGGCATACACACAGTGTCCATAAAGCTACATCCCGAGGTGGAAGTTCAGATAAAAGTGGACGTGCAACCTCAAGAGTAGGTGTTATATTTATTAAGGCTATGAAGGAAGTTTCTTTAAAGAGCGGTAGGTCTTTTTCCCTTCAGGGTTGGCTAATTCCAAGCCTTGGGCTTTTGCTCTCTGCGATCTTAGCATCCCTGCCATACGATAATGTCTTTTGGTATAAATCCGCCACGCTAACTTATGGGCTTTCAGCCATTTCTTACCTTGCCTTTCTTTTCTTAAGAGAGCGCATTATCGGTAATGTGGCTACTGGCATACTCTTTTTGGGTCTTTTGTTAAATCTAACTGGTATGATCCGAAGGGGTTGGCAAACTTATGAAATGGGTGCCTTTCATCCACCGTGGTCCAACCTCTTCGAAGCCCTCACCTTTTGGAGCTTTATTGTGGGAGTGATATACCTGCTACTGGAAAGAAAATACGGTGTAAAGTTTTTGGGAGCTCTTATAACTCCCATTATCTTCGGTCTTTCCTTCTTTGCTATAACAAAGGTAAACACAGAGATAACGCCTTTAATGCCAGCATTAAGAAGCTATTGGCTGTATTTCCATGTTATAACCGCCTTTGTGGGCTACGCGGGTTTTACCGTAGCCTTTGGGGGTGCAGTCCTTTATCTTTTGAAGGCTAAATACAACCTTAGCTTTTTACCATCTTTGGAAGTTTTGGACGAGCTTTCTTATAAGTCTGTGGTTATCGTATTCCCTATATGGACAGCGTCTATAATTCTGGGAGCTGCGTGGGCTAACGAGGCGTGGGGTGGATACTGGAGCTGGGACCCAAAGGAGGTCTGGTCTCTGATCGTATGGCTCTTCTTTGGAGCATACCTTCATGCAAGGCAGATGCTGGGTTGGAGGGGTACCAAAACTGCGTGGATGCTCGTCTTTGGGTTTATAACCGTTCTAATATGCTTCTTTGCCATTAATCTATTCTTCCCTGGGCTTCACAGCTACGCCACCGATTAAGCTAGCTCTCGGGTAATTGTCATTGATTCCTTTTTTGCACTTTCAATAATGGATTTTACTACGTCGGGGCTTGTTTTCAGCATCTTTGCGATCTTCTCCAAGATCTCAGGATTTTGAGTGTCCTCCAATAGTTCTACCAAAGAGAGGATAAAACCCAGCTCAGTGTTTTTTTTCTCAAAAGCTTCTACAATATCTTTGTCCAAACCCAGCTCAAGGGCTAAATCTTCTGGCCTTTGACCAAAGATTTCTTGGGAGAGAGAAAAGAGACCTGCGGTATGAGCTTTTGCTTTTAAATTAGGTGAGTATATTTCTGCTAACTTTTCAGCTAAACAAGCCCTGTAAAGGGCCCTTTCCCAATGCCTTTTCTCATTTCCCTTTGCGAACATCTCAGAAAGGGCAAGCACTATGGCAAACTTAACTATGTTATCGAAACTCAGATAAACAACAGCTTCCTCCAAACTGCTCAGCTTTTTGACCCGTGGGAAAAGGGCAGAGTTGGCGAACTTCAGAAGTTTATACGCTGCACCCACATCCCTTTCAAGAACGCTTACTATTCGTTTCATATCGCCCTCTGTTAGGGCTTTATACAACTCCAATATAGTGCTTTTAAGGTAAGAAATTGTTCGTGTATCCTTTACAACAGTAGGTGGCAAAAGATAGGAACCTTGGAAATAGTCAAAGCCATACTCCTTTGCCCTTTTATAGTCTTCTTCTGTTTCTATGTTCTTTGCTATTACGCTCTTTTTCAAGTTCTTTAATATAGTTATAACCTCCTTTAGCTCGTCCCAATTGTAAGGACTGTTTTTAATGTCTATCTTTACAAAGTGGGTTTTCCCTAGCAAGGGTAGATAATCTATCCTTTCAAAGCCAAAATCATCTATGCAAAATTTGAAACCTCTTTTTAGTAAGAGTTCTATAGCATTGTAGGTTTGGGTAGTAATGTTTTTGTTTTCTACAAGCTCTATGCCTACATATTCTGGAGAGAGAAGGTCAAACATAGAGGCCTCTAGGAATATAGCTGGGACGTTAACAAAAACAATTTTTCCTTCGCCAACCCTGTAAGCACCCAACTCTACGAGCAAATCTATTGCTATGGTAGCATCCCTGAGAGGGTCAATGTCTTCTGAGTGCTTGCGGGTAGTATCATCCCGAACAAAGACTTCCCAAAAGGCTAAATTCCCATTCTTGTCATAAATTGCCTGCCTTGTCAGAACATGCATATTAGGAGTATAACCCAAAATTTTTAGAATAGTTCCCTATAAACTTCCTCCTTAGAAGGCTTTTCTTTTAGTGTTTTCAACTTGGAAGCGTAATACATAAGAGGTATGAGGACCAGAGTTAGAGTGGTGGAACCTATTGTGCCAAAGATCAGGGAGATAGCAAGTCCGTTGAAGATAGGGTCAAAGATTATCACAAAGGAACCTACTATTATTGCCACTGCGGTGAGAATTATGGGTCTTGTTCTTATAACTCCTGCTTCAACTACCGCCCTATGCAACGGCACACCTTCCTTTATCTTTTCTTCCGCAAAATCCACCAACAGGATGGAGTTTCTGACTATTATACCCGCAAGGGCAATAAAGCCTATCATAGATGTAGCGGTAAAGAAGGCACCCATCAAGAGGTGTCCGGGGATTATACCCACCAAGGTTAAGGGTATGGGTGCCATGATTATACCTGGGATTTTAAAGTCTTTGAACCAACCCAGGATAAGCACGTACATTACAAAAAGGGCAACAGCAAAGGCAAGCCCAAGGTCTCTAAAGACTTCAAGGGTTATGTGCATCTCACCATCCCACTTTACGTATATACCGTCCTCTATAAGAGGCAGGCTCATCCAGAGTTCCTTAGGCGGACCGTAAGGTGTAGGAATAGAAAGCACAGCCTTTCTAACGTCAAGAATACCATAGAAGGGAGCTTCTTCTCTTCCTGCCACATCTCCTATCACATAAACCACCCGCCTCAGGTTCTTGCGATATATACTTTTGGGTGCATCCTGTTCTATGATTTCCACAAGCTCCGACACAGGAACAAGCTTGCCATCTTTGGTGGGAACTTTGAGGGTCTTCAAAAGCTCTAAGCTCCTGTAGTTTTCCTTCAGTTGAACTATTATGGGTGTATGCTCTGTGTCTGTGTTTTGAAGCAATCCCACGCGGTAGCCACCAAGCAAGGCGGTTAAAGCATGCACGAACTCCTCTTTAGACATGCCCACTAGCTTTAGCACATCGTCCTTTGCCTTCAATATGAGCATTTTGTGGGGGCTCTCGAGGTATATACCCTCGTCGGTTATGGAGGGGGATTTTTTGAATACATCCAAGACCTTCAGGGCGAATTCCTCTTGGCTCTTTAGGTCAGGACCATAGACCTCCGCTACTATGGGGGATAGCACGGGAGGACCCGGTGGCACTTCCACAACAGCTACATACTTGGCACCGTATTGTTTGGCAATTTCATGGATTACTGGCCTTATTTTTTTAGCAAAATCGTGGGACTGGTCCTTTCTTTCCTTCTTATCCACCAAATTCACCTGAATGTCTGCCATGTTGGAACCTTGCCTTAGGTAGTAGTGCCTTACAAGTCCGTTGAAGTTGAAGGGAGAGGATGTTCCCACGTAGATTTCATAATCTTTAACTATGCTCTGTTTGGCTATGTAGTTGGCTATTGCCTTGGCGGTTTCTAAGGTCTTTTCCTTTGGAGTTCCTTCGGGCATGTCTATGACGATCTGCAGTTCGCTCTTGTTGTCGTAAGGTAGCATCTTAACTACCACCACCTTGGTGATTAGAAGACCAATGGAGAGGGCCATTAGACCTAAGGTAAAGCCATAGAACATGTATCTTTTCGGCTTGCTAACCAGCAAGGGTGCCATAATGCGTGCGTAGAACTTCCAGAACTTGGTTTGCTTAATGTCTATCTCGTGATGTTCCTTTTTATCAAACTGATCTTTTAAGAATATGTACGCTGCCCAGGGGGTGATTATGAAGGCAACCAAAAGGGAGAAGAACATGGCAACGGAGGCGTTTATGGGTATGGGTCTCATGTAAGGACCCATCAAACCACTGACAAAAGCCATGGGCATAAGCGCCGCAATGACCGTAAAGGTTGCCAGTATAGTGGGGTTTCCTACCTCATCCGTCGCCCTGACTATTGCCTCCCTTGGGTACTTGGCAAGCTTTAGCTCAAACCATCGGTGTATGTTCTCCACTACCACTATGGCGTCATCTACCAAAATACCTATGGCAAAGATGAGGGCAAACAGAGTAACCCTGTTTAGGGTAAAACCAAGGGCCTCGCTTATAAAGAGGGCTATGGAGAGGGTAACGGGCACCGCAATACCCACCACTATAGCTTCTTTGATGCCAAGGGTGACAGCTATTAAGAGGATCACCGAAGCGGTTGCGATAAATAGCTTTTTAAGTAGCTCGTCGGACTTTTCTTTGGCAGTCTTTCCGTAGTTTCTTGTGATGGTTATGTTTAGGTCTTTGGGAAGGTGCTTACCCTTTAGGTGTTCAACCAACTTTATAACTTCGTTGGCCACATCTATGGCGTTCGTGCCCTTCCTTTTAGCAACTGCTATGGTCACCGCCGGATAGAGCTCTCCTAGCTTCACATCTTGATCTTTAGCGGACGGTCCAAAGCCTATTAGCACATAATCCTTCACCTCAGAGGGGCCATCCGCTACATCTGCCACATCTTTCAAATAGACGGGTCTTCCACCAAAGACGCCCAACAAGAGGTTTTCCACATCTTTCTTTGACTCAAAGAAGGTGCCCGTTCTGACCTTGTATTCGTAGTTTTGGCTCAAAAGGGTCCCGCTTTGCATCTGTACATTGGCAGACCTTAGCATCTGCGCTACATAGAGGGGTGATATTCTGTAGTGTTCCAACCTTTGTGGGTCCAGGATAATCCTCACCTCCCTTGGTCTACCTCCCACTATGAACACATCTGATACGTTCTGGATTTTCTTTATTTCGTTTTCTATGCTTGCGGCAAGCCTTCTTAACTCATACCAATCGTAGTTTTTGCCCCAGAGAGTAAGGGTCAGGATAGGCACGTCGTCTATGGACTTAGGCTTTATCAGTGGAGGAAGGACTACACCCGGCGGTGCCAAATCCATGGCGGACATCATTTTGGTGTTTAGGTCCACCAGAGCCTTAACCGGGTCCGTGCCCACATAGAACCGGGCGGTAACCACCGCCATTCCCTCTCCCGCGTAGGAGTATATGTATTCAATATCCTTGAGCTCCCAAAGTTTCTTCTCCAAGGGTACCACTACCCTTCTTTCCACCTCCTCCGGGCTTGCTCCCGGGTAGGAGAGCATTATGTCTATCATTGGCACCACTATTTGAGGCTCCTCTTCCTTTGGTGTGGTTACTATGGCAAAGAGTCCAAGGGCTAAGGATACAAGTATGAGGATGGGGGTGAGTTTGGAGTCTATGAAATAGTGGGCCAATCTACCGGCTAGTCCGTACATTTTTTAGCCTCCTACCTTACAACCTTCGCAGGCTTTTTCTGTGCCTTGGATTACCACCCTCTCGCCCTCCTTTAGCCCACTGAGCACCTGAACTTTGTCTCCCAAGGTATCTCCAAGTCTTACAAATCTAAGCTCAAGGGTGTTGTCCTCCCTTACCACCCAAACGCCGGTGAAGTCAAAACGTCTAACGATGGCAGATTGAGGAACTACCAGAGTACCTTGATCCTCTGGTATCAGTACCCTTGCCAGCTTACCGCTGGAGAGCCCATTGGATGGAACTGAGAGCTTGACCCTAAAGGTCCTGGTGGCTGGATCCACAGAGACACCAGTTTCTATCACTTTTCCTTCAAGCACTTTCCCATCTATCTCCACCTTTAGAGAGCTTCCCACCTTAACTTTACCCAAAAACCTCTCGGGCAGATAGACCTCCACCTTGTAGGGTGCCTTTTCTAAAACCAACATGGGCTGTCCGGGTACTGCCAAGTCTCCCACATCAACGTTCTTTTGGACCACACAACCATCAAAGGGTGCGGTAAGGTTTGCGTAGGCTAAATTGGACGCAACCGCTGACTTTTGAGCCTTTAGTGCCTCTATGCCTGCTTTTGCTTGTTCCACCTGAGCCTTTGCAGATTCAAACTGGGCTTTAACCTGGTCAAACTCCTGCTGGGTGATTGCAGACTGGTTTAAAAGGGCAGAGTATCTTTCGTAGGTTTTCTTTATGGCTTCGTACTGGGCGAGGGCAGACTCGTATGCCTTTTCTGCCTGTTTCCTTTGCTGTTCAATGGCATTGACCTGTGCCTGCACATCGGAGGCATCCACGCTAACCAGAAGCCTTCCTGCCCTCACACACTCTCCCTCTTTAACATACACTTTCAACACCCTGCCCATAATCCTGCTGGAAATCTCAGCCCTTTGGTCTGCCACAACCTGCCCTATGTAGGGAGTTTCCACATAGTCCAGTCTTTCCACCATACCCACTGTTAGCCCATGCACCACCTTACTTTCTTTGGCAACTTCCTTTGTGGTAATCTTCTTAGAGAAAAAGCCACCAAGCCAAAGGATGCTCAAGAGGATAACCACCAAAAAGGCTATATACTTGATGTATCCTTTCATTTTTGTACCTCCTCAAGGATGGTTCCCATACTGTGCTTTAGCCTTGCGTAAGCCTTCCAGCAATCCACCAGGGCTTTCACCTCTTCCAACTTTGCCATATCCAACTCCGTCTGGGCGTCCAGGACATCCACCATCCTTGCTAGACCGTTTCTGTATCTAACCCGCATTACCCTTAAAACTTCCTCGCTTGCCTTTATCCTCTCCCTTGCGGAGTTAAGGGCACTGAGGGCTTTTTCATAGTCTGCCTTTGCCCGATCTACCTCAAAGGCGATGAGCTCCTCCATACCCTTTATCCTTTCTTCCAGTGCTTTTTTTCTTTCCAAGTGTGCCCTGGCTTTGTTTAGGGTGCTAAGCCCTGTATCAAAGCTCCAAGATACACCAAGCATGAGCATATAGCCCTTTCCGTCCGCACCAAAGGGAAAGTCCTTTGAGTTCAGAGAGTAAAAGGCACCCGCATAAACCTGAGGTAGGTTGTTGGAAAGTTCAAGGGTGTAGTATTCATCAAAGAGCTTAGCCCTCTCATACATAGCCTTTAGGTCTTCTCTCCTTTGGAGGGCTGTTTCTTTAAGCCCCTTTGGTTCTACCGCCGGACACTCCTTTATATTTGCCACATCAAAGTCTCCGAGGGAAGTTCCCACCACCAACTCCAAAGCCCTCTTGGCGGTTTCGTAGTCCTTTTGAGACGCAAAGAGTCTTTCCCTTGCTTTTTCTACATACACCTTTGCCCTGAACACATCCGAAAGCAATGCCATTCCTACCTTATAGGTTTCCTCCGCGAGCCTTTGATGTTCCTGGGCACTTTCTAAAGCTTGCTTAGAAACATTAACAGCCATCTTGGCAAGAACTGCATCTCCGTAGGCTTCATAGACCTTCAGGGCAACATCCTCTTTCTTTCTGATGTTTTCCCTTTGTAGTATGGAAAGGTTAAGCTTTGCCAGCCTTTCTCCCGCTTGAATTTTTCCCCCAAGCCATATGGGAATTTCCAAGCCTATCTTTGTTTCAAAGTTGTTTACGGCGCTTGGGTTGTTGAGCCTGCTTGGGTCAAAATCTTGTAGTGTTATGCGCTCCTGATTGAGCCGACTCATAAAGGCATAGGCGGGTATGTCCGTTCTGGTAAAGTTCTCCTCAAGCTTTATGCGAGGGTAGTAAGCTCCCCTTGCTGACTTTAGCTCCAGCCTACCTGCGGAGATTTCCCTTTGCATAGCTTTTATTTCCCTGTTGTTTTCCAAAGCCTTCTGGAGCACGTCCGATACACTTAGCTCCACCGCCCACCCGAAGCCAACAGTAAAGGCAAAAGCCCACAAGATCTTCATTATAAGAATATCATTATATTCTAATTTTCTCATTTTGCAACCCATGTAGAACCTCCTCAAGACGCATACCCCTTGAACCCTTAAAGAGAACCACCGCGGGCTTGTTCAAAAGCCCCAATAAAAAGCTCGTAAGGGTTTCCTTGTCCTCAAAGTGCTCTGCTTTTCCACCGTGCCTTACGCACTCCTCCCATGCATACTTCATGTTCGGACCGTAAAACAGGCATAGGTCTATGCCAAGCTCCGCACAGAGCCTTCCCACCTCCCTATGAAATCTCTCAGATTCCCTGCCAAGCTCTAACATATCTCCAAGCACTGCTATTTTATAACCTTTAAACCTACAAAGGGTCTGCAAAGCCTTGCGCATGGAGGGAGGGTTGGCGTTGTAAGCATCATCTATCACAAACCAGTTATTCATTTGGTAGGTTTTAAACCTTCCCTCCACCGCCTCGAAATCCCTCAGATAGCCCACAAAGTCCCTCCAATCAAAGCCTAGGGCTTGTAAAACTGCAAAAGTGCAGAGGGCATTTTCCACTACCCCAAGGCTGGGAATAGGAATAAAAACCTCCACATCCAAAACCTTAAAACGCACCCCTTCCGTGCTAAGGTCTATCTCCCTCGCGGACAGTTTTGAGCCCTCACCAAAGGTTATCTTTTTTGGCAAAAGGTAGCAATGGGAAACCTCATGGGGGCAAACGCCCACATCTTCTTCTTTCATATCCTTGAAGACCTCTCCGTTTCCCACCACCACATCGTCCAAACAGCCAAAGGTCTCCAGATGCTCCTCCCCTATGGCGGTTATAACCCTTATGTGAGGCTTTATTATATCCACAAGCCTCGCCACATCTCCCTTTTGGCTTGCGCCCACCTCTACCACCCAAAACTGACAATCTTCGTCAAAGTTTGCCACTGAAAGGGGCACTCCTATTTGGGAGTTGAAGTTTTTTGGCGTCTTGCAGGTTTTTGCAATTTTTGAAAGTAAGAAGGCAACCATCTCCTTGGTGGTGGTTTTTCCCGCAGAACCCGCAATGGCTATGACCTTTCCTTTAAATCCCTCCCTCTTCTTTCTTGCCAAGTCCCTCAAAAACTCAAGGCTGTCCTTTACCACTAAAGCAAACTTTCCCTCCGGCACCTTAACCTCCCTTTCTACCACTACCCCCACCGCACCCCTTTGAAATGCCTCTTCCACAAAGTCGTGTCCGTCGTGCCTTGAACCCTTTAATGCTACAAAAAGGTCTCCCTCCTGAACCTCTTTACTGTTTATAACTACCCGTTTGTAGAACATAATCTTAAAATCTAATCAACGTTGCGCCCCAGGTTAGCCCTCCGCCCATGGCGGTCATGAGCACCAAATCTCCCCGCTTCAATCTTCCCTCCAAGTACGCCTCTGTTAGGGCTATGGGTATGGATGCGGCGCTCGTGTTTCCGTATTTGTGAATGTTTGAATAAACCTTCTCCATGCTTATGTTTAGTCTTTCTGCAAGGGCTTCCATGATCCTTATGTTCGCCTGATGGGGCACAAAAAGGTCTATCTGCTCCGCGCTCAACCCTGCCTTCTGCAAAACCTCAAGGCAAACTTCCTCCATACTCCTAACTGCCAGCTTAAAAAGCTCCCTCCCTTTCATGTTTATATAACCACACCTTTCTGCGTACAGGATCTCCCATGCAGAGCCATCGGACCTCATAACAGAAGCCAAGATATCACCTTCTCCTTCGTTGGAAACAACCACCGCGCCCGCACCATCTCCAAAGAGTACGCAGGTGCTCCTGTCCTGCCAGTTAACAATGTCTGAGAGCTTTTCCGCACCCACCAAGAGAACCTTTTTTAGTCCATTTCCCTCTATTAAACCCTTGGCCACCTCCAAGCCATACAAAAAGCCACTGCACGCGGCAGATATATCAAAGGCAAAGCCCCTTTTGCACTCAAGTTTGCCCTGCAGTAAGCAAGCGGAAGCGGGAAAACCAAGCTCGGGTGTAATTGTGGCAAAGACTATAGCGTCTATGTCTTGGGGGGAGACCTTTGCCATATCCAGCGCCATCCTGCTTGCCTTTTCTGCCATGTCCAAGAGACTTTCCTTTTTTGCGATCCTTCTCTCCTTTATACCCGTGCGCGTTACGATCCATTCATCAGATGTATCCACCATCTTCTCTAAATCAAAGTTGGTGAGCACATCCTCCGGCACATAGTAGCCCAATCCTTGCAGTGTAATACCCATCAGATTTTTACTCCTTCTGGAGCCAATTTTATTAGATTTTCCCTTAGTTTTTCGTTAAAGCGTTGGGTTAAAAACTCGTTGGCTACCCTTATGGCGTTCTTTATGGCCTTGGCGTTTGCCCTGCCGTGGGTTATTATGACGGGCTTTTTTGCACCCAAGAGAGGAATGCCCCCATACTCTGCAAAGTCCGCCTTCTTCTTGAAGTTGTTCAAAGCTGGCAACATCAACAGGGCACCGAGCCTTGCCAGAAGGCTCTTCTGAACCTCCTCCTTTATCATTTGAATAACTGCTAAACCAAGGCTTTCACTTGCCTTTAGCACCACATTGCCCACAAAGCCGTCACACACGATCACATCAAAGGTACCCGCGTATATGTCTCTACCTTCTGCGTTGCCCAAAAAGTTTAGCTTAGACCTCTTTAAGAGGGGATAGGTTTCCTTCACCAGTTCGTTGCCCTTACCCTCCTCCTCACCTATACTCAGGATGCCTACCCGTGGGTTTTTTATGCCCAAAATCTCCTCCGCATAGGTATGCCCTATTATGGCAAACTGCAGAAGATGTCTGGGCTTACAATCCACGTTGGCACCCACATCCAAAAGGACCGTTTTACCCTTTGGGTTTGGAAGGGGAACTCCTATGGTAGGTCTTTCCACCTCTTCCTCAGTGCCAACCACAAACTTGCCTACCGCTAGCACCGCACCCGTGTTGCCTGCAGACACAAGACCGTCCGCCTCCCCCTCTCTTACCAGCATACCCGCCACATAGAGGGAAGAATTCTTCTTTTTGAGCACCACCGAGGGAGGCTCGTTCATTTCCACTTTTTCCTCCGCATGAACTATAGTCAGGGCTTCACTTTCCTTTACTCCCTCTTTACGTAGGATACTCTCTATCGCCTTTCTGTCCCCCACTAGGTATGTGCTCAGACCAAGCTCTTTGTATGCTAAGATGCAACCCTTAACGATTTCCTCGGGGGCGTAATCTCCCCCCATACAATCCACTGCAATCTTAGGCATTTATCCTAATACTTTATCTAGAACTTGTTTGCCTTTGTAATAACCACAGTAAGGACACACCCTGTGGGGCATAATCATTTCACCGCAGTTGGGACACTCTGCCAGAGCCCTTACCTTTAGCTTTGCAAAAAAGTTTTGCGCCCTTCTTTGATCCCTTCTCCAATTTGAAGTCCTTCTCTTCGGAACAGCCATTTAAAAACCTCCGTAGGGTAGTTTGAAAAAGATATTATAATAAAATGCCATGGAATACGCTTTCTTTGAAGACAAAATAGTCCCCGTAGAGGAAGCAAAGATAAGCATAAAAACAAACTCCTTTCACTATGGCACCTGCGTTTTTGAGGGCATAAGGGCTTATTGGAACGAGGAAGAAGAACAGCTCTATATCCTCTTTGCAAGGGAGCACTACCAGAGGATGATAAATAACTGCAGGGCAATGTTTATGGAGCTCAAATACACGGTGGAGGACCTTATAAACATTACAAAGGAAATTCTCGTCAAAAGCCAAATAAGAGAGGATGTTTATATAAGACCCATCGCATACTTTAAAGACCTTTCCCTCACACCCAAGCTTACGGGCTTTACCCCTACCGTAGCCATATACCTGTACAGGTTTGGCAGATACTTGGATACCTCCAAGGGTGCAAGGGTTAAAGTTTCCTCTTGGCGTAGGAACGATGACAATTCCATTCCCTCCCGGTGGAAGGTCTCGGGCGCTTACGTGAACAGTGCACTGGCTAAGACAGAAGCTTTGCTTTCTGGGTATGATGAAGCTATATTGCTAAATCAAAACGGTTTTGTGGCTGAAGGCTCTGGAGAAAACATATTCTTGGTTAGGAATAAAAAGCTCATTACACCCTCCTACTCGGAGCATATACTTGAGGGCATAACGCGCGCTGCAGTTATAAAGCTGGCAAAAAACGAGCTTATGCTGGAAGTGGAGGAAAGACCGGTGGCAAGGAGTGAGCTTTACGTGGCCGAGGAAATATTCCTAACGGGTACCGCCGCAGAGATCACGCCCGTGGTGGAGGTGGATAATCGTAAAATCAACGGTGGAGAGGTAGGACCTATCACAAGGGAACTTCAGGAGCTATACTTTAACGCAGTAAGAGGGAAGATAGAAAGATACAAGGGATGGCTAACGCCCGTTTATGAAAAGTAAAACCTACAGAGAGCTTACGGAGAGGGCTTATGAATACCTAACTTTAAACCGATTCCCCAACACCAACGGACACAGAGAAGCAAAGAAGTTTTTAAAAAAACTCCTTAGAGAAAAATCCATCCCCTTTTGGGAGGAGCCTTTCAGTGTAAAAAAGCGTGTTCCTATTGGTGCCAGCTTGGAGGTGGAGGGAAGGAAGGTCCAAGCTTTCCCCTTTGTGGATAGCATAGGCGGAAGCTTTGAAGGATATTTGAAAGAAGATTTTATAGAGGGTGACATTGCACTGCAAACTGCCAAGGGTATAGATTGGAACGCTTTAAAGACCAAGAACATAAAGGCAGTAGTTTGCTATCTAAAGGAGTTAGACCAGGTCTTTTATGGCATCACGAAGGAAGAGATGGCTGTTGTTTGCATCAAAAGGAGCGACCTTCCAAAGGTGAAGGACTTTTACATCAAGTTAAAGGTGGAGGTCCGAGAGGAGGAGCTAAAGCTCAGCAACCTTGTGTTTGAGCTGGGCAGAGGTCCGGTGGTTTATATAGTGGCCCATATGGACACAAAACCAAAAACCCAAGGTGCCATAGACAACGGCTTGGCATCTTTACTTTTGCCCTATCTTTACGAAGAGCTGAGAGAGAATTACAACATTCCCTTCAAGCTCAGGTTTTTGATCACCGACGGAGAGGAGGTAGGCTTGGAGGGCTCCAAGTTTCACACATTAAAAAAGCCAAAGCACGCCTATTACTGTATAAACTTGGATGGCATAGGCTGGCAAAATCCTGCCATCCTTTACAAAGATAAAGAGGGCTATAATGATTATTGGTTGGCGGAGGCCTTCTACAGAAGTGCAAAGGAGATAGGCTTTGAGGTGGAGTTTAGGGCAGTTCCTTCTGCAAAGAGCGATCACATACCCTTCAAGAAGGTAGGGCTTAAAACCCTCTTCTTGAGTTCTTACCCCCTTCCAATAAGGCATACTATGTGCGATAATTACGACGCGGTGGATTGGCATATTGCAAGGCTTTGGTTCTTTAGCATTGTAAATTTTTTGAAAAACCTAGGCCGGCTTTAAAAGCATATATTTCAACCTCCAAATCTGAGTTTTATCGCGAAGAAAACGACCAAAAGGGAAAGAATGAGGTTCAAAAAGCCCAAAAACCTTGCCATGTAAAGGTTAAACTTTCTTTCGTAAGCCCCCTTTCCAAAATACAGGTCATGGGCTAAGGGAGGCTGTTCTAAAAATACAACTCTATTGACACACAAGAGTTTTAAAACTAAAATCTAACCCTGATGTTTGTTAGCCTACAGTTTAAGCTTGAACTAAGAAAGGAAGACAGAGAAAAACTCATAAAGCTTATGCGTAAGCAATCCTCCGCTATCCGTGTGGCATACAATATGCTAAAGGAGTTGGAAAAAGAGAAAGCAAAAAACCCACACGCCCAAATATACCAAAGACTAAGGCAACTATTCCCTGAACTGCCAACCAGATATATTGACTCAGCCATTTACAAGGCTAAGCAGTATCCTACCGATAGACCAGTGGTATTTGG
>JAJHRQ010000032.1 GCA_020833645.1 Thermocrinis sp.
AAGCTAAAGGCGCTTAGGCTGGCTATTGCCACCCATAGGATAATACCAAAGGAAAGTATTGAGGAAGCAAAAAGAATACTTGATGATATACTTAAAGAAAAGGAGGGAAGAAAATGAAAGTCTTGATAGTTTCCTTTGACGGAAGCTTAGTAAAACAGCTAAAGAATGCCCTCAGTGGATACGAAGTTATGGACGTTAAAAATGGGGAAGAGGCTCTTAGTTTAGCAAATCCATATTTTGACGTGATAATTTATGACGCAATATCTGGAGCTTTATCCGAAGAGGATATAAATAAGATGTATCTACAGAAATTCAAGGATGCGAAGTTTGTGGTGCTTGTAGATGAACTGTTCCCTATAAATGCTCAAAATCTAAAGCCGCAGAAAAAGATACTTATACCGAGAGAAAGTACTCCTGATCAAATTCTATCTGCTATTACCGCACCTGTTCAAGAAACACAGGAATACCATTCGCCCACTTCAGAACTTGAAATAGAAACTCACAGGCAAACTGCGAAAGAACTAGAAAGAGCCATAGAAATAGCCCCCTTGGAACAGGAAAGCATAGAAGCACTATTCTTTGAAAAAGGATTTAAACCTACAGAGGTACAGCCAGAGTCTAAGGAGGAGGTTTCCCAATACATCTCCGAAAGCGTTCATCCAAAGAAAAAGGTTGCAGTAGTGTCTTTTGATAGCACCCTTGTGGATAGTATTACTTCCTTACTATCTGAAAATTTTGAACCAGTTGCGATAAGGTCCTTTAGAAACTTGGAAAGCCTTTTAAAAGATGTGGATGGAGTTATATTTGATGCAATCTCGGGGCTTTCAGCAAAGAAAAGGTTAATTGAATTAGCTAAAGACCAGGATATAGCTCAAAAGCCCTTTTTAGTGTTGATAGACGAGTTATTTAACATAAGAATAGATGACATTCCTCTTAGGAAAAAGCAAGCAATTTCAAGAGAAGAAGAGCCTAGGGAAATAGTAGAAAAGGTTAAAGAACTTCTCACGCCTTTGAAGGAAGAAGAAATAACACTTATGCAAATGCGTGGGGAATTACTTGAGAAGCAAGAAGCTGTGCAGGAAAAAGAAAAGGGTGCTGAAACTGAGGAATTTTCCCATATCATTAAAGAATTTGAAATGCCTAAGTCAGAGGAAAGCCCATTGCCTGTGAAAGAGTTCGTCTTGGAGGAACAAAAGGAAGAACCTACCCCAACTCCACAAATACCTATAGAAGAGACTGTGCCTACGGTAAGTGCTTTGGAACAAAAAACGGAAGAAAAGGGTTTATTAAAAAGCCCGTCTATTAGGCAAATTGTGGAGGAAGCCATCAAAGAAGAAATCAAAAAGGCCTTTGAAGGTTTTGCTCTAAGCGACCTTGTTAAAGAGCTCCTTAAGGAGGAGCTAAAAAAGAGGATTGAATCAATCCCGTTGGAAAGCATAATTAGGGAGATAACCTACCAGGTTCTTCGGGAAAGGCTCAGAGAGCTTATCACTTGAAAAACATGTACTCCTCTTCGTATTGACCCCAAACGGTGGGAAAGTAATTTTCAAGCCTATCTCTGGCTCCCACCATGCTTTTTGGAGTAGCCAAGAATATAAGGGGTTGCTCCCTGGCTATTATTCTGTAGGCTTGTCTGTATAGCTCAATTCTCTCTTCTCTGTTTAGCACGGAAGAAGCCCTGTCAAAGAGTTCATCAACCTCTTTCTCCCAAGCTGTGGCTGGCGTTTTTTGCCTTGGGTTCCACATATGCAGAGTGCCCGAAGAGTGCCATACATTCCTGCCAAAGTGTGGGTCTAAAGAACCAGTGAGACCTATTATTACAGCCTCCCACTGGTATGGAGGCGTTGTGAGCCTGCGCACCAGAGCGTTAAAGTCTATCGGGTTAAAAATTAACTTTATACCCAACTTCTCCAGGTCTTCCTTTATCATGTTTCCTATGGCTTGTCTTTCTTTGTTTTCTGCATTGGTGAGGAGGATGATCTCCACGGTGTTTCCCTCTGGGTCCTCAAGCCAGCCATCTTTATTTCTATCTGAAAAGCCAAGCTCTTCTAAGAGCTTTCTGGCGGTTTTTAGGTCATAGGGGATTTCTGGAAACAGTCCCTCGTAATAGTAAGGTCTGTTGGCGGGTGTGATGGGTCCATAAAGAGGCTGTGCCAAACCATTATAGACGAGCAAACTAATTCCAGAGCGGTCTATTGCCATAGAGATTGCCCTTCTGAATTGGGAGTTTTGGAACCACCGTAGCTTATACTTGGGAATGTCCGCCTGAGGGTTTTGGTTAAAAACAAGGAAGGTGGTAGATGGAGTGGGTCCTAGATCAAAAAGGCTGATGCCCTTCAAGCGAACTACAGTCATAAGGTCTGTGGGTCTGATGCCATGATAGTCTGCCTTGCCGGTGGAGAACATAAGAAGGGCTGTGTCTGGGTCTTGGACTATGTATGCTATTTTTCTTTTTATGTATGGCAGTTTTTTGCCCTCTTCGTCCTTTCTATGATAATAGGGGTTTGCCTCGTACTCCACCAGTTGTCCCTTTATGTATCTTTTTAGCTTGTAGGGTCCCGTGCCTACGATTTCCTCTGGGTTAGTGTTCACATTCCAAGCCTGCATAAAGGCCCCTTCTTTGACGAACTTTTCCAGCTTATGCTTGGGTAGGATGGGACTTGCCAAGACGCCAAGAAAGGGTGCAAAGGGCTTTGGAAGCCTAAACTCAAGGGTGTATGGGTCTATTGCCCTTACAAAGTTCTCCATATCCTTTTCTTCTCTGAGAATTCCCCTGAGCACGTCTGCGGTAGAGTTAGGAATGTTTTTGTTAAGATAGACATCCCTGTATGTAAAGACCACATCCTCCGCGGTAAAGGGCTCTCCATCGCTCCACTTAACATCCTTCCTTAGCTTTACCACATACCTTTTTCCATCCTCAAGGGCTAAGATGCTTTCCGCCAAATCGGGTTCATACTCCATAGTTTTTAGGTTCAGCCTTGTTAGCCCACTGAAGAGGTCCGAGAGCACTGCGGTGGAACTGGTCTCGTGGGCAAGGGCTGGGTTCAAGGTCTTTGGGTCTCCCAAAAGTATGTAATAGAGAGTTCCTCCTTCTTTGCCTACCTTTACCTCAAACTTGGATGGGTCCACGTTTTTCATACTGACCGAGTAAGCCTTCGGAGAAGATAAAAGGTGGAAGGGTAAAAAGGCAAAGAACACAAAGAGAATAGCGTAAAAGACTTCCCTCATAGCACCTTGTCTAACACTTCATCCACCTTTTTGTAGCCCCACTCTACCGCTTGAATGATCTCCTCTATGGTTTCTGGGTCTCTTATGTTTACAGAAGAAAGCACCTCCTCCACCAGAGGGACTATTTTATCAAAGCTTATGCGTTCCTCCAAAAATAGCTCCACTGCCCTTTCATCCGCACCCAAAAGCACTGGCACATAAACACCTCCTATCCTTGCGACCCACTCACACAGAGCCAAAGCCCTGAACTTTTGCCTATCCACCCTTTCAAAAACTATGGGGGAAAGCTCAAAAAGACTAACCTCCCTGAAGGGATATTCTCGCCTTTCGGGATAAAAGATGGCGTTCATTATAGGAATTTTCATGTCGGGTGGAGAAACCTGAAAGAGAAAACTGCCATCTTTTAACTTTATTGCTCCGTGCACTAGGCTTTGGGGATGGATCACCACCTCTATAAGGTCTGGGTCCAAACCAAAAAGTGCCTTAGCCTCCAAAAGTTCTATACCCTTGTTCATCAAAGTGGCGGAATCCACTGTGATCTTCTTTCCCATCTGCCAAGTGGGATGGTTTAGGGCTTGTGCGGGTTTTACCTTTGAAAGCTCCTCAACGGGCGTGTCCTTGAAGGGACCACCGGAGGCGGTAAGATAGACCTTCTTTATTTCTTTCCTGTCTGTCATTGAAAGCAGTTGAAAAAGGGCGTTGTGTTCGCTATCCACGGGCACCACATTTTCTGACTTTTCCCTGATGAGTTCCTCCAAACAGACCACAGATTCCTTGTTGCTGGCAAGTAGTATCTTGTTCCTTGAGAGCACAAAAAAAGTAGGCAAAAGCCCATCTATGCCAGAGATGGCATTCAAAACCCTTTCAGATTCCTCCACAACAGCCAACAAACCCTCTTCACCTTTTAAATACACACACTCCTTTGGGAGACTTTCAAGCCAATCCTTTGCAGGCTCCTGATAGGACACCACATACTTAGGCTTAAACTCCCTTGCCTGATTTAGCAGTTTATCCGATGCCCTCCTTGCCACCAAACCCACCAATTCAACATCCCGCCTGTATGCCCTAACCACATCTAGAGCTTGCGTTCCCACCGAGCCAGTAGAACCCAATATGCCCAGTTTTATCATTGGGATAGGATATTAATTATACGAGCTTACGAAATTCTTTACATGGACCAAAAGGCTTTTGCTTTGCTTAGAGTTTCCTCCCACTCCTTCTCCTCATCCGAGTCATACACAATACCCGAACCTGCGTAATAAGAAAGATCTTGCCCACTGCCGAAGGCTGTTCTAATGAGAACGCACAGGGTAAAGTCTTCATTCCAAACAAAGCCTGCGCACCCGCAGTAATAGTCCCTCGGATGGGGCTCTAAAGCATCTATTAGTTCCACCGCCTTTTTCTTTGGTGCGCCCGTCACGGAGGCAGGGGGGAATGTGTTGAGTAAAATCTCCTCAAGGTCTTTGTCTGTTTGTGCTACCACGGTGGAGTGCATTTGGCACAGGGTTGCATATTTTTCCACCTTAAAGAGCTCCTCCACCTTCACACTTCCCACCTTTGCCACCCTTGAAAGGTCGTTTCTCATCATATCAAGGATCATCAAATTCTCTGCCTTGTCCTTTTGGCTGTTTTGTAAAACCTCTTCACTCTCGGCAGTTCCCTTTATGGGCTTGCTCTTTATTAATCCTCCCCTTTTCTCCAAAAAGAGTTCCATTGAACCGCTCAGGATGTAAAAGTCCTTCAGGTCAAGAAAAAAGGCGTAGGGGGTAGGTTGCCTTTCAAAGAATTTCGAGAAAAGGTCTAAGGGGGAACCTTCAAGTTTAAAGTCCATCCTCGTTGAAAGGTTAAGCTGATAGACTGTGCCCTTTTCAATCTCCTCTTTTACCCTTCTGACTTTCTCTATGTACTCCTCTTTGTTCAAGGAAAAACCCTTCAAGCTCAGTTTAAAAGGCTTGGGTCTTATTTCAAACTCAACAGGCTCTCCCACCTCCACAAACACAATGGGAGGGAAAGAGGATGCCTTTACCTTTACACCAATGGTCTCCTCTGAGAGCTTATAAGAGATGACCACAAAACCCTTTCTTTCCCTTAACTCCAAAAGGGAGTTGAAGAATTTCACTTCCCTGATGGGAAACTTATAAAGTTTGTTAGACTTTCCTAAAAATCCGCCCGATGCTAAGAGCATTCAAAGGTTCTTTTGCCAAGCTTGAACCATCTCTGGGTCTATATCTACCAGAATGACCTTTTTTAGGCTCTTGGGTTTGAAGTTTTTTATTTCTTCAAGCATTGCCTTTGCGGAGAGCTCCTTGGGAAGTCCACCCACACCCGTGCCCATTCCGGGCATCGCCAAGGTCTCAAAGCCCAAACTGTCCGCCAACTCTAAGCTTGCCCTCACCGCCTTCCTCACCTTTTCCTCCGAGCTGTCCATGGCGGGCTTTTCCATGGTGGGCGCGTGGATCACTCCTTTGAATTTTAGCTTGCCCGCGGTGGTAAGCACTGCAGAGCCAACCGGAATGGGTGCCTTTTGTACCGCCTCCTTTTCTATCTCCTCTCCTCCAAACCGCTTTATTACACCCGCCACACCACCACCCATAAGACCTAAGGAGTTAGCAGGATTGACGATCACATCCGCATCCACTTCAAGGATGCTACCATTGATTACTTCTATCTGCATGAGATTTAAAATTTTAGCATGAACATTACCCAGGGATGGGTGCTTTGAGGCTGTTCTAAAAATCCCTTATCGGGACCGTCCCCCCAGCCTCTAAAGGGACTAACCTACTCCTCACCCTACCCCACACCCCTTCCACCAACACGGGCTTCAGAGGAGAAAGGTCTCTCGGTAAGACCCCTCCAAGGATAGGGAAGAGGAGGGCTACCCTCAGAACTTGCCAAACACTTTGAAGGGTAGTTTTTGCTACCCTCCCCTGCTCGGGATTACTTCCGTTGGCTCCCTCACATCCGCTTGACTCGCTCTGAAGGCTTTGTAGGAGATTGATTAGTAGCTT
>JAJHRQ010000017.1 GCA_020833645.1 Thermocrinis sp.
AGATGGGTATTCCTGCGGTGCAGATGGTCTTTACCATACTGGGTGCGGGTGGGAAATTTGACAAGAAGGCATACAAATACTCTGGGGGACTTCACGGAGTGGGCGCATCTGTGGTCAATGCCCTCTCTGAGTGGCTGGTGGTGGAGGTCTACAGAGATGGAAAGATCTACAAGCAGGAGTATATAAGGGGTGTTCCAGTCGGTGAAGTGCAGGTGGTTGGTTCCACCACAAAGAGGGGAACCAAGATAACCTTTAAGCCAGACCCAGAAATTTTTGAGACCACCAAAATCAAATTTGATATAGTGGAAAGGCGCGTAAGGGAGCTTGCTTATTTAAACCCAGAGTGTAAGTTCTTTTTAAAGGACGAAAGGTCTGGCAGGGAGGTCTTTTATCACTTTACAAAGGGCATAGAGGAGCTGGTTTCCTATTTAGCGCAGGGAAAGGAACGCCTCTTTGAAAAGGTTATAAGAATAAAGGGAGAGCAGGAAGGAGTTTTGGTGGATATAGCCTTCACTTACACAAGGGATTACAAAGAGATCACAGAGAGTTTTGTAAACAACATAAAGACTGTGGATGGGGGCACTCACGTAACGGGTTTTAGGTCTGGGCTTACTAAGGCAGTTATGAGGGCTCTGCCCAGCCTAAAGATTCAAAAGGAGTTAAAAGAAACCATTACGGGGGATGACCTGAGGGAAGGTTTGGTGGCGGTCATCTCTTGCAAGGTACCAGAACCTCAGTTTGAGGGACAAACTAAAACAAAACTGGGAAATCAAAACGTAAAGAATATAACAGAATCCATAGTTTATGAACAGCTTTCTGATTTCTTTGAAGACAACAGGGATATCCTCCGGCTAATAGTGGAAAAGGCTATTGAAGCGGCGCTGGCGAGGGAGGCGGCAAAGAAGGCAAAGGAACTGGTCAGGAGAAAATCTCCTCTGGAGGATACCACACTACCCGGTAAGTTGGCGGACTGCTCTGAAAAGGACCCGAAAAAATGCGAGCTCTTTATAGTGGAGGGTGAATCTGCGGGGGGTTCTGCTAAACAGGGAAGGGACAGGAGGTTTCAGGCGATCCTTCCTTTAAGGGGTAAAATCCTCAACGTGGAAAAGGCAAGGCTTGACAAGATTCTCTCCAACGAGGAGATAAAGGCAATAGTTAGCTCCCTGGGTACAGGTATAGGAGAAGATATGGACCTTTCCAAACTCAGATACCACAAGATAATACTCATGACAGACGCAGACGTGGACGGTTCTCACATTAGAACCCTGCTTTTGACGTTCTTTTACAGATATTTGCCAAAAATAATAGAAGCAGGGCATCTTTACATAGCCCAACCTCCTCTCTACAGGGTCAAAAAGGGGAAAATGACCGTCTATCTTAAGGATGACAGAGAGTTGGAAAACTTTTTGATGGAACATATAAAGAGGGATGTCCTTCTGAGGGATGCGGAAGGAAAGGAGTATAGGGGAGAAAAGCTGTTGGAGCTTTTGAAAACCCTGAAGGAAACGGAGGAGGGGTACAGACTCTTAGTAAAGAAGAAGGGAGAGGAGATTCTGGAAGGTTTGCTAAAGGTTAAACTCAGGGAAGAAGACCTTAGGGATCCAAGCCTGCTGGAGAAAAAGATACGGATGTTGAAAGAACACCTCAAAAATTACGAAGTATCCACAAGGTTTAACGAGGTTGAATCTGCCTATGAACTGGTGTTCGCTGATAAAGCCATAGGTAAAAGGGTTATAGTGGATGCGGACCTACTCTCTTCTCTTACATACAAACATCTGTTGGAAGGTATCCCAATAAAGGCACCCGTGGAGGTGACCTTTGATAAGAGGAGCAAAATCATAGACAACCTTCACTCTCTCTTTGATGGAGTTATGGAACTTGTAAAGGGTAGCTTTGAAATTCAGAGATACAAGGGTCTAGGTGAGATGAACCCAGAACAGCTTTGGGAGACTACTATGAACCCTGCTACCCGGAGGCTTTTGAAGGTCTCTATAGAGGATGCGATAGAGGCGGACAGGATCTTTAACATACTCATGGGAGAGGAAGTGGAGCCAAGGAGGGAGTTCATAATTGCCTATGCGAGGGAGGTCAAAAACTTAGATGTTTAACAGAATATTAGTGGGATTGGATGGCTCTCCCACCAGTTGGAGTGCGGTCCACTACGCCTTTGAGTTTGGAAAAAGGTTGGATGTACCGGTGGTAGGCATTCATGTAATAGATGAAAGGATCTTGGAGGAGGGCTTTTTGGAAGATATAGCGGGGGTTTTGGGCTTTAACTATTACGCGGGCATATCGGAAAAGCTTAAAGAGTTTTTTGAAGGTCAAGCAAGCGTCCTTTTGGACAAGTTTTTAGCCCTGGGTAGGAGCAAAGGTGTAAAAGTTTCCTCCTATCAAAGCACTGGCAAGCCCTACCATGTGATCTTAGCCCAGGCGGACCCAGAGGACCTGATCGTGCTGGGAAAAAAATCTCACAAACCGGTGTCTGGTTTTCTTTTAGGTTCAACCACCGAGATCGTAGCCCGAAGGTCTCCGTGTCCCGTCTTTGTGGCGGTAGAACAAAAAAAAAGACATAAAGAAAATCTGCGTAGCATACAATGGTAGTGAGCCTTCCAAAAGGGCACTTCAAATGGGCAAGCTATTAGGAAAGCTCTTTGATGGAGAAGTGTATGCGGTCCATGTGGGAGAAGATGATCTCTCTGCAGAGGTGGGAGAGGGTGTGCGTTATGTTAGGCTCTCTGGTATTCCGGAGGGAAAACTGGTAGAATATTCTAAGGATATGGACCTGATGCTATTAGGAGCCTTCTCCAAGGGGAGGATAAAAGAGCTCTTCTTGGGAAGTATAACAACCTTTGTTATGCACCATACTAACATACCTCTACTTTTGGTGAAGTGAGATGGGAAAGCTTTATGTGGTAGGAACACCTATAGGAAACCTCAAGGATATAACCTTTAGGGCTATAGAGGTCCTTCAATCTGTCAATTTTATAGCCTGCGAGGACACTCGCAGAACCTCTATTCTTCTCAATAACTACAAGATAGAGGGTAAAAAGCTCCTGTCTTATTATGAGCCAAAGGAAAGCGTACAGGTGCCAAAGATCATCAAACTCCTTGAGAAGGAAGATGTTGCCTTGGTGACGGATGCGGGCATGCCTTCTATCTCGGACCCAGGATACAAGCTCATAAGGGCGTGCATTGAAAAGGGTATACCGGTGGAAGTGATCCCGGGTCCCAGCGCGGTTTTAACCGCCTTAGTGGGCTCCGGATTACCCACAGACCGCTTTACCTTTGTGGGCTTTTTGCCAAAGAAGGGCTTGAATAACTTCTTGGAGGAGCTAAAGGCATACAAAGACAGCACTATAATAGCCTTTGAATCTCCCAACAGAGCGCTAAAGTCCTTGGAAGCCATAAAGGAAGTGTACGGAGACAACACCACCGTATGCATAGCGAGAGAGCTAACCAAATTGCACGAGGAGTACATAAGGGGTAGGGCGGTAGAAGTTTTGGAGGAGCTGAATAAAAGAGGAGAGATAAAGGGAGAGATCGTTATTCTGTGGCGTATGGTTGAAGATTGAGCAGTTCAAAGATTTTTTTGTTTTTTATTGAATGTCTTCTTTCCCAAACTTTGTTTTGCACCTCCCACAGGTCTATCATCAGCTCAAACCTTCCCACTTTAGTGTTGTAGTCTTTTATCAACTCCACAATCTCTAAAAGTTCCTCTTCCTTTCCCTCTTCCAGCTTTATAAGGCAGAGCTCTATAAAGTGTTTAGACAAGCGGTGTGCTTTTAGGTCCAAGCCAAGCTGTTGTGCCCTGTTAAAAAGCTCCTTAATAGCCTTTACATCTTTGTCCTTTACCAAGAGTTCTTTTAACTTTAACCTCAGGAGGAGCTCCGTGTGGGCTTTCGCATCCTCCAAAAACCCAAAGTTTCTGGATTTGGAATAGCAAGCTACCTCCTCCAAAAGGTGCATGTAATCGGATAAAAAGCTGAGGTAGCCTTCTTCAAAGGATTCCATCCAGCTTTTCAGTATTCTTCCCAAGAATCTATCCGGCGTCTCTGGGTCCTTCAGCTTCACATAAAAGCCCTCTTCTTTTTCTTGAACTTCGTATTCCCACCGCCCAAGGGTTTTTTCCTCCGAAAGATGTAAAAACACAGCGGTTTTGGCTGTGGTTTTGGGCTCATAAACCTGAGGTTTGACCATTTTTTGCCAAACGCCAAGCCCATTCCCGTAAGCTAAAACATTGCTTGGTGCCTGCTGTAGGTATTCCATTAGCACCTTTTCACCATTTTCAAGTTCCAACAGGTCTATTGCCCTCTTGGCAAACAAAAGATTTTTAACCGTTTCTATGCCGGATATGTCAGCAAAAAACCAACCGTCAGAGGAAAAGGCAAAGTGCATGTATTTGATGGCAGAAAGGGATTTGAAAACTTCAACGATCTCATTTACGGACAGAGGTCTTTTGGCATGTTTTCTTAGAAAGTCCTCCTTTGCAGACTGCGAATAGTTCTCCAATATAACATCCACATAATCCAAGAGGGCAATGTTTGGTTCCCTTAGGTATTTCTCAAGGGTTGAATAGGCCTTTTCTTTTACCATGCTCCGCAGGTTCTCTAAGCCTTCCCTGAGGGGTGCCCTCCACTTTTGATGCCAGCCCGGAAGCCCTCCTGCCGAACAGCCACAGTTAGACCTCCACCTTTCAATGCCATGCACACAGCTCCAAGAGGTATAGGGCACAAGCTCTCCCCTTTGTTTTGGCTTTTGGGCTCTGTAGTAATCCTCCAGGGTGGTAAAGTCGTCGGGATATTTTTTGAAAGGGTAGGCAAGGGCAAGCTCGCCAAACTTTTTGTGATGCCCAAAGGTCTCTCCGTCGGTGGCAATAACCACAGGTGGTTCTTTGTTTTTCATAAGTTGATGCAGTTTTTCCGCAAACACCAAAAGCTCTCCAAAGGACACACCATGGGAAAGCTCTCCATCGTAGACAAAAACTGCCAAGTCTTCCACCCAAAGGTATCTGGCGTTGCCTTTGACCTGGTGGGGTGCAAGGATGATAAACTCTATACCGTGTTTTTCAAAAGCCTTAAAGTTTCCTCATCCACCGCCAACTCAGGAAGCCAGAATCCCAAAGGCTTTCTGTCAAAGAATTTTTCATAAGCCCTTATACCCCAAACTATTTGAACTTCTCTGTCCTCCAAAGGGTCCAGTGGAAGGATGGTATGGTTAAAGGTGCTTGCTAGGGCGTGTTCTCTTCCTTCCTTTACCCTTTCCAAAAGCTCGGGATGCTTTTTCTCCAACCAGTGGGTTAAGGTCCATCCCATGTTAAAGCTGAGATGCTTGTAGCCGTTGATGATGTCTTTGGTTGTGCCATCTTCTCTATAGTGGGCATAGGCTACGGGTAAATAGCATTCTCTGTATATTCTCTCGTTCCAGTCTTCAAAGGGATGGGCACCCTCTTCCAAGGGGATCTCTCCCAAGTAGGGATTTTCCCTAAAGGGTTGGTAAAAGTGGCCGTGGATGATTAGGTTTTTCATCTTTCTATAAAAATACCCATCTTTTCAAACTTCTTTATGCGTTGATTTACAAGCTCTTGGGAGCTCATGGTCAGCAGGGGTTTAAGGTGTTTTTTTATGCATCGTTTTAAAACCCTTGCGGTCCGGACGGGGTCCCAGTGGGCGGAGCCAAGGGGCTCGGGAACGATGGCGTCTATGACTTTTAGCTCCAGTAGGTCTTTGGCGGTCAGCTTTAGAGCCCTTGAGGCATCCTTTACCTTTGACTGGTCTTTCCACAGGATCGCCGCACAGCCCTCGGGGGATATAACCGAGTATATGGAATTTTGAAGCATCAGAACCACGTTTGCCACCCCCAGAGCCAAGGCACCGCCAGATCCACCCTCTCCTATGACCACCGCAATCACCGGCACCTTCAGGTATCCAAAGGTGTATAGACTTTCCGCTATTGCCTCAGACTGTCCCCTCTCCTCCGCCCCTATGCCTGGGTAAGCTCCGGGCGTATCCACAAAGGTTATCACCGGTAGGCAGTAGTGTTCTGCCAGCTTTGCCACCCTTATCGCCTTTCGGTAGCCCTCCGGGTGGGGCATGCCAAAGTTTCTCTCCATCTTTTCTTTAGTAGTTCTGCCCTTTTCGTGGCCTATGATGGCAACGGGCAAGTCATCCAAATAACCAAAGCCTGCAACTATAGCCTTATCGTCTCCAAACCTCCTGTCTCCGTGAAGTTCTACAAAGTCCTTAAAGATCAGTCCTATGTAGTCTATGGTGTGGGGTCTTTGGGGATGCCTTGCCAACTGCACCCTTTCCCAAGGGTCAAGCTTGGAGTATATCTCCTTTGCCTTTTTCCTAAACTCCCTCTGCAATCTTCTGAGTTCCTTTTCCTTTTCCTTCTCTCCCAGCTGATACAGCCTTTTTAACTGACTTATCTTTTGGTGGAGCTCCACCAGTTCCTTTTCAAAGTCCAAGAACATCAGAAAGATTATAAAACTTCCAGTAGAAGATCCAAATAGACCGCACCCCCCACCGCCTTGGAGCTGAGAAACAGCTCATCGTACCGCCCACCCCCCGCAATGGGATAGCCAACCTCTGGATGAAAGACTTCAAAAACTATGCCCGTGTAATATTCTTGAAGCCTTACCTCCGAAAGGTCATAAAGCACCTTTACACCTGCTTCTCGGAGAAGGCTTCCAAGATGCCTTAACTCTTCACATTGGGAGGAATACTCTTTAAACCTCTCAGAAAACTCCTCAAGAACTTCCTCCCCGCCGTAGGCCCTTAGAAGGTGGTATAATGGGTCTTCTTCTTTTAGTCCGTAGAAGTTCTTCTTCCTTAGCCTTTCTTTGGCATCTTCGTCTTTGCATAGTCCTTTAACTATCTGGGTGTGTCCCAAGATCACCGAAAGCCCCTCCAGACCCATAACCTTTAAATACTCCACCAGCCTTTTTATTACTTCATACTCCCCTTCCGGAAAGGGCACTCCTATGAGCTCTATGCCCATCTGGAACCTTTCCATCTCCTTTGGAGAAAAGACCGGACCCCAGTAGAAAACCCGCAAAGGCAGTTGAACCTCCCGCAGGCTGTTTAAAAATCTCATAAGGCTAAGCGTCCAATCGGACCTGAGGGCAAGTATACTGCGATCTGTTTGTGTGCCAATCAAAAAGGGAGAAAGTCCCCAACTTTCTGGCGAATAAACCTCCAAGGTGGGAAGCTGGACAAACTGATAGTCCTCAAAGAGCTCGCATGCCAAAAGAAAGGATTTTTTCAGCTTTTGGGCATCCTCAAAGTTAAAAAATCTTTCACCCTCTGGAATCTGACGTGCCATCTGCTAAAATTATAAGAAATGCTTAAAGAGCTAACAAAAGAAGAGAAGAGAGTTATCTTTGGCATATCCTTTGCGGTAGCTGTACGGATGTTGGGTCTCTTTTTGCTACTGCCCGTTCTTTCGCCCTACCTGAAAACCCTTGAGGGTGCCACTCCCCTTCTGATAGGGCTCGCCATAGGCGTGTATGGCTTTTCTCAAGCCTTTTTGCAGATTCCCTTTGGTTATCTATCGGATAAGCTGGGGAGAAAGCCTGTAATAATCTTTGGGATGGCAACCTATATATTAGGCAGTTTAATGGGTGGAATGGCAAAGAATATTTGGTTTATGGTTTTGGCAAGGTTCATTCAGGGCTTTGGTGCGGTATCCTCCGCCATGACTGCCCTCTCTGCAGACCTAACAAGGGAGGAGGTGCGAACCAGAGCTTTTGCCTTCATAGGTGCGTCCATAAGCTTGGTTTTTACCCTCAGCATTGTGTTTGCCCCCATCGTGGCGGGCACCTTGGGGGTGCCCTTTATCTTTTACCTTACAGCCCTCCTTAGTCTTTTGGCTACCCTTTATGTTGCCCTTTTTATACCCGAACCCAAAAACCATCATAGGGAAATAGAGCCCACCCTTAGGAACTTTTTTCTTGTTTTAAAGGATAAAAACCAAGCCTTTTTGAACCTTTCTATAGCCCTACTGCATGCCTTTTTGGTGGTGGTTTTTACGGTGGTACCCTATCAGTTAGTTTATGAATACCAATTTCCAAAGGTTCAGCACTGGAAGGTTTACCTACCAGCCCTTTTGCTTTCTTTGGCCCTTATGGTGCCCTCCATAGTCTATGCAGAAAAGAAGAAAAAGTTCCAAGAGGTGTTCTTGTTGGGTGTTCTGCTCATAGCCTTGGGGTTTCTACTGTCTTTTCTTAAAAACTCCTTTTTTACTTTGGTCCTTTTGGTTTTCTTATTTTTGGTGGGCTTTCATCTTTTGGAGCCCATTATTCCCTCTTTACTGACACGGCTTACCCACAGGGATATAAGGGGACTTTCCCTTGGCTTTTTTAACACCACCCAGTTTGTGGGTGCCTTTTTGGGCGGGCTTTGGGGTGGTTTTGTTCTAAAGCATGGGCTCGTTTACATGACCACCTTGGGCTTTCTCTTTTCTCTCCTTTGGCTTTTTGTAGCCTACCTTTGGTTCAAAAGGTTGTAAAATATTCCTGTGAGGTTTTTTATTCTTGCCTCCCAGTCTAAAAGGAGGGTGGAGATTCTCAGAATGCTTGGCTATCACTTCTTTGTGGTGCCCTCTTTGGCACAGGAGCGCAACGAGGGAGAACCGCTGATAGTTGCCAGAAGGAACGCCTACGATAAAGCCCTTAAGGTTTGGAAGGAGTACAAGTTTGCCACCGTCCTAGGGGCAGACACGGTGGTGGTTTTGGGCAAAAAGCTTTTGGGAAAGCCAAGGGACGAAGAGCACGCAAAGGCTATGCTTTTGAGTCTTTCGGGCAAGTGGCACAAAGTGATCACCGCGGTAGCCATAATATCCCCCAAGGGAAGGGTGCTTTTCCACGACACCGCTTGGGTTAAATTTAGAAACATTGACGAAGGGGAGATAGATGAATACATTAAAACAGGGGAACCAATGGATAAAGCTGGAGCCTATGCGGTGCAGGGGTATGGTGCTAGGTTTTTGGAAAAGATCCGAGGAGACTTCTACACGGTCATGGGCCTTCCGGTGGTTAAAACGGACCTTTTCCTTAGGCGTCTTCTTGATTAGCCTGAGCGCCTGTGCGTGGGTTTCGGTTGGAGTTGGCACAGACGGTTCCAATGTGAATATTGGAGTAGGTACCCAAATACAGATTCAACATCGGAGGTAAGAGATGAAGGAGTGCATCTTTTGCAAGATCGTAAGCAAAGAAGTTCCCTCAAAGGGTGTTTATGAGGATGAGTTGGTTTATGCCTTTCATGACATTAATCCCGTTGCACCCGTCCACATACTGATAGTTCCCAAAAAGCACATCTTTGGTGTTCAGACCTTAGAACCCGAGGACGAGCCCATAGTGGGACATATGTTCTACGTGGCAAGAAGGCTCGGAGAGGAGCTTGGTTTGATAAAAGGTGAAGACCTAAAGGGTGGCTACAGGTTGGTGTTCAATGTGGGTGAGGATGCGGGTCAGAGCGTCTTTCATCTGCACCTGCACCTCATAGGGGGCAGGAAGATGGCTTGGCCGCCGGGCTGATGTCTTCCCAGCTATACCAGTTTTTACTCAAAAAGGGCTTAGAGCCAAGAAAGGCACAGGAAGAGTTTTTCCGCATAGTCCATAAAACCATAGAGGAGGGTTCCATAAGCATAGTCCAGGCTCCCACGGGCACTGGCAAAACCTACGGCTACCTTATACCCATAATAGAAAGGGGCGAAAAAGCCATCATATCCACGGGCACAAAGCTCTTGCAAGAGCAACTGAGAAGGGACATTGAAACCCTCAGGGGCTATTACTCTTACCTTACTGGGGAGGATGTGGATTATTTGGTGCTCAAGGGCAAATCCAACTATCTTTGTCTGGATCGGCTAAAGGCTATGCCCTCTGATCAAGTGCCCGCAGAACTTGAGGACCTATTGGACAGCCAATGGGACGGAGATGTGGAGTTTGCACGGGTAGACCCTGAGTTTTGGTCTAAGGTGTGCGTGGATGATGACTACTGCACGCCTCACTACAGAAGCATATGCAAATATAGGGATGAGTGCTACTATTGGGCAAAGCTCAAAAGAAGGGAAAGGAAGGCAAGGATTCTTATCGTCAACCACGCCCTGTTGGCTTTAAAGGACTTTGAGGACCCACAGGAACGCCTCTTGGTAATAGACGAAGCCCACGAGTTGGACAAATACATAACCTCCTCTTTAACTGACGGCATATCCACCTACACCTTAAGGGTAGAGATCATGGAAAGGATCCTGCAATTTTTGCCCGATGCGGACAATGTGGATGTGGAGGGATTCTTTGAAAGGAACTTCTCTGGGCTTTTTAAATCAGAACAAGAACAGGTGCCACTGCAGGACCTGGGACCCTATGTGAAGGACTTTGAGGATAGCATCCTAAAGCCCTTAAACCTTTATCACAAGAGAATAAGGGAAAAGCTAATCTCAGAGGTCCACGACTTTTTAACGTCCTCCATGTGGGTAAGCGAAAAGCTTGCGGAGTATCTGAGGCGTTCAATGCTTTTGAACTGGGAGGAATACTTTCAGCTTAAAGTTAGCTTTGAAGAGCCCTCAGAAGGGGAGGAAAAGCTCATAAAGAAGCTAAAGAGCTACGAGCTTTTGGAAAGGCGTCTCCAAAGGGTAAAGGACTTTTACAAGAGCATGAAAGAGCGTCCCGCGGAACTTGGCTTTGCGGTAAGTAGAAGATGGAGCACTAGGCTAAGAACCTTCAACTACCGATTGGAGAGGTTCCCTGTATTTCCCGCCGGATACTTTGACCTGAATGGTTATAAGGGAGTGGTTATAACCTCCGCCACCGCAGACCCAGAGGACCTCTACTACACTCTGGGCATAGTGGGCAACTACTATGAACTTCCCCACAGCTTTCCATACGAAAGGGTAGAGTTTGTGGTCTATGGGGTAAGTCCAAAGGAGAAAAAGGAATGGGAAGAGTGCTTAAGGTTTGCCTACAAAAGGCTCAGAACTCTTTATGACAAAGTTTTGGTACTCCTTACCAACAAAGAACAGATCGAACTCTTTAAGGGCGAAGAAGGCTTAGCTGTTCAGGGAGAAGACAGGCTCTCCTTTTTGGTGGAAGCCCTAAGAAGGGGAGACATAAAGGCACTGGTTGGGCTTGATAGTTTGTGGTTTGGAGTGGATGTTAAGGGAAGAAAGGGACTTTTGATGGCAAAACTGCCCTTTGACAGCCCAGAGGACCCTCTAACTTACCACAGGATCAGATACTTGCGAGAGATCGGAGAGGACCCCTTTGAATACCAAAAGAGAAAAGCCCTAATAAAGTTCAGACAGGGCATAGGAAGGCTCATGAGGAGCAAAGAGGATGGCGGGACCATAGTTCTTTGTGATAGAAGGATCTTTAAGTTCAAAGAGTTCAAACGAGTGGTGGAGGAGTTAGGTATGAGAATAAAATACATAAAGCATGCTTAAGTGTGTGGCGGTAATAGGCTCCTCCCAAGCCAACGAAGAGGAGTATGAGGTAGCCTATCAAGTTGGAAGACACTTGGCTAAAAAGGGTGTTGTTGTGGTCTGTGGTGGAAGGGGTGGAGTTATGGAGGCGGTTTGCAAGGGTGCCAAGGAGGAGGGAGGCATAACGGTGGGCATCTTAACCACCTACACGGGCGAAGACGCAAACCCTTATGTGGATATAAAGATCAACACGGGCATGGGTTGGAACAGAAACCCTATAGTAGTAGCCAGTGGAGAGTTTGTTGTTGCCATAGGAGGACACTGGGGAACCCTCTCCGAGATCGCCTACGCCCTAATTCTCGGAAAAAAGGTCATAGGCTACAAAACCCACCCAATACAGGGAATTAAGCAGGTCCATAGTCTGCAGGCCCTTCTGGATGAAATAGACCTTTCCCTTGAAAAAATGTAAAATTTGATTATTTTTCTCAATTATGACAAACAGCCTCTCATTTTTGGAGGATATGCTATTTAAGACGCTTTCCAAAGAAATAGAAGAGCGCCATAAAGAGGTGTTAGCCCTTTACAGCCATGACTTAGAAATAACCAACATTGCCAACAGTATAAAAAGGCTCTGCGACCATATTTTTGAAATTTACAAAGGCATACCGGACCCCTCAAGGAAGCTGGACGAGAGCCTGTATTCAACCCTTTACTATATTCTCAAGGATATGAGCATAACCCTTTACGACCTGACCATTGCAGAAGGAGAACAGCTGTACTACGTAATATCCTCTGCCTACCAAAAGCTAAACGGTGCCGCTAATCTCCTTGAGAGGCTAATGCTCTGACTTCTTTTAATATCTCCTCTGGTGGGATCTGCAGGCACTCGTAGGTTCCATACTTACACTCCCCTTTTCCGTGCAATGTGCAAGGCTGACATGGAAGGTTCTTTATGATAACCTTTCCCTCCTCTGGTAGAAGGGAAAAACCTAAGGTGGGATGGGTTGCCCCATAAATTTGCACCGCCCTTGTGCCCACAGCCCTTGCGACGTGTAAAAGCCCAGAATCGTTTCCCACAAAAACCTTTGCCAACTTAATGATGCCCGCGGTGTCCAAAAGGGAAAGCTTACCGCAGAGGTTCTGGGCGTTGGTTTTTTCAAAGCCTTCGCACTCTCCTGAGCTACCCACCAAAACCACCTTAAAGCCCTCCCTCTCAAGCCCAAGGGCTAACTCTCTAAAAAAGGGATATTTCTTTTTCTTATACCTCGCCCCCGGTCCAAGCGCCACAAAGCCCTCACCGTAGGTTTTTTTAAGCAGTTCCAACCTCTCTTCAGATATAAGAAGGGAAGGTCTGTAGCCTTCTTCCCCGATGGCTTTTAAGTACGCAGACACCACACTGTAGGGCTTTCTAAAGATAGGAAACCTCAGGGCAAGCCGTCTTCTCAGGCTCTCCTTTTTGTAGGTTTTCCAATTTCCCCTAAGGAGCAGTCTTAGGATAAAGGTCTTTAAATTTTTATGCAGGTCTAAGTAAAGGTCAAAGCCTCTAAGCAGGTATAGCCGGTTAAAGAGTTCGTCTTTCCTTATCTGGATAACCTCAACCCTTGGGTCTTCCAAAAAGAGCTCGCCGTAGGGTGGATAGGTAAGAAGGTAGGGCTTGTAGCCATTTTTTATGAGAGGCTCAAAAAGGCAAGAGGTCAGCACCACATCCCCAAGGGAGGAAAATCTGATTAGCAGGGCCCTTTTTTTATCCACCGCTAACAGGGGGTATCACCGCAACCGTTTCTCCGCCCTTTAAGATAAAATCCTCCCCCACATACTCTTGATTGACTGCAAAAAGGCAAACTTTAAGAACATCCGCCAGATGGGGTTCCCTTTCTATGAGCAGTTTTCTTAGCTCTCCTATACTACCGGAGAATTCTAACATCTCCTCATGCCTTCCAAGCTTTTCCCTCAGTATAGCAAAGTACAAAAGTCTTATCATCTCAATCCACCTTCAAGACGCTCAAGAATGCTTCCTGAGGCAGTTCCACCTTGCCAAACTGCTTGAGTCTCTTTTTACCCTCCTTTTGCTTTTCCAAGAGCTTTTTCTTTCTTGTAACGTCCCCGCCGTAGCACTTGGCAGTTACGTTTGCCCTGAGGGGTGGAATCCTTTCGGATGCTATTATTCTATTGCCAATGCCCGCCTGCACCTTAACCTCAAAAAGCTGTCTTGGTATAACGTCTTTGAGCTTTTCCACCAACTGCCTTGCCCTTCTGTAAGCCTTGTCCCTATGAACTATGAAGGATAACGCATCCATTGGTTTGTTGTTTATAAAAATGTTCAACCTTACCAGGTCCTCTTCCCTGTAGCCTATGAACTCGTAATCGTAGGATGCGTATCCCCTTGACAGGCTCTTTATCTTATCGTGAAAATCCAGAAGGATTTCGCTGAGGGGCATCTCATACTCTAACATGGCAGTGTTTGGGTCTAAGTACTTAAAGCTCTTTTGGGTGCCTCTCTTCTCTTGGCATAGGTTCATAATAGAGCCCACGTATTCCTTGGGTGTGATTATGGTTACGTTTACGAAGGGCTCCTCTATGGCTTCTATTAAGCCCCAATTCTCGGGTAGCTCGGAGGGGTTCTTGATTTCCTTTAAGGTGCCATTTTTAAAGCGCACTCTATACACCACACTGGGTGCGGTGGTAATCAGTCCTACGCCATATTCCCTCTCAAGCCTCTCTTGGACGATCTCCATGTGCAAGAGCCCCAAAAAGCCCACACGAAAGCCCATTCCAAGGGCTGGTGATGTCTCCGGCTCGTAATAAATGGCTGCGTCGTTTATGGCATACTTTTCCAGAGCATCCCTTAGTTCTTCAAAGGTGTAGCCCTCGGAAGGGTATAGCCCCGCAAAGACCATGGGTTTGGCTGGTCTAAAGCCGGGAACTGGACTGTCTGCAGGTCTTTTTGCGTCGGTGATGGTGTCTCCAACCCTTATATCCCTAACATCCTTTATGGACGCTGCAATGTATCCTACCTCCCCCGCAGAGAGCTTTTCAAACTTGGTCATCTTGGGTGTTTGGGCTCCCACCTCCGTTACCTCAAACTCTTTGCCCGTGGAAAAAAGTTTAATCCTTGTTCCGGGTTTTACCTCTCCATCAAAGACCCTAACAAAAGCCACCGCACCCCTGTAGGGGTCGTAATAGGAGTCAAAGATGAGTGCCTTTAATGGAGCCTTTGGGTCTCCCTTTGGAGGAGGAATTCTCTCTATTATGGCGTTAAGTATCTCTTCTATTCCTATACCCTCTTTGGCAGAGGCTAGGATCACTTCATCACCATCAAGCCCTAAAATTTCTTCAATCTGTTTTCTAACCCTTTCAGGGTCTGCGGCGGGCAGGTCTATTTTGTTTATGACGGGGATGATTACCAGATCTTGCTCCACCGCCTTCCAAAAGTTGGCTACCGTCTGGGCTTCTATGCCTTGGGTAGCATCCACCAAAAGGATGGCTCCCTCACAAGCGGCAAGGGCTCTTGAAACCTCGTAAGAGAAATCCACATGTCCCGGGGTATCTATGAGGTGCAAAAGGTAGCCCTTGTATTCCATCCTTACCGCTTGCAACTTTATGGTTATTCCCCTCTCCCTTTCTATCTCCAAGGTGTCAAGCATCTGTTCTTTTAGTTCTCTTCGGGAAACTGCGCCAGTGTATTCCAGCAAACGGTCTGCGAGAGTGGATTTACCGTGGTCTACGTGGGCTATTATGGAAAAGTTTCTGATTCTTTCCAGCATAGATTTTTAAATTATAAAGATAAGTTGAGATTATCAAGAGAGTGGAAAGAGCGGGGGAGAAGGACCCCCACAGGTGATTAATAAACGAGGAATATTTTCACAGCCCTTTGAGCTTTAAAGTCTTTACCGAGCAGGTCTGCTACTTCCTTACCGTAGGCAGCTATCCTTATCTTTCCTATATCAACACCCTTCTTGGCAAGGTAGCTGGCGGTCATTTGTGCTCTCCACATAGAAAGGTTGAAGTTATAGTTAGATGGTCCTCTTTTATCTGCAAAGCCAACTACCAGAACTTCCCTACCAGATTCCCTTATTTTGCCTGCCATCTCATCCAATTTCTTTGCCTCGGACTTCTTTATGTTGAACTTGTTAAAATCAAAGTGCACAGTACCCACTTCCTCCAACTGCCACTTGTAAGGACCCACACCTTCGGTTTTTGGTTGGGGTGCCTCTGGCTTTCTACCTTCCAAAGCCCTTATTCTTCTTTCGTGGTCATCTACAGTTCCTTCAAGGGAGGAAACCCTCTTTTCCAGGTCGCTTACCTTGTTGTTGGCTTCCCTTGCTAGCTTTATGGCTTCGTCGGCGTTCTTCTTAGCCTCCATTATGGCGTCAAAGTATCCCTTGTAGCATTGGTCCAAGAGATACTTTGAAAATACCTCCTTGGGGCTCCCGCATGGGTCTAGAGGCTTGTCTTGAGCAAACACAACTCCCCCAAGCAAAGAAAGGGCTAAAAGGCTCTTCTTCATGGCATCACCTCCTTTCGTGGTTATCAATAGGTTATTATAACAAACCACGAATGAAAATTTCATTAAAATTTTGTTAATCATACTTCTCCTTCTTTATCCTGTCCTTTTCCACGCCAAGCTCTTCCAAGATGGAAGCCATATCATCCACAAAGGCAGGTGGTCCGCAGAGGTAGTAAAGATTGTCTCGTAGGTTGGGAACTTCCCTTAAGATCATATCCTTGTTTATCCTTCCTGTGTAGCCCTTCCAATGTTCCGGTCTTTCCCTTGTTAGGGTATGCACCACCTTTATGTTTGGAAGCTCAGAGAGTTTATCAAGCTCCTCTCGGTAGATGATCTCCTCATAGTGGGTGTTTGAGTATAGGAGTACCGCAGAAACATCCCAAAGCTGGGCGCTTTTTATGAACCTTAGCATGCACATTAGGGGCACAATACCACTGCCTGCACCTATTAGAACTATGTTCTTGGACATCTGGGGAAGCCATACAAACTTTCCGTAGGGTCCCTTTATCTTGAACCTGTCTCCTATTTTCACATCCTGCGTTAGCACTACCGATGCCCTACCTTGGGGTGTACGCTTTATAGTAAGCTCAAGTCTGTCTTTTTGCGTGGGAGGGCTGGCTATGGAGTAAGCCCTTTTTAGAATTTCACCGGTTGGTGGGTAGGGCACCTGTAGCATCACATACTGCCCAGGGTAAAAGTTAAAGTCTATGTCCGATATATCAAACACCAAGGTTTTTGTAGTGGGAGTTTCTGTTTTAATCTCTATTACTTGGGACTCAAACTCAATTATGAGTAACTTTTCATTTTCCATAACTTTTAAATTATAGTCTAAGGTTGTTAAAATATTCTTTGATGATAAAAATATACGCCAGTTCGGCCTTTGGGTTTACAGAGCACTCGGTGGATGAGTTTGGGACGATCCCAAAAGACAGAATTTTATGGATTGATGTGGAAAAGCCAACGGAGGAGGAGATCTTCTGGCTTAAAAGTGCAGTTGGCTTTGAAATGCCACCGAGGGAGGTCTTTGGAGACATAGAGATAAGCAGTAAATACAGGGAGGAAGGTGAAAAGATCTTTATGAATTTCTCTTTTGTCATTCAACAAAAGGAAGACATACTGGTAGAGCCTGTCTTTTTCTTCCTCAAGGGTAGGTTTATGGTGACCATCCGGTACAGAGATATACCAACCCTTATGATCTTTCAGAGAAGGGTTGAAGTTCAGAGGCTTGTTTTCCAATTTCCAGAGGAGATGTTCTCACAGATCATAAGTATAGAGGTGGATAGAATAGGGGATAGGCTTGAGATCCTTGGAAGGCGTATAAGAAACCTTAGGAAGGAGGTCTTTGAAGAGCAAACGGAGGAGATCTTGAAAGATATATCCTACTATGACGAACTGAACATAACCCTAAGGGAGACAATAAACGAAAAGCTCAGAATCCTTTCTCACTTTGTAAAGAGCCCAAAGATCAACGCCCAAACCAAAAGAGAGGTAAAGGTGATCCTTGAGGACCTCCATACACTCTTGGATTATACAGCCTTTTACATGGACAAAATAGACAGCATACAGAACACACTGATAGGTCTTATAAACATAAGGCAGAACGAAGCGGTAAAGGTCTTCACAGTTTTGGCAACTATCTTCCTGCCTGCAACTCTCATAGCAAGTATCTTTGGCATGAACTTTGAAAACATGCCAGAGCTTCACTGGAAGTACGGCTATGTTTATTCCCTTGCCCTGATGGTTATAATCACGGTAGTTCTCATCTTTTGGGTAAAGAGGAAGGGATGGCTCTGAGAAAACTTAAAGAAATCAAGATTGAAGATGTACTTTTGGGCTTTATAATTTTGTTCGCCCTCCTTTATCCTCTCATCATAGCCTTCATCATATACAAGTCGGACGAGCCTATAGAGGATGAGTTAGTGAACGCTGTGGTGGAATACTTCGAAGAGGGCAAATGCACCTTGGACGGTCCAAAGGGGCTAATAGTGGAAAAGAGAGAAGACTTGGAAAGGCTCACAGCCCTATGCCAAAGGATAAACCAAGAGGGCTTTGATCTGAGAAAAAAAGAGCTTGAAGAGGGAAAGGCCATTCTGTTTTACGGAAAAAAGGTAAAGGGTATGGAAAGAAAGCTGGTCATTGAGCTTACCCTTGAAGGAGACAAGATCACAGGTATAAGGGACTATGAAAAAGGGCGTTGATGTAGGGGGAACCTTTATAAAGGTCCTTTGGGAAGATGGCAGGAAGGAGAAAATCTATGTTAGGGATATATCCCAAAACAGAGAAGAGTTTATAAAAAAGCTAAGGGAGGTTATAAAGGATGGCAAACCGTCCAGAGTGGGGGTGGCGGTAGCAGGATTTACCTCCTTAGAGGGAGTGGTGTATAGGTCTCCTAACATCCCTGCCCTGGATGGGGTTGATGTGGGGAAGATTTTGGCAGAGGAAGGAATAGAAGGGGTTGTTATGAACGATGTGAGCGCTGGTGCCTTTGGGGAGTGGTTATATGACCACAGGGATAGTAAAAGTTTGCTCCTTGTGGCAGTTGGCACCGGTCTTGGGGCGGGCTTTGTCCATGAAGGGAAGGTATTTTTGGGTAGCTGTGGTAGTGCCTTGGAGCTGGGACATCATACAGTGGAAAAGGGAGGTTTTCTCTGCAATTGCGGTAGAAGGGGCTGTTTGGAGGCATACTGCTCCTCCTATGGTTTAGAGAGGTTGTATGAAGTTTTTTCCGGAAGGAAGCTGAAAGATTATCAGATTGTCCAGAGGGCGAAGGATGGGGAGGAAGAAGCCCTAAGAAGTGTGGAGACCTTTAAAGAATACCTCGTCTTGGGTTTGATGAACGCGGTTCATATTCTTAACCCTGATTTGGTTGTGCTTGGTGGGGGTTTGATAGACCAACTGAGGGAGTTTTTGGGAGATTTAGAGGTCAGGCTAAAGGACGCGGTGGAAAGTTTGCCCTCTAAGTGTCTGAGGGTTAGGTTTTCTGGGTGTGGTGAATTTTGTATGGCACGGGGGGCTTTAGCACTTGCCTTAAGGGACGATCTTTAAGGTATGGAAATTCGTCGTATAGAGGGAGTATTTTTACAGCATGCTTTGGAGACCGCCCAAGGGCTAAAAGCGGAGAACATCAGCAAGCAGATGAGCTTAAAGCTTCTGAGCACTGTTCCGCAAGCCCTCTTTGATGCTCTTTCTGAGGGCACCATCTTAGAAGGGCGTGTGGTCCAAACTCAAGGTAGAACCCTAAGGGTGATGCTAAACAACCAAGAGCTCGTTGCAGAGAATCTGTCTGACCTTGAAATAAAGGAGGGAGATCAGTTAGAGCTGATGCTTGAAAGCAAAAACCCAATTACCCTGAAGATTGTCTCCCTACAAAGAAGGTTAAACATAGAGCAGGCTTTACAGTTCGTGGTTGATTTTCAGGAAGAACCACCCATAAACTTGGACTTACAAAAACTCCAAGCACTGGTAAAGAACTCTGGGCTTTTTTACGAAAGAAAACTGTTGGACTTCCTTACAGGAAAGGTAGATTTGAAGAGCATTCTTGAGGACACAAAGGCACAACTGCTCAGTAATATCTTTAACTTAGCGGGACAAATTCATGGCGGAGAGGTTAAGGACATAAAAACTATAGACCAGCTGTTTAGGATGGTGCTAAAAAGGACAGAGAACCTAAAGGAGATAGAGAATCTCTTAAGGACACTCTATCTTGAAAACCTAAATCACTGGGAGTTTACGCAGTTTGTGAGGTTCGTTGAAAGCATTAGAAAAAGGGAAATTTTGAAAGCTTTAGAAAGGGGAGACAAGGATGCCCTCCTAATCCTTTTGAGTAAAGAGCTAAAGAGCATAGAAGACACGACAGCGGGCAAGAGCTTTATCTTGGCCATTGAAAGGCTAAGGCAGTTTAGCCTTCTGGTAAGGGATGAGGAGCTTGGTAATCTTCTTAGAAGCTTTTTCGAAGCGGTGGAGAAGAAGGATGCCAGTGGGCTTAGAGAAATTCATAGAAGGCTTGGGAACTTCATAGAAGAAGGTAGAAGACTTTTGCCCCTTAGGGAGAAGATAGAGAAGGATGGTCTTGTATGGCTCCAGCAGTTAAACACCATCTCTCAGCTACAGAGGCTCATGGTCAATGAGGGTACGGTGGTATTACCTGTTAAGTGGGAGGGGTACAAGGGTGGAATGCTAATAAGGACGCAAAAGGACGAATACAAGGTTTTTATAAACCTAAACTATCCGGAAGGTTTTGTAAGTGCCACCCTCTCAAGCCCAAAGACAGAAAAGGTAAAAGCCATAAGCTTGAACTTATACACCAACAGCGAGCTTTTTTACAGAAAAATGGAGGAAGGAAAAGCCTTGTTGGAAAGCATGCTTAAAGAGGAGGGTCTCCAGCTCAGAGATTTAAAGCTAAACCTACTGTCTTCTTCTCAATCTTTGAAGGAGGTTTTGAAGGAACACTTTTACGAAGCAAATTTATATTTGGTGGTTTGAAATGGAGGAGAGAAAGAAGGCGGTAGCCCTCAGGTATGACCCGGAGGAAGATGTCAACTTTTGGCATTAATAGACTGGGCTGATACGCTTAGAGATATGAAGGCGATACAAGTAATAGAAGAAATACTAAGCAAAGCTTTTAAGCGACATAGGTTTCCCGTAAGCCTAAAAG
>JAJHRQ010000033.1 GCA_020833645.1 Thermocrinis sp.
TATGAACCCCTACTTGGAAGCTGTGCGTTGCCGGGCATCTTTGAACCGGTGAAGTTTAAAAACTTTCTGCTTTTGGACGGAGGTATTACCAACAACCTTCCGGTGGAGCCCGTGCAGAACAAGGGACTTTTCATAGTGGGCGTAGATGTTAATCCTACCTCTACCATTGGAAAGCCAAGGAGTATGTTTGCAGTGTTGATAAGAAGCTTTCTTTTGGCGGTCAGGTCTAACGCAGATAAAAGGAAGGAGTTATGCAATGTGGTCATAGTGCCCGATTTGGAGAATTACTCTCCATACAATTTATGGAAATTGGATGAGCTCTACCATCTTGGCTACAAAAAGACCTTGGAGGTAATGAAGGACTTTCATGGACAATAAAATTCTCATAGACCCTTCAGAAGACAGGCTCACCATAAGCAAAAGGGTTTCAAAGCTTGCGTTACCCATCATCTTCTCAAACCTGCTTTACGCGGTAGAAACTAGTGTGTCCCTTATATTGGTCTCGGGTATTTCTTCCACCGCGGTAGCGGGAGTGGGATACTCTAACAGTATGCTTTGGTTTGTGTATTCCCTATCGGCTCTGTCTTACACGGGCACTTCCGTTTTAATAGCACAGAGGGTGGGTGCAGGAAAGGACCCTTCTCCAGCCTTTCTATGGGGACTGATCTTAGCCTTTTTGATCGCCCTACCTTTGACCTTTTTTGGTGCAGACATAACCACAGCCCTTATGGTGCAATTTGGTGCCTCAAAGGAGGTGGCAGAAGTATCCTACCAATACCTAAAACCAATATTCCTTTTTATTACCGTGGGCTTTCTCCTAGATGTCTTCTACGCCGCTTACAACGGCTACGGAGACACAAAGACCCCTTTCAAAATAGACCTTTTAATAAGCTTGACAGACATAATCTTCTCTTATCTTCTCATATACGGAAAGTTTGGCTTGCCCAGGTTGGAGGTGGCGGGTGCAGGTTGGGGAATGGTCGTTGCAGAAATACTTGGTCTTTTGGCATACCTTTACCTATACATTGCTTACAGAAAACCCTTCCCCGTAAGATTAGACCTGGGAAGGGATGTTCTCCTGAAGATGCTGAGAATTGGCAGTCCCACTGCCCTTGAAAGGGCTATCACCAGCCTCTCCTTTAACATCTTTGTGGGTATGGTTGCCAGCTTTGGAGACAAAGCACTCGCAGCGCACCAAGTGGGCCTGCGGGTTGAGAGTGTGTCTTTTATGGTTGGTTTTGGGTTTATGATTGCTTCCACGATAGTCTCCGGACAGAACTTTGGTGCGGGCAACTATAAGGGCTTACATCGTGGCATATCTGCCATAGCCCACCTTACCGCCTTTATAATGGGTCTGGCTGGAGTATTTCTGCTACTATTCCCAAGGGAGTTTTCCTATCTCTTTGTAAAGGACCCAGAGGTGGTGGATTTAGCGGTCTATTACTTGGTGATCGTAGCCCTATCTCAGCCCCAGATGGCATACGCCAGTGTATATTCGGGAGCCTTAAAGGGTATGGGAAAGACCCACATACCCCTCATGATCAACATCTCCTCCTTTTGGCTTTTCAGGATCATCCCTTCTTATGTCTTTTTAAAGTTCTTTCCCTCTCCCATCGTGCCTTGGGTCTTCATGAGCGTGGAGACCACTTTAAGGGCGCTGATCTTTTACCTTGCCTATAAATGGATCATTTCTAAGCTAACTTCACACGCTATCAAGGAGCTTCCTGCATCCTGACTTTATTTGCAAACCAAAGATAACCTCATAAAAACGGTTATAGTTTGCAGGTCCTTTGTAGGTTGAGGTGCAGACATGCCTTTTGCTTCTCCATATATAGATGAGTAAAGCAGTGGACCGTCATAGGTTATGCTTTCTATTTGGCATTCCTTCCTGAGCTTTTTGCTAAGTTCGGTGATAAATGCGGTTGCCCTTTCAAGGAGAGAAAACATTAACTCTTGCTTTTTGGCTTCCTGGGTATTTTCGGAAACAATCCATTGGGTCCCATGGATGGAAAAGCTTATGCCCTCCATTTGGGCAAGCTTTTGAAGTATCAGGTCTTGGTCTTTGGCATCCTTTAATCTGAACTGATAAAAGGCTTGAGCTCTAAAACCTTCGCATTTTTGGGTGTTCTTTTCCATAAAACACTTTCTATCCACCCAATAGTTCCCTCCAGAGTAAGAAAGTCCCAGTTAGCTCAGTTCTCTATCTATCCTTCCCAGTAAAGAGAGGGCTTTTATTTCTTTATCTGCTTCAGTGGAGATGGTCAAGGTAAGAATGTATATATCGGGCGCTATATGGGTGGATTGGGCAAGATTAACAGAAACCCTTATAGGATTCTCCTGTGCAAAGGACAAAGTCCAAAGGCTCAAAAGCAAGAAAAGAAGTCTCATCACAAAGATTATAGCTTAAACTTTCTTTCTATGAAAAAGGACCTAAGTTCAATGCTCGTTCAAGGTGGAAGGTTCAACAGTGTGGAAGAGTTGAAGGACTATTTAGTGGAGTATGTATTGGAGCTCATTCTTATTGAACTTGAAAACCTTCCAAAGGACCAGTGGAACAAAACTCTGAAAACTTGGGAAAAGATTGTGCTCCTTTCTTACGGAATGATGGGTAAGCCTTTGGAGGAGAGGGAAAAGCTTTATGAGCGTTGGAGGTTTGACGCGATTATGAAGACTATTGTGGAAAACCTGGCAGAAGCCCTGAGGGAATCTTTACGCCTTGGGCTTTTGAAGGAAAAACAGGAACCCATAAAACTTCTGCAGGTCGCCCTGCAACACGGTCTGAAGAAGGAGCACCCTAAAAAAGAAATGCTCTTGGAAATAAAAAAACTTATGGGTTTGGACTGAGCCAGTAAACAAAGATCAAACTAAAAAGCACCGCCAGTAAAACAGGGATCGTCAGCACAAAGCCCACCTTCATGTAATATCCCCAAGATACGCGCACCCCCTTGTATTCCAAAATATGTAGCCAGAGAAGGGTAGCCAAAGAGCCTATGGGAGTTAGCTTTGGTCCTATGTTTGTTCCTACCAAGTTCGCCAAGGCTAAAAATTGGGTGATGCCATCAGATAGCTGGGCGTCTTTTACCGACAGATTGACAACCATCACTGTGGGAAGGTTGTTCATGGTTGCAGAAAGAAACGCGGAGAGCAGTCCCGTTCCCACAATGGCGAAGAGCTCTCCAGCTTCAAAGAGCCATCTTATGGCATACACCAAGCTATCGGTGAGCCCCACCTTCTTTAGACTATAAACCACCACATACATACCAATGGAGAAAAACACAATCTGCCACGGAGTTAGAAGGGCTATTTCTTTAACTGACACAACCCTATTTTTCAATGTGGCAAGGGTGAGCAGGAGGGCACAAAAGCCGAGCACCACCGAGATGGGCACTTGGACTTTTAACAGCTCCAAAACCAAAAAGCTAAAACCAATAAAAAGTATTACCAACCAGCCCATCAAGAAAACAATAGGGTCCCTTATGGCATACTTGGGAGGGTAGACTTCAAGAACCTCCGGATCATATCGTTTTACCAAGCTCTTTCTGTAAAAGAGATACAAAACAAGTATGCTTGAGATTATGGAAACAATGTTTGGCAAAAACATTAAAAGGGCAAACTTCCAAAAGTCTATGCCAAAAAAGTGGGCGGTGATGATGTTGGTGAGGTTGGAGATCACCAGGGGAAGGCTTGCGGTGTCCGCAATAAAGCCACTGCCCATTATGTAGGGCATGATCGTGGCACTGGGCAGGTTAAGGTGTTTGATCTTTGAGTAGATTATGGGCGTTAGCATCAAGGACGCACCATCGTTGGCAAAGATTGCAGAGATAAATGTCCCCAGAAGCATAAGAGAGACAAAGAGCAAAATTCCGTTGCCCTTAGCGTAGCCTATGGACTTTAGAGCCATCCACTCAAAAAAGCCCGCCTTGTCTAGGATGATGGATATAAATATCAAAAAGACAAAGGCAAGGGTAGCATCCCAAACCAATGATGGCTCCCATCCACGCAGACCAACCTATGCCGAGATTTTTGGGCTTGGCAATAACCAAAAACAGGGTTAAAAGGAAAATCCCGAGGGCTAAGAGCTTTTCCACCTATCAAACTCCCTTTATAAGCTCCTCCACCCTCCTTTTGATTTCGTCTCTTATCTTTCTAAAAAATTCCAGCTTTTCCTCCTCAGAACCCTCATACCTAGCAGGATCCGGTAGCCCCCAGTGTTCCGTCCTTGCCCCGGGCACCACAGGGCAGGTCTCCTTTGCATCTCCGCAGAGGGTTATAACCACATCAAGCTCTTGGTATGGGATGTCTTCTATGGACTTTGGATAGTGGGCGGACATGTCTATGCCCTCTTCCTCCATAACCCTTATGGCGTAGGGATTTACCCTCTCTGCAGGTTGGGAACCGGCGGAGTAAATTTCCACCTGCTTTCCATACAGCTTGGCAAAATACTTGGCGTATGCCTCTGCCATCTGGCTCCTTGCGGAGTTGCCCGTGCATATAAAACCTATCTTCATGGCTCACCTCCCAAACAAAAGGTTAAAGAGGTATCCTACGATCACTATTGAGATGGATACAATGCCCGCAAACATAAAGATCAGCTTTGGCTTCATGATCTGCTTTAGGATCACAAACTCGGGCACAGAAAGGGCAGTGGTTGCCATCATAAAGGACAAAGCGGTGCCAATGGGAACTCCCTTTTCAATGAGGGCTTGGATAACCGGCAAAATACCCGCAGAATTAGAATAGAGAGGCACACCTATTAATACCGCCACAGGAACAGATAAAAACCCCGCAGACTTCATTAGTTCTTTTACAGTTTCTTCTGGCACATAGTTATGAATAAAGCTTCCCACACCTATTGCCACAATTATGTAAGGAGAGACCTTTTTTAAAATCTCCTTTAGGTTGCCAAGGGCAAAGTTGATCCTGTCTTTGAAAGAGATCTCCTTTTCCTGAACCTCCCCAAACTTCAGCTCAAAGACATAATCCTCTATAAGGTGCCTTGGGTTTAGCTTTTCTATGATAAAACCGCTAAAGATGGCAACGGATACTCCAAAGACCACATAAGCTAAGGCAACCTTATAGCCAAAGGACGCAAACAAAAGCCCAAGGGCTACCTCATTAACCATGGGAGAAGCCACCAAAAAGGCAAAGGCTGCACCCAAAGGTATGCCCGCCTCCACAAAGCCAATAAACATGGGCACCGCAGAACAGGAACAAAAGGGCGTAAATATGCCAAGCACCGCAGAAAGAGGGATTGCCAGAGCCTTATGTTTAGAAAGTATTCTCCTTGTCTTCTCCAAGGGAAAGTAGCTTCTGATAAGGGAGATAACAAAGATGATCAGGGCGAGCAATGTAAAAATCTTTAGCGTATCATATATAAAAAAGTGAAAAACACCGTAAAGCCTTTGATTTGGACTCAAGCCCAAGAGACTGCCAACCACATAATGGGCAAAAGCGTCGTATAATTCAAACATCTCAGTCCTCTGTTATCAGCTTTTCTACCACCTGCGGTGCAGGAATGGGTGCACCAGCGTGCTTTACCTTTCCATCTACCACGAGCACTGGCGTGGTCATAACCCCAAGCTTAGCCAGTTCCCTAACATCCACCACCTTTTCAACTTCTGCGGGAATGTTCTTTGACTTTACTATGGTGCTGACCACATTGTAAAGTAGCTCACAGTTGTTGCAGTTGGTGGCACTTATAACTTTAATCTTCTTCATGGCTCTACCTCACAGGCTGTTGTCTGAATTTTTGAAACTTCCATACCTTCTTCAATAAAGGGCAAAACCGCCC
>JAJHRQ010000034.1 GCA_020833645.1 Thermocrinis sp.
GGGTCTGTTTATTGAGGTGGAAGCCCTAAAAACGCCACCGGGTGCAACAAAAACCTGAGCCTTTATACCTTCCAAAGAGCTCAAGCTGTAGGGATAGTCCAAGGCGGGTAGGTAGTCATCGTAATGGGGCTCCAAAACTACTGTGTATTGCACATCCCCTGTCCCTTTTGGCAGGAGTTGGCTTCCCTTCAAGTTATTGACCCAACGCCCCTTTTGATAGGTGTCAAAGACCTGAACCCTCCAGTAGGGATCCCTGAGCCCTTGACTTAGACCATAGACCCTAAAGGCTAAGGTATTATCCTGTTGGATTTCTCCCACCTTTCCCAAAGAAACTTCCTTTGCTATGCCCGTCTTTAGACCTTCACCCCTGCCAAAAAGGTCAAAAAGGGGAAACTGGCTTCTGGGAAGCCCCACAAAGAAAGGAATGGCAAACAAAAAAACAGAGATAAACAAAACTAAAGAAACCTTGGAGTAGTAAAAGAACACCTCCATCCTCTGGTAGTCCCTCTGGCTTTGCCTGTAGGAGTTTATAAACACAAGGGAGGTAATGGAAAGAAAGCTAAAGACCAGCAAAAAAAGCAGAAAGCTCAGAGATAGGTTGTGGAGGGTAGCCAAAGATATAGAGAGCAAACTGAGAAGCAAAATCTGATACATATCCCTTGGCTTTTTCTCCTCAAGGAACTTTATGCCGAGGAGAATGAGAAGTAGATTTGAAAGAGGTCCCACAAGGTTATCAAGGCTGAGCTGAGAACCAAAGTAGAGGACCATCGCCACGCCGAAGGTGTTTAGAAATAGCCGCCTTATGGGATAGGTCTGTTTGTAATCCATAAAAAGACCCGCAAATAGGAAGAAGAGGCATACCAAAAGGTAAGGAACCTCTGCCATGCCTACCAAAGACAGTACGCCAACGATGGCCGATAGATAAACCCATATTAGGGTAGATGCCCTTGGGCTTTCAAGCAGTCTTTTTAAGGTACTGGAGCGCATGCTCTTTTAACCTTGGTTCTATGTATATTCTGTATATCCGTACCTTGGGAAGGTTTCGCAGAATCTGAGATACTTCCCTGAGTTCCTTCAGCTCTGTGTCGTAGCTTATATAGGACTCCTCCTCTATAAGGTTCTTCTCTGCTATGTCAAACCTCAGGTCCTTCTCATCAAACCTTTCCAAAAGATAACTTTTAACCTGTTCAAACTCCTTTGGGTCCTCGCCCTTGTAAATTTCTCTGAAGTGTTCCCTCAAAAAGAGCCTCCTAACTAGAGGATTTTCCTTTTCTTTTAGGGCAAGGGCAATAAAGTGTGCGTCTGTAAGCTGATGGAACTCCTCTTTGGAAAAGAGTCCCCTCTCTATGTAGCTGTTTATAAGCTCCAGAAGGTGGATGTTAAGTATGCGTACCACCTTGTGGAAATAAACCTGCACGTACATAAAGAACCTACCCAAGAAAAAGCTCTCCAAAGCCCTCAGGGCGCTTTTATTGACGCACTTTTTGCCGTCTCGCCTTTCTAAGTGGTTCAAAATTCTGCGGTAATCAAAAAACCCATAAGAGGTTCCACAAAAGTACGCATCCCTTCTTAGGTAATCCATCCTATCCGCCCCAAGCTCCCCCGTTATTATGTGGGAAAGGGACCTTTCCTCCTCGTCCTTTGGTTCTTTAAAGGCAATGCGTGCTAAAAGTTCCACATCCTCCTGAGAAAAGCCAAGGCTTTTTAACTCATCTCCTATCTCTCCGAGGACAAGCTCCTTTCCTATGTGTTCGTGGCTTTTGTCCCCCAAAAGAACTTCAGTGGTATGGGAAAAGGGTGGATGTCCCACATCGTGCAAAAGCCCCGCCAAACGTACAATCTCAAAAAGCCTTTGATCTTTGTAGCCAAGGCTCATATACATCTCTCCCGCCAAGTTCATAACCCCAAGGGAGTGTTCAAAGCGAGTATGCTGAGCGGAGGGAAAAACCATGTATGCAACTCCCAACTGCTTTACATACCTTAGCCTCTGAAAGACAAAGCTATCAATTATCTTTAGCTCTTTGGGATAGAGCCTTATGAACTGATAGATCGGGTCGGAGATGTCCTTAAACATTCAATCTCGGACGTTCCCTTAAACACTCTTCTTTTAGGGTTATGTTCCAAGGTCCCTTGTGCACTAGGCGTCTGTAAAGCCTTGTTATAGTGTCCTTTAAATACCTCCAAAAACCTTTTCCCTTTGTTTGTTTTACAAACTCCACTTTGACCTTTTCCACCTTTTTTCCCTTTTGACACCTTCTCCAGTTGCTCTCCAAGCTCTTCCTGAGCTTTTCCACATCAACGCCATAATACACATCGGGAAGCTTCTTTGTTAGCTCTAAGGCTTCCCACCAGCATTTGACACAATCTTGGATGGTTGTTCCTTTGACTGCATTTTCAAGAACCTCAAAGAAGACCGCATCCTTTTTGAACCTTTCTTTCTGCAACTCCGAGTAGTGCATGTACTCCTCATAAAGCTCCTCGTTGAAGATATAAACACCCAGATGGATGGCGTCTAGAGGGTTCCACAGCTTACTGTAGCTAAGCTTGTGGGCTATACTCCAATACTTAACCACCTTGTTTGAAAGCCCATAAAAATCCTCTAAATATTGCTCATACAGGCTCACAAAGAGCAGGTTGTCCTCCTGTAGCTTGTAAATATCCTTCCCCACATACACATTCCCGTATATGTCAGTGATCTTAAGGAGGTTCAGCTCCACCAAAACATCCTTCCATTGGCTTCTACTTGCCCTGAAGCTCCTGTAAGCACAACCCAAGAACTGGTCCAAGCCAATTGAAAAATTCCCCTCCTTTTTTACAAGCTGGATGTAGCAAAGTAAATAAAGCAGTAATTCCCTTTTGCTTTGGTCCTCCAAAACTTCCAAAAACAAGCTCTCAAGTCTGTCCCTTTCTCTTAACTCCAGCACAGAGATAATTTTAATCCCTATGTGGCTAACTTACCACCATCTTTTTATATTCTGAAAGCCTTTAGTTTGTATAGGAGTTCAAGAAGAAACTTGGCAAAATACACGTTTGACACAAAAGAGGCTATTGTTCCGAGGGTCAAGGTGGTGGCAAAGCCCTTTACTGGACCACTGCCAAACTGAAAGAGTATGAGCGCGGCAACCAAAAGGGTTATGTGGGTATCAAAGACTGCGCTCAAAGTTCTCCTGTAGCCAAGCTCTATTGCCTTTCTTATGCTGTTTCCAAGCCTTAGCTCTTCCTTTACCCTTTCAAAGATCAGCACGTTGGAGTCTACCGCTATTCCCATGTTCAGTATTATCCCTGCAATGCCGGGCAATGTTAAAGTGGCACCCAAAAGAACCATGCCAGCCCATAGCATAAGGGCGTTGAGGATTATAGAAAGGTTGGCGGTTAAGCCCGCAGTTTTGTATCTGAATAAAAGCAAAAGGGCTAAGAGTACAAAGCCCAAGACACCAGCCTTTATCCCCTGCTCTATAGCGTCCCTACCAAGGCTTGGTCCTATAACGCTCTCCTGCAAGAAATCAACTTTTGTGGGAAGGGCACCAGCCCTAAGCACGATGGCAAGCTCCTTAGCTTCATCCAAGGTAAATTGCCCAGTTATCTGCCCCGTGCTGGTTATTCTGCTTCTTATAACCGGTGCGGAAATTACCTTTTTATCCAACACTATGGCAAGGACTCTGCCTATGTTTTTTTCGGTAGCTTCTCCAAACTTCTTTGCGGTCTCGTCTGTTAGCTCAAAGCTAACCGCAGGTCTTCCAAACTCATCCTGAGAGGTGTAGGCGGTCTTTAGGTCTGCCCCCGTTATGACCGCTGTTTTTTCCACCAAAAACCACTGGGTATTGTCCCTTGAAGGAAGTAGCTCCAAATCTGGTGTTAGTTTTTTTTCAAGGTCTTCTTTACTGCCCACATCAACTACAAGCTTTAGCTCCAAGAGGGCGGTTTTTCCTATAACAGACTTCGCCCTCTCCAAATCCAAAATACCCGGTAGTTCCACAAGAACCCTATCCTGCCCCACCTTGGTAATAACCGGTTGAACCACTCCCAGTTCATCTATTCTCTTCCTCAGCAATTCAATGGTTTGGCTTACAGTTCCCTCCCTAAGGGCAGATATCTCCTGCTCTTTCAAAGCAAGCAAGACATAACCTTTGCCCCTTTCCCTTATCTCAAGGCGTGGGAAGTGCTTTTGGATAACCTGCTCTATTTTAGCGTCCTCCAAAAGTTCTACCTTTATGCCCTCCTTGCTTGCCAAAATATCAAGCACGGGAACCCTCTCCTCCCTCAGTTTATCGTATAGATCCTTACTCAGCCTTTGATATTCCTGTTCCAAAGCATAAGAGAGGTCTGGCTGTAGCAGTATAGACACACCACCCCTTAGGTCCAGCCCAAGATTTACAGGTTTGTAAAAGACAATTCCCACGCAGGCTACCCACAGCAACAAAAAGGCGAAAAGATTTGCGTAAAAGTTTTTCATGAGCGAGTAATATTTTAATAGGTGGATTTATAATAGCTACTTAAAATAAGGAGGAGGAAGATGAAAAATATTACGGTTTTAAAGGTTCTGACTGTGGCAATAATGTTTAGCGCCTCTGCACAGCAGATGGATTTTAGGGTCTCTGAAGGTATTTCAGAGTCCCAAAGGTTGATAGAAGTAGCTTATAAGGCGGGAGGAAGGGAAAAGTCTCCGTACCACTTTGAGAAGGCGAGGGCTTACAGAGACCTTTCTGTTCTCTTTGCCAGCGAAATGGAGGAAATTAGTTCAAAGATCTTTGCCATAAAGAGCATGAACTCTGCCTCTAAGTCTATAGAAGGTTCGGCGGAATTAGACAAGCTTTCGGAACCTGAGCTACCCCCTAATAGAGGAAAGCCTACTATAGACCTAAAAGCCATCTACGCTAACTTGCAAAAAATAAGGGAAGAAAAGGCTTTCAGTTGTGCACCCAAAGAGTTGGCTAACGCAGAAGCCTACTATGAAGGTTTAATCCATGAGCTTTTAAAAGAAAGACCTAAGGCATCTCTTGTGCAGTCTTTGTATGATAGCTTTCTCTCCAACTATTTGCTTGCCAAAGAGAAGGTGGAAGTAGCAAAAAAACAGTCCCTGGTTTGCTATACGGGTAAAGTAGAACTTCCCGTTGCCCAAGCAGAACCTCAAGAGCCCGTCGTCCAAAAGCCAGTAGAACCTAAGGAGGAACCTGCAAAAGTGGAAGAACCCCTTATGGTGCGTGCGAGGATACACTTTGACTTTAATAAGGCAGACATAAAGAAAGAATACATACCACTACTCAAAGAGGTGGCAAAGATTCTAAAGGAAAACCCCAACATAAACCTAAGGATTGAAGGCTACACGGATGATATAGGTACCAAGGCCTACAACCAAAAGCTTGCACTGAGGAGGGCTATGGCGGTTAAAAACTTTTTGGTAAAGGAGGGTATAAAACCCGAGAGGATACAGGTAGTGGGCTTCGGAAAGGAAAGATACATCGCAGAAAACACTACGCCCATAGGCAGGCTAACCAACAGGAGGGCAGAGTTTATAGTTATCCAAGTGCCCACCCAATGAGGCGCTACTGAAAGCTTTTCAGTGCCCTCTCTACCCTTTTTATAAATCTATCCTTCGGCAAAACATCGCAGAGCACATCTACTCCAACACCCTCCA
>JAJHRQ010000035.1 GCA_020833645.1 Thermocrinis sp.
TACAGAAACCTCCCTTACAGATTTTACCTTGTCAATTCAGAACAGATAAACGCCTTTGCCCTTCCCGGAGGACCGGTGTTCATAACGAGGGGACTACTTTTAAAGCTTGAAAACGAAAGTCAATTGGTGGGAGTTTTAGCCCACGAACTTGGACATATAAACGCAAGGCACCATGCAAGGTTCTTGGAAAAGATGGTTGCACTCAACATACTTCTAAACATAGGGGCAATAGTTGTGGCAGACAAACCCTACGGACAAGCCCTAATACAGTTCGGTCAAATTGGCGGACAACTTTTGGCACTAAAGTTCAGTAGGGACCAAGAAAGAGAAGCAGACAGGTTGGGAATTGAATTCACCGTCAAAAGTGGCTACGACCCAAGGGGTCTCATAGAGGTCTTTGAGATGTTTAAAAGGCTTGAAAAGACAAGACCTCCCGAGTGGTTATCTACCCACCCATTACCCGAAACAAGGATTGCAGAAGGCACACAGTTTATAAACAGTCTTTCCCTCTCTGGACCTTTGATAAATGACAGCGAAGACTTCCAAAGGGTTAGGGCACATGTTTTAAAAACAAAGCCTTCTTTTGAAGAGTTTTACAGAGGGAAAAAACTCTACAGAGAGGGCAAAAGAGCCTTGGCAGAGGAACATTTCACCAGGGCTATAAACCTCTGGGATAAGAACTACATGGCTATGGTCTATTTAACCTTTATAAACTTGGATGAAGGAAATCTAAGCACCGCTTATAACCTTGCAACAAGAGCCCATCAGCTGGCGCCAGATGTCTTTTCTACCAACTACACCCTTGGAATTGTGCATTTTAGAAGAGGAGAGCATAGAGAATCCATAAATTTCCTTGAAACAGCCCGCCAACTGATCCCAAACTACCCAGACGTGTATTACTATTTGGGAAGAAATTGGGAAGCCTTAGGGAACAGGCAGAAGGCTATAGAGAACTACAAAGTAGCCATTGAATTATCCGGCGGAAAAAGACCGTGGGAAAGGGATGCAAGGGAACGCTTGCAAAGACTTTAAGGCAAACTATAATTTAATCTTATGAGAATTTTAACTTACCTTATAACGTTAGCCTTTCTCTTGTTTGCCTGTAAAAAAGAGCACACCTTCTACGGACATCTTTATGATGCGCCCGCCTACGATTTTGAGCTTACATCCCAAGATGGTAAAAGGGTAAAACTATCAGACTATCTAAGGGAGAAAAAAATAGTGCTACTGTTTTTTGGCTATACCTTCTGTCCGGATGTATGTCCTACTGCCCTTACCACTATGGCGGAGGTGATGAAAAATCTGAATGAAAAAGAAAGAGAAAGGGTACAAGTTCTGTTCATAAGTGTAGACCCAGAGAGGGACACTCCTCAACAGTTGAAAAGCTATGTGCCCTTTTTCTATCCCACCTTTGTGGGTCTGACGGGAAGTCCCAAAGAGATAGAAAAAACCGCAAGGGAGTATAAGGCTTACTACAGAAAGGTAGAGGGAGAATCAAAGGGAGGATACCTAATAGATCACACCGCCACCATATACCTTATAACTCCTGACCGCAAAATAAAACTCCTATACACACCCGCAAAGCAAGACCCTAAGAAAATGGCGGAGGATATACAATATCTACTCAAGAGCTTTTAAAAGAAATCTTTGAAAGAAACGGTTTTGAACTTTCCAAAGAACAGATTGAAAAGTTTTCAATCTACCTAAAAGAACTGAGAAGATGGAACAGAGTGCATAACCTAACTGCCATAGAAGACACAAAGGAAATAGCCATAAGGCACTTTTTGGATTCCCTTGCCCTTAGCCTTTGCTTTAAAGAAAAGAACGTGGATGTGGAAAAAAACACCTTCTGTGATGTGGGAAGTGGTGCTGGCTTTCCGGGCGCCGTGCTGAGCATATATTACGGTCCTGTTTTAAACATTACCCTCATAGAATCCGTTTCAAAGAAATGTGCCTTCCTTGAGTTCATAAAGGCTGAGCTTGACTTGAACTACGAGGTTATCTGCAAGAGGGCAGAGCATATCAACCTTGAGTTTGACTACGCAGTCTGCAGGGCATTGGGAAAGCTAAAAGATATAGAGCCAATCCTTTTGAAGCTATCAAAAAAAGGTGCCTTTGTGATGAAAGGAAAGGAGTTACCAGAGGGCTATCAATTCTGCAAAATAGACCTAAAGGACATAAAAGACAGCTACATTATCTTCATTCCAAAAACCAAATAGCCTGTATGGGCTACCATTATATCCTCTGGTCTTAATCTTTCATAAACGGGTTTGTATTTCCTTAGGAGAATCTCCATAACCTCCACACCAGCAAAGAGCCCATCCATTTCTTGCAAAAGGCGAGAAACTTGGTTTGTGGTGGGAAGTAAAAAACCGCACATTGCACTGTTTTTCAGAACACTGTGGACTTTTTTCAAATACAGCCAAGGTTCCCTTACATCCACAAAGCAAGCGTCAAATTCTCTTCCCGAAAGGTCCGCATCCATAAAGTCCTGGTTTATAGCCTCCACATTTTTACAAAGTCCAAAGGTATCCCAATTTTTTAGGGCATTTTTGTAAAACTCTTGAGATACCTCATAGGCGACCACCTTACCAGCAAGTTCCGAAAGCACTGCGGTTAGGGCACCACTACCTATACCAAACTCCAAAACCGTTGAGCTTTTGTTGATCCCAAGCTTAAAGGCTATGTAAAAAGCATCCTTCGGATATATGATCTGTGTCTTCCTCTTAAAGCCATAGAGTATTATAGCTTCCAAATTGGGCTTTAGAAGATAAAAACCATTCACCAGCGTGCCGAACTCTTTTCCTACAACATCTTCAAACTTTAAGGTGCGTTCCTTGTAGTTCAGATTAAAGTCTTTGGTTATCCTCTTTAAAAACCTCTTATCCTCCACCTGTATGAGGACAAAGTCTCCTTCTTGTATATGCATTACCTTCTTACTTTGAAAGACTATAGGTATTATAAGAGAATAGCCCTTCATTTGCCAGTAACATCGGGTTAAATTTAATCCAAGCTATGAGAATAGCGGTAGGTATGAGCGGTGGCGTAGATAGTAGCGTGTGTGCCCTACTTTTGAAAGAGCAGGGGCACGAAGTTATTGGTATTACTCTGCGTTTTCATCAAGAGGTGTGCGACGAGCTGAGGGTATGCTGTTCTCCGAAGGATGTGCAAGATGCGGTAATGGTATCCCAAAGGCTTGGCATTCCACATCTTACCTTAGACTGGGAAAAACTGTTTGAGGAGAAGGTTATAAACACTTTTGTAAATGAACACCTAAAAGGCAACACACCCAACCCATGTGCCATCTGCAACAGGGATGTAAAAACAGGATTCTTAGCAAGATATCTCCAAAAGGTAGCCCTCATAGACAAGTTGGCCACTGGTCATTACGCAAGGATCGTAGATTACAAAGGGAGAAAACTAATAGCAAGGGGAAAGGACGCAAAGAGAGACCAATCTTACTTTTTGGCTTTGATAAAAGAAGAGGATATAGAACTTTTGGAATTTCCACTGGGCGAGCTTACAAAGGAGGAGGTAAGGGAGATAGCCAAAAGGCATGGACTAGAAGTTGCCCAAAAGCCAGATTCTCAGGATGTTTGCTTTTTGGTGGGAAAGGATGTGGGAAGTTTTCTGAGGGAAAGGTTAGGAAGCCAAGAAGGCTACTTTGTTTATAAAGGGCGGATAGTAGGAAAACACAAGGGCTTTTATGCGTACACTGTAGGACAAAGAAAGGGTCTAGGCGTAGCCTTAGGGAAGCCCGTTTATGTGGTGGGCGTGGAACCCTCAAAGAACATAGTCTATTTGGGCGACGAAGAAGAGCTATACAGAGATTGGCTGATTTTAAGGGAAGTAAACTTTCACCTACCACCGTCCCTTTGGGATGAGCCAAAGGCACAGGTTAGATACAGAAACACTCCAGTAAGGGTAAAGGGTATAAAACCCTTAGAGGACGGCAGGTATAAGGTATTCTTTGAAGAGAAGGTGAGAGGCATAACGCCCGGCCAGGTTTGTGCCTTCTATGAAAACGACGTACTACTTGCAGGCGGGATAATAGGGGAGTAAATTTAACAACATGGCTGAGGAAAAGGAAGAACTCAAGGTGGAGAGCTTGGAAGAGGAAGTGGAACAGATGAAAAAAGAAGTTGGTAAGTTGCTTGAGTTCTTTCTGCCTCCTAAGGAGGTAAGGAGGGAGATTATGAAAAATATATACACCATTGAGCTTTCTATCTTAAACATCTTCAAAACTCTACTGGACTACAAAGTAAAAGAGCTTGAAAGAAAGTTGGAGGAAAAGGGAGAAGGTAAAAAGGAGAGGGTCAAGAAAATACAAGTAGAGTAAAGGGAAGATGTCAACTTTTGGCATCCATAGACTGGGGTGGTTGATGGTTAGGACCTGAAGCAGTTCTGATAAGCTTAGAAATATGAAGGCAAGACAAGTAATAGAAGAAATACTAAGCAAAGCTTTTAAGCGACATAGGTTTCCCGTAAGCCTAAAAGCAGAAGCTGTGCTCCTCTACTTTAAGGGACTTTCTCTAAGAGCAGTAAGGGAGTTCCTACTTCACAAGGGTTATTAGGGAAAGCTCTTCAGGCAATATATACGATTGCTATTAAGGCAAAGAGATGCACCACTGACAAGGGACCTTGGTATGTGAGTGCGGTCAAAGGGCTTGCAATGGAATGGCTACATGAGACTTTTGGGAAGAGGAATGAGGTTCTACAAGAGGTTTCCTTGGAATGCTAAGTATGAAACCGTCTATAGATGGTTAGCCTCCTTTATTGTCATTTATACGATCATGAACCTAAAAAGTTGACATCCTCAGCAAAGGTCTCCCCTGTACCCTAAGTAAAAGCACCCTTCCAGCAGGTTTTTAGACTTTTCTGCTTATCTGCGGTAGCTTTCACTTTCTACTTCTTCTTCTTATTCTTACTTTTTATATATTGCTTTTTATTATGAGAGGAATAATTAAAATGCAGGGCTTTTTTCACACCCAAATTCACCAAATCCTTGATTCTCTTGGGTTTGCGAAAAAGAATTTCACATCCCATGCCTGAAGTTATTGTCTCTCTTAGCTTAGACGAGATGAAGAATGTAACGGAAATTCCAATACTTACGAACAATTTTCACAATTTCACAATTTTGTCCCTAAGCGCCGGGAAATTCGAATAAAATTTTTGACGAAAATTCCAATACTTACGGACAAAAATGTGAAATTCCACTCAGAGCCTTGAAAATTCTTGCTTTTAGCTATGTGAAATTCCCTTTAAAAAAGTGACGGAAATTCCATAACTTACTAAGGGTATCCTTTTTTCACATTTTTTCTCCTAAGTGCCGGGAAATCCGAACAAATTTTTTGACGGAAATTCCAATACTTACAGCCAGAAATGTGAAATTGTGAAAAGGGGATGTGAAATTCTAGGCTAAAAAGTGATGGAAATTGCCATACTTACGGATGGTATGTGAAAAATCAACCTAGGCTTAGTGGGACAATAATTACATAAAGTCAGATTATATTAACAGCTGAAATACTTAAAAGTGTTTGTTATCAATATGTTTAAGTGTACAGCCGTTTT
>JAJHRQ010000036.1 GCA_020833645.1 Thermocrinis sp.
TCGTTGGTATGAAGGGTAGAGAGCACCAAGTGTCCAGTGAGCGCCGCATGGACTGCAATTTCAGCAGTCTCCGCATCCCTTATCTCGCCCACCATGATCACATCCGGGTCCTGCCTGAGGATAGCCCTGAGTCCGCTGGCAAAGGTGAGCCCCACCTTAGGATTAACCTGAATCTGGCTAACACCCTTCACCTGATACTCGGGTGGGTCCTCTATGGTGATGATGTTTTTCTCTGGACTTTTTATCTGCAGGATCATGGCGTAAAGGGTTGTGCTCTTTCCAGAACCGGTGGGACCTGTAGCCAAAACTATACCGTAAGGTTTTTTGGCAAGCCTTTGGACCTTTTGCAGGTCTTCTGGAGAAAGCCCCAAGTCCTCCAAGGTTAGCATCTGATTGGAACGGTCCAAGAGCCTAAGAACAATTCTCTCTCCAAAGACGGTGGGCACCGAGGAGACCCTTATATCCATTTCCTTGCCACCCACTTTTACCCTGATCTTTCCATCTTGGGGAACCCTTTTTTCCGCCACGTTCATGTTAGCAAGAATTTTTATGCGGGAGACCACCGACTCGTGCAAAGAGAGGGGTATGCTCATATAGTCGTGCAAAATTCCATCAAGGCGAAACCTGACGTAGGATGCATCCTGATAGGGCTCTATGTGAATGTCAGAGGCAGAAAGGGTGGTTGCCTTTATAAGCATAGAATTCACAAAGCTAACCGCAGGGCTCTTGTCCTCTTCAAGCAGGAGGTCCTTTAGAACTTCTCCCTCACCTTCCTCCCCTTCCACCACCACCTCCTCTTGGGCGAGCCTCCTTTGAAGTTCCTGTGCAAAGGTGTTTTCATCTACAAATACAACATCTATTTCTTTTTCCAGCAAAAACCTAAGTTCTTCCAAGAGGAAAAAGTCATACCCCTCGGGAGCCAAAAGCTTTAGCCTTTTTTCATCCTCCTCAAGGGGGATCAACCTGTAGTCTCTTAGCAAATTCACCTTCACAAGAATAATTATACTTCATCAGAAAACTGCCTTATAATATCCATACGCATGAATGTACATCTTTCTGGCTATATGTTCCTCCTACTTGCGGTATGTTTTTCCTTGCCCTTGTTGATTTACTCTAATTTTATTAGCAAAGGGATAAGCTCGGTGCCAGTGCTGAGGGTGGAAAAGCCAAGGGTGGCAGACTTTAGCCCCGTGTTCAAAAGGGAAGAGAAAAAGCAACAAAAAGAAGTCTCCATCAGACTGCTCGCTACTGCAGTAGGAAGCGTAAATTTGGCATTAATTGACGTGAACGGACAGGTTAAAACAGTTCGGGTGGGCTCTGAAGTGGGTGGTTACCGGGTTTCACACATAGACAGGAACTATATACTCCTTTCAAGGGATGAGGAGAAAAAGGCAATAGGCTTTAGCTTTACAAAGGCGGAGGCTAAGACTACAGAACCTAAAGCTATAACCCCAGGAGACACCCAAACCCTTCAGGCGGTAGTCCAAAAGAGGGAAATAGAAAGCGTTACCGCGGACCCTGGCGTTATGTTCAGACAGATAAGGCTTGTACCCTATGTGCAGGATGGAAGAACTACGGGATTTCTCTTTGAATGGGTGGACCCTCAGAGCATGTTTTCAAAGGTGGGCATAGTTCCCGGAGATGTACTCGTTAGCATAAACAACCAGCAGATAAAGAGTGGAGAGGATGCCTTCAGAATACTGCAAGTTCTAAGAAACGAGAGCAGTTTTAAAATAGGGCTGATCAGAGAAGGCAAACCAGTGGAACTTTTGGTGAGGGTAGAGTAGATGCTAAGGTTAGCCCTGTTTTTGCTTTTGTCTCTATATGTATGTGTTTATCCGCAAACCGCACAAGAACTTCAAAAATTAGCCCAAGAGCAAAAAAGGACGGACAGGGTCTTTTTGAACTTTCAAGATGCAGACATATCCCTTGTAGCTAAGTTTATGTCTGAGCTTACGGGTAAAAATATCGTCTTGGACCCGGCGGTAAAGGGCACCATTACGGTGAGCTCCGCAAAGCCCGTCAGCGTGCAAACCGCATGGGAAATGTTTCTCTTAGCATTATCCCTGCAGGGCTACGGAGTAGTGGAGGAGAAGAATTATGTAAGCATAGTGCCCCTGCAAAAGGCTACCTCTCTGGCGGAGTTAAAAAAACCCTCCCACTCAGGGGAAGTGATCGTATACATCTACAAGGCGGAGAACACCCAAGCCCTCCAGCTTCAACAGGCGGTCCAGCCCTTTCTTTCCCCCAACGCTAAGTTTGCGGTACATGCCCCTTCCAACAGCCTGATCATTGCAGACGTAGCCCAAAACATAGAAAGGTTAAAGAAGATTCTAAAAGAGCTTGACTCTCCAGAGAGGGGCTTGAACGTCAAACTGTATAAGCTACAGAAGGCTAACGCAGAAAGCGTCTTTCAAAGCCTTCAGGCTCTGAGTTCTGCCTTTCAACAACAGTTTGGCACACCAATTTTTATAACCTTTAGCAAGGACAGCAATTCAATAGTGGTGGTTGCCAATGAAAAGGTTCAAGGTTTAATAAAGGAAGTTATAGAGACACTTGATGAAGAAAGCCTCGGTCCCTTAGAGAGGGGCTTTTATATCATAAAGCTAAACCATATCTCCGCAGAGGAACTATACAGAAGCCTACAGACCCTCTTTGGAGGAAGATCTCCTATAACTCAGACAGTTCAACCTCAAATTCAACCCCAAGAGCAAAGGATAACTCCAACGGAAACAAGAGGTACGGAGATACCACTAAAAAGGGAAGAACAAAAAACACCCCAAAGGCAGACGTTTCCTTTAACAGCTATAGAAACCAAGGAAGGGCTCAGGATAGGCTTTGACAGGGGCACCAACTCGGTAATAATTTACGGCACTCCACAGGAGTATGAAAGCTTAAAGTCCTTCATAGAAAAGATAGATGTCCGAAGGAAGCAAGTGTTGATCGCCGCTACGGTGGTGGAGATGAGCACACGTCAAGCTCTGGAGTTAGGTGTTCGATGGCAGATACTTGGAACGCAGGGGGGTGCTGCCTTTGGTGGTGCAAGCCTTCAGGATGTTTATAGTGCGCTCCTTTCGGGAAGCTTTGTAATAGGCACCATCAGCAGAAGCGGTACCTCAGTTACCATAGGCTCCACTACCCTCTTCTTTCCAGACCTAGTGCTTTTGTTCTCCCTTTTAGAAAAGGGTAGCGGTTTTAACATTATTTCTAACCCAAAGGTGCTAACCCTTGACAACCAAGAGGCGATCATAAAAGTGGGTCAGGTGGTGCCCTTTGCGTCTGGGGTCAAGTTTGACATAAACGGACAACCTATCATCACCTACGACTACAAGGAGGTAGGACTAAACCTCAGCGTCACGCCTACCATCTCAGGAAAGGACCTAAGGCTTTTGATCAATCTTAACCTTCAGGAGATAATAGACTTCCTTAGACCACAGATAGGTACCCTAAGCTATGCAGTACCCCTCACCTCCAACCGCCAGCTAAACTCCGACGTGGTGGTGGAAAACGGACAAACCATAATAATTGGTGGACTGGTAAGCACAAGGACCTTGGACAACGTAGAAGGTGTGCCGGGGCTGAAGGATATACCTGTCCTTGGATGGCTCTTTAAGAGAAAAACCATCTCCGAAGACAAGGTGTCCTTGTTCATATTCCTAACACCCTATGTGATAGAAAAGCCAGAGGACCTATCAAGAATCACAGAGGAACATCAAAAACTCGCACAGGAGCTGAGAAAGAGGGTGGAGGAGGCAAACAAAAAGAAGAGAAAAAAGGATGAAGCTGAAGATTAAAGAGGTTCTTCTGCTGGCAGTTCTCTTTGTGCTTTTTTCTGCCTTCATTTTGTTTATTACCCTCCCAAAGTTTTTACTGCTCGATAGGGTGCTAATGAAGAAGGGTATATACCTTATGGCACAGGGTGTAGAGGAGGGTCTGTTTCATGTAAAGCTCAGTAAGGTTCAGGTCTATGATAAAAGCTTAAAGCTTGCGGAGTTTGACTCTGCAGTGTTTTCTATAAAGCCCTTTTATTTCTCTCTAAGGGGCACCTGTCAGGGTGGTAGCTTGGAGACAAAACTTTTTTTAAACAAAAAGATTGAGATAGAAGGGAAAAACTTTGGTTGTCTGAGAGGAGCACGCGTAAAGTTTGTAGACTTGGAGCTGATGGATGGCATAAAGGGAAAGCTTGAACTTGAGGATTTAAGGCTTAAGGACTTAAAGGTGGATGGGCTAACGGTGGAGTTCAAAGGCAGGACCTTCAGTGGACAAGCGAGGGTTTTGGATTCCCTGATCGTAGGAGATGGTGTTGTTTCCTTTAACAGGGCAGACCCGCTCCGTTCTTCCATCAACGGCAAGCTAACAGGCATGGGTTTGAACCTTCAGATTTCGGGAACCCTTCAAAATCCATCGGTAGAAGTGGTGCGATAAACTACCTAACCATCTGCGCGATCCTTGAGTATTTTTTATACACCTTTAGCACATACTCGCTGTTTTCCTTTGCCCTCTCTCCCTTGTTGTAGCAATCTATTGCCTGCTTTAGGTTGTTTGGGTAGGCGTCCATGCATCTTCTCAGAACCATGGCGCCAAAGTGTATGTTATAGCAGGGCTCCCATATCCACTCCTTGGGAATTTTGTATTTTTTCAGCCAAAAGGAGTTTATCTGCATAATACCGTAATCTACGCTTCCGTTTTTGTTGTAATTGACCGCCTTTGGGTTAAAACCGCTCTCCACACTGGCAATGGCGGAAAGAAGGTATGGGTCCACTCTGTATCTTTTCCCCGCATCAAAAAAGCAGTGATAAAAACCAAAAGAAAGGTTAAAGAAAGCCAAGAAAATTAGCCACCTCAACCCCATAGCCCACTCCAGAGCCTTTCTATTCTTGCGTCCCTTTGCAAAAGGTTTAGGTAATTCACCACATACTTACCCAAAATGTCCAGCTCCACATTCACCAGGTCCCCCTTTTTTCTTGACCTAAGGTTTGTGTTTTGGTAGGTGTGCGGGATGATGTTTATGCTTATGCTTTCTCCTTGAATGTAGTTTATGGTTAGGCTTATGCCGTCTATGCCAATGGAGCCCTTTTCCACCACATAGGGTAAGTACTCCTTTGGCACTCGGATCCTTAGCTCCCAATGTTCTCCCCTTTGGGAAAGGGCTTCTATGGGAGAGGTAAAATCCACATGCCCCTGCAAAAAGTGTCCCCCTATGCGGTCCCCCACCCGTAGTGACCTCTCAAGATTTACTGGGTCTCCTTTCTTTAAAAACCTTAAATTACTCCTGCTAAGTGTCTCCTGAGATAGGTCAAAGCTGAGCATTTGACCTTTCCATTCCACCAACGTAAGGCACACACCATTGACCGCCACGCTATCGCCCAACTTTAACTCCCCCAAAGAGCTCCTTACTACCAACCTTGCACCCCCAGGTGTGGGCTTCAGGC
>JAJHRQ010000018.1 GCA_020833645.1 Thermocrinis sp.
CTCTCCCAAGGAGCTGGAATACATACTTAGAGAGACGGAACCTGCATTTGTTGTTTGCTCTAACAAAACGGAAGAAGGCGTGCACCAAGCCCTTTCATCTTTGGGTTTAAAGACTTTTGTTCTCAACATTGACCGTGTGGTGCCTCCGAACCCCGTAGAGAAGGTTATGAGCAGGAGCTTTCATGACACCGCCCTGATCCTTTACACCTCCGGCACCACCGGTGATCCAAAGGGCGTAATGCTCAGCTTTAAAAACATTATCTCTAACCTACGTGGAGTGGAACGCCTAATGGTAGCATCAAAAGAAGACAGTACCATAGCCCTGTTGCCCTTCCACCACTCTTACCCCCTTGTGGTGTCTTTGCTTTTGCCCCTATACTTGGGTGCCACGGTAGTATTCTTGGAAAAGCTCAGCTCAGAAGCCCTCATGGAAACACTACGCAAGCACTCCATTACTATCCTAATAGGCGTTCCAAGGCTTTACCAGGTCCTTCATCAGAGGCTAAAAGAGAGGATAGAGGAAAACCCTCTGGGTAGATTGCTCTTCAGCTTGAGCAGATTTATGGATAGAAGGACCAGGAGGTTGGTCTTTAAAAAGGTTCATCAAGCCTTTGGAGGCAAGCTCCGTTATATGGTAAGCGGTGGTGCAAAGTTGCCCTTAGAAACTGCCAAGTTCTTTGACCGACTTGGCTTTGTGGTCTTGGAGGGCTACGGGCTGACGGAGACCTCTCCCATCGTTAGCTTTAACCCACCCCACAAAGTAAAGCTTGGCTCTGTGGGATTGCCCATAGAGGGCGTGGAGGTAAAGATCGCAGAGGACGGAGAAATTCTAGTAAAAGGTCCAAACGTCATGCAGGGATACTACAAAAAGGAGGAGGAGACAAAAAAAGCCTTTAAGGGAGGTTGGCTTTTGACTGGAGACTTGGGCTACTTGGACGAGGAGGGATACCTTTACATCACCGGCAGAAAAAAGGAGCTAATCGTTTTGGCGGGCGGGAAGAACATAAACCCCGAAGAGTTAGAGGCGGAGTTTTTGAAGGAGAGCCCTGTGGTCAAAGAGGTGGGAGTTTTGGAAATGGACGGCATGCTGTATGCCCTGATCCATCCCGATTTTGAAAAGGCAAAGGAGCTAAAGCTTTTAAACTTGGAAGAGTACATAAGGTGGGAGGTGGTGGATAAGGTAAACAGAAGGCTCCCCCCTTGGAAAAGGGTAGTGGGCTTTAAAATTTCCCCCCAAGAGCTACCAAAAACACGCCTTGGAAAGCTCAGAAGATTTTTACTGCCACAGCTTTACAAGAACTTGGAAATCAAAAGGGAAGAAAGGACCGAAGAGCCAAAGCCCTTGGATCAAGAAGGTAGTCTTTTGATAGACTTTCTCTCCTCCCTCTCCGGTAGGGAGGTAAAGCTGTCCCACCACTTGGAGTTAGACCTGGGCTTGGACTCTCTGGCAAAGGTGGAGCTTTTGGCTTTTTTGGAATCCAATTTTGGGATAAAGATAAGGGAAGAGGAACTCTCCCTATATCCCACCGTGGAAGAACTTTTAAACTTTGTGCAACGTCAAAAGCAAAGGGTCCAGTGGGAAGAGGTCAACTGGGAAAAGATCCTGCTCTCTGCACAGCCCTACGTCCCCTACCATAACCAACCCATCTTCTTGGCAGGGCTATACATCCTCAAGCTCTTTTTTAGGCTGTACAACTTCTTAGAGGTGGAGGGTGTAGAAAATCTTCCCCCGCAACCCTTTATAATTGCCCCCAATCATGCTAGCTACTTGGATGGTTTTGTTTTAGCAAGTGCTCTGCCCACCTCTGTGGCGGTCAATACCTACTTTTTGGGAGCGGAAGAGTACTTTAGGAATCCCATAACCTCCACCTTTGGTAAGCTCGCCCATGTGGTGCCCATAGACCTACAAAAAAAGGTAAAGGAATCCATGGAAAAGACTGCATGGCTTTTGAGAACGGGCAAAAACGTGGTGATCTTCCCCGAGGGTGCAAGGACAAGAGACGGAAACCTATTGCCCTTTAAGAAGGGTTTCGCCATACTTAGCCAAGTGCTTAAAGTTCCCGTAGTTCCCACCGCCATAATTGGCACCTATGCATCCATGTCCATAAGGGACAGGTTTCCAAAGCCTAAAAAAATAAAGGTAATTTTTGGAAAGCCCATCTACACAGAGGGAAAGAGCTTAGAAGAGATCGTTCAAGAGACAAGAAGGAGCATAGAAGAGATGCTTACCTAACCAAAGAGCCAACCCTTTCTCCCCTCACAGCCCTCAGCAGGTTGCCCGGCTTGTTTATGTTGAGCACCAAAATGGGAATTTTGTTTTCCATACACAGGGTAAGGGCGGTATGGTCCATAACCCTGATCCCTCTGTTTATGGTCTCCAAGTAGGATATCTCGTGTATGAACTCCGCCTGCGGATTTTTTATTGGGTCGTCAGTGTATATGCCATCCACCTTTGTAGCCTTTATAAAAAGTTGGGCAGATATTTCCGCAGCCCTGAGGGCACCCGCAGTATCGGTGGAGAAAAAGGGATTTCCTGTGCCCGCAGCAAAGATCACCACCCTGCCCTTTTCCAAATGCCTTATTGCCCTTCGTCTTATGTATGGTTCCGCCACCTGACGCATTTCTATGGCAGAGAGCACCCGGGTAGGAATTCCCCTCAGCTTTTCCAGGGCAGATTGAAGGGCTAATGCGTTTATTACCGTTGCCAGCATACCCATATAGTCTCCCGTAGCCCTGTCTATGCCTATTTCCAAGCCTGTGATACCTCTGAATATGTTTCCCCCACCAATAACCACCGCCAACTGTACCCCCTCATCCACCAAGCTCTTTATCTCTGCGGTTATATACTCCAAAAAGTTTGGGTCAATGCCGTAGCCCCGGTCCCCCGCAAAGGCTTCTCCAGATAGCTTTAAAAGGACCCGCTTGTATCGGACTTCCATCAGGCGGAGCCTACTTCAAACCTGACAAACCTAACCACCTCAAAGTTTAGTCCGCTCTCGGAGATATACTGCTTAACGGACTTTTTCTCATCCTTTATAAAGGGCTGTTCCAAAAGCACCTTCTCTTGGTAAAACTTCCTTAACTTACCCTCCACGATCTTGTCCATAAGGTGCTCCGGCTTGCCCTCCTGACGGGTTTGCTCTGCCAGTATTCTCTTCTCCCTCTCCAAAACCTCTGAAGGAATGGCTTCTACACTGACGAACTCTGGCTTCATAGCTGCAATCTGAAGGATAATGTCTTGGGCTAACCTAAGCACATCATCTGAGATCTTATCCGTCTTGTATTCCATCAAAACACCCACCCTACCTATACCGTGCACGTAGGCATGCACGTAACCCTCTGCGTCAAACCTTGCCCACCGGCTGAGCTTTATGTTCTCCCCGATCCGGGCTATGGCAGACTTAACAACGTCTTCCACCTTTTGGGTGCTGTCTGCGTAGTAAGGTTGCTGGGCTATATCCTCAAAGCTACCAGACTTGTTGGCATTTTCTTTAAGGCTTGCGATGTGCTTTGCCAAGTGCAAAGAGAGCTCCACAAACTGCTCGTTCCTTGCCACAAAGTCCGTCTCGCAGTTTAGCTCCAATATAACGCCCACCTTTCTATCCTCGGAGACATAAGTCTGAACTATGCCCTCTTTTGTTTCTCTGCCCGCCTTCTTTTCCGCCTTGGCAAGCCCCTTGATCCTTAGGATTTCCTTAGCCTTTTCTATGTCTCCCTGGGCTTCTTCCAAAGCCTTCTTACATTCCAACATACCAGCACCGGTCATTTCTCTAAGCTGTTTTACAAGCTCTGCGCTTATCATCTTGACCTCCTTAAAAGTATTATTTTATCACCACTTTAACAATCTTAGTGTTCCACCTCTTTTGGGTCTTGTTTAAGGGCAACTCCTCCTCCCTAACTCTATCATAGAAAACGCTTCCCTCTTGAGTTATCAACATAAGGTCTAAGGACTGTCCCTTCCCTAAAGGTAAGATATCCACAAGTCTATCCCTGGTGAGAATAGATAAGCCTTTGCTACCCCTTGATTTCCTTGGTACATACTCAGAAGCTATTTTTTGCACCGTTCCCTTTTCCGTTATCATCAACAGGAACTTTTCTCCTCTTAGAATCCTCATGCCCACCACCTTGTCCCCTCTGTCTAACTTTATGCCCACCACTCCCTTGGAGCCAATGGTGGCGGGTGAGATATCTGCCACAGGAAACCTTAGGATTTTACCCATCTTGGTAAAGATCAGAAGGTCTCCCTCCTCTGGAGACTGCAGGACCTTTACCACATCCCCCTGATCTTCTGTTAGCTTGATGATGTTAGTTCCCTGGGCTTTGTATTCAAAATCCACCAAGGGTATCTTTTTCACATAACCCTCGGAGGTTGCCAGAAGCAGTCTGTCCGCTGCCTGAGACCTAACAAAGGCACCCACAAGGCGTTCTTCCGCTTCCTTAAAGGATACCTTGCTCCCCTGAAGGGCTTGAAGCCCAGCCACCCAATAGACCCTTCCCCTGTTTGAAACCATAAACAGCCCATCATCAAAGGGCACATCCAGAATATTGACCACCTCTCCCTCCTCTATCTCCGTTAAAGGCATCACCTTACCGTCAGAAAAAACAACCACCGTTATACTGCCCGTTCTTTGCTCATCCCCCACACCCTCCACGAAGGTTCTTCTAACTGCGGGAAAGCTCTCAGATAGATTGGACATTTCCTCTATAAAGACCTTGATCTTCTCCTCTTCACTTTCCACCAGCCTTGTGTAGTACTCTATCTTCTCCAAAAGTTCTTTTTCCTCCTCCTCAAGCTTTTGCCTTTCTAAAGAAGTTAGCCTTTGGAGCCTTAAGTCCAAAACTGCGTTCGCCTGGGCTTCCGTCAAAGAGTACTTTTTAATGAGTTTTTCCTTTGCCTCCTGCGTATCCTTGGAGCTTTTGATGTCTTGGATCACCTGGTCCAAGTGGGCAAGGGCTATTAAAAGTCCCTTCACTATATGAAGCCTTTCCTCAGCCTTTTTGAGATAGTACTTGGACCTTCTGTGAATGACTTCTAAACGGTGGCGGAAGAATTCATAGAGCAATGTCTTTATGCCCACCTGCTTCGGCTCTCCGTTTATTAGAACTACAAAGTTTATTGGGAAGTTCTTCCGCAGTTGTGTGTACTTGTAGAGCTTTTCCAAAACCTTTGAACCATCTGCATCTCTCTTTAGCTCCACCACGATCCTTAGTCCCTCTTTATCCGACTCGTCCCTTATGTCTGAAATCTCCTTCAGCTTTCCCTCCCGTACAAGCTCCGCCATCCTTTTTATCAGCTCTGCCTTATTGACCTGATAGGGAATTTCCGTTATGACGATCTGCTCTCTGCCACCGGGGAGCTTTTCCACGTGCGCCTTTGCCCTTATCCTAACCTGACCCCTGCCCTTTTCATAGAACTCTATAAGCTCATCGTAATTTTCCACCACACCCCCTGTAGGAAAGTCCGGTCCTTTTATGTATTTCATTATCTCCTTTGTATCTATGTCTGGATTTTTGGCGAGTTCTATCAAGGCAGTGCAGACTTCCTTCAGATTATGAGGAGGTATAGAGGTGGCAAGCCCTACCGCTATGCCAGAGGCACCGTTGCACAAAAGGTTGGGAAACTTGGAGGGAAGAACAGTAGGCTCAAGGGTAGAACCGTCAAAGTTGGGAACAAAATCCACTGTGTCCTTGTCTATGTCTTCCAACATAAGGACCGCATACTTAGAGAGCTTGGCTTCTGTGTATCTCATAGCGGCGGGAGGGTCTCCGTCTATAGAGCCAAAGTTCCCCTGCCCAACAATGAGCGGATAGTTCATCACAAAGTCCTGAGCCATTCTGACCAAGGTCTCATAAACTGCCTGATCTCCGTGAGGATGGAAATGTCCTAGAACCGCACCCACGATCCTTGCACTTTTCACAAAGCCCTTGTCGGGCGTGAGCCCCATATCGTGCATAGCATAGAGTATCCTTCTCTGAACAGGCTTTAGCCCATCCCTAACATCAGGAATAGCCCTCCCCACAATAACAGACATTGCGTAGTCTATGTAGGACTGTTTGACCTCTTCCTCTATGGGAACTTCTAAGATTTCCACGAAGTAGTATTATAACCCAAGATGAGACCTTACCGCAAAGGGCTAAGGCTTGGAACACAATACCCTATGGCTTATATTTGAAACCTATGGAACAAACGACCCAAAGCTTAAAAGAGCTATACGAAAAGGATTTTTATCTGTGGGTAATGGAGAACCTCAAGCTTCTCAAAAACAAAGAGTATGACCTTGTGGATTGGGAGAACCTGTTAGAGGAAATAGAGGATATGGGGCAAAGGCACTATGATGCTATGGTTAGCTATATGGCGGTAATTATGGAGCATCTTTATAAGTGGGAGAATTTTAAGTATAGTCAGGGTACGGGACGCGATTGGATAGAAACTATTTATACTCACAGGAAAAAGGCAACAAGAATTTTTAGAAAGAACCCATCCTTGAGAGTAAAGGCTCAGGGGAGAGAGGTCCTACAAGAAGTATGGGAAGAAGGAGTTCATGCGTTAATAAATTGGCTTAAGCTTCCACGAAACAAAGCGTTGGTTCAGTTCTATTTCAAAGGAAGAATTCCAACAGAAAGAGATTTTCCACAAGAATGTCCTTATAGCTTTGAACAAATTATGGAATACGAACCATGGCTTGAAAAGTGAGGTTTATATTTAAACCCATACCTCGGGTGAGAAATTCAAGGAAGCTAAAAATTTCTTGAGAAAAAGCCCTCGACAGGGAGAAATCTATAATATCCAAAAAACCCACGGAGGCGCTCATGAATGGAACTAAAAAGCATCCTATTCTTTTTTTCTTTGTTCATTCATCATATCAGCCCTTTCTCTTTTACATAAATTAATTCCATACTTTTTGTCAGTTTTAGTTATGTGGTTGTATAGCCAACCCCATGCATAGGATAGGGCTTCCCTAAAGGCTTTTGGGTCCCCTTCTTCTATGTATGGAGCTAAGTGGTAGATTTCTCTGCGGAACAATTCATGCACTTTTCTATGTTGGTCTAATTCAGGATAACCTATTTTTTCCATAAACTTTTCCTCTTCGGACAGATGATACTCCACGTAGGACAGAATTTCTCTTTTGAAAAGCTCAATGGCTTCCTCCCTTTTTCCCTCTTTTAAGAGTTCGTAAACATTATTTAATAGCTCTACCAATCTCATATGTTGTTCGTCCATTTCTTCAACATGTGTAAGAAGGCTGTCATCAAACTCTATAATGTTTATACTCCCTTTTATCATGTTTATACCCCCTTTTTAGTTTCTTTTCTTTCTATCTATATAATAATGTAATGGTCATTGTTAAATTTGGTAAAGTTTTTAGTTGGGTGATGTTATAAAAACAACGCTTTATGCTAAAGTTTGACATCCTCGCCCTAAAACTATAAGGCTAAGAGTCCTCGTGTTCCTTTTGTTCATCTTTCGGTTTTTCCTCTTTTTACTCTTTGGGCTCTCTCCATAAATTCTCTAACCCAAGGCTCGTATTCCATAACTTGTTCAAAGGTATAAGGACACTCCTGTAGGAAATCCTTCTTTGTTAGCAGTTTGCCCTTGAAATTGGCTTTGACTAACAATGCGTTTTTAGGGTTTTCAAACCAGCTAACAAGACGTGAAATAGCAGATTCCCAAGCGGACTGTAGAAACTTCCACTCCTGCGTCTTTTCCTTTAAAGATGGACTTTCTTTGAATATTTCTTCTATTTCTTCCCTTGCGATGTTTATGCTGTCAATCCAATCCATTCCCACATCAAGACTATGTCTAAAGTGTTCCCACTTGTAAAGATGTTCCGTAATAACCGCCATATAACTCCTCACACTCTTACGCAAGCTTTTTCCCATATCCTCCATCTCCTCTAGAAGGTTCTCCCAATCTACAAGACCATATTCTCTGTTTTTGAGAAGTCTGAGATTTTCCTACATCCACAGATAAAAGTCCTTTTCATAAAGTTCCTTTAGGCTTTGGGTCGTTTGCCTCATGGGTTTAGATATAAACTTCACTTTTCAAGCCATACGTCGGGTGAGAAATTACCCCCATATTTGAGACTTCCTGAAGAAGCTATAACCTATAGCGTAGCCATAAAGGTAGGCAAGTAAGATAATCCCTTTTACCTGCAAACTATCCACTAAACACGTACATGCAAACTTAAAAATCTACCACATAAAATGACACAGCTTCCATTTCAAAACTTTACACCTACCCTATCTTTTATAACTGTAAATCCCATTTAAGGAGGTGAGAACCATGATGCTACCAGAGCCCTTTAGGTTTCTAAGAATAGGTTGGTGGGTAGTTCATATAATCGGTATTAGCCTTGTGTTCTACCTAGGACATAAGTTCGGCGGTGCAATATTCGGTTAAAGATGCCAAGGTTTTTCCTCCCTCCTAGCGGGAGGGTGCGTTTTATATTTTTCTAAGACACGCAAGCTTGCGGTGATAGGTTGGGTGGGTATAAGTCCATAATTTAAACGGAGGACAGGTTCATGAAAGCTTTTATAGTAGAAGATGAACCCATTGCAAGGGAAAGGTTAAAAAGACTGTTAAAGGAAGTGGGCGGTATTGATATAGTCGGAGAAGCAGACAGCAAGGAAAAAGCCTTATCGGAGATAAAAGATGAAGAAGTTGATGTGCTGTTTTTGGACATTAAACTCCCGGACGGCACAGGCTTAGAAGTTGCAAAAGAAGTTATAGAAACCGTGGAAGACCCACCATACATAATCTTTACAACCGCTTACGGAGAGTTTGCGCTGGAAGCCTTCAAAGTAAATGCAATAGACTACCTTTTAAAGCCCTTCACAAAAGAAGACGTAGAAAGGGCACTAAGCAAAATAAAAAACACAAAAAGCAAAATATCAAACCTCACAAAGATAGCAACCATTACCACCGGCACAGACATACTCATACCCGTAAAGCATCTTAGCAAAGTAGTTCTTTTGAAGCCAGATGATATTTACTACATAAAAGCTGAACTTTCTGAGACGGTCATAAAGACAAAGGATAGGGAATATTTATCCAGCAGAAAGCTTTATGAATTTGAGGAGCTCTTAAAAAATAGAGGATTTTTCAGAGTTCATAGAAGCTATTTAGTAAACCTTGCAAAAATAAAAGAGATGAGGTCAGTAGAACAGAGCAAATTTCTAATCACCTTCCAAGATATTTCAGACACCATAAAAACAAGCAGAGACGGCGCAAAACATTTAAGGGATTACCTAAACATTTGAACGTATAGGGATGGTTCAATACAAACCCAGAATTGTCATAAGCAGATGTCTAAACATAGAACCCGTTAGATACAACGGCGGAATTATTAACGATGAATTCAGCAAAAAACTCCTTGACTATGTTGAATACGTAGCAGTCTGCCCGGAAGTAGATATAGGAATGCCTGTTCCAAGACCAACCGTTTTGCTTTACAAAAAAGGCGATCAAATAAGAATGATAGAGCCCAATAGTATGAAGGATTACACAGACGAAATGCTGAAATTTTCCGAAACTTTTCTAAAGTCCCTTGGAGAAGTTGACGGCTTTTTACTAAAGGCAAAATCTCCAAGCTGTGGAGTAAAAGACACTAAACTTTATCAGCAGAATCTAAAAGGTCTGATAAATGCAAGAAGTAGCGGTCTGTTTGCCCAAAGGGCAATGGAATACTATCCATATTTGCCCATTGAAGATGAGGGAAGATTAAACGATTATTGGATAAGAAGGGACTTTTTGACAAAGATTTTTTCACATGCAAGATTCAGATATCTGAAAAACAACTACAAGGATATTAACGATTTATTGAAATTCCATCAAGAGCATAAATATTTACTCATGCTTTATGACCCACACACCCTAAAACAGATGGGAAACCTTCTTGCCAGCTGGAAGAAGCATGGATTGGAGGAAACTATGAAACAATATGCAAACCTATTCCATAGAGCCTTGAGTAAGAAGTCAGACATAAACAAGCATTCCAACGTTCTTCAGCACATCTACGGGCACCTTTCAGAAAAAATTTCCGACTCAGAAAAAAGACATTTACTTAAAATGCTGGATAAACTGAGAAAAGGCAAACTTCAACTTGAAACCCTTCTTGAATACATCAAGGGCTTTATATACAGGTTTAACGATAAATATTTACAATCCCAAACTTACCTTAATCCCTTTCCGGAGGAATTGATTTAGACTTGATCCTCAAATTTCAAAATCCAAATGCGTACTGAAATAACCACTATTCAAACTTTCAGTGAAGATTTTTATCATTATAAAAAGAAACCTGTAAACATCTTTTCTAAACCGAGGATTTCCTATGTTTGATTATGTGATTGTTGGTGGTGGTATTGGTGGAGTAGTTTCCTATGCTATATTAAAAAAGATAGGTAGAAACGTTGCTTTACTTGAAAAAGAGCCATACTTGGGCGGTTGTAGTGCAACTTTTAAAAGAAAAAACTACTTATACAACGCCGGAGCTTCCACTTTGGTTGGTCTTGAAGAGCATATGCCACTGGGCAAGGTCTTTAAATTCTTAAACCTTCCAAAGCCAAAAGTAAAAAAACTTGAAGTTCCAATGGTTGTTTATGTTGGAGATAAAGCAATCAAAAGATACTCAGATAGAGAAAAAACAATTATTGAGCTTGAGAAAAATTTTAACTACAAAAACCTAAAATCCCTTTGGGAAAAGGTGTATTCTATATCTGATGCTAACTGGCAGAACATCTACAGCGTGATACCTATAAACTACAAAAACCCAAAACTACTTTTAAAAAAGTTCTTTGAGAATTGTAGATACATAATACAAACCTTACCCTATCACTTCAAGACTTCCTACGAGTTTTTCAGAGATCACTTGGGAAATTTTGATGAAGATTTCAAGCACTTTTTAGACAATCAGATTCTGATGACATCGCAAGGATACAGTGAAGAGGTCCCTATCTCCGTTGGTGCTATGGGTTTAACATACCCAAACCTTGACAACTACTACGTTTATGGTGGAATGGGGAAGGTCTTTGACTTTTTAGCCCACGACTACAAGAATGTTTTTTTAAGGCATAGGGTAATAAAAATTAGAAAAGTAAAGGATGTTTTTCAGGTTATAACAGACAAGGGAGTTTTTGAGGCTAAGAAAGTGATCCTAAATAAAACCATTTGGGATTACTGCGACTTGCTTGAGGATTTGAAAGAGGATTGCATCAAAAACAGAAAGATATACTCGAAAATATGGTCAAGCTTGACGATCTACTTTAACATAGAAGATAAAGAGAACTTAATTAATGAGCATCACTACCAGATAATCCACAAAGACATAAATCCTTACACCGGTAGTAATTCCTTCTTCGTATCCGTGTCAGACAAAGAAGACGAAGTGCTTACAAAGGATGGGAAGAAATCTGTAACTATTTCCACACACTGCAAAATATCCCTGTGGCAGGATTTAGACGAACAGGAATATATTGAGAAAAAAGAGAAGGCTAAGGAGTTTATCTTAAATAAGCTTTTTGAGTATGTGCCCAAGTTTAAATACCTTAGCATAGAAAATGTTATGGTAGGAACTCCAAAGACCTTTCAAAGATACACTGGAAGGTACAATGGAACGGTAGGAGGAATACCGCTTATAAAGGACTACATTCCGCTAAGGTATCCTTTTAACTTTACACCAATAAAAGGTTTGTATTTGGTTGGAGACTCTGTTTTCCCAGGTCAAGGCTGGCCTGGTGTTATAGTTGGCGTGCTAAACTTACTTCTGCAAATAGAGGACATAGATGAGATACTTCATTGAGATAAACAGAAAAGACTGGACAATAGTGTTTGTCTTTGGCTTAGTGTTTGGTTCAATTCTTGGCGGTTTTATATCTCTAATTTTGAACATTCCTGTTATAAAGGGATTGATTTCCGGTGCCATTTTTGGGTTTTTTATATTTGTGTTTTCCTTTACCTTAATCAATCTAAGCAACAAGAAGATCCTGCCACTGCTGAGCGATAAATACTGGACTTTTGTGAGCCTTTTAATGGCTTTCTTTGCTGGATTTCTTGGTAGTCTAACCGCTTTTGAATTTATAAAGATGCTGAAACTTATAGAGCTGGAGTTTTCTGTTGTATTTCTCCTTTATCTGAGCGTAATGGTAGGGCTTTTGACGATGTTAATAGGTAATCTTCTATACATGATTGTAAATTCCAAGAAAATAGAGGAAGAGTTGAATAGGTTAAACATAGAGCTAAAGCTAAAAGCATTAGAGTATCAGATAAATCCACACTTTTTATTCAACGCTTTAAACACACTCTCGGAGTTAATTTACATAGACCCAAAGCTTGCGGAAAAAGGAATGCTAAAATTGTCTCAATTCCTAAGAATGATCATAGACGAGAATAGCATAATAACCTTACAGGATGAGCTTAAAATAGTGAAAAACTTTATCTTTATTGAGAAGTTAAGATTTCCCGCCATAGAGTTTGAGTTTAACATAGACAAAGATACACTATCTTTGCAAGTCCCTAAGATGTCCATACAGCTTCTTGTTGAAAATGCCATAAAGCACGGCTTGAGAAACAACGGCAAAGTGATCATAAACTCTTACATAAAAGATGGATATCTTTATGTGGAGGTTAAAGATAGCGGAAAAGGTTTTGAAGATATAAAGGAAGGAACGGGTCTTAGGAATCTTAGGGAGAGGTTAAAGATATTTTTCAACGGAGAGCTAGAATACTTTTATGATGGAAAGTTTTCCACCTTCAGATTTTTTTATAAAATCCCTTAGTGTTGAAGCAGTAGTAGTTCTTTCCCATTGAGAAAACAAGCTTGTTTTTCGGTTTTACCTTTCCCTGTTTATACTCTATTGCAAGGACTTTTCCAATTACGAGGGCGTGATCTTCAAACTCTATTTTTTTATGAACTTCACACTCATAGACCATAAAGGACTCTAAAATGCTTTTTGAAGCCACCTTTTGACTATCTATCAAATGTATGTTCCTCATTAAGCTTAGTTTATCAACTTGATCTCCGTGATAGGAGCCTGCAATGAGAATTTGTTCAAAGTATTCTGATGTTAAAAAATTGATTGTAAAGTTATCTTTCAAAAGCCTGTAGCTGTAGTTTGTTTTGTCTATGGATATGGCGTATAAAAAAGGATTTTTATTTACGGGTGTATGCCAACCAACGGTAAAAGGATTTTCGCCCACGACCACTATAACAAGTGGCCGTGGGACATAGCCAAGGGTATAACCATTTTCTATTGTTTTAAACATTCATTTTTTGCTTACTATTTGATCCTTTAATCCAGCAACAGCATCCAAAAACTCTTTTTGAACGTCTGCAGGCACGTTAAACTTGTTTAAACTTTGCTTTGTGAGTTCCACAAATCTGTTCCAATCCTTTTCTGTGATTCCAAGGTTTTGGTGTGCTTGTTTCATATCCCTTCCCTTGTACTCGCAAGGACCTCCTGTTGCTTTACAGATAAATGCCGCTACAAGCGCTCTGCGGGCCTTAAGCTGGTCCTCTGACATGTTGCTACAGAATCTCTTGAGCCGTTTGTCTTTCATCATTCTGTTTGTGAGGTCCTCGACCACTGCATCGATTGCCTGTTTGCCGCCGAGCTTTTCATACAGGGTTTGCTCAGCTTTAGCCAAGCTAACTGTCAAAAGTGCTACTGAGCTGAAGGCTACTAAAAACTTTCTCATGGTACCACCTCCTAAAGGTTTATTTCATTAGATATTATACAGGAAATTTTTGAAGATGTCAACTTTTGGCATTAATAGACTGGGCTGATACGCTTAGAGATATGAAGGCGATACAAGTAATAGAAGAAATACTAAGCAAAGCTTTTAAGCGACATAGGTTTCCCGTAAGCCTAAAAGCAGAAGCTGTGCTCCTCTACTTTAAGGGACTTTCTCTAAGAGCAGTAAGGGAGTTCCTACTTCACAAGGGTTATTAGGGAAAGCTCTTCAGGCAATATATACAATTGCTATTAAGGCAAAGGGATGCACCACTGACAAGGGACCTTGGTATGTGAGTGCGGTCAAAGGGCTTGCAATGGAATGGCTACATGAGACTTTTGGGAAGAGGAATGTGGTAGAGGGGTGGTTTTTCTACATCAAGCACAGAATAAAAATGCTAAGTATGAAACCGTCTATAGATGGTTAGCCTCCTTTATTGTCATTTATACGATCATGAACCTAAAAAGTTGACACCGCCATAGCCTTGGCCCCTTCTCCCCGCCGTCCTTGGTATATATCCCACCGAGGAGGAAGCCCATCAATACTTGGAAGCTCTGGTAAGGGCACTTTGCGGAGAGGAAAGCATAATCCATGTTGAAAGCCACTTCTGAGGACATCAAAATAGAGCTCAGGGCTCTGGCACACAAACTGGAGGAAGGACACAGGGAAAAGCTAACAAAAATATCCCCTCCCATACTGGTGGCAATAGAACTACCCCACAGCTTTGAGAAGGTTCTGTTTTTGGTAGGAGAGGGAAAAATAAAGGAAGTTCATTAGGAGGACCTCTCAGACAGTAAAATATACTTGGGCTACAGGGAGTTTAAAAAACTCTTAGAAAAGCCCCAGAGGATCCTTCAATACATTGCCGGCGGAAGGGTGCGTATAAAGGGAGACCTAAGGCGCGTTCTTTCTTCCCTTGAAGTCTTGAGTGAATAAGCTTCATAAGCCCTTTACTTTTTCTACATATTTTTTAATGTCAAACTTTGCCTCCAAGCCCGATGCACTCATGTACCGGATTTTTCCAAAGATCTTTCTCTCTTTCCAAGGTCTATCGTGGGTTCCAAAACACCAAGATATTCCCGCATATCCGTTTGGGTCCCTTCCATCAAGCTCGTATTTATCGTTCAAATAGCACGCTATATCAAAGGCTTTCTTTGGGTCATCCGTCCATTCTATGAGCTTTTTGCACCAATACATTCTCATGTAGTTGTGCATCTTCCCTGTTTTCAAAAGTTCTAACTGTGCGGAATTCCAATATTCATCGTGAGTTTTTGCATTTTCAAGCTCTTCAATCGTGTAAATATACTCCCTCTTGTCGTTTTTGTGTTCTTCCAATGTTTCTTTAGCCCAGTCCGGAATACCTTCATACTGATTGTAGTTTGGATTGTAGTAGCAGAAGTTCCTCGCAAGCTCCCTCCAAACTATCAGCTCGTTAAAAAAGCTATCCACGTTTTCATCATTTTTCCCGTACTTTGATAAAACCTCAAGGACCACTTCTATAGGTGAGATCTGTCCAAAGTGCAAATAAGGGCTAAGGTTTGATTGATAGTCAAGCTCTGGATGGGACCTAAACTCTTTGTATCTATGCAGTTTTTTCTCAATAAACTCCTCCAAGTATTTTCTTGCTTGACTGTAGCCTCCCACAAAAGGTGATAAGCTAACGCTTTTGTCTATGTTGAGAATGTTCAAAATCTCCAAGGAGTTGTTGAAAGTTATCTCTTCTATTCCAAAATCAAAGCTAACCGATTTAATTTTCGGCTCCCTTGGCTTTAGTTCAACAATGTATTTGTCCAACAAACTATAAATCTTTTTTCTAAAGGTAAAGGCATAAGGTTCTTGCTTGTCTGATGCAATCTCAACTGGAACGCATACATCAGATTCTATCTCATACACCGGAACATCTAATCTGTCCGCTATGTATTTGTTTAGCTTTCTGTAATACTTTAAGTATGCTTTATCTGTAATCAAAGCATAGGCATTCTCCGATAGCTCTATAATCCTTTGTTTGATATCGTTTACCTTTTCTATAGCAAACTTTATCCCTCTCTCTTCTACGGATTTTTTAGCTTCCAAAATTCCATCTAACATAAATTTGTAGTATCGTGCGTTTGAGTGTTTATACTTGTCTGTTATTGGGAAGTATACCAATAGTGGTTTTCCGCTTTGATTTGATAGCTCTATGGCAAACTCAAGGCTATGGTTGAAGTTTGCCCTGTGGCTGTGAGACATCCAGTATATTATGTATTTGCCATTTGTGTTAAATTGTCTGCAGTTTATAACCTTTACTCTTCCTGCAAATTCTTGCTCCATTACTTATCTCCCTTTTTCCATAATAACTCAAGCTTATTTTAGTTTTTTTACAAATAACCTGTAAAATTTTAAGTTTAATGCGGTAAAAATTAGCTTCACCACTAAAAACATTTGAGAATGTCAACTTTTCAGGTTCATGATCGTATAAATGACAATAAAGGAGGCTAACCATCTATAGACGGTTTCATACTTAGCATTTTTATTCTGTGCTTGATGTAGAAAAACCACCCCTCTACCACATTCCTCTTCCCAAAAGTCTCATGTAGCCATTCCATTGCAAGCCCTTTGACCGCACTCACATACCAAGGTCCCTTGTCAGTGGTGCATCCCTTTGCCTTAATAGCAATTGTATATATTGCCTGAAGAGCTTTCCCTAATAACCCTTGTGAAGTAGGAACTCCCTTACTGCTCTTAGAGAAAGTCCCTTAAAGTAGAGGAGCACAGCTTCTGCTTTTAGGCTTACGGGAAACCTATGTCGCTTAAAAGCTTTGCTTAGTATTTCTTCTATTACTTGTATCGCCTTCATATCTCTAAGCGTATCAGCCCAGTCTATTAATGCCAAAAGTTGACATCTTCGTCAATTATAACATAAATTTCAAGAGAAAACATTTTATAATTAACCCATGCACCTGCTAAAAGAGCTCGTTGATTACGGCATCATAGGGCTGCTCTTACTGCTGAGCTTTTTTGCCTTAGCCGTAGCCATTGAGCGGTGGAATTTTTACAGAAAGGTTGAAGTGGAAAGATTCAAGACAAAGCAGGAGTTAGAGATGGAGCTAACAAAGGGTTTGACCTTTATAGCGTCCGTGGCGTCCAACGCACCCTACATAGGGCTCTTGGGCACAGTTCTTGGCATAATGCTGACCTTTTACACCATAGGGC
>JAJHRQ010000006.1 GCA_020833645.1 Thermocrinis sp.
TTGAAGCTTACCTTTCGGAAGAAGAATGCACAACGCCCATGGTATCCTTTGGGGTAAAGTACCTGGGCTTTGACGGTGGTGTGATGATCACCGCCTCCCATAACCCTAGCAAATACAATGGATACAAGATAAAGGAATCCTTTGGGGGCTCTGCCAGGGAGGAGTTTGTAAAAAGGGTGGAGGAGCTCGCCAACCGCACGCAGGAGGTAAAGGTAGACAACAAAAAGCCCGAGCTTATAGACCTGAAAGGTCCTTACATTAAAAAGGTCCAAGAGCTAATAAACTTAGAGCTCTTTGAAGAGGAGGACCTTTTGGTGCACGATGCCATGCATGGCAGTTCTGCGGGACTCTTCTCGGAAGCACTCCTCAACACACCCTTAAGCGTGGTTGGTATAAGGACAAAGAGGGACCCCCTCTTTGGTGGGCATCCACCGGAACCCATAGAGAAGTACCTTGGACCGCTCTTTGATAAGGTGCGTGCCTTGGGGGCAAGGGTGGGCATAGCCAACGACGGCGACGGAGACCGCATAGCCCTCTGCGATGAAAAGGGAAGCTTTGTGAATACCCAACTCGTATATGTCCTTCTTTTGCTACACCTTTTGAAGAACAAAGGCTTAAAGGATGGCGTGGTGGTAAAAACTGTCTCCACCAGCTATTTGGTGGATCGGATATGCAGGGCGGAGGGTGTTAAGCTCTTGGAGGTGCCAGTGGGCTTCAAGCACATAAACGATGTCCTTTTTAGGGAAAAGGTCATCTTTGGTGGCGAAGAGAGCGGAGGATATGGAATAATACACTTTTTGCCCGAACGGGATGGGCTCTTTTCTGGACTCAACCTTTTGGAGCTCCTATACACCAAGGGAAAGAGCCTTTCCCAAATAGTGGAGGAGGTCTTTGAAACTTATGGCAGTGCCTACTACCTACGGCATGACCTTCATGCGGAAGAAGAGAAAAAGAGCAAGCTAAAAGAGCTTATAAAAAATCCTCCCTCCCAGATTGGTGGGTTCAAAGTCAGAGAGGTCATAACAAAGGATGGGCTAAAGCTCGTCTTTGAAGGGGATGGATGGCTCCTCTTGAGGGCCTCTGGCACTGAGCCTTTGATCAGGGTCTATGTGGAAATGCCTACCCAAGAGCAAGCAAAGGAAGTTGTAAAATCTGCCCTTGAGATGTTATAATTCAAAGGCAAGGAGGTTATTGCCATGGGTCAAAGGATAAGTTTTAATGTGAATGGAGTAGAAGTTTCTGGCTATCTGGCAGAGCCTGAAAATATGCAAAAACAAGCCCCCCTTATTATGGTCTTTCACGAGTGGTGGGGGCTTGTCAAACACATAGAAGATGTGTGCGACCGCTTCGCCAGGGAGGGCTTTTACGCCTTCGCCATAGACCTATACAAAGGAAAGACTGCGGACAACCCAGAGGACGCAGGGAAGCTGATGATGGACCTTATGCAAAACCGTCTGCAGGAAGCGGAGAACATGGTTAGGGCATCCCTTGAATACTTTAAAAAGGAAGACATAGGCTATGTGCCAAGGGTGGGCGAGTTTATGTTTGGTGCAACCGGATACTGTTGTGGTGGCACATGTGTTTGGTATTTTGGCTCAAGGATAGAGGACTTTAAGGCCCTTGTACCATATTACGGTCTATACAAGCTTGCGGAGATTGACTTTTCAAAGATAAAGGCACCAGTCCTTGCGGTGCATGCGGGCATGGATGCTTTTGTACCTCTCTCCGAGGTGATGGAAGCCATCCAAAAGTGCAACGAAAACAAAGTAAATGCCCATTTTGTGATCTACGCGGGTGTGGATCACGCCTTCTTCAACGACACAAGACCAGAGGTCTATCACGAAGAGTATGCCAAGGACGTGTGGCTAAAGACCATAGAGTTCTTTAGAACCCACCTGTTATGAACTTAAAGGATAGGCTGATCCTTGTTGCCCTCTCCATAACCTTTGCCTTTGCCCTTTATGTCTTAGCCATTTACAGAAAGGAGCCCGTAAGTGCGGGCTGGATTTTACTCTGTGCCCTCTCCCTTTACATTTTGGGCTACAGGTATTACAGCTACTACATAGCCTACAAAGTTTTTGAAGTCTCAGACCAAAATCCAACCCCCGCCCACAGGTTTTACAACGGCTCGGACTATGTGCCCACCAACAAGTGGGTGCTCTTTGGACATCACTTTGCGTCCATCTCCGGTGCTGGTCCTCTCGTGGGTCCTGTCCTTGCGGCGCAGATGGGCTATCTACCGGGCGTTATCTGGATCCCCATAGGTGCGGTGGTGGCGGGCGCGGTCCAAGATATGCTCATCCTTACCATATCCATGCGGATGGGCGGTAAAAGCTTGGGTGTTATCGCAAGGGAGTATTTGGGCAGGTTCGGTGGGTTCGTGGTCCTCTTGGTTATTTACTCCATCCTTATCATCTTGCTGGCGGTTCTTGCGTTGGTGGTAGTAAAGGCTACCGCCATGAGCCCCTGGTCTGCTTTCACCTCCTTTGCCACTATTCCCATAGCCATGCTCATGGGAATATACATGTGGAAGATTAGACCGGGTGCGGTCCTACAGGCAACTGCTATAGGTGTTTTCCTTCTGATGCTTTCCTTGGTGCTCGGTAATTTTGTAGCAAACCATCCGACTCTAAGCAAGCTATTTACCTTCTCGGAGGTTCAAATAGCCTTTGGTTTAATGGTCTACGGCTTTCTTGCCTCCGCTTTGCCCGTGTGGCTTTTACTGGCACCAAGGGATTACCTAAGCACCTTTATGAAACTGGGCACTATAATCATCATAGGACTGGGCGTTTTTATAGCCAATCCAGAGGTCAAAATGCCAGCCCTAACTCAGTATGCATACACAGGCATAGGTCCTGTTTGGCAGGGTTCCCTTTTTCCCTTTTTGATGATCACCATAGCCTGCGGTGCGGTCTCAGGCTTTCATGCCTTGATATCCTCCGGAACCTCACCAAAGCTTTTAGACAAAGAGAGCCACGTTAGGCTGGTAGGTTATGGTTCAATGCTGGGCGAATCCTTTGTGGCAATAATAGCACTCATTTCGGCAGTTTCTATGGAGCCGGGGCTATACTTTGCCATAAACAGCCCTGCAAGCGTTATAGGAAAGACAGAAGAGACCGCCGCCCAGATTATCTCCTCCTGGGGCTTTAGCATATCCGCGGAGGAGCTAAAGAGGATAGCACAGCTAATAGGAGAACAAACCATCCTCTCAAAGGTTGGTGGCGCTCCCGCCTTTGCCATAGGCATAGCCCTCATCTTTGCCCGCATAACAGGAGAAGCCTTCCTGGCCTTCTGGTATCACTTTGCCATACTCTTTGAAGTGGTCTTTATCCTCACCACCATAGACAGTGGCACAAGGGTAGGAAGATACATTCTCCAGGACCTTTTGGGTGGAGTTATCAAAAGCTTTAGGGATTATTCCAACCCTTGGGCAAACATGACCGCCAGCTTCGTAACCGTAGCCCTCTGGGGCTATTTTCTGTACGCGGGTGTGATTGACCCATACGGTGGCATAAGGAGCCTTTGGCCCCTCTTTGGCATATCCAACCAGCTTTTGGCTACCACCGCCTTAACCCTTGCGGTCCTATATCTTGCAAAAAACCGTAAGTTTAAATACCTATGGGTGGCTGGCTTGCCAGCCCTTCTGATGGCAATAAACACTATAAGCGCGGGTATCCTCAAGGTATTCCACCCGGATCCACGCATAGGCTTTTTAGCCCACGCAAACTTTGTATCCCAAAAGGTTGCCATGGGAGAACTGCCAGCGGGCATAAAATCCTTTGAGATAGCCCAGAGGGTCATAATGAACGACTATACCAACGCCTTCCTTGGTACCCTGTATGTAGCTTTGGTCTCTTTGGTAATACTGCTTACCCTTAAGGAAGTTATAAGCTCATGGCAAAGAAGTTAGTGGTCTTAGGCTTAAAAAACGATGTGTTCTCCTTTCTTTTGGATGGGGATGAGATTGTAAAGATACGGCTTGATAGCAAGGATAGAAAAAGGGTTGTGGGAAGCGTCTTCTTGGGAAAGGTAAAAAGATTGGCAAGGGGCATGGGAGGTGTCTTTGTAGATATAGGTCTAGACAAAGAGGCGTACTTACCCTTGAAGGGGGAAATGTTAAAGGTTGGAGATTGGCTTTTGGTTCAGGGGGTGAGGGATGAACTGGGAGAAAAGGGTATAAAGCTGACCAATCGTATAAAAATACCCGGTAAATACATCGTGTATATGCCAGAAACTCAGGAGATAAAGTGTTCGTCAAAGCTATCCACTAAGGATAAGTGCAGGCTTCTGGATCTTATAAAAGAAGACCTTCAGAATGAGGGAGTAATACTTAGGACTGCTTCAGCTAGGGCAAGTAAAGAGGACATACTGAGAGAACTACAGCAATTGAGAGGGCTTTATCAGAGCCTAAAGGCGAAGCTAAGAGGCAATAAAAAGCCTCAACTTCTTTTGGAAGAACTACCCCAGCATTTGGGACTGATAAGGTCCCACTGGTCAGACCTTGAGGGTATATTTTGCAACGATGTTTCACTTTGGCACCAGATATCAAACTTCTTGGAAGGCTTTGAGCCATCCCTCTTGAACAAGCTTTACTATGTGAAGGATGCAAGTGCATTAGCAGTATCTTTTGGTCTAAGGGAAGCCCTGAAAAGAGCCCTTCAAAAACGTCTCTGGCTGAAGGGAGGAGGCTACATTGTAATAGAAGAAACTGAAGCCATGACTGTTATAGATGTAAACAGCGGAGACGCATGCGGTGATACCCAGGAGGAAAACGCCCTAAGGACAAACTTGGAGGCGGTAAAGGAGATTGCCAAGCAGATCATCCTAAGGGACCTGGGCGGAATAATAATGATAGACTTTATAGACATGAAGGAACAGGGCAATAAAGATAAGGTGATAAACGCCCTTAAAGAAGCCCTCGGAGAGGACCTTTGCAATGTTCAGATATACGGTTTTACCAAGTTGGGTGTGTTGGAGATGGCGAGAAGGAAAAGTGGAAAAAGCTTAACCCAAATGCTGACGGAGGATTGTCCCCACTGCAATGGTTTTGGCAGGGTAAAGGGAGACAATCTTTATGTCCTTGAGCTTGACCTGGATATAGAAAACCATGGCGCTGGTTTTGTGGAAGTTTACGTTCCCAAGGGTAGAAAAGAGGCAGTTGAAAGTTACATAAAGGCAAAGAAAATGGATCACGTAGTTATTATAGAGGATGAAAACTTGGATTACAATAAGTATGAAATCAGACATGTTAGGTAGGTGGTTTTTTATTGCACTCATCCTATCCCTTCTGTTCTCCTGTGCGAAGGTAACAGAAGAGAAGAGGGCAAAGCTTGCGGTGGAGCTATACTCAGAGGGAATGTCTGCCTATGGCAACAGGGATTACAAAAAGGCTATAGAAAAACTCAAGGAAGCCTTGAAGTATCTTGAAAACCTAACCCCTGCGCAGATAAAAGAGATAAAGTTAGCGATAGGAGAAAGCTATTATTTAAGCAAAGACTATGTGAACGCGGTGGTTTATTTTGAGGACTTTCTCTTTAATTATCCAGAAGCGCCCGAATCAGAAAGGGTTCAATACCTACTCATAGACAGCTATATGAAAGTGGCACCCGATGCTTACAGGGATCAAACCTATACGTACAAGGCAATAGAAAAGGCTAAAGAGTTTTTAAACAAATACCCAAACAGTGCGTATGCGGACAGAGTTTTGGAATTGTTAGAAAGGGCTGAAAAAAAGCTTGCGAACCATGAATATCTCGTGGGCAAATTTTACGAAGACTATGGCTACTACTACTCAGCCAGCTTAAGATACAGAGACCTTCTGATAAACTATCCAGAACATGTATCTCAGGCGGAGGTTCTCTACAGATACATAAAGTCCCTTCTGTTGGTGGAAAAGCAGGCAGAAAGAAGGAAAAGAATATATAAGGGCTGGATTGAAGAGGCAAAAAAGAGCTTGAACTCTGCAAAGGACGAGGAAGAGAAAAAAGCAATTCAAAAGAGAATAGCCTTTTTGGAAGAGCAAATCAAAAGATGGGATGATATGGCAAGAAGTAGCAAAGAGGAAGGTCTCAGGCTTATGGAAAAGTACAAAGAGACCTTTGGAGAAAACAGATACTACAGAGAACTGGAAAGGTTGTCTAAGAGGTAATGGAGCTTTTGAAAAAGATCGTCTCGCTTCTTGAAGAGAAGAAGGGAGAGGATATAGTAGTATTGGATGTTTCTAAGCATACAAACATAGCAGACTACTTTGTTATAGCCACTGCCAACTCCACCGTTCACGCCAGAGCCCTTACAGATTATCTGATTGAAAGTTTAGGTAAAGAGGGAATACACCCAGACCATGTGGAAGGTTTGGAAAATGCCTACTGGGTGCTCATAGACTTTATGGATATAATAGTTCATATCTTCCAAAAGGAGTGGAGAGATTACTATGACCTTGAATGGCTTTATTCAACCGCTAGGAGGGTTGAGGTTTGAGATTTATTAAGCTTATTCTCTTGATTCTTCTGATAGCCCTATTTTTGGTTTTTGTGGTTCAGAATGCAGTGATAGTGGAAATTTCTTTCTTTAATTACAAAGGATATGCTCCTCTATTTGTGCTGATTCTTTTTAGCGTCTTTATTGGCTTTCTTTTTGCCTTTTTCTACTTTATGCCAAGGGAATGGTTCCTTAGGAGAATTGTGGAAAACCTCAAAGAGGGTGTTGAGAGGCTAAACAGGGGATTCTTTTTAAAAGCGGAGCAGAGCTTTCAAGGAAACCCTTTTACGGAAACTTTCGCGTGCTTTGGTGCTTACGAAAGGGAAGATATCAACAAACTTCTGAATTTTTCCAGTCCCCTTTGTGCGTTAATGCTTCTAAAACTACATCACATAGAAGAGGCTAAGGAGAAGTTTGAAAGGATTATAGAACAAGAGCCCGAGAATCTCTTAGCATTGAAAGGGCTAAGGGACATCAACTTTTTGAAGGGCAACTTAAAAGACGCGGTGGAGCTTCAGGAAAAGGTGTTAAAGAACTGTGAAAAGTGGGAAAGGGAAAACCAAAAAAAGATTATGGCTGAATTGCTGGCAAGCCTTTATATAACTTCCAAGGACGAAGATCATGCGGAAAAAGCCTTTGACGTTTACAGAACTCCTCTAACCTACTCCGCACGCATACTTGCCTATGCTGATTCAGGAAAGGAAAGAGACGCAATAAAACTCTTTGAAAAAAGCTTTGAGGATGGGCTTCATAACCAAATTTTGATGATTTTGATAGGAAAAGAAGCTTTACTTACAAAGCTTATGGACGTAATAGAAAGGCAAAGGGATCAGATAAACACAATAGTTCTAGCTTTGGTCTATTTGCGGTTGGGTCTTTTTTCCAAGGTTAAACCCCTTTTAGAGAACCTGCCGGACTATTACAAGACTTTGGCTGTATCTTCCTTCTCTCATCGTGAAGAGGACAGGATGTGTGCAAAAATATTGGAAGAGTCTTTAAAACCTTGGGAATGTGTTTGTGGAACACGCTACAAAGAATACACGCCCATGTGTGCAAATTGTTTAAGATGGAATAAAATAGAATTGAAGCTATAAAAAAGGAGGGATGTGCTATATTTAGAGCCCTTTGGACTTCAGCCTCTGGGATGACTGCCCAGCAAACAGACCTTGATGTAATATCCCACAATATGGCAAACGTTAATAGAGGTTGTTCTGAAAATACAAACCCATTGACACAGAAGAGTTTTAAAGCTAAAATCTAACTCTGATGTTTGTTAGCTTACAGTTCAAGCTTGAACTGAGAAAAGAAGCCAAAGAAAAACTCATAAAGCTTATGCGTGAGCAATCCTCTGCCATTCGTGTGGCACACAATATGCTAAAGGAGTTGGAAAAAGAGAAAGCAAAAAACCCACACGCTCAAATATACCATAGACTAAGAAAGCTTAAAAAACAATGGAGAGAATTAAGACAAGGAACACTTATAAGCATCGGGTCAAAGGCAGACAAAGGAAACAGACTAATGAGATTTGAAGACCTAAACGGACAGCTCTGCCTTAGGATTACCACAGGAAACAGAGAGTTTATCTACGCCAAAGTGTTAAGAGAACCAAGCAACAGCAAAGACAAGTGGCTCGCCTTTATGGCTATGCTTTTAGAAAGTTGGCAAACCCAAAGCTACTTTCCTTACACAGTGGAGTTAAAACTAAGAGATGGAGAAGTTTATGGAAGCGTATCCTTTGAAATCCCAAAGTGAAATACACCAAAGAAAACGGAGTAATAGCCGTAGACACAAACGCATCACCTATTCACCTAGCTATAGCTGAAGTTTCAAAGACTGGAGAACTACTAAGCTATCAAACCATCAGCTTACACCACCTTTTAGGACTTTCTCAAAACAGCAAAGACCACCAGGAGTGGATATTAGCCCATCAGCTAATAGATTTAGCCATTCAGAAAGACAAAGCCATAGCCATAGAGAATTTGAAAAAGCTTAAGAAGGGAAAGCGTGGAGATGGAAGAGCTGAGTTAAGAAAGAGACTTCATCAGTGGAACGCCAAAAAGTTTTTGCAAAAGCTAAAAAGGGTGGCAAGATTAAAGGGGGTGGAAGTAATAGAGGTCAATCCCGCCTACACCTCAGTTATTGGCATGCTAAAGTATGCACCACAGTTAAGCATAGATAAAGACACAGCATCTGCATATGTGATAGGAAGAAGGGCACTGGGCTTTAAAGAGGACATGCCTGAGAATTACGAGAAGCTTCTGAAGGACAAAGCATATTTAGAGTTTGCCCTAAAGAGGTATGAAGAGAGGGAAAAAGAACTTAGAGAACTTATAGAGAAGGAAAGCAACGAATACAAGGGAAATGCACTAAAAAGCGAACTAAGGAGTGTAGAGGATGCGAGGAAACTTTTAGCTAATCTCCTACAAAGCCTTCAGAGCGAGTCAAGTTCCTGCGAGGGAGCCAACGGAAGGAATCCCGAGCAGGGAAGGGTAGCAAAAACTACCCTTCAAAGTGTTTGGCAAGTTCTGAAGGTAGCCCTCCTCTTCCCTATCCTTGGAAGGGTCTTGCCAAGGGACCTTTCTCCTCTGAAGCCTGCGTTGGTGGAAGGGGTGTGGGATAGGGTGAGGAGTAGGTCAGTTCCCTTTGAGGCTGGGGGGACGGTCCCAATAAGGGATTTTTAGAACAGCCTCAACGTTAATACGGTGGGCTTTAAAAAGATGAGGGCTACCTTTCAAGACCTGGTCTATCAAACTATAAGGGAGCCGGGAGCGCTCACCTCACCAACCACCAGAAATCCCTCTGGCTTCCAAATAGGCTTGGGTGCCTATGTGTCTGATACTTATGGTATATTCACGCAGGGAAACATATTTCAAACGGGAAACCGGTTGGATATAGCCATTCAAGGTGATGGTTTCTTCAAGGTGGTCCTTCCAGACGGAACCATTGCATACACCCGCAACGGTCAGTTTCGCCTTGATGCGGAAGGAAGGATCGTAAATCCAGACGGATATCCCCTTGACCCGGAGATTACTATTCCCGCAGACGCCATTAGCGTAAGTATAAGCGCCGATGGGACAGTTTCTGTACTCAGGCAAGGTGCCACTGCAGTGGAGGAGGTGGGAAGGATAGAACTTGCCAAGTTTGTTAATCCCGCAGGAATGAGAAGGATAGGGAACAACCTGTTTATCCAAACGGACGCCTCAGGAGAACCAGTTATAGATAACCCAGGCAATCAAGGTCTAGGAACCCTCCTTCAGGGATACTTGGAATCTTCTAACGTAAACATAGCGGAGGAGATGGTGAACCTTATAATAGCTCAAAGGGCCTTTGAATTTAACACAAAAGGTATAATCGCTGCCGACGAAATGCTTGGGCAAACCGCTAACCTGAGAAGATAATAGAAAATAAGGCTAACATTAAACATACGGGCTAAGATGGAGTACTAAGGTTCATAATAAGTCCCACACCCAAGAGTGCGGCGGTTTCCGAACGCAGGATGTAAGGATAAAGTTTTATGGGTATGAACCCTCTTTCGCGCAAAAGCTCCGATTCCTGCCTGGTGAAACCTCCCTCTGGACCCACCACCAAGGATACTGTTTTTACTCCCTTTAAATTCAGGTCCTTCGGGCTTTTTTCTCCCCCAAAGTTATCCAACAGAAGGTTTATATCGGCATCTGCTTTTAATTCCTCAAGCCTTGTGGGAGGTGCAATTTCCAATGGCTTTGGTCTTCTGCACTGTTTGAAGGCAGAAAGGGCTACCCTCTTCCACCTTTCCATTCTTTTGTTTATGGCTGTGATATTCTGAAAGCTTCTTTTTGATAGAGTAGGCACCAAGCGGTACGCACCCACTTCACTGGCCTTTTCCACTATGAAGTCCATAGTCCTTAGCTCTACAGGCACGCACTGGTAAAGGGTTATAAAGGGTAATGGTACAGTAAGTTCAAGCTCTTTTATTACAATGCAAAAGGCACCTTTTGGGGTAAGTTTTTCAAGAGAACAAAGGTAAAGCTTATCCTCAAAAAAGAGTTCAAGCTCTTGACCTACTTTTATCCTCTTTGCAAATATATGCTGTAGTTCCCCTCCCTCTATGATCAGTATATTACCGATCTTCTTAGTGGCTATAAATCTGTCCAATTAAGAAAAAGAGAAGGGGAGGATTACCTCCCCAAAAGAAACTTTACTTTACCCCTTCCCTCAGGTCCTTTGCAGGTCTAAAAACAACCGCTTTCCTTGCAGGAATGTCGATCACATCACCGGTCCTGGGGTTCCTACCCTTTCTGGCAGCCCTTTGGCGCACGGTGAAAATTCCAAGACCCGGAATGGCTACCCTTTCTCCCTTTTTGAGGGCATTTGAAACAGCTTCAACTGCAGCCTTAAGGGCCGCATCTGCTTGCTTTTTGGTAAGACCTGCCCCTTTTGCTATAGCAGTAACAAGCTCTGCTTTTGTCATGTCTATCCCTCCTTTTAAAGTTTTGTGGATTATAATATACAATATCTCGCGAGAAAATGCAAGTCGTATCAAGCTCTGAGAGGGTGAGCGGGCGTGGCTCAGTGGTAGAGCGTCTGCTTCCCAAGCAGAAGGTCGCGGGTTCGATTCCCGTCGCCCGCTCTTGGAATAACTTTTAATCTATGGTTTATCCTTCGTACCTTAACCTAACAGAAAGTCAATGGAAGGAGAGAATAGAAAGGGCTCTGTCCCTTTTGGAAAGCTGTGAGGTATGTCCCCATAGGTGCGGAGTAAACAGGCTTAAAGGTGAGCTTGGTTTTTGCAAAACGGGAAAGAACGCCATAGTAGACAGCTACTTTCCTCACAGGGGGGAAGAGAAACCCATAAGGGGCTACAGAGGTTCTGGAACGGTATTCTTCTCCTACTGCAACATGAGATGTATCTACTGTCAGAACTATCAGATAAGCCAGTTGGGAGAAGGGAGGGAGGTGAACCCTGAGGAGCTTGCAGAAATATTTTTGGAGCTTCAGGCAATGGGATGCCACAATTTGAACTTAGTGACTCCTTCCCATGTGGTGCCTCAGATACTCTCCGCCCTCTACCTTGCGGTCAAGAAGGGTTTTAGATTGCCAATAGTTTATAACACCTCCTCCTTTGACAGCTTGGAATCTTTGAGGCTCTTAGAGGGCATAGTGGATATATACCTGGCGGATTTGAAGTATGCAGACAGAGAGATTGCCAGAAGGTATTCAAAGGTTAAAAACTACCCAGAGGTCGCCATGGCTGCCATAAGAGAGATGTACAGGCAGGTGGGAGACCTGATCCTTGACGAGAGAGGGATAGCCATCAGAGGGCTTCTCGTAAGGCACCTGGTGCTTCCCAATGGACTTGCGGGAACCGAAAAGGTGGCGGAGTTTTTAGCTTCTCTGTCTAAAAACATGGCTGTGAACGTGATGGACCAGTATTATCCATCTTACATGGCTTGGAAGTATCCAGAACTAAACAGGAGAATAACCCAGAGGGAATACCATCAAGCCCTTTCATTCATGGAAGGCTTTAGGCTCTTTCTGGATTGATAAAGAAGGTAGAGTATGGGAATAACTCCCAAGAGAGCCCAGTAGCCCGCATTAAAAAAAGTTCTTTCAAAGCTGTCTGAGAGGGCATAGAGGCTTTGTATAGACTGAAGGTAATACTTTGCCTTTTCCTCTGTTAAGCCTCCCCACTCGGTTAAGATTTCCAAAAAGGACCAAGCCCTTTGGTAGTTTTGAATCTCCACCATTCTGTCGTAGCTTTCCGCCATAAACTTTTGAAGGTCGTTGGTAGCCAAGGCGGTGCCAAAGGAACCACCCACGAACCTTATATAGTGCATGAGACTAACGCCCAGAGTGGTTTTAGTGCCCAAATTCTTAAGTGCTAGGTTTGTAATGGGTGCAAAGAAAAAGCCCATGCCTATGCCCAAAGGCACTAAAAGAAAAGAAGCCTTAAGGGCAGGTGTGTAATAGTTAAAGTCCGAAAGTATAAAAAAGGCTGAGTATAGGTATAAAGCAGAGGCAATAACCAAGGGTAGAAGGCTGGACTTTTTATCGCTTATGACTCCTGCTACGGGAGAAAACAAACCTATGGCTAAGGCTAAGGGAAGTATGTGCAGTCCCGCCTGAAAGGTGGTAAGACCCTTAAGCCTTTCAAAGTACAAGGGCAAAAGGTAAAAAACCTGATACATGGAAAAGCCAAGCACAAAGCAATAGACCCAAAAGGCTACTACGAACTCTTTTATACGAAAGATGGAGTAATCTATCAGCCTGTTCTTTGATAAAAGTTCAGAAATGGCAAAGAGAAGAAAAGAGCCTATAGAAAGAAAGGTAAGATAGCCAATTAGCTCGGAGGAGAACCATCCCAACTGCTGACCCTTTGAGAGAACTATAAGCAATGAAACGGTAGCCACCGAGAGGAAGAAAAAAGAAATAAAGTTCAACCTAAAGGTATGCTTGGGCTTGTAGTCGGGCAGGAAAAACATGGCACCCAAAAAGTTGAGAATGCCTATGGGAATGTTTATGTAAAAGACCCACCGCCAGTCTATGTGTTCTGCGATCCATCCTCCAAGAGTAGGACCCAGGGCGGGTGCAAAGCTAACACCCAAGCCATAGATGCCCATCGCCAGCCCCCTCTTTTCTGGTGCGTAGGCAGAAAAGAGCATAGCTTCCGCACTGACAACTATTAGGGACTCCCCAAAGCCCTGAACTACCCTCGCGGTGATCATCCACTCTAAGCTCTGGGCGTTGCCCGCAAAAAAGGAAGAGGTGGTAAACAGAAAGAGCCCAGTGGTGAATACCTTCTTTAACCCCACCTTGGTTTCCAACCACTCTACCAACATTATGGCAGTGGCTGCAGCGGTCATGTATGAGGTGATCACCCACTGCACCCCATAGAGGTCTGTGGATAAAGGTGCAATCATCTTCGGCACTATGATGTCCACGATGGTGGTGTCCAAAATAGCCATAAAGACCCCCACCATCAAAGAAAAGGTCAGAAATACCCGTTGGGCGGTGCTTAGGCTCTCATGAAGTGGCTTTTCCTCCATCATTGTCTTTTGATCTCCACCCTTCCGCCCATGCCCACCCGGAGGAGTTTTTTGTCCTCGTCTTTTAGCCTGATCTTAACGGGAATCCTCTGAACCACCTTGGTAAACTCCCCCGCAGAAACATCCCTTGGAGCCAAGGCAAAGGTGGCAGCGGAGGCTGGGCTTATTTCCTCCACCTCTCCCTCAAGGACCAAGCCCGGGTAGGCATCAAGCCTAACGTAAGCCTTGCTCCCTTTTTGCACACCCTTTAGCTTTGTCTCTTCTAATAGCACCTCCACATAAAGGCTGTCCAAGTTCATAACGCTAAAGGCGGGCTGACCGGGTCTTACCAAATCCCCAACACTTATGAATCTCTTGGCTACTACCCCATCAAAGGGTGCCCTAAGCTTCGTGTATTCAAGGTTTCTTTGGGCTAACTCTTTCTGCCTTTCTAAAGCGGAAAGTTCCCCATCCAAAACCTCCAACTGTTTTTGAAGCTCTTGAACCCTTCCTAAGGATGCCCTTGCGGTGCTCACGCCCACCATAGCCCTCCTTTTGGCAGTTTGAACCTCCTCTATGGACTTTTCTAAGGCTTTTTTCCTCTCAAGCATCATCCTATAGTTGGTGTCTATCTCTTCGTACCTTCTTTGAGGAATGAGCCCTTTATCCAAAAGCTCCCTGAACCTCTCCCTGTCCCTTTTCAAAAGCTCCAACTGGGCTTCAACCTCCCCTTTTTGACTCAGAAGGGTCTCTTCCCTTTTTGCAAGCTCTTCAAAAGCTAAAGAGGAGCTTTCCACACCCAAGCTCAGTTCCTTTGAGACCCTGTTTATCTCAAGTTGCAGGGCAGACCTTTGGGCTCTGAGGGACTTTATCTTTTCCTCCAAGGCTTCCACCTGAAGCTTGTAATCCTCCGGTTCAATTTCCGCCAGCACTTCACCCGCCTTCACAAAATCTCCCAGATCTTTGTATATTTTTACAACCTTGCCGGAGACCTGAAAGGCTAAGGTTGCCATCTGGTCTGCCTTTACAAAGACCGCGTCGCTAACTGCATATTCCATCCTGTGCTTGACCCACCGCACCGCATAGACAACAAAAAGAAGACTTATAAGCAACAAAAGGGCTACGCCCACAGTTTTTCTCATGGCTCTACCTCCAGCCCGGAGGCTATTAAAAGCCTGTAGTACTGCTTAAGGAACTGATAGTAGGCAATTACCCTATCTACCCTCGCCCTGGTTAAGCTGGCCTCCGCTTCCAAAAGCTCCCTCTGGCTTATTATCTGGTTGGCATACTGCTCTTTAGAAAGCTCAAAGAACTTCTCCGCAAAAGCCAGGGCAGATTGGGCAACCTTTAGGTTGTCTTGGGCAACCAACAGCTCCTCGTAAGCCCTCTTTACCTCAAGCTGGACCTTATCCAGTAGGTCTTCATACTCTTTCTGCGCCTTCAGCTCCAAAGCACCAAAGGAGAGTTCTTGATAGTATGGTCTTACACCCTGAAAGCTCAGGGCAACGCCACCCACAATGCTAAACACACCCTTTGGTCTTATGTTGGGATTCTGGTCTGAGTAGGTATAAACTCCCTCCACAAAGAGCTTTGGGAAAAACTGGCTTCTAGCAATGCCCCTTTGTGCCCTAAAGGCTTCTATGGCTTGCCGTTGGGCTTTGAGAATGTTTCTTTCCTTTGCCCTTTGCAAGTAAAACTCCAAAGGTTTAACATCCACCTCTACCCTTGGCTCTTCCAAGTTTAAAAGTTCTTCCTCTGGTACGCCAGAAAGCCTGGAGAGGTTTGCCAGGGCAATCTTGTAATCCCCCTGCGCCTTTCTTAGGTCTCTTTCCACCTCCGCCAGACGCACCCTTGCCTGCAAAACATCCGTTATGGCAACGAGACCCTTCTGATAGAAAGCTTCCGCAGTTTGAACCTGAAGCAAAACCGCAGACCTCTGGCTCTCTATGGCGGAGACCACCCCCTTTGCGGAGAGCACATCCATGTATGCGGAGATCACATCAAACTTCAGGCTTTCCACCTTTTCTTTCAGCAAAAATTCCTTGCTTTTTAGGTTTGAACTTGCTAAGGCAGCGGAGAAATTTCTGGCGAACCCATCAAAGACTGTATACCTGAGCCCCGCCTGAAAGGTCTGATAGGACTTTTTGGCACTTTCCACCTGCAATCCGCTGAAGATTGGTATGTTAAAGGTCTGCTTCTCAAAGTTGTAGGTGTAGCGGTATGTAAAAAAGAACTCGGGCAGAAAGAGCTGCTTTTCTGCAGAGAGGGATAGGTCGGCAGAGCGTAGCTCTTGCCTTAGGGCTGAAAGCTCCGGGTTTTTCTCCAAAGCCCTTTGAATAACCTCAGACAACCCTATTGCCCAGGATTGATGAACCAGAAAAACCAAAAAAACAAAAATTCTAAGCATTTTTTAGCCCCCTAAAGAGTACCTTTACACCTTCTTCGGCTAAGCTTTTTACCCTCTCCAAGTCTGGCTCATTTTCCTTAAAAACATACTCAAGCACCAACATTCTCAAAAATCCCGCATACAAATTAACTATATTTTCCGCGTTTTTGTAGTTTATCTCTCTCCTTTGAATAGCCCTATCTACCATTTTGGTTAACAGTTCCCTCAAATGGCATACTTTGGTGTAGTAAAGCTTCCTAAATTCCTCATTGGTTCCCACCAGTTGGAAGAGAAAAATTTGGGCTATATGTCTGTTTTGGTATATATCCTCCAAAAAAACCTTGGCGTATTCAACCAGTGCATCCTCCAAGGGCAAGTCCCTCTCCAAAAAAACCTCCAACCTCTTCACAATGTTTAAATGCATCTCCTCTACCAAGCTTTTAAAGAGCTCCTCTTTGCTTTTGAAGTAAAAGTAAAAGGTGCCCTTGGAGAACCCTGCGCTCTCCACAATGTCCTCCACACTGGTGGCATAATAACCCTTTTGAGAAAAGAGCCTCTTTGCGGATTCAAGTAGCCTTTCCTTAGCAGAACTCATTGGGTCAGCCTTTCCACGCTTGCCAAGGAGGAGTTATATTGATAAAGAAGAAGATAGTAGTTTGCCAAGAGGTTGTTGTAGTTTGTCCTTGCCTCCAAGACCTCCAACTGACTGCCCACTCCCAGTTTGTATCTCTCGGTGGACAGCCTTAAGCTCTCCTTGGCAGATTCCAACGAGCTCTGCACTGCCTTTATTTGAGCCTTGAGGGACTTTATGGAAAGAAGTGTGCTCCTTAACCTTGCCTTAAGGTCGTACTCTAACTGCAACAGGTTTTCTTTCTGTTTGAGAAGGTCTATCTCCGCCTCCGATATTTCCGCTTTCCTTGAAAAGCCATCAAAGATCAGATAATTGATGCTTACTCCAAAGGAGTAGCCCTTTAGCAGTTCGGTATCTCCGACGGGAGACCTTTTGCCCGTGAACAGCTGATAGTTAGCAAAGCCATTTACTGTGGGAAAGTTTTGTGCCCTTTTTAATTCTACCGTACCCTGTGCCAACTCCACCGACTTTTTAGCAACTCTGAGGGTGGAGTTTTTCTCTTTCAAAGCCTGCAAGAGCTCCTCCTCTTTGGGATTAAACTCTTTCAGCTCCAACGTACCTTCCGGTTCCACATCTCCCTCAAGCTTTAAAAGGGCTTTAAAGTCCTCCAAAGCCTTCAGATAATCCGCCCTTGCCTGCTCAAGCTGGGACCTTGCCTGCTCAAGCTGAGACTGCGCCCTCAAGAGCTCCACCTTGGGCACCACCCCCACAGAAAACTTAGCAGAGACCACTCTATAGTTTTCCTCCCAGTAATTAACGTTCTCCTCCTGAAGCTTTATGATTGCCTTTCTGTACAAGAGCCCATAGAATAGGTCCTTCACTTGACTTTCCAATATTCTCTGCACGTCCTCTTTGATGAGGCTCTGAAGTTCCCTCTGGATGTTTGCCAGCTTTATAAGTTCAAAGACCTGTTTGTTAAAGATGGTCTGGTTTAGCTGGAGGACTGCGCTGTGTCTGTTGTTGGGCGTGAACCCCAAGGCTAAGTCCTGCCCAAAGTAGGTGTAGTTGTAAGAGATGCTTACCTGCGGTAAAATGCCCGCCCTTGCCCTCTTGATCTCTTCTTCTGCCTTTTTTATGTCCAGTTCTGAGAGCCTTATCTGGTTTGCCCTTTCTTTGGCAAGCTCAAGGGCTTGCTCTAAGGTAATAGCCCTAGCAAAGCCCAAAACCAAAAGCAAAAGTACTATTACCCTCACTGCTTTATCTCCACCGCAACACCTTCCCTGAGCAAGAAGGCGTTATCTAAGGCTATCTGATCACCATCTTTGAGGTCTGCCTTGATGTATGCCTTTCCATCTTCCTGCTTTAAGACCTGTACTTCAACTGGCATAACCTTTTGTCCCTCTACCTTCCACACGATCTTTTTGGTGCCCCTCAGAACAACAGCCCTCTCGGGAACTACAAAGGCAGAAACTTTTTGAGTGGGCAGTTTAACCAAGGCATACATGCCCGGCTTTATCAGGTTCTCTCTGTTATCCACCAGTGCCTTCAGGGTCAAGAGCCTGCTTTGGTCTGCGGTGGGAGACACAAAGACTACCTTTCCTTTTAATGTTCCCACACCCTCCACCTCCAAATCTACCATTTTACCCACCTTACCAAAGGCTACCAGCTCCTGAGGAATCTGAAAGACCACCCTCAGAGGGTTCAAGGATACAAGCCTAAAGGTTTGAGACTGGGGAGTTATATAGTCCCCCACACTTACAAAACGCTGGGCAATGTAGCCAGAAAAGGGTGCCCTAAGGACAGTTTTTGAAACCATAAGCTGGGCGTTGGCTATCTGGGAACTTATGGATTTTAAAAGCTCCTCTTGGGCCCTGAGCTGTGCCAAGGCGTTGTCATACTCCTCCTTTGCAATCAACTCCTTCTCAAAGAGCATCCTTCTTCTCTCAACTATAGCCCTCTGGTTTTCGTAATTGACCTTTGCCTGAGAGAGCTGTGCCTGAAGCTGTCTGAGGGTGTTTTCGTACTCGGAGGGGTCTATCTTTAAAAGGGGCTGTCCTGCTCTTACAAAGGCACCCTCTTCCACATAAAGTTGGGCAACCCTCCCACTTACCTCTGGCTTAAGAATTACATCCCGAGGAGACTCAAAGTAGCCCTTTGTGGTGTAATATTCCTCCACCTCCTGGCTTGAGACTGTGTAGGTGGTAATAACCACAGGTTTTTGCGTTCTTTGCTCTTGGGGTTTTTGTTCCTTTTTCCCGCAGGCAAACAAAAAAACCAAGCTTAAAAGAAGTACCCACATGTTGGGCAAAATTATAACATACCGACCAGTCAGTCAATTAGGTGCAGAAGTTCTTTTGGATGGTCCAAATGGTAGTCCGGTGGGCTCTGGGGAGCTTTGTATCCCCAGCGGGCATGGGCAGTTAGCATGCCAGCCCTTCTTCCCGCCAGAATATCGTTTTCTGAGTCTCCCACCATCAAGCCAAGTTCAGGAGGAACCTCCAAGCGTTTGGCTATCTCCAACAGGGGCAAAGGGGAAGGCTTTTTCTCCGGTAATAGGTCCGCGCCCAGCACCTCGTCAAAGTAGTGGAGCATCTTCAGCCTTTTTAACACCTCCAAAGTTATGGCGTGGGGCTTGTTGGTAGCAACAGCTAAAAGGATCCCCCTTTCCTTCAAGCCCTCCAAGGTCTCCATCACTCCTTCGTAGGGCTTGGTGTGTATTACGGGCTCTGAAATGTAGTAGTGTAAAAACCTCTCCAGGGCCTCTTCTAACTCTTGCCCTTGAAAGAAGTTTGCCAAAAGGCTTCGGGCACCATCTCCTATATTCTTTTTAACCTCATCAGCGGGCACATCCCTGCCCTTGAGCTCTCTATAAACACGACCCACATGGAGGGCTATGTCCTCCGCAGAATCAATAAGGGTGCCATCAAGGTCAAAGATCACCAACCTTACGTTGCACAGCTTTCGCATTCCCCTATGTCTGTTATGGATTTACTCCTACAATAATACACAGTCTTTAGCCCAAGCTCCCAAGCCAAGGTGTAAAGCTTAGAGAGGGTAGGACCATCTATCCTTTCAGGGTCAATAAACAGGTTCAAGCTCTGGGCTTGGTCTATCCACTTTTGACGCTCCGCCGCCGCACGGATGATCCACTCTTGGTCTATGTTATAGGCAGATTTGTAGTGCCAGTAGTATTTATCCACCTCGGGCGGAACTTGAGGCAAAATGCCCGACATGTTTTCCTCTTTGTAGAACTTGGCAAAGATTGGGTCTATAGAAGGAGTAGCACCTATTATCAAAGAAGTAGAACCAGTGGGCATAAGGGCTAAGAGGTATGCATTCCTCATTCCATTCCTTTTAACCTCCTCTGCCAGCCCTATCCAATCAAAGTTGTTTCCGTTTTCCTGAGAAAGCCTTTGGTTTTCTTCTGGCGTCCTTCCAAAGAATATGCCCTTACTCCAGTCTGAGCCGTCAAAAAGCGGGTACTTGCCCCTCTCTTTCGCAAGCTCCATGGAACCCTTTATGGCATAATAAGCTATCCTTTCAAAGAGACTGTTTGCAAACCTCAGGTGCTCCTCCGACTCCCAAGGAATTCCATTTTTCACAAGGCAGTAGTGGTAGTTGCTAACACCTATACCTATTGCCCTGTAGCGTTTGTTGGTATATTCCGCTTCCTTTATGGCATAAAAGTTCATCTCTATCACATTGTCCAGCATCCGCACGAGGATGGGAACAACTTTCTCTAAGTCCTCTTTTTTCCAAACCTTACCAAGGTTTATAGAACCCAGATTGCACACCACCACATCCCCAGACTTCTTCACATGGGTTATAGTGCCGTCCTCTGAGAGGGTTTCTGAAACATGGGTGGATATGCTTTGATTTTGCACTATCTCGTGGCAGAGATTTGAGGAATAGACCATACCGCAGTGTTTGTTGGGGTTTAACCTGTTGGCGGTGTCCCTAAAGAAGATGTAGGGTTCTCCCGTTTCAAAAATCACAGTAAGCAGTCTCTTCCACAGTTCAAAGGCAGAAATTTCCTTCTTTGCGTAGTCTGGAAGTTCTTTTTCCAGCTTTAGGTAAAGTTCCTCAAACTCCTCTCCGTAAAAGTCTTCCAAGTTTTTGCCGTCTCGGACGTTCTTGCACCAGTAAGGGTCAAAAAGGGTCCATTTGCCGTTTTCTTTTAGCCTTTTCATGAAAAGGTCTGGGATGGAGATGGCAGGATGTATATCGTGGGCTTTCTTTCTCTCATCGCCCACGTTGGTTTTGACCTCCAAAAAGTCCAAAACATCCTTGTGCCATATATCCAGCGTAATTGACGCACTTCCCTTCCTCATCCCAAGCTGATCCACATACACCATCACGTCGTTGATAATCTTCACTACAGGTAAAACTCCACTGCTTGCACCCTTGAACTTTCTTATGGGAGCACCCGTTGCCCTTATCTTTCCAAGGTATATGCCAAGCCCACCCGCAAACTTGGAGATCATCCCAGCCTTTTTCACGTTGTCAAAGATGTCATAAAGGTCGTCATCCACCGTCAAAACAAAGCAGGAAGATAGCTGGGTGTAAGGACGCCTTGCGTTCATCAACGTGGGAGTAGCCAAAGATATAAGATGGAGGGACTGCAGGTCATAGAAGGTCTTTGCCCATTTCAGTCTTTCCTCTTTCTTTTCTGGGATCGCCAAGGTCATGGCAATTAGCATATACATCTCCTGCGGAAGTTCTATCACCCTTCCCTCTTCGTCCCTAACCAAATACCTGTCATAGAGCACTTTTATGCCTGTGTAGGTAAAGAGAAGGTCTCTGTCTGGTTTTATGTAGCGGGCAAGCTGGTCAATCTCCTCCTTTGTGTAGTTTTCAAGCAAATACTCTCCGTATATGCCTCTTTCTGTATAGGTTTTTATGAGTTCATAAAAGCTTTCAGGATTGTAGGGTTTGTATTTGCCATTGATTTCGTCCTTGACCTTATAGCCCCTGAGATGCCCCACATCCTTGTAAAGGTCGTAAAGTAAAAGCCTTGCGGCAACGTAAGTCCAATCAGGGTTTTCTGCGGAGACCTTCTCCGCAGCTGTTCTAATAAGCAATTGTTGAATTTCCTTGGTGGTGATACCATCCCTGAACTGTATCTGTGCGTCCATCTCCAGTTCAAGTGGGTCCACCCTTAGACCTTTGCAGGCAAAGTCTATCACAATCCTTATCTTGCTAATGTCAAGATCTTCCAACACACCCGCCCGCTTAACCACCTTCATGGGAAACCTCCTTTGATTTGTTTATTGCTTTAGGATATAGGATAGGTTTTCTAAGTTTAACCCCCTTCTTAAAGGGGTAAGGGGCTTTTGAAGGGCTTAATAAAAAGGGAAGGAAGGAGCCTCTCATAAGTTGCCATACTCTCGTGTTTTTTCGCAAAAAACTCAAAAGCTTGATAGGTATAATTTTAGAGTGCTTTTTGTTCTGTTTTTGCTGTGCTTTGGTTTGACCTTTGGCGTAGAGGTTTTTTCTAAGTACCTGGAGCGTGAGCCCGATGGCACGCTCATTGCAAGGGAGGAGGTGGAGGTCTATTATGAGAACTACTACATAAGGGCAGACAAGGTAAGATACAATCCCCAGACCAAAGAGGTTGTTGCAGAGGGAAATGTGTATGTTAAGTCTACCGATGGAAAGCTTGAAGTGAAAGGCGCTTACGCATACATAGACCTTGATAAAAAGGTGGGCTACTTTTTGAACGTAGAGGGTAGGTTCCAAAGGTTCTACTTTAAGGCGGAAAAAGCAGAAATGGAAGGAGACACATACACGGTTAAAGATGGAGAGATAACCACATGTCCTCCAGACAGAAAGGAAATGGTTCTCTGCTTTTCCAAGGCACGCATAGACCAAAAATATGTGATCTCCGAAAACAACTCCCTAAGGCTCTTTAGAGTTCCCTTTGCCTACCTTCCCATCTTTGCCTATCCGGTGGGTGAGAGAAGGTCCGGACTTTTGCCCCCAACGGTAGGGTCAAACACCTACAACACTTTCATCTACCAACAGCCTATATACTGGGCGATCTCCAAAGACAAAGACATTACCTTAACCATAGACCTAAGGGACAAGCAAGCTAAGGGCTTTTCGGTGGAATACAGGCAGGCATTTTTCAAAGAGGACGACCTGCAGTTTAAAGTTTCTTACTACAAAGAACCTACACCCCCTGGCAAGTGGTGGGAAGGTAGGGACCCTACTACCTTCAGAGAAAATAGATACAGAATTCAGATGAGTTTAGACCTTGGGAATTTCAAGGCGGGCTTGGACACCATCTCTGACCCTTACTTTTTGGAAGACGCTTACCTCCGGGCAAGGGAGAGAACGGTTCCCTACCTTACCTCCTATGTAACTTACAAAAAGGATTTTGAGATGTTTCTGATAACCTTTGAAGCCAAACGCTTTTATGACACCACTTCACCCAACAACAAAGGCACACTACAAAAACTGCCGGAAGTGGCCCTTTATTGGAAGTCCCGACAGCTTTGGGGACCCATATTTTTTAGCCTTTTTTCCTCTTACACCAACTTTTACAGAGAGGAAGGTTTAAGAGGTCAAAGGCTCGCACTCTTTCCGGAGTTTTCCATCCCCAAAAACCTTTTTGGCAGAGTTTTTTACTCTAACCTTGTCTTTGAAAACCTTCACTACTTTGGCTTGAACCAACAGGGCTACAAACAAACTATATCCAGCCTGTACTTTTCAGAGAGCGTGCCCTTTATCTTTGACCTGCAAGCGGGTAACTTTAAGTTCAAGAACTTTTTAAAGGTAGGTTACAGCTTCAGAGGAAAGGATTTTAACAATCCAAGGTTTGACAACAGAGACCAACTTAACAAAACAAACCAGCTTGATGCCCTATGGACAGGCAGTATGGGCTACAAAGACAGGGAAGTTTTAAACCTATACGTTAGCTCCGCCTACAATTACCTTGGAAAGTATACCTACGAAGGCATAACCGCAGACAGAAAACTGCTACCTATAAGAGCCATTGTCTCGTTAAAGCCTTTTGAGGGCGTGAGCCTGACCACCGATAGCCTATACGACATAGAGGGAGGTTTCCCCCTGAGAACAAGCAACAGCCTTAGCCTGAGCTACAAAAATACCAGCTTGACCTTAGGCTATCAAACCGCAAGAAATCTGCTAAAGCAAAGAACCACCGACCAAACAAGTTTGAGCTTTAGTACCTCCTACGGTCCAGCGGTCTTTGGTATTCTTTTGACAAGAGATAACAGAATAGGCAAAGACCTTGTAAGACAGGCAAGCCTTGATTATAGAGGTGCCTGTTGGAGCCTGGGACTGCTGGCAAGGGACAACTACGACGGTACAAAAGGTAAATACATAAAGGAGTTATACTTAACCTTTAACATCTTTGATCTGCAAAGGTTTACAGCGCCTCTGAAGAGATAAGAAGATTTTTCAATTTTCTCGTTTGGGCTTGAACATCCTGATAGGCAAAGATGCCCGAGCCTACCACCAAAATGTCCGCACCAGCCCTTGCTACCTCTAAAATGTTCTCTTCTTTTATGCCTCCGTCTACTTCAATGAGCACCTTGGGATTGATGGCGTTCACCATCTCCTTTAGTCTTCTTAATCTTTCCAAAGACCTTGGAATGAATTTTTGCCCCCCAAAACCCGGATTTACCGACATCAAAAGCACAAAATCCACGTAGTGGAGCACCTCCTCTAGAAGGGAAAGAGGAGTTCCAGGGTTTATCACCACTCCCGCCTTTGCGCCAAGACTCTTTATAAGCTCCAAAGAACGATGGATATGAGGGTTGTTCTCTATGTGTATGCTGACCATGTCCGCCCCAGCCTTTATAAATTCGGGAATGTACTTATCCACGTTCTCTATCATCAGATGGGCATCCAAGGAAATGTTGCAGTGCTTTTTTATGCTCTCAAGAACTACAGGTCCGAAGGTTATGTTAGGCACAAAGTGCCCGTCCATTACATCAAAGTGCAGAAGGTCTGCGCCGCCCTTGATAACCGCCTCTATCTGCTCGCCAAGCCTGTAAAAGTCCGCAGACAGTATTGAGGGTGCCAAAAGCTTCAATAGGCTTCCTCCTCAACTCTTATGATAACAGGCTTTCCCACCACTACGGGTAGCTGTTGGATTTCCCTTATAGCCTTTTGCATGTCCATCTCATAGGCTTTGTGGGTAAGGATCACCAGTGGCACTATGGGTTGCCCCTCTCTGCCCGCCACTTTGCAGACCTTTTCCTTTTGCAAAACGGATGCTATGCTAATTTGATATTCTGCCAAAACGCTTGCGATCTTTGCCAACACTCCCGGCCTATCGGGCACATCAAACCTCAGATAATACCTGCTGTAAAAGTTTTTGTTTATTTTAAGTTCTTCTTTGCTCTCCCAAAACCAGCTTTGACTTTTGCAGGAGCCTATACTTTTGGCAATATCCACTATGTCCGACACCACCGCAGAGGCAGTAGTTCTTGAGCCCGCACCCCTTCCGTAGAACATGGTTTTTCCCACAAAATCCCCTTCCACCAAAACTGCATTGTAAACATCGGAGACCTTAGCCAGTGGGTTATCGGAGGGAATGAAGGTGGGATGCACCCTCAGTTCAACCTCCGAATCTGTCCTTTTGGCTATGGCTAAGAGCTTCAAAGTATAGCCCAAGTCTTTGCCTAGCTCCACATCTAAAAGGTCTATGTTTCTTATGCCTTCTACATACACCTCTTCAAAGGGAAAGAGTTTTCCAAAGCCAACGAAGGCTAAAAGGGTTATCTTATGGGCAGAATCCCATCCGTCTATGTCCAAAGAAGGGTCCGCCTCCGCGTATCCAAGCTCCTGAGCCCTCTTAAGGGCAGTGTCAAAGCTAACATCCTGCTCTAACATTTGGGTAAGTATGTAATTGGTGGTGCCGTTAAGGATGCCATAGACATTCTGCACCTTGTTTCCCACAAGTCCTTCTCTCAGTGCTTTTATTATGGGTATTCCACCGCCCACCGACGCCTCAAAGCCCACCATAAGCCCTTTTTCCCTGGCTTTTTTGAATATTTCTTCTCCATCCTCTGCCAGCAAATGTTTGTTGGCAGTGACCACATGCTTTCCCCTCTCAAGGGCTTCCAAGAGGAGCCTTTTGGCAAAGTCTTTGCCCCCAACTAGCTCCACCACTATGTCCGAGCTTTCTATAACTTCTCTGTAATCGGTGGTCCTTAGGGTGGAGGGCACCTCATACTCCCGAGGTCGGCTCCAGTCCTTGTCCGCCACCTTGCTTATGGAAAGCTTGATGCCAGTTTTTTCCTCAATGACCTTTGCGTTTTCCAAAAGCAGGGCAACGGTGCCAGTTCCTACTACCCCGCACCCAACGATACCTACCTTGACTTCCACAGGGCTATTTATTTTAAACTAGAAACCCAATGTTCATCTATCTTATTGCGGTGGGTTCTGTGGAAAAGAGACTTTTGCTTGCCTGTGCGAAAAATGTAAAAGAGGTTTTTGGCTTTGAAGTTCGGATTTCGGATGTTCCCGTCTATTACAAAAGCGCCTACAACCCACACAGAGGACAGTTCTCCGCCAGCAAACTTTTAGAACGCATAAAGGCAGTGCATTTACCTAACATGCTAAAGGTGGTGGGTATAACTGATGTGGACCTTTACGAGGAAGGCTTGAACTTTGTCTTTGGTGTGGGAGAATTAAATGGCAGGTGTGCCCTTGTTAGCATCCACAGGCTAAAAACTCCCGATGAAAGATTGATTTTTGAAAGGACTTTTAAAGAACTCAACCACGAGCTTGGGCACACCTTTGGACTCTTGCACTGCAATAGCCCCCGCTGCGTTATGAACTTTTCAAACTCCGTTCTTGAGGTGGACCAAAAGAGCAGGTTTTTCTGCGAAAAATGCCAGAAAAAGCTAAAGCTTTAGGCTACAGAGTATTTACGCTCCAAAAAGCCCTTCCAGACATCAGGCATACGCTCCAATTCTTCCTCCGCTATTTTACGTGCGAGCTCTTGGATGGCGCTTAGGTTCTTTTTAGTCCTTATCTTTACATCCAAGACTTGTGGTTCGTTGATAGGCTTACCTATCTGAGAAACGATGTAGCAGTATGCCTCCTCAACCCCTTCAATTTCTTTTACTATCCTCTTGCTGATCTCGTTGGCTACCGTATTGTAGATTTTACCTATGTGGGATATTGGGTTTTTACCCGCCGCCGCTTCCAAGCTCATGGGTCTGTAGGGAGTGATAAGACCATTAACCCGGTTGCCTCTTCCCACTTGTCCATCGTCCCCCTGCTCCGCTGAGGTGCCCGTGACGGTTATGTAAACGCTACCCTTTGTGTCTGCGGTGTTTATGAAGAGTTCCACTTCCCTTCCCAAGAGCTCCTGTATGTAGTTTTTGGTCTTTCTTAAAATTTCCTCCTTTTTAGCAAAGTATTCGTCTTCGTTCTTTATGTATTTGCTCACAAAGGCAAGGGCAACAGTTAGCCTTATTTTCTCTCCTAACCTTACCCCCATAACCTTTATATCCTCCCCTATTTCTGGATGCTCATCTTTGATTTCTGAAGAGTTTAAAAACCGCTCTGTTTGATAAACCGCCCTTTCCAAGTCATCGAAGGGTGCAAAGCCTACCCCAAAGGAGGTGTCGTTTGCCAAAGGAACCTCTCCCTTCTTTTGAAACCTTTCAAAAAGTTCCACCAAGTCCTTGCTACCGGGCTTTAACTTTGCGTGCACCTTTATATGCCTTTTAACATCCAAGTTCCTTAAATTTTCAGAAATCCACTTTTCAACTACATTTTGAACAAATTCCTGCACATTTCCAAGCGCCTTACCATCCTTTTCCAAAATAGCCCTTCCAACCAAGTAAATTTCTATGGGTTCTATTACTTCTCCTCCACCAAAGACGGGCTCTGCCCTACCTCCCACCAAGAGGGCTTTATCCACATTGTGATGCATAATTGCCCCAAAGTTTTCCTGATACCACTTGCATAGGGCAACGGAGAGCTCCTCCGCCAAGTAATCACATATAGTATCTGGGTGTCCGGTACCCTTTCTCTCTACAATCTCCACCTGCTGAGCATAAACGGGTTCAAAGGTTATTGGAGTGATCACTATGTTTTTCATGCTATCCTATTATATCATCGTTAAAGATTATGCCTTACAAAGAATAGATTGATCAAAGAAAAAATCGCGCCGAGGATAACTCCTTCCGAGAACCTTTTGGGTTTGAGTTTTTTCAAAAGGTTTAGATGGGAAAGCAACGCATAATACAACCAGAGCAATAGGGTAGTTATGAGCTTTGGGTCATCTATCCAATGCTTTCCGAATTGGGTGCGCGTCCATAAGCTTCCAAAAATAAGTGTAAAGGTAAAGCCCAAAAAGGCTAAGTTTATAGAGAGTCTTTCTGCCCTTCTCAAACTATCCAAAGGCACGTAAGCCTGAAGAAAGACATGTTTTTTTAGACGCTTTTCTAAGATAAGCCTGAGGAGAGATGAAAGTCCCCCCATTAGGGCAAAAAGGTAGCTGAAAGATGCAAAAAGGAGATGAAGACCATAAAGGGTGCTCTTGTAAGGAGAGTGTGAGGAGGGCAGTGCAAAGAGGGTAGCCAAAAATCCCACAAAAGCCACCAAGTGGGCAAAGCCCAAAAGGTTCCTGTACTTATACGCCAAAAAAAGAAATGTAGGAACAAAAAGATTTCCAAGGAAGGATATAAAACCGTAAGGGTCCCCCAAGGGAAAGGTTTTTTCCCTGAGGTAGCTGTAAAAAAGGCTAAAGAAATACAAGCCAAAGGCGGGTAGCATCAGCAACACAGATAAAAGACCACAGAGAGGTCTTCTAAAGAGGGCGCACACACCAAAAAGGGTGGAAACAAAGTAAAGGGAGAGGGAGCCAAAGAGCATAAGTATAAGTTTAAAGCACTTTTCTTAAGGCTTGTCTTACGCTTCTTGCAATGCCCTCTGCGTCTATGCCCACCAAGTTTCTCAAAAGGTTTTGATTGCCATGCTCTATGAATCTATCTGGAATACCCAAGGTGATCACCCTCTTGAGAATACCTTTACTGGAAAGAAACTCAAGCACTCCGGAGCCAAAGCCACCCACCACCGTGTTGTCTTCCACTGTTATAAAAAGGTCATACCTACTGCAAAGGTCCAGTAGCATTTGCTCGTCCATAGGCTTTACAAATCGGGCATTGACAACTCCAAGCCTTATGCCTTCCTTTCTGAGCTCCTCCGCCGCCTTTAGGGCTTGATAGACCGGATAGCCCACCGCCAGTATAACACCATCCTCCCCTTCCAAAAGTTCCTCCCAGCTTCCTACGGGTATTAGCTTTGGATCACTAGTGGGCACACCGTAGGCTGGTCCCCTTGGATACCTGAGGGCAAAGGGAAGGTTCTGATTTAAACCGGTGTATAAAAGGTCTATGAGCTCCTGCTCATCCTTTGGAGCGCAGACAATCATGTTTGGTATGCATCTTAGGTAAGAAAGGTCAAAGACGCCGTGATGGGTTGGACCATCCTCGCCCACCAAACCCGCCCTATCTATGGCAAAGACCACGTGCAACTTCTGCAAGGCTATGTCGTGTATAACCTGGTCGTATGCCCTTTGCAAAAAGGTGGAATAGTAGCATGCTACGGGCTTTAGACCCTCCGCCGCCAAGCCACCTGCAAAGGTGCATGCGTGCTGTTCCGCAATACCCACATCAAAGAACCTGTTGGGAAACTTTTCCGCAAACTCCACAAGCCCAGAGCCCTCCTTCATGGCTGGAGTTATCACCACCACCTTTTCGTCCATCTCCGCCATCTTCACGATTGCCTTTCCAAAAACCGAGCTCCAGGTGGGAGGAGAAGGCTTCTTTATAAACTCGCCCGATTCTCTCTTGTAGGGTGCCACTCCGTGCCATGTAACCGGGTCATTCTCTGCGGGCTTGTAGCCTTTACCCTTCTTGGTGTATACATGCAAAAGAACAGGTCCCTCAATTTCCTTCACATTCTTTAGAGTGCTTTCCAGTGCGGGCAAATCATGTCCGTTTACAGGTCCTATGTAGTTAAAGCCAAGCTCCTCAAAGATTATGCCCGGTGATATCAGACCTTTTAAAAACTCCTCCGTTAGCTTCATAAACCTCTCTGCGGGACCTCCCAGATGATGAACCAAACGCTTTATCTTCTGGCGTGTCTCCTGAACAAAACGCCCGCTTATGATCTTGCTAAGGTAAGTGGATATTGCCCCCACGTTGGGAGATATGGACATTTCGTTGTCGTTGAGAATAACTATAAAATTGTTTGGTCTGAGATGCCCCGCATTGTTGAGGGCTTCAAAAGCCATACCCGCAGTCATTGCACCGTCGCCTATGACCATAACCACATAGCCTTCCCTCTTTAAAAGGTCCTTGGCAACCCTAAAACCCAAACCCGCAGAGATGGATGTGGAACTATGCCCCGCACCAAAGGCATCGTATGGACTCTCTTCCCTTCTCAAAAAGCCAGAGATGCCCCCATACTGTCTGAGAGTAAGGAATTTATCTTTGCGGTCTGTTAGGATCTTCCAAGGGTAAGCCTGATGCCCTATATCCCAAACTATAACATCCTTTGGAGGGTCAAAAACTCTCAGTAGGGCTATTGTTAGCTCCACCACACCCAGCCCCGGTGCCACATGCCCTCCGTTTTTTGCGGTAACATCAAGGATGTAGTCCCTGACTTCCTCGGCGAGCTTTTCAAGCTCCTTGTAGGTCATATACTTAAGGTCTATGGGTCCAGTGTATTTTTCCAAAATCATAGAGATTAAATATAGCCCCTCTATAAAATTGGACTATGCATAAATTACCCTTGGATGCCTTATTCTTTCTTTCTGTAAAACCTCAAAAGCTGTCCATCGTTGGCATCTATAACCGCGGTGCCCTCCGTTCCCCTAACCCTGTAATAACACTCTCCCTTCTTGTTCTTAGAGAGATTAACAGACAGAACCCTTCCCACATACTGGCTTGCCTGCCTGCTCGCTTCTTCTACGGTAATTCTTGCAACACAATCAGACCCAAAAGCTACTCCCAAAGCCAGCAATAAACTTCCCCATAAATACCTCATAGAAAGAATTATATACCAACACAACTCCAGCTTTCAGCTTCGCCCTGCATTCAACTTCACACGGTACATTAGGAACAAAGATGAGGAGGTGGTGCTATGGTAAAGTTAATTGGTCTTTCAACTCCACACGGTACATTAGGAACCCCAAACGATCACATTAACTAAAATAAGACGTATCAATCATTTTGTCAAGGGGCACCCCTTTCAAATGAAGTTAATTTTCCGAAATCCGAGATCGTGCAAAGTTGAGTCTGTTGTTATCAAATTTAAATCCTTATCTCCCAATGCTTTCCGCCACTGACCATAATTACGGCATTACGGCATTACATAATTACGGCTTTACGGTGAAACTATCTCCCAAAAAGCTTGAAAATCAAAACTTTTCCCCTACTAAAATTGAGATTTTCAAAATAAAAACACTACCCCCATATTCAGTTGCCAAGTTGACAAGGGTCCAAGTTGGACCCTCAAACTCACTTTCACTCAGGGAATAATTATAACACCTCTTCGGTCAAAATCTGCCATCAAAAGGGAAGGTTGAAGCGATTACATTTTTACCCTATGAGAATTATTTTGTTTTCTGGAAAGGGTGGTGTTGGAAAGACTACGGTTTCTGCTGCTACAGGCTACAGGCTCTCAAAGCTTGGCTACAAAACCATCGTGGTCTCTTTGGACCCAGCCCACAGCCTTGGAGATTCATTTGACATCCCAGAGGAAGAAAAGATCAAAGCAAAGGGATTACCTATAAAGATCAACGACAATCTTTACATCCAAGAGATAGATGTGCAGGAGGAGATAGACAGGTATTGGGGCGATGTGTATAGGTTTTTGGAACTGCTCTTTAATACAACTGGGCTAAGCGAGATCGTATCGGAGGAGCTTGCCATCTTGCCCGGCATGGAGGAGGTCACCAGCCTTCTGTATGTGAATAAATACTACAGGGAAAAGGAGTTTGATGTGCTCATTTTGGACCTTCCGCCCACTGGTGAGTCTCTGCGTTTTGTTTCTATGCCCACTGTTCTAAAGTGGTACATGAAAAAGATCTTCAGGGTGGAAAGAACCATAATGAAGATAGCGAGACCCGTTGCCCAAAGGTTCACCGATGTGCCACTGCCCGATGATGAGTACTTCAAAGCCCTTGAAAACTTCTACGAAAAGCTAAAGGGTGTGGATGAGCTACTCATAGACCCAGAGATAACCTCCGTTAGGCTTGTGGCTAATCCAGAAAAGATGGTTCTAAAAGAGAGCCAAAGGGCTATGCTATACTTCAACCTTTTTGGTGTGAATGTGGATGCGGTTGTAGTCAATAAGGTGTTGCCACCCGTTTTAAGCGAGTGCGAAAGTATGTCCAAGTGGGTTATAACCCAAAGGAAATATTTAGAAGAGATGGAAGCCCTTTTCTATCCCATACCCATCTTTAAAGTGCCCCTGATGGAAGATGAGGTGGTTGGCGAGGAAAGGCTAAGCATCCTCGCGGACCTCATGTACGGAGACAGGGACCCTTCTACTGTATTCTTCAAGGAAAAACCTTATGAGTTCATAGAGGAAGGCGACGGATACACTGTAAAGCTAAGAAGTCCCTTCTTGAGCAAAGAGGGTCTGTCTGTTATAAAGAGCGACGGAGAGATTGTGGTGCGGTGGAAGAACTTCAAAAGCCACATAATGCTTCCAAGAAAGTTAAGGGATTACGAGCCGGTGGGTGCCAGGCTGGAGAATGGCTTTTTAAAGATCAGGCTTGAGAAATGAGCTGAACTACCTTTTTTAAGTCCTCTATGAATTCTTTGTCTGCGGAGGGATTTCTCAGCACATAGGCAGGATGATAAGTCAAGAAAACCTTTATGCTTGGGTTGTAAGGGTATGGAAAAATCTGTCCCCTGTATTTGGTGATGGGATACTCCTTCCCAAGAATGCCCTTCATGGCGGTTGAGCCCAGACAAACCAAAAGCTTGGGTTTTATTATTTCTATCTCCTTTCTAAGATAAGGGAGGCAGGTCATCATCTCCTCCCTTGTGGGTGTCCTGTTTCCGGGTGGTCTTGATTTTACCACATTGGTGATATAAACCTTTTCCCTCTTTAGCCCCACCTGTTCCAATTTGATGTTTAAATACTGTCCTGCCCTTCCCACAAAGGGTCTTTTTAGCTTGTCTTCTTCTTCTCCGGGTGCCTCACCTACAAAGACCACCGGAGAGTTTGGGTCTCCCTCCCCGAAAACATAGCCACTGGCACCTTCGTAGAGAATGCATTTTCTTTCCTCTTCCATCTGTTTGTAAAGTTTCCTCAAAAGCTCAGCCTTGTCTTCCTTTTCCTCCTTGATGGGCTCTTCACGCTTTTCTTCCGTTATATAAACCTCATCAAAGCCAAGCTCCCTTAATGCCCTTGCGGTGGCAATTAGCTTTCTTAGGCTCATTTTTCCTTGAGTATGCTGAGTATGTATTCAAGAACCTCTTCCACCCTTTTGTTGGTGGTATCTATTATGAGGGCATCCTCTGCGGGTTTGAAAGGATACAGCGGGCGGTTGGCATCCCTGTAGTCCCTCTCTTGGATGGCTTTTAGAATATCCTCATAAGAAACATCCATACCCTTTTCCTTTAGCTCCAAGTATCTCCTCCTTGCCCTTTCCTCAGGCGATGCGGTGATGAAGAATTTGTAATCCGCCTGTGGGAATATGTGGGTGCCCACATCTCTACCTTCACCTACCACCTGAGAGGACCCCACCAACTCTCTAAAAAACTTTATCATCCTCTCCCTAAAGGCGGGCACTTCTCCCAAAAGGGATGCATACCTTCCTACATCCTCTCCTCTTAATTCCTCAGATAGCCTTTTGCCCTTCCAATACACTTCAGTTTTTCCTACATCAATAACAACCTTGAAATCCTCTTTAAAAAGTTCATCCGGTGGTAGTTCTGTGGTTCCCCTTTTGTAGGCTATGTAGCCAAAGAACCTGTAAAGAAGCCCTGTTTCTAAGTACGGAATTCCAAGCTTCTGGGATAAAAGCCTTGCAATGGTGCTTTTGCCACTGGCGGAGGGTCCATCTATGGCTATTTTCATCAGAAGTAGCCCCTTCCACCGGTAGAAATACCTTTTAGCTTGATCTCCATATCCGTAGGCTTGTTGGCGTAAGCAATGGCGGTACTGTAATCTATAATGCCCTTCCTGTATAGCTCTTCCAGGTGCTGGTCAAAGGTCTGTGTACCATAAACAGGTCTTCCTTTCTCCAGTAGCATCGGGATCTCATCAATCTTCGTAGGGTCTAAAATGCACTCCTTAATTGATGCGGTGTTTACCAAAATTTCCACCGCAGGAACGACGCCCGTTCTATCTGCCCTTGGCACCAACCTTTGGGAAAAAACCGCCAACAAAACCTCCGCCAATTGAACCCTTATTTGTTCCCTAACTTCTAAGTTGAACATTCCAATAAACCTGTTTATTGTCTCCTTTGCGTCCAGAGTGTGCAAGGTGGAAAAAACCAAGTGTCCCGTCTCTGCAGCCTGAAGGGCTGTCATGGCAGTCTCTGTATCCCTTATCTCACCTACAAATATGATATCCGGGTCCTCTCTGAGTGCAGCCCTTAGCCCCCTCGCAAAGGAAGAGGTGTCTATCCCCACCTCCCTTTGGATTATATAGCTTTTCTCGTCTTTGAAAAGATACTCAATAGGATCCTCTATGGTAATTATGGTAGCTTCTTTCCTACGGTTTATTTCATTGATCAGAGAGGCTATGCTCGTAGATTTCCCTGAACCGGTGGGACCCGTAACCAATATTAGGCCTTTTGTGTTTTCCAAAACTACCTTTCTCATAACCTCGGGCAGGCTTAAAGATTCAAAGGGAGGCACTGAATAAGGTATAACCCGAAAGGCCATACCTACGGAGCCCCTCTGTTTGTATATATTCACACGAAACCTTGCTATGCCCCTTAGGGAGTAAGAGGTATCCGTCTCACCCAGCTCTTCAAACTCCGCCATTTTCTTCACGTTTTTTCCTATGATCTCCTCCACAAAGCTTGCCATCATCCTGTCATCTATAGGAGGGACCTCCTCCATGCGAACTAAGCCTTTCTTTTTGATTCTCAGTACGGGTAAGGAGCCAACCTTTAAATGAATGTCCGATGCACCAAGCTCAACCGCTCTCTTGAGTATCAGTGCCAGCAATTTTTGCTACCTCCCTTACCCTTTTTTCTATTTCTTGGGCAAGCTCAGGGTTTTCTTGCAAAAATTTCTTTGCTTGGTCCCTACCCTGTCCAAGCCTTACTTCTCCGTAGCTATACCACGCTCCGCTCTTCTTGATAACACCCAACTCTGAGGCGGTATCAATGAGGTCGCAGAGTTTGCATATGCCCTCTCCGTATATCATGTCAAACTCCGCCTCTCTGAAGGGTGGTGCCAGCTTGTTCTTTACCACCTTTACCCTTACCCTGCTACCTATCTTGCTGTCTCCTTCCTTTGCGTCTCCTATTCTTCTAACGTCCAACCTCATGTCCGCAAAGAACTTTAGAGCCCTTCCACCGGGCGTGGTTTCTGGGTTTCCAAACATAACACCGATCTTTTCCCTCAACTGGTTGATGAATATTACCGCAGCGTTGGCGTTGTGGGCTAAGCTCTTTAGCTTTCTAAGTGCCTGAGCCATCAGTCTTGCCTGCTTTCCCACATGGGCTTCTCCGATCTCTCCCTCCAGCTCGTCCTTTGGCACCAGCGCAGCCACGGAATCTATCACTATCACATCCACCGCCCCGCTTCTGAGCAAGCTTTCTGCTATTTCTAAGGCTTGTTCTCCATAATCTGGCTGAGAAATGTAGAGGTTATCCAAATCAACCCCGATTTTCTGGGCATACTTGGGATCAAGGGCATGCTCTGCGTCTATGAAAACCGCAATGCCACCTTTCTTTTGGGCCTCCGCTATCACATGCAATGCTAAAGTTGTTTTACCCGAAGACTCCGGTCCAAAGATTTCTATTATCTTACCCTTGGGTATTCCGCCCACACCGGTGGCTATATCCAGGGCAAGGGAACCTGTGGGAATAGCCTCCACCTTTACCTTTTCCGCACTTCTCAGTGGCATTATGCTACCTTTACCAAAGCGCCTCTCTATGGAGGCTAACGCACTCTCCAAAGCTTTCCTCTTTTCCAAAATTTCCTTTTGCCGTTCCTCTATCATAGTTTTAATCTTAACACTCTGGTATTAAAGTTCAAGTATTTTTGGCACCACAAAAAAGCCATTTTCCCTTTCGGGTGCGTTCGCCAAAGCTTTCTTCTGGGAAAACTCCCTTTTTGGAATATCCTCCCTCAGAGGTGTTCCTTCCTGTCCATACCACACCGCATCCACTCCCTCTGTGTTAACCTCGTTCAGCTGATTAATAAACTCCAATATACTCATCAGCTGTTTTCCGATGGTTTCCTTCTCTTCCTCTGTTAGCTTCAACCTTGCCAACTGGGCAACCTTCTCTACCACATCTTCCTTCAGCATGGGATAACCTTTATTATAATCTTTCTCTCCCTTGGACCGTCAAATTCTGCCAAGAATATGGACTCCCAAGTGCCAAGGGTAAGCTCTCCATCCTCTACGGGTACCACCCTTGAGTTGCCTATTATACTGCTCCTTATGTGGGCAGCGGAGTTTCCTTCTGCGTGGGCGTAGTTTGGATCGCTCCAAGGGATCAGCCTTTCCAAAGCATAGGAAATATCCCTTATCACATCCGGGTCCGCCCCTTCGTTTATAAAGACCGCACAGGTAGTATGAGGTACGTATATCAAACAAAGACCAGATTTAACACCTGATTTTTTAACCTCTTCTTTGACCAGATGAGTTATATTCACAAAACTTGTCCTTTTGGTAGTTCTAACCTTCAGCACACTCATTCTTTAATGGAGATATTTTAAAAATACACCTTTCGTGCCCTTGGGCAGCGCATGCGGTTTCTTTCACTTCTACACTCTTTCCTAAAAGCTCACCCAAAAAGCCGGAAAAAAAGCCAGCCATTGGCTCACAGACGGGCTTTTTACTACTTCCCACCGCCTCCACTAAGATGGAACCCTCCACTTTTATTTCCATGGCATCTATGTCAAACTCAAAAACATCTATAAGCCTTGAGGATTCTGCGATTACCGTTAGAATTTCCAAAGCTTCGTCCAACCGGTCGGTTATCACTCCGTACCTTTCCTTTAGAATTTTGGCACCCTTTATTCCACCGTATTCGGTGGCTTTTTTAATAAGCTTATCTATGCCCAAGTTTGAAAACTTGTATATGTCTCTGTATCCGTCAATGAGCGCAGTCCTATGCACCAAAACAGATTCCCTTTCTATGGCTTCCGCCAATGCCCTAAACTTATCTCCTAAAGGTTCCATCTTATGCTCCTAAGCTTTTGTTCCAATGTGCTCAAAAACATAGTTTATCACAGATCCTTTCACGCTTTATAAGTATAGTTCCTCTCCCAATTCCATGCGGTTTTGATTATAAACTCCAGGTCGTCGTATTTGGGAGTCCATCCCACCAGAGTTTTTAGCTTTGTGGCATCAGCCACCACCTAAGGTGGGTCTCCTGGTCTTCTGTCCGCATAGACCACCTTAAAGTCTATGCCCGTCACTTTTTTTACAGTTTCTATAACCTCTAACACCGAGTAGCCCCTTCCGTAGCCCACATTGAACACATCGCTCTCTCCACCATTCATAAGGTAATCCAACACATCCAAGTGGGCTTGGCACAGGTCCATTACATGGATGTAGTCCCTTATTCCTGTTCCATCGTGGGTTGGATAATCTGTGCCATAAACCTCTATGTAAGGCAACTCTCCCTTTGCAGTCTTCAGTGCCCTTAGGATAAGATGTGTGGGATTTTTGCTCACCTGTCCTATTTTCCCCTCTGGGTCTGCACCCGCCACGTTGAAGTATCTGAGTATTCCATACTTAATACCTTCTGCTCTTCCAAAGTCCTTTATAGCTTGTTCCGAAAATAGCTTACTCCAGCCGTAGGGACTTATAGGGTTTGTTGGGTCTGTCTCTTTGACGGGAACCCTCTCGGGAATACCATAAACTGCAGCGGTGGAGGAAAAGATCAAATACTTTACCTTTGCCCTCTTCATAGCCTGCAGTAGGTTCAAAGTGCCGTAAAAATTGTTCTCGTAATAAAGCAAGGGCTTTTCCACGCTTTCGGGCACCACCACCTTCGCAGAAAAGTGCATAACCGCATCGGGTTTAAAGTCCAAAAGCACCTCTTCTATCTGCTTGTAGTTCAAAAGGTCTCCCACCACTAACCTACGGTTTATGACCGCCCACTCGTGACCGTTGGAAAGGTTATCAAAGGTTAAAACCTCGTGCCCCTTTTCCACCAAAAGCTTTACCATGTGGGAACCAATGTAGCCAGCTCCTCCAGTCACTAAAACCTTCATAGCTTTATATCCCTAAGCCAATGCCAGTTTTCTTTAAACCAATCAACGGTTCGCCTGATGCCCTCCTCCAAAGAAACCTTTGGTTGCCAGCCCAAAAGCTCTTTTGCCTTTGTTATGTCTGCCCAGGTGGCCTTTAGGTCCGCCTTGTGAAACTCCCTGTTTTCCACCTTCGCGGTTTTGCCCGTAAACTTTTCTATAAGCCCTATCACCTCCGATAGTTTGTGAGGTTGGTTGTTGCCAAGGTTTATTATCTCATAGCCCAAGGGCTTTAGGGCTAATATGGTCCCCTCCGCAATGTCGTCTATGTAGGTAAAATCCCTGCTCTGAGAACCGTCCCCAAAGACTTCCAAAGGTTTTTCTTCCATGATCCACTTTATGAACCTAAAGACGCTCATATCCGGTCTTCCCGCAGGACCGTAGACGGTAAAGTATCTAACCACAGAAACATCTATGCCATAGAGGTAGTGATAGGTGTAGGCAATTACCTCCGCAGATTTCTTTGAAGCAGCGTAGGGAGAAATGGGTGTATTGACCGGCAGGTCTTCTTTGAAAGGCATGGGCTGTCCTGCGTAAAGGGAGGAGGTGGACGCAAGCACAAACTTTGGCACACCGTAATTTTTGCAAAGCTCCAGAAGGTTCAAAGTGCCCAAGGCGTTGGTGGTAAAGTAAACAAAGGGATTTTCCAGAGATGCCCTAACTCCCGCCCTTGCAGCTTCGTTTATCACCGCATCAAAGGAGTACTTCTTAAACACACCCTCCAAAAACTCAAGGTTTTCTATGTCTCCCTGATAAAAGGTGAAATTTTTGTGCGTCCTTAGGTCCTCAAGGCGGTATTCCTTCAGTCTAACGTCGTAGTAATCGTTTAGGTTGTCTATACCTACTACCTGATGTCCCTCCTCCAAAAGTTTTTTTGACACACGCCAGCCTATAAAGCCCGCACAGCCAGTTACTAATATGTGCATATTAGGGAAGGTATTATAAACTCTATTCTTAACTTTTTGGAATTATCGGGCGCTAAAATGGCTCAAGGCTTTTATCTCCTCCATTATTTTGATGGCTACCTCCTTGTAGTTTTTCTCATGGGAGTAATCTTTGGGCTTTCCTATGAACACCCTTATTTTGGCTCCCGGTTTTGGAAAGCTCTTGCCCCTTGGCATAACCTTATCGGTGCCATCTATATAGACGGGTAGAACTTTCTTTTTGCTCTTTATAGCCAAAAGGCCCACGCCCGGCTTAGGTTTGAGAAACTGTCCAGGCTCTGCCCTTGTACCCTCCGGAAATATGCATACCTTACAGCCCCTCTCCAAAAACTCAAGGACTGTGCTCAAAGCTTGCACGTCTCCCGTACCTCTCTTTATTGGAATGGCTCCCATGTGGGAGATCAGCTTACCAAAGATGGGGACTTTAAAGAGCTCTTCCTTTGCCACAAATATCAAGGGCTCGGGAAATACTGCGTTTAGGACGGGTGGGTCCAAGTAGCTCCTGTGATTGGACGCCACTATACAAGGCTCAGATGGAATATTCTCCAAGCCGAAAACCTCTATCTTAAAGACCGCCTTAAAAACGGGCTTTACCACAGGGCAAAGGGGCTTGAGAACATAGTTGGCAAAAGAGCTTTTTATACAGGGATGTCTTTTCATACTGACTTCCTCACCTTTTGCAAAAGGTTGTGGGCAAGGCGGGTGGGCTCTGGTATGCGATGCAGAGATGTCTTTAAAACCAGTTCAATGGCTGTGCTCAAACTTATCATGTGTCCTGGGGACACGTAAATGGGTGCGGTGTTGTCCTTCGTTCTGAGGACTGCACCTACCACCTTTCCTCTGTAATGGATAAGCGAAAAGCTTCCACGCTTTGATGAAGGTTCCTGTGTCTTTCCCACAAGGATCGTTTTTGCCACCCCTACGGTGGGTGTGTTTGTCTCCACACCAAAGTGGGATGCTATACCGCAACCCCTTGGATGGGCAATACCCTGCCCGTCTATAAAATACACATCTGCCTTTACCTTTGCCTCCTTATAAAGCTCCAACATCAAGGGCATTTCCCTAAAGGCTAAGAAGGTGGGAATGTAAGGAAAATCCACCACACCCTCCACCACCTTTTGATAGATGGGTCTTAGGCTTTTGAGTTCCAACACCACCAAACTTGCCCAAGCCCTGGTGGGTGTTTTCTTTATGTCTTCAAAGGTCAGGTCCATTCCACCCACCAGCTCAAGCTTTTCAAATCTATCCTCCAGAATAACCCTCTTTGAACAGTCTAGCTGAATTTTTTCTAATTCCTTAAGGTCCATTGGGTATATAATTTTACTGTGGCAAGGTCTAAAAGACAAACAGACCCAAGAGCAGGGACAGTTCTAACACTGATTGAAAAAGGAAATTATGAAAAGCTTATAGGAATAGTCAAAGACCTACCAAAACCAGAAGATGTCCGAGATTTTCTTCAAGAAACACTCCAAATAACCAACAAAGACTATCATAGACTTATACTTGTTGAGGAAATCGGCGACTATAAATTGTTTATAGAGATAACACAAGAAGCAATAAAGGGCGATTATGATTTCATTGTTTGGAGGTTTTCTCCTACATATAACCCGATTATAAAGAGACCATCTCACAATGATATAGCAGATGTATTTCTTAGGCTAAGAAATATGCATCGAGACATAGAAGAATACCTAATAAACGCCTGTTTTAGACTTTTAAGGGATAGACTGTCTGTGGAGAATGTGATGAATAGATACTTTGAAAAACTTACAGAGGAATTAAAAAAAGAGCTTGAAAAGTTCCTGCACACGCTTAAGTGGATAGGATTGCAGGAAGACGCTAACTACCCACCTCCAAAGCTTGGTTCCAAGATGGTCTTGGCAGTTTTAGCACTAATAAAGGCTGGTTTTGAGCCAAAGGATATTAGAAGGGTTATACGCTTTTGAAAAAATGAGAGAGATAACAGAAAAAGAATACTTGGATTTCGTTGAAAAAAATAAGTTTGTTGAAATAGGGAATGAAAAAATAAGCTTAGAGCCTATAAAGGTGGAACGCTTTGAGCCAAAGGATGAGGAGATGACTGCAACCGACACTACTGTGTGGAGTTTCCCAAAGAGGGGTGCGTGGGCAACCCACAAAGGAGACTACAGAGGAAACTGGCCTCCACAGATCCCAAGGGTTTTAATAGAGAAATATTCAAAAGAGGGAGATACTGTCCTTGACCCTATGGCAGGTTCTGGGACTACGTGCATAGAGGCGGTTCTGCTTGGTAGAAACTGCATTGCGGTGGATTTAAACCTGCAATCTGCTATTTTGACCTATCATCGTTTATATTGGCTTCTTAAAGCCTTTGAAGAACAAAAAGCTAAGCCCTCACTGTTTGGGAACAATCAAAGGAAGTTGGCCCGCTTTAAGGTTTTCCATGGAGACGCAAGAAATTTAGAAAAGCTACAGGATGAAAGCATAGACCTAATTCTCACTCATCCACCATACTTAAACATAGTGGGCTACAACAAAGAGAAAATAGAGGGAGACCTATCGGGGACAAGAAAGCTGGAGGAGTATTTGAAAATGTTGAGGGATGTTCTGAAGGAGTGTTATAGAGTGCTAAAGAAGGGAAAAGTTTTTGGTATTTTGCTGGGAGACACGAGAAGCGAAAGGCATTATATTCCTATAACTACATACGCACTACTTTTAGCCCTTGATGTGGGCTTTGTGCTAAAAGAAGAAGTAATAAAAGTTCAGCACAAGATGAAGACAACTCGGGAGGTGTGGAACAGGAAAAAAGAGAGGGACTTTCTACTCATAGAGCATGAAAAACTTTTCATATTGGAAAAGTTGCCAGAGACTAAAAGCTTTAAATACAGCAAAAAACAGCCTTTTTTTGAGTTCAAACTTTAGCGGACTCTGTTATGCTATATAAATATGACGGACTTTGTGCATTTACACCTGCACACCCAATACTCTCTCCTTGACGGGGCTATAAAGATAAAGGACCTGGCAAACAAGGCTAAAGAGTTTGGCTACTCAGCGGTTGCCATCACAGACCACGGAAACCTATTCGGGATCTTGGACTTTTACAAGAGCATGAAGGAACAGGGCATAAAGCCCCTTTTGGGTATGGAAGCCTACTTTACCACGGGTTCTCGCTTTGACAGGAAAGGTAAGGGCTCAGAGGACAACATTACCGATAGATACAACCACCACCTTATCCTGATTGCCAAAAACGACGTGGGGCTAAAAAATCTCTACAAGCTCTCTTCCCTTGCCTTCAAGGAGGGCTTTTACTACAAACCAAGAATAGACTACGAGCTCCTTTCAAAATACTCGGAGGGCTTAATAGCCATAACCGCATGCCTCAAGGGTGTGCCTACTTATTACGCCAGCATAGGAGAAGTTCAAAAGGCAGAGGATTGGGTAAAGAAATTTAAGGATATATTCGGAGAAGATCTCTACCTTGAGCTTCAGGTAAACTCACTTCCGGAGCAAGAGGTTGCCAACAGGAATTTGATAGAAATAGGCAAAAAGTTGGGGGTTAAGCTCGTAGCTACAGGGGATGCCCACTACCTACTGCCGGAGGACCGCATAGCCCATCAGGTGCTTATGGCAGTGCAGATGAAGAAAACCCTGAACGAGCTTCAAAGGAGCGAATTCAAATGTGCCAACGAATACCTACACTTTGCCAGCCCACAGGAGATGTGGGAGAGGTTCAAAGGAAAGTTTGACGGATGGGAAAAGGCTTTGCTAAACACCTTGGAGGTAGCCGAAAAGTGCCAAGATAGTTTTGAAATGCTTGAAAATAAAGGCTATCTTCTCCCAAGCTTTTCTGAAAATTCCTCAGAGGCTGAGCTACTAAAGGAGCTTGCCATAAAGGGACTTAGACAGAGGATTGAGCAAGGGCTTGCCAAAGACTCCAAAGAATACTGGGACAGGCTTGAGTATGAACTCAGCGTGGTAGAAAAAATGGGCTTTGCGGGATACTTCCTGATTGTGCAGGACTTTGTAAACTGGGCTAAGGGACAGAAAATTCCCGTCGGTCCGGGCAGGGGTTCAGCGGCGGGTTCTTTGCTTGCCTTTGCCCTTGGCATAACTGACGTGGACCCCATAAAGCACGGGCTACTCTTTGAGAGGTTTTTGAACCCCGAAAGGGTATCCATGCCGGACATAGACGTGGACTTTTGCATGGAAAACAGGGACAGGGTATTGGAGTATGTAAGGGAAAAATACGGTGCAGAAAACACAGCAAAGATCATCACCTACAACGTGATGAAGGCAAAGCAAACCCTGAGGGACACCGCTCGGGCTTTGGGGCTCCCCTACTCGGAGGCGGACAAATTGGCAAAGCTCATACCCCCGGGAGATGTGCAAGGCACCTGGCTATCCTTGGAGGAAATGCTACTAACGCCCATAGAGGAGCTCCTTGAAAAATACGGAAAGCACAGAACCGATATTGAAATCAACGCAAAGAAGTTAAGAAAGCTTGCCCAAGAAAACCCAGAGATTAAAAAGCTTTTGGAGATTGCGTTGCGTTTAGAAGGCTTAACAAGGCATACATCCCTCCACGCAGCGGGCGTGGTTATATCTCCCGTTCCCTTAGAGGAGCTTGTGCCCCTTTACTACGATGACGGAGAGGTCGCCACCCAGTTTGATATGGTAAAGCTTGAAGAGGTTGGACTCGTAAAGATGGACTTTTTGGGTCTCAAGACCCTCACAGAGCTTGAGAAGATGCGTCAAATGGTGGCACAAAGGCACGGAAAGGAGATAGAGTTTTTAAAACTTCCTTTGGATGACCCAAAGGTCTATGAACTTTTAAAGAAGGGGCTTACTTCCGGCGTCTTTCAGTTGGAAAGTAGCGGTATGAAGAACCTATTAAAGAGGCTTGAGCCGGACAGTTTCGACGATATAGTGGCGGTTTTGGCTCTATACAGACCGGGACCACTCAAAAGCGGTCTGGTGGACAGCTACATAAACAGAAAGCACGGAAGGGAGCCGATAGAGTACCCATTTCCAGAACTTGAGCCCATCTTAAAAGAAACCTACGGCGTTTGGGTCTATCAGGAGCAGATAATGAAGGCATCCCAAATACTGGCAGGATTTACTCCGGGTGAAGCAGACACACTGCGTAAAGCCATAGGAAAGAAGAAAAAGGAAGTTATGCAGGAGATGAGGGAAAAGTTTATAAAAGGTGCCGTTGAAAGGGGCTACCCAGAGAAAAAGATCGTAGAGCTTTGGGAAGACATAGAAAAATTCGCCAGCTACTCCTTCAACAAATCCCACTCCGTAGCCTATGGCTACCTTTCTTACTGGACCGCGTACATGAAGGTGTACTATCCTGAGGAGTTCTTTGCTGTAAAGTTCTCAATGGAAAAATCCGACAGGAAGTTTATAAACCTAATAAACGATGCAAGAACGAACTTTGGAATACAAATACTACCACCGGATATAAACAAAAGCGACGCAGATTTCGTCATAGAGGATAGGAAAAAGATCAGGTTCGGCTTGGCAAGGATAAAGGGTGTGGGAGAGGAAACCGCCAGGCTTATAGTATCAAAGAGAAATGGTAGGTGGAAGAGCCTTGCGGATTTTGTTAAAAGTGTAAAGGTGAATAAAAAGGTCTTGGAAGCACTAATAAAGGCAGGTGCCTTTGACTTCACCGGAATGTCAAGGGCAGAAATGCTCTCTAAGCTATCCGAAAAGGACAGCCTCTATACCACAAGAGGGCTCTTTCAAACAGGTCAAAAGGTACAAGAGGACCAATCTAAGTATGAAAGAGAAGTACTCGGCTTTTACCTTGCCCAGCATCCTCTGGACCCATACGAAAAGCTACTTAGCGGAAAGGTGGTGCCTTTGGAAAATATAGAGGACTTGGAGGAAGGCGAATATACCTTTGCGGGCGTAATATCGGAGCTGAAGGTAAAGAAGAACTCAAAGGGAAACTTGTATGCGGTCTTTAATCTCATTGACAAAACGGGCATTGGTGAGGTAGTCCTTTGGTCTGAAATCTACGAAGAAAATAAAGAAAGGCTAAAGGACGATGAGCTTGTGGTGGTACATGGCACTTTGGTAGAAGACCAAGAGACAGAAACCCTAAAGATCGTCGCAAAGGAAATTTATTCCATAGAAGAGTTTCTCTCAAGCAAGATAAAGTACGTGCGTATAAAGATTCAAAGGGAGCTGACGGACAAGGAGTTAGAAAGCCTCCACAGGGCGGTTAGCCTGTGCCTCTCTGAAAAGGGGGCGGAGCTTTTAATAGAGTGCAGATTAAACGGCAAAAGCGTACTCATGCAAGCGGACCCAAGGTATAGGTTAGAACCAAAGACAGAGCTGTATAATCTCCTACGGGACTTGCCGGTGGAGGTTAGCTTAGAGCTCTAGATATATAAAGCTGACGTTGTCCCTCTGGGGCTTTTTATTTAAAGCTTGAAAAATTGCATCAACGGGCTCTTCAAGGCTTGCAAAAAACCTCATCTCCTCTTTGCTGAACTCCTCCCAAAAGCCGTCTGAGCATATTAGCAGGGCGGTTTCCTTTTTGGGAATTCTCTTTGTGTAAAGTTCAAAGTCCGAGTAGTCTCCAAGTATGGCCGAAGTTAAAATGTGCCTTTGTGGATGAAACCGGGCATCCTCTTCGCTTATCTTTCCCGCAATGATCAGGTCCTCCACCAGGGTGTGATCCCTTGATACCTTCACAAAATCTCTATCTTTCTTTAAATAGACCCTGCAGTCTCCCACATTAAAGACAATAATGTCTCTATCTCCCAGGATCACGCCCGCAAGGGCAGTGCCAAGCCCAAAGGCAGAAGGTTCCCTCTTAACATAATCTAAAAGACTCTCTTTAGCCTTCCAAAGGGCATCGTGCAAGCTTTTCTCATCAAAGGGCTCAAGCTCAGAAAGAACCCTCAAAACCTCATAAGAAGCGGTCTCTCCCTTGGCATGCCCTCCCAAGCCATCCGCCACCACAAAGAGCTTTACTTCCATTTCTCTAAAGGCGGGTGCATCCATAACCTCCCTCCTTATAACCTCTTTTCCCACCAGTAGGGCATCCTCGTTGTTCTGTCTTACCTTTCCTTTATGGGTAAAATACCAAACCTTCATTGTAGTAGCTTAGAAAGGTCCTCTTCTAACTCCCTGTATACTCCGAGCCTTATCTTCTTCACAGAACCGTCTTTATCCACCAAGTATGAGGTGGGAAGTCCGGGAATGTTCAATCCTGCCTCTCCCTTTATCCTAACTATGGGGAAACTATACTGGTTTTTCTCCAAAAATTCTTTCATAGCACCCTCGGATGTGTCTATATTTACCGCAAGGATCACAAAGTTTTTGTCGCTGTATTTCTGATAAACCTTTTCAAAGATGGGCATCTCCTCCTTGCAAGGAGGACACCAAGAAGCCCAAAAATTTACCAAAACAACCTTTCCTTTGTAGTCAGACAGTTTTACCTCTTTACCATCAAGGGTTAAAAAGCTTAACTCAGAGAGCTTTTTTGTGGCTTCCTCAAGAAGTTTTTTGTTTTCCTCGCCTGGAGCTTTCCCTTTGAGGCTCTCTTCCACCACCGAGGACAAATGCCCTCTTCCTTCTTCCCTCTTATCCATAAAGGATATATAAAGCAAAAGGATCAAAAGAAAAGCCAGCAAACCAAAGGCAACAAGCTTAAAATTCCTATCCATAAAGGATAAGTTTAGCACATCACGAAAGTTTTTATAAACCCTGTCAGAAAATCTAAAGTTGAGCGGTTTTAAAACATATATAAGCCCACAAAAGGGAGGTGGTAGAATGAAAAGAGCCCTGCTTTTTATATCTTTGCCAGTAGCCCTAAGCCTTGCGGTCTCCCGTGGTAAGACAGATACCGCCAGCAAAGAAAAGAAAGACCGTATTTACTGCTTGGTTGAGGATTTAGATGCTGACCTTAGCAAGTGCAATAATGGAGATATCTTAGCCTTCTTTCCACCAAGCTGGGGAAATGAACAGTACCCACTTTATGCAGTTCTTCTCTTCTGCGACCTTGATAAGACGATTGTCCATACAAGAGGAGGAGTTATCTGTAAGTTTGATAAGGCAAAATGGCAAAGGTTTGTAGAGCTTTCTAAGAAAAATCAACAGCAAAATCAACAGGAAGGTGGAAAATGAGAAAATGCCTATCAAAGAAAAGTGGTGTGTTTGTCAGGTTTCTAAACAAAAGTTTGTTATTAAAATACTATCAAGGAGGTGAGTCATGAAAAAGCTACTGACCTTTACCCTGCTTGTTTTTCTTAGCCTTTTTGCCTTTGCCCAGCCAGAAGTGGATGCGTGCTATAACTTCCATAAAGCTGGAGACTACAGAAGGGCTATAGAAGCTGGAAAAAGAGCTGTTCAAAAGTATCCAAACAACATAGACGCACACTTCTGCTTGGGGGCGAGCTACAGAATGGTGGGAGAGTTTAAACTTGCCCTGGAGCATATGAAAAGGGCAGAAAGCTTAACTTCAGACAAAGAAGACTTGATGTATATCTACAATCAGATTAGATTGATTTACCAGAGCATGGGCTACTTGGACGATGCAGTGCTCTATCTTAGCAGAAGCCTAAGCTTGGCAAGAGAGCTGGGAAATAAAAGTATGCAAGCGAATGTCCTAAACAACATCGCTGTGATATACAACAATAAAGGTGAATTGGATAAAGCTTTAGGCTTTTATGAAGAATCTTTAAGGTTGAAAACAGACGAAAGGGAAAAGGCTACGACTTACCACAATACTGCTCTTACTTATGGTAAAAAAGGCGAGTATCAAAAGGCTGTGGAATACTTCCAAAAGGCGATAGAAATAAGCGAAAGATATGGAGATTATCATGGGGCTTCTATCATGAAACTTAACCTTGGGGATACATACAAAAAGATAAAAGATTACGAAAAGGCGGAAAAATATATTTCGGAAGGTCTTAAGGGCGTAAAAAGGGTTGGTGATAAATACTGGGAAGGAGGATGTCAACTTTTCAGGTTCATGATCGTATAAATGACAATAAAGGAGGCTAACCATCTATAGACGGTTTCATACTTAGCATTTTTATTCTGTGCTTGATGTAGAAAAACCACCTCTCTACCACATTCCTCTTCCCAAAAGTCTCATGTAGCCATTCCATTGCAAGCCCTTTGACCGCACTCACATACCAAGGTCCCTTGTCAGTGGTGCATCCCTTTGCCTTAATAGCAATCGTATATATTGCCTGAAGAGCTTTCCCTAATAACCCTTGTGAAGTAGGAACTCCCTTACTGCTCTTAGAGAAAGTCCCTTAAAGTAGAGGAGCACAGCTTCTGCTTTTAGGCTTACGGGAAACCTATGTCGCTTAAAAGCTTTGCTTAGTATTTCTTCTATTACTTGTATCGCCTTCATATCTCTAAGTGTATCAGAACTGCTTCAAGTCATAGCCATCAACCAGCTCAGTCTATTAATGCCAAAAGTTGACATCTTCCTCTTGAGGAAGTAGCTTACAAAAGTGTGAAGCTTTTTTAGTGGCAACTTACTTTTTCGCACAAAATCTAAATTATCTCTATCCCACTCCTAAAGCATTATTTTTAGAACAGCCTCAGCTTGTATGCTTGACTGCCATCGTGGAGTATGATATAATCTTTGCTAGCATCACAGCCGAAAACTTTTCCTTTCATCTTTGCACCCCTTGCCTTTCCCTTTTTTACCACATTTTACCTAAAAAGTCAAGTGGTTTTAAAACTGCTCGCAAATGATACTTAATCTCAAAAAGCTTTGAAAAGGACATACTACCCCCTAAGCAAGCTAAAGCTTGTCGGGATTATAGCCATCCCCGCCAGTAAAAGTCGGGATAATAGATACCCCCGCCAAGCCTTAGCTTGCTTGGAAAAGTTTAACACAAGCTTTTTAGACTGTTTGACTTATAAGAATGTTTGACTTATAAGAATGTATGTATGTAAGATAATAGATATACAGTGAATAAGGTAGTCATAGTTGGAAGACCGAACGTAGGAAAATCTACCCTCTTTAACCGCCTGGTGGGAAAAAGGCTTAGCATAGTTCACGATATGCCCGGTATTACCCGGGACGCCTTGGAGGCAATCGTCCATTGGAAGGATAAAAGCTTTTGGGTGGTGGACACGGGAGGGCTCTTGGAGGACAAAGACTACATAGCCCAAGAGATCAGAAAGAGAGTTCAGGAGCTTCTAAACCAGGCGAGCGTGATCCTTTTTATGGTGGATGGAAAGGAAGGTATTACCCACGCAGACAGGGCAGTGGCGGAACTCTTGTATCCACACAGGGAAAAGGTCTTCCTGGTGGTAAATAAGATGGATGTTAAAAAAGCAAGGGAGAACCTCTACGACTTTTACAGCTTGGGCTTTGAGAGGGTCTATCCTATATCCGCCCAGCATGGAAAAGGTGTGGGAGAACTGCTTGACGATGTGGTTAGTATGCTCCCTGAGGAGGAGGTTGCCCAAAGGGAAGGGCTAAGGCTTTCTTTTGTGGGCAGACCAAATGTAGGAAAGTCCTCTTTGGTGAATGCGGTGCTTGGTAGCGATAGGGTGATTGTCTCTCCAATACCGGGCACCACCCGGGATGCGGTGGAGGTCTATTTTGAATACAAAGGGAATCCACTGATCTTAGTGGATACTGCTGGCATAAGAAGACCGTCCAAGGTAGAGTACGGCGTTGAGTTCTTCTCGGTGGGAAGGTCCATAAAGGCTATAGAGATGTCCGATGTGGTTTGCTTGGTGGTGGACCTCTCGGAGGGTGTGGTTCATCAAGACCAAAGGATCGGAGGACTCATAGCAAGAAGGTACAAAGGTTGTGTGATCGTGGGCAACAAGTTTGACCTGATAAACTCCACCGAAGAGGAAGTTAAAGAGTACTTGAGAAAAAGGCTAAGCTTTTTGGACTACGCACCCATTGTGCTGACCGTTGCTACAGAAGGTAAGGGAGTGAGAGAACTCTTAGACAGCGTCCTCTTGGTTTATCAAGATTACTGCAAACAGCACAAAACATCCTTCGTAAACAGATGCGTGGAGAAGGTTCTATCAGAGAAGGCACCGCCCGGCAAGATAAAAGTTTATTATGCGTACCAAGAGAGCACAAAGCCACCTACTTTTGTGCTATACACCAACGACCCAGAAGAGTGGAAAAGCCACTACAAGAAGTTCTTTGAAAGAAGGTTAAGGGAATGCACCAACATAAAGCACGCACCCATTAGACTGATCCTGAGGTCTCGGGAAGAGTGATGAAAGTTTTCTTTGGTGGGAGCTTTGACCCGGTGCATCTGGGACACCTGCTCATAGCAAGGGACCTTTTAGAAGAGCTCAGCCTAGAAGAGCTTGTCTTTTTACCCGCCTATCAATCACCGCTAAAAGAGCCTCACAGGGCAAGCCCGGAGGATAGGTTTGAGATGTTAAAGCTTGCAATTAAGGGGATGGAAAAATTTTCCATAAGCACACTGGAGTTAAGCAGGAAGGGTATATCCTACACGGTGGATACCGCCAAACAACTCTTCCAGGAGCTAAAAGAAAGACCCACCTTTTTGATAGGTGCAGATAGTGCCCTGACCTTGCATCTGTGGAGAGATCCCGACGGGCTGGTAAAGCTTGCCAAGTTCATAATCATAGACAGGGCTTCCAAGGGTAAGGAAGTCAAAACCTACTTAAAAGAAAGATTCCCACAGCTAAAGGAAGACGAGGACTATCTCATCCTCAGCATAAGAAGGATTGATATATCCTCCACTGAGATAAGGCAGAGGATAAAGGAGGGAAAGAGCATAAAATGGCTTGTGCCACAGGAGGTGGAGGAGTATATTCTAGACAAGGGGCTTTATAGATGAGGGTGGGGTTCTACGGAGGAGTAGAAGGAGTGACAGGCAGTTGCTTGCTCTTAGAGGCAGATAACAAAAAGGTTTTGATTGATTGCGGGCTTTTTCAGGGTTTGGAAGAACACAAAAATTACGAACCCTTTCCCTTTAACCCAAGGGAAATGAGGCTGTTTTAAAAATCCCTTATTGGGACCGTCCCCCCAGCCTCTAAAGGGACTAACCTACTCCTCACCCTATCCCACACTCCTTCCACCAACACGGGCTTCAGAGGAGAAAGGTCTCTTGGTAAGACCCTTCCAAGGATAGGGAAGAGGAGGGCTACCTTCAGAACTCGCCAAGCGGAAGAAGAGGCTTTACTACCCCTTCCCCGCTCAGGATTCCTTCCATCGGCTCCCTCACAGGAGCTTGGCTCACTCTGAAGGCTTTGTAGGAGATTGGTTAATAGCTCCTTTGCATTCTCTACATTCTCTAGTTCGCTTTTTACGGAATTTCTCTTGTATTCATTGCTTTCCTTCTCTATAAGTTCTCTAAGTTCTTTTTCCCTCTCTTCATACCTCTTTAGGGCAAACTCTAAATATGCTTTGTCTTTCAAAAGTTTCTCGTAATTCTCATGCATGTCTTCTTTAAATCCCAGTGCCCTTCTCCCTATCACATAAGCACCTGCAATATCCTTATCTATGCTTGACTGCGGTGCATGCTTTAGCATGCCAATAACTGAGGTGTAGGCAGGATTGACCTCTACTACTTCCACCCCCTTTAACATTGCCACCCTTTTTAGCTTTTGCAGAAACTTTTTGGCATTCCATTGGTGAAGCCTTTTTCTTAGTGTAGCTTTTCCATCTCCACGCACTCCTTTTTTGAGTTTCTTTAGGTTCTCTATGGCTATGGCTTTACCTTTCTCAACAGCCAAATCCACTATCTGATGGGCTAATATCCACTCCTGATGGTCTTTGCTGTTTTGAGAAAGTTCCAAAAAGTGGTGTAGGCTGATAGTTTGATAGCTTAGTAGTTCTCCAGTCTTTGAAACTTCAGCTATGGCTAAGTGTATGGGTGATGCATCTGTGTCTATGGCTATTACTCCGTTCTCTTTTGTGTATCTAACTTCAGGCGTTGGAAGTTCAAAGGATACACTTCCATAAACTTCTCCATTTTTTAGTTTTAACTCTACTGTGTAAGGAAAGTAGCTTTGTAAGGTGATTTTTACAAAGTTTTTCAAAGAGTCTTTTGCCACCAAACACTACTGGTTTATCTGTAGGGTATTGCTTAGCTTTGTATATGGCTGAATCAATGTATTTTGTCGGCAGGTCAGGAAATAGCTGTCTTAGTCTTTGGTATATTTGGGCGTGTGGGTTTTTTGTTTTTTCTTTTTCCAACTCTTTTAGCATATTGTATGCCACACGGATAGCGGAGGATTGCTTACGCATTAGCTGGATGAGTTTTTCTTTGTCTTCTTTTTTCAGTTCAAGCTTGAACTGTAAGCTAACAAACATCAAGCTTAGATTATAACTTCAAAACTCTTGTGTGTCAGTGGA
>JAJHRQ010000037.1 GCA_020833645.1 Thermocrinis sp.
GTTCTTTTGAGAGCCTTGAGGAGCCCCAGTTGGAAAGCTGAAGGCTCTTGTCTATGACCTCTCCCAAATACTGCATGGCTAGCTTCTGCAGGGAGTGCCTGTCGGAGTCCCCCAACAGCTGACTGGCGATCATGGTGTCAAAGACTGCGTAGGGCTCTATTCCGTAGCCAAGCAGATACTTCAGGTCAAACTTCAGATTATGCCCCACTATGCCCTTCTGGGAAAGCAAATTCTTTAAAAAGTTAATTCCTACATCACCGAGCTCGAATAGGTCCAAAAGGAGTATGTCTTTTTCAGTTCCCAACTGAACAAGCCTTATGGTGCTGTCTTCCACCGTTTCCGTGTCGATATACAAAAAGGGTATATCCTTAAAGCTCCCTTCCCACTTGGCAAGGGATTTTGGGGATGTGATGTATTCAAAGCTCACCTTCATGGCTTTTTACTGGACTTAGCTTTCCTATTTCCACCTGCATGGCAGTTTCGTCGCATGAGGGAAATTTAACACAGTTTATGCATTCACCCCAGACCTTGTGGGGCAGGCTCTCCTTGCTTATTGTGTGAAAACCGAGCTTTTCAAAGAAGTCCAAGGCGTAGGTTAGCACAAATACACGCTTAACCCCAAGCTCCTCTGCCTCTTTTAAGCATGCCTGCACCAGCGCAGTGCCTATTCCCCTGCCCTTCATGGACTCCATGACCGCCAAGCTTTTAATCTCCGCCAAATCCTCCCACACCACATGCAAGGCAGAACATCCCACTATTTGCCCCTCCTCCTCATAAACCCAAAAATCTCTAATGTTTTCATATATGGAGTTTAAACTCCTTGGGAGCAAAAGTCCCTCCTTGGCGTAGAAGTTTATGAGGGAGTATATTCCCACCGCATCCTTTAGCTTTGCCTTTCTTAAGCCCATAATTTAATTCTATACCTTGTGGGATGTTTGTGTTATTCTCTATATATAAATGCTTGACATAGAGCTCCTGAGGAAAAACCCAGAGTTTGTAAAGGAAAGACTGCGTTTAAGAAGAGAAGACTATCCAAGATTGGTAGATGAAGCACTAAGGCTTGACGAAGAAAGAAGGTCTATACTCAAAGAACTGGAAGCCCTCAGGGCAGAAAGAAACGCACTGAGCAAGGAGATTGGAAAGCGCAAATCTAAAGGAGAGCAAACCGCAGAGCTTGAGGGTAAGGTAAAAGAGATAAAGGAGAAAATAGAGGGCTTGGAGGATAAGCTTTCCAAGGTGGAGGAACAGTTAAAGAGCATCATGCTCTCTATTCCCAACATCCCCCATCAGAGCGTACCAGTGGGAAAGGACGAAACAGAGAACGTGGAGGTCAGAAGGTGGGGTGTACCGAGAGATTTTGACTTTGAGCCAAAAGCCCACTACGAGATAGGAGAAGCTTTGGGTATTCTGGACTTTGAGAGGGGTGCAAGTCTTGCTGGTAGCCGATTTACCGTTATGTGGGGTTGGGGAGCAAGGTTAGAGAGAGCCCTGATAAACTTTATGCTGGATTTTCATACAAGCAGGGGATATAAAGAAGTATGGGTTCCCCATCTGGTAAAGCCCGAGATCCTTGAGGGAACCGGACAACTTCCTAAGTTTGAAGAGGACCTGTATTTTTGCGAGAGGGATGGTCTTTATTTGATACCTACCGCGGAGGTACCTCTGACGAACCTCTTTAGGGATACCATCCTTGAGGAGAAGGACTTGCCCATATACTTGACTGCCTACACTCCCTGCTACAGAAGGGAGGCGGGGGCTTACGGCAAGGACATAAGGGGTATAATCCGTCAACATCAGTTTGACAAGGTGGAGCTGGTAAAAATTGTCCATCCGGACACTTCAGACGAAGAGTTAGAAAAGCTAACCGCAGACGCGGAAGAGATCCTCAAGCTTTTGGGACTGCCCTACCGAGTGGTTGCCCTTTGTACCGGAGACCTTGGCTTTGCCTCTGCAAAGACTTACGATATTGAGGTCTGGTTCCCCTCTCAGAATAAATATAGGGAGATATCTTCTTGTTCCAACTGTACGGACTTTCAGGCAAGGCGCATGAACACACGCTTTAAAGACAGCGAAGGAAGAAAGAGGTTTGTGCATACCCTAAACGGCTCTGGCTTGGCGGTGGGTAGAACCCTCGCAGCAATTTTGGAAAACTATCAGCAAAAGGATGGCTCTGTGGTAGTGCCAGAGGTCCTCAGAGATTATCTTAAGGCGGATGTTATAAAACCCGATGGAGCTTGATGTAAAAAATCTTTCATCAGATGAACTTTACGATATTCTTGTAGACTGGGTGGCACCAAGACCCATCGCTTGGGTATCCACCTTGAGCAAAGAGGGTGTTATTAATTTGGCTCCCTTCAGTTTTTTTAACGTGGTCTGCGACCAACCACCCGTTTTAATGCTGTCCATAAGTAAAAAAGAAGATGGCACCAAAAAGGACACAGCCCGTAATATACTTGATAGTGGAGAGTTTGTGGTCAATTTCCTTGAAATGCGCCTCTTGAAAAAGGCTAGGCAAACAGCAGAAGATTTCCCGCCCCACGTTAGCGAATTAGAGGTTATCAAGCTAACGCCCGAGCCATCCGCAATAGTAAAGCCTCCAAGGGTAAAAGAGTGCCCCGCAAGCTTTGAGTGTAGACTATTGGAACACAGGGAACTTTATAACTACGACCTTTTCCTCGGAGAGGTGGTCTTTATAGTAATAAGAAAGAGAAGGGACTACAGGGTAGGAAGGGTTGGAGAGAGATTTTGTAAGTGTCCAATTTAAACGCACCCTTCCCTCTGTAGAAACTGATTTATGTTCTCCTTTTTGTAAAACTCCTCTTTCACGTACCTTATAACGCAGGCGAGGGTCTTCGGAGGCGTATAGCCCGGAATCCTTAAGATGATCTCTCCTTGGGAGTTGTAAAAGATTATGTGGGGGTATGCCCTAACACCCAAAGCCCTTGCCAGGTCCTCCTCGGTGCTTTCTCCCTCTTTACCATCAAGCCTGTACTTTACTCTGGCGTTGCTTTCCGCAAGGAGCCTTAAAACATCCATACCCTCCACCGCTTTTTTCAGCTGTGGGTCCCTTTGTAGGTCTTTGTCTAACTGCTTGCAGTATATACAGCTTTCACTTTCCACGATCAGCATGGCATAGGGAGATTGAGGAATCAAGCTTTTTGTTCCGGCAGGGTTGGAGCTCTTCTCCTTTTCTCCTTTACAAGAGGTTAAGATGAGCCCTATGCTGAAAAGGACCATCAAAAAGGCAATAAGTCTACCCATGGCTTTAAAATATATCCCAATTGGGAGCACGAAGCAACTTGAGGCTTAAAAAGTTCTACGGACAGCATCTTCTTGTGTCTCCGGGGGTTTTAAAAAGAATTGTAGAGTTTGCCCACTTGAACGCTGAAGACGTAGTGGTGGAAATAGGTCCCGGTACGGGCAATTTAACAAAAGAGATACTAAAGGAACCGATAAAAGAACTCCACTGCCTAGAGATAGACAAAGACATGATAGAGGAGCTAAAAAAGCTACAAGATCCAAGGCTCAAAATCTATCATACCGATGCGAGCGAGTTTGATTACTGCCTTTTGGGAAACTCCCTAAAGCTTCTGGGAAATTTGCCTTACAACAGTGCAAGCTTGATCCTTGAGAGGACCGTTCTTTCCCACCGATGTGTTACGATGGCAGTTTTTATGGTTCAAAAGGAGGTGGCACAAAAGCTGGTAAAGGGCTTATCTTGGCTTGGCGTCTTTGTTAAGACCTTTTTTGAAACGGAATACCTTATGACGGTTCCCCCTCGCTTCTTTTTGCCACCTCCGAAAGTTCAATCGGCGGTAATAAGGTTAACCAAAAGGGAGCCAACCCCTGAAATAGAACCAACGGAATACAAAGCCTTTTTAACCAAGCTCTTTTCCCTCAGGAGAAAAGCCCTAAAGAACAAGTTCCCTGAAGAGCTTCTGCGTAGGGCAAGCATAGATCCCCAAAGGAGGGTGGAGGGGTTGTCTCTGGAGGAGATACAGAGGTTGTATTTTCTTTCAAAAGCCTGATTTCCAAAAGCCCTTGCCCTCTTCCCTTGCTTTCCTTTGGGCCTCCAAAAGAATATCCTGATACTTAACATTTGGTGGGATAGTATAGACCTGTGCCATTCCTTCCCTTACCAAAATCTCGTTTAGCATCCTGCCATCCTTCAGCCACACATAAGCCAAAACCCTCCCATATCTATCCGTCTTTTGCACATCCTGTTCCAAGTAAACAATTTCCCCATCTGGCAACAGCTTTTTGGTAAATTCTGCGGCGATCTTTCCCATATGGATAATCTCTTCCCTTTGCAGACCGCTCTTTTTAACATCCCTCTCAAGCTTTGGATTTTCTCTGCTTTCTGGTGTATCTACACCTATAAGCCTAACCTTAATTTCCTCACCATTTTTGAGAGTGCAGGTAAAAGTATCTCCGTCTATGACCCGGACAACCTTGCAGGGGGTTCCCTTTTTCTCTGCAGATGTTGGCGTGCTTTTACCACAGGAAACAACAAAAAGCATCAAAGGGATAACTAAAAGTCTCCACATGGTTTTATATTATAAAGCCTAACGCAAGAGTTTATACTTTATTATTTCCATGAAGATTGCCTTGGTTCTCTCGGGCGGTGCGGTTAGGGGCGTCGCCCACATAGGAGTTATAAAAGCTTTAGAGGATCTCGGTTTTGAAATTTCAGCCATAAGCGGTGTGAGTGCGGGCGCCCTGGTGGGAGCCTTCTACTGTGCAGGATACACACCAGAGGATATGTTAAAGATCGTAAAGTCCAAACACTGGCTCAGATACATAAAGCCAAGACTTCCAAAGTTGGGATTTTTTTCTCTGATGGACGCAAAGAGGTTTCTAAAGGACTACCTAGAGGTAGAGCGCATTGAGGAGTTAAAAAGGGAGTTTCATATATGCGCTTTAGATATCCTTAGTGGAAACACCCTTTACTTTTCGGAAGGAGAGCTTTATGAACCCCTACTTGGAAGCTGTGCGTTGCCGGGCATCTTTGAACCGGTGAAGTTTAAAAACTTTCTGCTTTTGGACGGAGGTATTACCAACAACCTTCCGGTGGAGCCCGTGCAGAACAAGGGAC
>JAJHRQ010000007.1 GCA_020833645.1 Thermocrinis sp.
TAGTTTTTTGTTTGCCAGCTTTCTAAAAGCATAGCCATAAAGGTGAGCCACTTGTCTTTGCTGTTGCTGGGTTCTCTTAACACTTTGGCATAGATAAATTCTCTGTTTCCTGTGGTAATCCTAAGGTGTAGCTGTCCGTTCAAGTCTTCAAACCTTGTTAGCCTGTTTCCTCTGTCTGATTTTGACCCAATGCTTATAAGTGTTCCTTGTCTTAGTTCTCTCCACCGCTTTTTAAGTTTTTCTCTTGCCTTTCCTGAAAGATGATTTTTACAAAGCTTTTCAAAAAGTCTTTTGCCTCCAAATACCACTGGTTTATCGGTAGGATATTGCTTAGCTTTGTATATGGCTGAGTCAATGTATTTTGTTGGCAACTCAGGAAACAGCTTTCTTAATCTTTGGTATATTTGGGCGTGTGGGTTCTTTGTTTCTTCTTTTTCCAACTCTTTTAGCATATTGTATGCCACACGGATGGCGGAGGATTGATTACGCATAAGCTTTATGAGTTTTTCTTTGGCTTCTTTTCTCAGTTCAAGCTTGAACTGAATGCTAACAAACATCAGGGTTAGATTTTAGCTTTAAAACTCTTGTGTGTCAAGGGGTTTGTATTTCGGGATAAAACTGCCACATATGGTTCAAAGGTCCATGCCCTTTGCCAAGGCTCAAAGAGTGTTCTATTGCACCCTGCACATACTCCCTTGCCTTTCTGACCGCCTCTTTTAAATCAAAGCCCTTTGCCAAGTACCCCGCTATGGCAGACGCTAAGGTGCATCCTGTCCCATGGGTGTTTTTGGTGGGCACCCTTTTGTAGCTCAGATACTCAAAGCTTGTCCCATCGTAAAAAACATCCACCAGAATGTCACCCTCCATATGACCGCCCTTTAACAAAACCGCAGAGGGTCCCATAGAATAAATCTCTTTGCAAGCCCTCTCCATATCCTCCAAAGTCTTTATGTCCTTTCCCACAAGGGCGCACGCTTCAGGAATGTTGGGGGTGACTACCGTTGCCAGAGGAATAAGGAGTCCTTTTAAGGCAACCTCGTCGGAGCTCTTTAGAAGTGGGTCTCCGGACTTGGCTCGCATCACCGGGTCCACCACCAGATTTTCAAGTTTAAAATCTCTTACCGCCCTTGCTACCGCCTCTATGATGCCCGCGTGGGAGAGCATGCCCGTTTTTACCGCATCCACTCCTATGTCCTCAACCACCACCTTTATTTGGTTATAGACCACCTCCGGTGGCACATCCACCACTCCAAAGACACCTACTGTATTCTGAACTGTGATGGAGGTTACCGCGGACATCCCATAAACGCCAAGGGCGGTAAAGGTCTTTAGATCCGCCTGAAGCCCAGCACCTCCGCCACTGTCTGAACCCGCTATGGTTAAAGCCCTTGGTATTTTCATAGCCTAGTTCTATAAAATATAAGCACCATGATCGCAAGATATACGAGGGAACCCTTCAAGGAACTTTGGTCGGAAAAGAGGAAGTTTGAGCTTTGGTTAAAGGTAGAGCTGGCAGTTTGCAAGGCATGGCACAAGAAAGGAAAAATTCCCACCCAAGCCTTGCAGGAGATAGAAAGGAGAGTAAAGGTAGATGAGCGAACCCTTGAGAGAATAGAGTACTACGAAAAGGTCTACAAACACGATGTGCTCGCCTTTGTGTCTGCCATTGGAGAGCAAATACCCGAATACTCCCACTACTTTCACATGGGGCTAACCTCCTCCGATGTGGTGGATACCGCGTTAGCTTTACAGCTGAAGCAAGCCCTCAGCCTTATCATTGAAGATGTGGATAGGCTCTTGGAAAGGTTAAAAGAACTTGCCCTGAGGGAAAAGGACACCATCATGATGGGTAGGACCCATGGGGTGCATGCGGAACCCATTACCTTGGGGCTGAAGTTTTTGAGTTGGTATCAGGAGATGAAAAGAAACAGGGATAGGCTTGCGAGGGCTTTGGAAAACATATCCTACGGCAAGCTATCCGGTGCGGTGGGAACATACTCTAATTTGGACCCAGAGGTAGAAAGGCTCGCCTTGGAGGAGCTTGGGCTAAAGGTGGAGCCTGTTTCCACCCAGATTGTGCCAAGGGACAGGCATGCGGAGGTTCTGTGGGCTGTTGGTATAACCGCCACATCCTTGGAGAGGTTTGCCACCGAGATCAGACATCTTCAACGCACCGAAGTGGGCGAGCTTCAGGAACCTTTCACCGAGGGGCAAAGGGGCTCCTCTGCCATGCCACACAAGAAAAACCCTATCCATGCGGAACGGGTGTGTGGATTGGCAAGGCTCATAAGGGGCTATCTTACCACCGCTTTGGAGAATGTGCCACTGTGGCACGAAAGGGACATATCCCACTCCTCCGCGGAGAGGGTGATCTTGCCGGACGCTACCACCGCCCTTGATTACATCCTGAACCTTTTCATCCAAATTTTGGATGGGATGGTGATAGACCGGGAAAGGATGATAAAGAACATGGAGCTTTCCTTTGGGCTCTACGCATCCTCAAAAGTTCTGGTGCGCCTTATGGAAAAGGGAGTGCCAAGGGACAGGGCTTATGAGATGGTTCAAGCTTGTGCTATGAAAAGCTGGAACCAAAAGAGGGCTTTTGCGGACGTTCTGGCAGAAGACCAAGCCATAAGAGAATTTCTGTCGGTGGAGGAAATAAGACAGCTCATAGAACCAAAGGGCTTTTTGAAAAACATAGATGTCATCTATTCAAGAGTTTTTGGGTCAAGCTGAGTTCCCTCATAGAATTTGCTGAAAGAAGGACTATATTAAGGGCATGCAAAAAAACAGGTTAGCGAACGCAAGAAGTCCTTATCTTAGAAAATCCGCCCATCAGCCGGTAGATTGGTACGAGTGGTCGGAGGAAGCCTTCAAAAAAGCCAAAGAGGAAGATAAACCCATCCTTCTTTCTATTGGGGGTGTGTGGTGCCATTGGTGTCATGTGATGGCACACGAGAGCTTTGAAAACGAAGAGATCGCAAAGATCATAAACGAAAACTTTGTCGCAATTAAGGTGGACCGGGACGAAAGACCGGATATTGACAGGCGTTATCAGGAGGTGGTTGTGGCCCTCACGGGCTCTGGTGGTTGGCCTCTTACAGTGTTTCTCACTCCCGAGGGGGAAGCCTTCTTTGGTGGCACTTACTTTCCGCCCGAGGACCGGTGGGGAAGACCGGGCTTTAAAAGCCTTCTACTGCGGATTGCCCAACTTTGGAAGGAGGATAGAGAAAAGATTTTAAAATCTGCCAAGCAAATATCCCAAGCCTTGGAGCTTTTCGGCGTACGGTCTTACAAAGATCATGTGGGAGAGGAGCTTCTTGACAGGGGCATCAATCACCTTCTTTTGAGTTTAGATTACCAGCACGGAGGGTTGGGGGATGCACCCAAGTTTCACCACGCCAAAGCTTGGGAGCTTCTACTTTACAGATACTTCTTCACCCAAAACAAACAGCTTTTAAAGGTGGTGGAGCTCACTCTGAATGCCATGGCGAAGGGGGGCATCTACGACCACCTGTTGGGTGGTTTTTTCAGATATTCCACAGACCAAAACTGGATCGTCCCTCACTTTGAAAAGATGCTTTACGATAACGCAGAACTTTTACAGCTTTACTCTATGGCTTATCAAGTTATTCCAAAGCCACTTTACGAGCGCGTTGCCAAAGGCATAGTGGAGTATTACAAAAGGGAGGGCACAGACCCAAGGGGAGGTTTTTATGCGTCCCAGGATGCAGACATTGGACTTTTGGACGAGGGTGGATACTACACCTTTTCTTTGGAAGAGCTAAAGGATGTGCTAACGCCTGAGGAGTTAAAGGTGGCAAGCTTACACTTTAACATAGGACCAAAGGGAGAGATGCACCACGACCCTACCAAGAACGTGCTCTTTATAGACAAGGAGGAGGATGAAATATCAAAAATTTTGGGCATGCCCAAGAAAGAAGTCCAATCTCTACTTGAAAGTGCCAAAAGAAAGATGCTCAAATACAGAGAAGAGACAAGAGAAAAGCCCTTTGTGGATAAAACCATATACAGCGGATGGAATGGGCTTATGTTAGAGGCTATGGTGCAGTATTACAAAACCTTTGGAGACCCATGGGCAAAGGACTTTTCCGAGCTTACCGCAAAGAGGCTCCTTGAAGAGCTATACAAAGAGGAAGGCTTGGAACACACCCACAGTGTAAAGGGTTTTTCTGAGGACTACATATTTTTGGCAAGGGGGATGTTGGCACTCTATGAGATCACACAGGAGAAACAGTGGCTTGAGGTTGCCCTGAAACTCACCAAACAGGCAATAGAAAAGTTTTGGGACCCGCAAAACTGGGGCTTCTTTGACACAGAAGAACAGGGAGAGGGCTTTTTAAAAGTAAGACTAAAAAACATTGCGGACACACCTACCCAATCTGCCAACGGCTCCGCACCCTATCTATTGCTACTTCTCGGAAGTATAACCCAAGAGACGGAGCTGATTGACTATGCGGAAAAGAACCTACAAGCCTTTGCCCGCTTTATCCAAGAGGTGCCCACAGCCTCCGCCTCTTACCTGATAAGCCTTTACGCCTACCTTAAGGGCATATACAAGGTGGAGACCAGAGACTTCTTTGAACCACTGCTGAAAGCCTTCAGACCCTTTAAGTTTGTCCTCCGCAGGGATGTAGACGGAGTGGTTATCTGCGAAGGAACCGCGTGCAAGGTCTATCCAGGCATACCCGATTCCTTTTCGTAAGGCCAAGTTAGAATGCCACCCGCCAGATTGTAAGCTTCGTAGCCAAAGTGTCTAAGCAGGTATGTGGCAAAGGCACTCCTCTCTCCACTTCTACAGTAGACTATGATCTTTTTATCCTTTGGCAGATTGGCGTAAGCAAACCTGAGCTCATCGAGGGGTATGAGCAGGGAGTTGGGTATCCTTACCTGCACATGCTCGGGTGGAGTTCTAACATCAAGCAAAAGCACACTGTCCTTTTCTTCCTCCAAAAGCCTCTTTGCCTCTTCTGGTGTTAATTCTGGCACTTGAAACATAAGAATACTCTAATATAAAAATCCCAGAATTTCAACCCACTTCAGACCCTTCCACCCCCATGCTACACTTTCCGTTATATATTGCACCCCTCTCCACAATAAGCTCTTGCACCTGAACGTCTCCATCCACCCTGCCAGAAGCCCTAATCTCAAGGCTCCTTGCCCTTATGTTCCCATGAACCTTTCCATAAACCACCACATTTTCAACATCTATGTCCCCCCTTACAGACCCCTTCTCCCCAATTATTAAACCACCATTACCTTGAATATTCCCAATAACTTCCCCGTCTATTCTGGTAAGCCCCTCTGGTAAGGTTAAGTTTCCCTCAAAAAGGCAACCGGGACCCAAAATAGTGCGCACTTCCTGAGAACTTAACTCCGTTTCTTTTTTCCTCCCGAGCATGCTATAATTATACCCTGAATGAGGGAGTATATAACCATAATAATAGCCAATCATGAGGGAAAACCACCAAAAACTATAAGAATTCGCAAGAGCTACCTAAAGGCTTTTGGTATTTTCGCTTTAGCTTTTGTAGTGTTTTCTATATTTTCCCATCTTACAAGCCTTAAATTCTTCTTTGAAAGGCAAGAGATCAAAGCAGAAAAGTACAAGCTTGCCCAAGAAATAAAAACCTTGGCTTCAGAAAAACAAGAGATTGAGAAAGAAAGGGAGTTGCTTAACTCAAAGCTGAAAAGTTTGGAGGGTAAGCTTCTTTTGGTGGAGGATTATCTTTCAAAGAGGGGTGTTATAAAGGGCTCTTTGCCGGTGGGTGGTGCAAGCGCCAATAAGGCGTCCTACGACCTTTCTTATCTTCAGTTTTTGGAAAAGAGGGCAGACTACCTCCACACTTCCATCAGAGGCATACCCTTAGGCTATCCGGTATATGGCAAGATCACTTCTCACCTTGGCTGGCGGAAAAATCCCTTTGGAAGGGGTTATGAATTCCACTCGGGCATAGATATAGAGGCACCACATGGTAGTAAAGTTCGCGCTACAGCAGATGGAGTGGTAGAATTTGCTGGTTGGTACGGAGACTACGGAAAGACGGTGATCATAAGACATCCCTCTGGATACCTTACGCTTTATGGGCACCTTTCCCAGATTGATGTAAAGGAGGGACAAAAGGTAAAAGCTGGTGACGTGGTGGGAAGGGTAGGTTCCACCGGAAGAAGCACAGGACCGCACCTACACTATGAAGTGATAAAAGACAACAAACCAATAGACCCATCTAAGTTTTTAGCTTGGGAGTAAGCTAAATACCTAAAAGCCACAGTCTATAATCTAATGACATTAATCATATTGACACTGCATTTCAATTTTGCTAAAATAGATAATGAAACTAAATCTCAATAGGAGGTGTGGAATGAAAAAGGTTTTGCTTCTCTCCGCAGTGTTTTCTTCGTTAGCCCTCGCCCAAAGCACCGAGGAGCGTATCAGACAGCTGGAGGAACAGATAAGAACGCTCCAACAGGAAATCCAGAGACTAAAGGAGGAGCAAAAGAAAGCGGAGGAGACAAAGCAAGAAACGGAGGCGCTGAAGGAAGAGCTAAGAAAGCTCAGGCTTGAGATTGCGGTCCCACAGCTTGAACTGAAGACTTACTCCGGCTTGGGACCTGCCGCCTTCCCAAGTGCAGAAAGACCCTTTCTTGAGCGTCGCATACTGCTCTCCACTTGGGAAGAGATGGGAGTTACTACAGGTTTTACATTACCAACGGTTTGATGTTAAAGGGTGGCGGTGATTACAATGCATTGGAACCACTAAAAACAGTCAGATAGAGGGGTGCAAGAGCTGTGGCAGATAGGATAGGCTTTACTGGAAGGGTTGATTACACACTTCCCTATAACCTAAAGGTTGGCTTTTCTTTCTGGACGGGAGATGTAATGTCTAAGGGCGGTTCAGCTAGCCAGCTTGGACTGAGAAGGGGCACAAAGCTTGGAAGCATGACCATTGTCTCTCCTCACCTTTGGTGGCAGTATGGGGGTTGGGATGTTAGGTTTGTGGGCGCCTTTGTGGATGTAAATAACGCAAAGAGGACAGGCGATGATCTTGGTAACACCATCCCATCCGAGCAAAGGGGCTATTATGTGCAGGTGGCATACGACATATTCAGGCTATTCAAGATAGACGAGCAGGAGCTTTATGTTTTTGGCATCTATGAGGACATTGACGCCCACGCAAAGGTTCCCCAAGGTTCCGTTAAGCCAGATGGACATAAGCTAAAGGTGTATAATGTGGGTCTATCCTACAAGCCCCATCCCTTGGTGGCTATAAAAACCGATTACGCGAGGCTGGACTACAGTCCAAATAAGAAGGATGAAAACGAATACAGGCTAACACTTGGCTTTATGTTTTAAATCCTAAGGAGGATGGAAAAATGGCTAAAAACTACTTTGGCAGGCTCTTGCTCGTGCTTCTCCTCCTCCCCTTTTTTACACAAGCAAAGCAGTTCAAAACTCCAGAAAAAGCCCTGGCGGAAATATACCCAAACGCGCAAATAGAGGTTAGAAGTATTGTCCTCTCAAAAGAACAGCAGGAGGAAGTTCAGAGGCTGTTGGGCGTCAAGCTTGACACAAGGCTTGTATCTTGGTATTTGGTAAGGAGAGGGAAAGAGGTCATAGCCTACGCTTATGTGGATACCCATGTGGTAAGGACAAAGCCGGAGGTGGTTCTATACACTATAACTCCAGAGGGAAGGTTGGATGTGGTGGAGGTTCTTGCCTTTCAGGAGCCGTTGGAGTATATGCCCGACGAGGAGTGGCTCAAGGTTTTCAAAGGCAAAGAGTTGGCTCCGGGCACACTAAGGCACAGAAGGGACATTCCGAACATAACCGGTGCCACCATAACCGCAAGGGCTATATCCGACAACGCCCGCAAGGTTTTAGCCATCTGGCAGGTCCTCTTTGGGGGTAAAAGATGAGATTTTTTATATCCGCCAGACTGAAGGACAACAAGCCTCTTTATTACATGGTTATCCTCTTTCTCTTTATCAGCCTGGTCTTTTGGTTTAGCTCCTGGTTATACTTTTACAGCAAATATGGTTTTTCTTATGAAACACTATACAAATACTTTTTTCAGGACCTAGAATCTCCAGAAAGAATATCTTTAGCCCAACTTTCAGAAGACCTGCATATTCAAACCTTCTTAAACGCCTTCTATTTACTTACGATCTTTGCCCTTTTTATCTTGACATCTCTTCCTTCCTCTGTAAAGGCTTTTATCCTACTCCTGGGCTTCCTTTCCTGTGCATCTTATTTATACTCAGACCTCCTGATCCTCTACCTTTCACCTACCTTTGCTTACTTAAAGCTTTTTTCCTTCATAGTCTTTCAGCTTATAAACCTGTTTGTAATTCTTTACACCCTATTAGCCTTATTGACTTCAGGGGAGGACAAATACACGGATGTAAACTTACTTAAGCTGGTCATATTCTTTTTTTCTTTGTTTTTAATAGGCTTCTTTTTCACAAACCTCTTGGCTTTCTATTCAAAGATGGGCTTTTCCTTAGGTTCTATAAAGGAGTATTATCTTGGAAACCCGGAGAAGTTCCTAGAGCCTAAAACCTTTGAGGGTATGTTTAAGGTCTTTTATCCTCACCTTATTTCAATGGCGGTCTTTTCTGTGGCAGTTGGGCATTTTTTGATTTTTGCGGGTTCAAGCCTTAGCGTTCCCTTGGGAATTGGGCTATTTTTATTTTCATTCCTTGATAACCTTTCGGGTTTTTTGATTAGATTTTTACATCCAGAATTTGTCCTTCTAAAGCTTTTGTCTTTTGTAGCTTTGCAGAGTATTATCCTATACTCCGCCTTGCTTATGCTAATGAGAAGTAAGCCATGGGCTTGATGTTGTTTCTTTTCCTTTTCTTGTTTGCCTTCTCTCAGGAAAAGGTTTTTCACCTTATGGGCACCTATGCCATAATAGACCTGCCCTCCGAAAAGGCATATCAAGCCTACAGGTTTATGAAGGGACTTGAGGAAAAACTCTCCGATTACATAGAAGATTCTGAGGTTTCAAAGATCAACAAGAAGGCGGGTGTGGAACCGGTGGAGGTGTCCGCGGATACATTGGAGGTTATAAAAAAATCCCTTTGGCTTTCGGAGCTTACAGAGGGAGCCTTTGACATAACAGTAGGTGCCATAACCATAAGGGCAAGAAGGTTAAGAGAAATTTCCGAAGACGAGGCAAGGAATCTGGTGAATTACAAAAAGGTCAGGGTGGAAGGCAGTAGCGTATTTCTTGAAGAGAAAGGTATGGCTATAGATTTGGGAGGCATAGGAAAGGGCTTTGCCATTCAGAAGGCCTATGAGTTTATAAAAACAGACAAGGGTTTTATCGCAATAGCGGGAGACCTACGGGTATGGGGGCACAAAAGACTTTTAGCGGTGTATAACCCTATTAATGGCAAAATCTTAGCCCAAGGCTACAATAAAAAGGACCTTTGCCTTTCTGCATCAGGAAATTACAGAAGAGAACGCATAATTGGTAAAGGTGGCAAGATATTGCAAGTAACAGTAGCTTATGAGGATTGCATTTTGGCGGATGGGTTATCTACAGCCCTTTTTTCTATGGATGATAAAAAAAGATGGGATTTTATTGAAAAACACCCACAGTTCGGCTATCTTTTGCTGTCTTCCGACGGTTCTGTTTATGTAAATAAGACCTTTCTTGAGTTTTTTGAAAGTTTGGAGTTTTTCGGAAATGGTGTAAAATAAACCTATGAGGTCCGCCTACAGGGTTTTTCTGTCCGGCGTAGTGCAGGGAGTAGGCTTTAGAAGCTGGACAAAGAACCTAGGAGAGAGCTACGGACTTAGCGGTTGGGTGCGCAACCTACCGGACGGAAGGGTTGAGGTTTTTGTGGAGGGCGATGAGGAGGTTGTGGCCCAGTTCATATGGAAACTGTGGGAAGGTCCAAGGTCCGCAAGGGTGGACAGGATGGAAATTTTAAAGGAGGTGCCAACCCATGAAGAAAAGGGTTTTTATATTAAGTATTAGCCTACTTTTTGGAACGGCTTTTTCTCAAGAGTGCAAATACCACAAGGTAAAAAGTGGAGAAACCCTAGAAAAAATCGCAAGGAACTATGGAGTTAGTGTACAAGAACTCATAAAAGCTAACAAAAACATAAATCCAAACAAACTAAAAGTGGGTGGAAATTTATGCATTCCTCAGAGGATATCCGCGAAAGCGCAGGACTACGCCATATACAAAGTTAAAAAAGGAGACACACTACAAAGCATAGCTGAAAAATTTGGAGTTGATGTGCAGGAGCTGAAGGGCTTTAACAACCTAAAGTCTGAAAAGATAATAGAAGGGCAGGAAATAAAAATACCCGCAAGAGGTACCGCTAGAAGACAGAAAAAGGAAACCCAAAAGTATGGATCCTATGTAGTTCAAAAGGGTGCAAGGCTTGAGCATATAGCAAAAAAACTGGGTGTTTCCCAAAGGGAGTTGGAAGAGCTTAACCCAGAGTTAAAAGGTAAATGGCTAACAAAAGGAACAGTAGTTAAGGTACCAAAGCAAGAGCAAAAAAAGAAAAAAAGGGAAGAAAGCTACACGGTATATAAAATCAAAAAAGGAGGTCGCCTTGAGCATGTGGCAGAGCGCTTGGGAGTTCCCAAAGAGGAATTGGAAAGACTCAATCCGGAGCTGAAGGGTAAATGGCTTTCTGCGGGGACAGAGGTAAAGGTGCCTATAAAGGCCAAAAAAGAGGAAGAGCCAAAGGTCTCCTACAGAACCTATGTAGTTCAGAAGAGCGCAAAGCTTGAGCATGTGGCAAAAAAGCTGGGGGTCTCTCAAAAGGAATTAGAAGAACTTAACCCAGAGCTAAAAGGTAAATGGCTAGCAAAGGGAACGGTGGTTAAGGTGCCTGTAAAGGTAGAGGAAAAGAAACAGGCGGTCCGTCCAGCAGAAAAACCCTTAGAAGAAAGGGCGGAAGAAAAAAGACAAGCCATTCGTCCTATAGAGAAACCTTCAGAAGAAAGGAAGCAGGAAAGCACATCCAAGGCAGAAGCTGAAACGCCACAGGAAGTAAAAATATCAAGAAATAGCCTGCCTATGCCTGTGGATGGTAAAGTTTCCAAGAACGGTAGAGGGATCACCATAGCCACAGATTGTGGAAAGCCAGTAAGGGCAGTTGATAGTGGAAGGGTCATATACAGTGGAGGAGACCTAAAAGCCTACGGAAACATGGTCATAGTGGATCATGGGGATTTTATCTCCATATATGCATACAACGAGAAAAATTTAGTAAAGAGAGGCGATAGCGTGTCAAGAGGGCAACAGATCGCTTTAGTTGGAAGAAGGAACGAAGGAGAAGAATGCATGCTTTACTTTGAACTTAGAAATAAAGAGGGTGTTCCACTAGACCCAACTGAGTATATAAGAAACACCCAGTAAATTACTCCATAGGGCTTATGTAAATTATTGTTTTTTGTACACCCTTTTCTATACGCTTTAACGTTCTTATTTCGTAGATTTGATTGTCGTTTTTTATAACCTTAGCCTTTTCTAAGACATCCCATAGGCTCTTTAGCATGTTGTCAATATCCCTCTTTCTGTGATTGGGCAAGACCAAGATCACTTCCATTGAAAGTTTGCCGTCCAAAGGTTCTCCCTGGTACTGCTGTTTTATCTCCCACACCGCCCTCACTTCCCAGTTTTTAACCCTTGGGGGTTTAAAGACTACACCGCCTCTCTTTCTTATATACCTGTTGCTTTTAGGAACTGGCAAAGAGGAAAGCTCAAGCTTTATCCTCTTTTCTTCACTCACTTTTTTCTTCAACCAACAGGTCTAGCTCTTTAAAGTCCTTTACCACTACGTCTACCATCTCTCCCTCTTTAACTAGTCTCTCTGCCTCTAAATAGCACAGCCCATCCACCTCTGGTGCTTGAAACCAAAGCCTGCCCACGGGCACAATATTCATTTCCTCATCGTAGCCATCCACCAACATCCTAAAGCTTTTACCCAAAAGTCCTCTGTACTTTTCCTTTATAACCTCACTCTGAACTTCGTAAATAAGTGCCCTCCTTCTCTCCTTTTCCTCCTCGGGTATAGGGTCTCCTAAGGACTCTGCAAAAGTGCCATCCTCGTGGGAATAGCTAAACACACCCACCCAATGAAAGTAGCCCTTTTGAACAAACTCAATCAATTCCTCAAAGTCCTTTGTGTCTTCCTCCGGATAGCCTACTATGAAGCTTGTTCTTAAGACTGCGTTGGGTATTTTGGAGAAGATCCTTTCCACGAGCCCTTCCACAAAATCTTTACCATAACCTCTCCTCATGCTCTTTAAAACCTTGTTAGAAACATGTTGTAGTGGTATATCAAAGTATGGCAGGACCTTTGAAGAGTTTTTAATGTAATCAATAAGCTCATCACTCACGTCCGTGGGATAAAGATATAAAAGTCGGACCCACTCTATACCTTCTATATCCTCCAGCTTTTCTAAGAGTTTAAGCAGGGCATTCTTTCCGTATAGATCTCTGCCGTAATAGGTGGTATCCTGCGAAATTAAGCATAGTTCCTTTACTCCGTTTTCTGCTATCCATTGGGCTTCCTCTACAAGTTCCTGCATGCCCTTTGACCTGTATCTGCCCCTTATGGAAGGTATGGCACAAAAGGAACAAAGGCGGTTGCATCCCTCAGATATCTTAAGGTATGCGTAAGATTTAGGAGTAGTTAATATCCTTTGAACTTTTTCTACTTTCTTTAGGCCCAAAAACTCAAGAATTTGGTCCCAGCTCTCAGTTCCAAAGTATGCCTGAACTTCTGGTATTTCCTTTTGTAGTTCTTCTTTGTATCTTTCTACCAAACAGCCCATAACGATGACCTTTTTGTTTTCTGCGTATTCAAGTATGTAGTCTATTGCCTCCTCCTTGGCTGGGTTTATAAAACCACAGGTGTTTATGATTATGGTGTTTGCCTTTTGGGGATCATCCACCAGTTTCGCGCCCGCTGACTTTAGCTTTCCCAGAAGAATTTCCGTATCTACCAAGTTTTTGGAACAGCCTAAGCTAATAACTCCTATCTTTAGTTCATTTCTTTTGCGTGTCATCTTCCGTCTTCTTTAAAAACTCTCTAGGGTTTCTATTAACCCTTACAGTCTTAACGCCACCTCCCTTTTCCTCAACCACCATATAGTTCTCTACCTTTCCCTTTTTTTCAACCACTATATATCCTACCACACCCTCCAAATCGGTAAAGGGCTCCTTCGCGTAGGAATACAAAAAGACCACCAAGAGAAGTAAAAGTAATCTCATATTTTTTCCTCTTTCATAATAACTAATATAGTCAAATCTCCCTTCAGCATGCCCTTTTCAACCCTCTCCACCTTAAAGGCAGAAGGGTATGAAACAAAACCTCCCTTTTCCAGAGCTTTTAAGAAATTCACTACATTTGCATAACTACCCACAAAGGATATTTTAAGCTCTGCAGTGGGATGCTTTACCACATGGGAGGTTTGTTGTTTTTGCTCTTGTGCCTTTTGCTGGGATTTTTGTTGCTGTTGTCCTTGCTGTTGTGGTTGCTCCTTCACTATCTTAACTACCGCTTTCCCTTCTGGAGTTTTTTCCAAGGTGTAATTCACCTCACTGGGCTTAGCAAGGTTTATGGAAAGTATTCTTACCCCGCTTTTGCTTGCTATGGCACCCAACTTTTTGTATACAGAGCTTGCCTCCTCAGTGGAAGGCATCTCTCCAACCAATAACTCAAGCTCTTGCTTTTTTACTTCCAGTTGAGCCTTTAAATCATCTCTTTGCTTTCTAAGAGGTTCCAAGGCTTTTGGGTCTGTCAATCTCTTCAACTCTGCTATGCGTCTGTTAAGCTCTTCCTTTTCTTTTCTACTTTTTTCTAAATCTTCTCTTAAAGGGGTGATTAGCATTACATAGATATATCCTATGATGACTATTGGTAATATTAGAAGTATAAACAATTTCTGCCACTGAGGAAGAGCGGACCACTGGGCCTTTAGCTTTTCCATCACTGCCCTCCTATGCTTTTTTCCGCAACAAGTTTTGTGGAATAATACTCATAACCGTTTGGTGTCACTTTCCTTTCTATACCACTTATAAAAACTTCCGCATTTTTCTTTCTAAGGCTGTCGGCATAAGAGCTTATGCTTGCATAGTCAAAAGAAGAGAGGTCAAATTCTGTCTTAAGTTTTCTGTTCTCTATGTCTAGGCTTTGGCTATAAGTAAACATCCAACTAACAGAAGGAACGGAACTGGAAAAACTAATAAAGCTATTGTTAAAAGGTTCATACAGTGATTTCAAACCTATAAGTATATCCTTACTGCGTTCTACCGCATCCATTTCTGTTTTTAAAGCGGATATTTCAGACTCTATTTCTTTCTTTTCCTCTGAAATGCGTTTCGCCAACCCCTCTAATCTGTTCTTTTCCACCTGCAATTGATCTATCTCCAGCTTTATTTGCGTTATTTCCTTTGAGATTTTCCAATACCATACACCCATGCCTAAAACGCAAATCCAAAGGAGAGCAGATAGATAATACTGTGCTTTGTCTAGTTTTAAAAGATCACTAACCTTTACCTCCTTCAGAGATACAAACGTGGGTTGCGGTAAAGTTCTTTTAGCTTTTTTCTCCTTAAGTAGATTGATTTTTATCATTTTGTCCTCTCCCTCAAACTAAGTATATAGGGGACAAAAAAGTTGGGCGGTAGTTCGCCAGCGTCCAAAAGCCCTAATATGGGCAGGTTTTCAAGCATATAATCTAAGAAACTTTGATTGCTTAGGATAACACCTGCAATATAAACGCTAAATATATCGTTTATCACAATCAGATTCCTCACCTCTGCAATAAAGTTTTCCAAGAGTTCCTCAGAGGTGGAGTGTGATTTTGCCTTTTTAATGTATCCCAAATAATCCCAGTTTATTACAGAATAGGATATATTGGAGGGGCTGTAAGTTAAAAGTATAGAATAATCGTAGTCTATGTATAAGATGGAAAAAGGCAAGGCAAGCTTATGATATATACCGTAATTCGCTATAGCCAGTACTTCATAGTCTATAATTTCGGGCTTTAGTCCTGCGGAACTGATTAAATTAGCTAGCTTATTGACAGATTCAGCGCGGGCAAGCACCAAAGCCACGCTTAGGGCATCTTCTCCGCGTAAGATAAAGTAATCGTAAGTAGTTTCTTCTTTTATCTGACTTAACTCCCTTTTTATTATCCATTCTATGGCGCTGTCCAAATCTTTTTGGCTTATCTTGGAAGGGTATTTGTAGAGCTTTAGTATTCCATCGGTAGCTGGGAGCGATGCTATAACTTTATGTCCCTGTAATCCATATTCGGCTACTATCTTTTTTAGGGCTAAAAGTTTTTTATTTTCACCCCCATCCTCAAAGATAATCTCCTGTGGTTGAAAAATGGGCTTTCCATCTTCTCCTAACTCAAAAAGCCGTATGAAGCTTTTACCAACCTGCAGTGCCAAGTAGTTTTTAGCTCCTTTAACCTTAAAGGAGGGAAAGCTTAAAGTCCTTATACGCTCCAAAACTTTCATACACCTACCCTCCTATTTTTAGATTCCGCTTCTGCTATAACTAATAAAGTTTTCAGCACAGAATCGGGGTTTAGCGAAATACTGTCTATGCCTTCCTCTACAAGAAACTGGGCAAAGTCTGGGAAGTCGGAAGGTCCTTGACCGCATATACCCACCTTTTTACCCTTCTCTTTGGCGATGCTTATGAGCTGGGATATTAACCTTTTGACCGCTTCATTCCTTTCGTCGTAAAGATGTGCCACGAGCCCAGAGTCTCTGTCCAAACCAAGGGTTAGCTGAGTTAGGTCGTTGGAGCCTATGGAGAAGCCATCAAAGATCTCTGCAAACTTGTCCGCAAGAATAATGTTGGATGGAAGTTCTGCCATTACATAAACTTCCAGACCGTTTTCTCCCCTTCTTAGTCCATACTCCTCCATCACCTTGAGAACCTTTTCGCCCTCCTCCGGCGTTCTACAGAAGGGTATCATTACCTTGGTGTTGGTAAGTCCCATCTTGTTTCTCACCCGCAGTATTGCCTGACATTCAAGCCCAAAGGCTGGCTTATAAACTTCCGAATAGTATCTTGACGCGCCCCTCCATCCGAGCATGGGGTTTTCTTCTTCTGGTTCAAAGAGCTCACCACCGATAAGTCCTTTGTATTCGTTAGACTTAAAGTCCGAAAAGCGCACTATTACAGGATTTGGATAGAAGGCAGCAGCTATTTTGGCTATGCCATAGGATAGCTTTTTAACAAAGTATTGTGCCTTGTCTTCATAACCAAAGGTCAGGTTTTCTATCTCCTCTATGGTTTTTTTGAGGTTGATCTGTTTTTTGTCTTTACCCTTTGCCAGCTTGCTTTTGAGGGGTTCCTCCGCATACTTGTATATGGAAGCCATAGAGCAAACTCCCCTCTCATCGATGGCTCCGCACTCTTCAAGCTTTTCCAACAAGGCTTTAAGCTCCCTGTAATAAAGAAGGGCTAAGGGATGGATCTTTATGTAGTTTGCTATGATGAACTCCTCACGTGCCAGTCCTACTCCATCGTTGGGAATAAAGGAATACTTAAAGGCGGATTCAGGGTTGCCCACGTTCATCATAACCTTGGTTCTGGTCTTGGGCAGTTCCTTTAGGTTGATCTCCTCTACCTCGTAAGGTATGTAGCCTTCATATATGTATCCTACCTCTCCCTCTGCGCAGGAGAGGGTGATCTCATCACCAGTTTTTAACACTTCCGTTGCTTTGTGGGTGCCCACCACCGCGGGTATGCCCAGCTCCCTCGCTACTATTGCTGCGTGGGCAGTTCTTCCTCCTCTGTTGGTGATTATACCGCTTGCTTTTTTCATTATGGGTTCCCAGTCTGGGTCTGTGATGTCTGTTACCAGGATCTCTCCCTCTTGAAACTGTCCTGCGTTCTTTAGGTCGTGGATGACTCTAACTCTCCCATGAACCACCTTATCGCCTACTGCGATGCCATACAAGATCCTTTTCTTAGCCCTCTCCTCTACTGGCATGCTGATCTTATAGACCTTTAGTACGTTCTCTTCCTTCCTTGAATGCACCGTTTCTGGTCTTGCCTGAACCACAAAGAGCTCGTTTAAGAGCCCATCCTTTGCCCACTCTATGTCCATAGGCATCCATCTGCCGTTCTTTTTGGAATAGTACTCCTCTATCAGAACTCCCCATCTTGCCAGTTTTAAAATCTCTTCATCGGTGAGGGCAAACTGCTTTTGCTCTGAGAGTGGAACGTTGACAATCTTTGTCCTCTCTTGCCCCACTCCATACACCATCTTTCTATCCTTTCTACCGAGCTTTTTCTCTATTATGGCCGAGTATCCCGCCTGAAGGGTAGGCTTAAAGACCATATACTCATCTGGGGTTATCATGCCCTGAACCAGAAGCTCACCCAAACCGTAAGTTGCATTTATAACTATCACATCCCTAAAGCCTGATTCTGTGTCCAATGTAAACATAACTCCAGAAGCACCTAAATCGGACCTTACCATCTTTTGAACACCCATAGCTATGCCAACCTTAAAGTGGTCAAAGCCAAAGCTCTCCCTGTAAGAGATAGCCCTGTCTGTGAAAAGAGACGCAAAACCGTTCTTTATAGCGGTTAGTACATTCTCCGCACCCACTACGTTTAGGTATGTCTCCTGCTGTCCTGCGAAGGAAGCATGAGGCAAATCCTCCGCGGTGGCGGAGGACCTAACCGCCACATCCACCGCAAAGGAGTTGTACCTCCGAGAGAGCTCAGAGTAATACTTTTTTATCAACTCCTCCAATTCTGGAGGAAATTCTCCACCTTTTATAAGTTCCCTAACCTCGTATGCCCTCTTTGCCAAGTCCTCCAAATCATTAGGGTTCAAACCCTCCAAAATCTTCCTTATCTTTTCTTCTAACTTGTTATACCTCAGGAACTCATAATAGGCGTTGGATGTTACCACAAAACCGTAGGGTATGTTAATACCAAGCTTTGAGAGGTTTCTGAGCATCTCCCCGAGGGATGCGTTCTTTCCGCCCACCAAGGGCACATCCTCTATGCCCACCTCATCCAACCAAACCAAAAATTTCTGCTCCATGCCTATACCTCCTCCAAAACTATTTTTTCAAAATCTCCAAAGCGGTTAAAAAGTTTTTTTATTCTAAACAGAAGGGCTAATCTATTTCTTCTAAGTTCTTGGTCTTTATCCATCACAAGGACCTTATCAAAGAAGCGGTCTATGGGTTCCTTGAGGTCCCAAAGGTCCAAGGGCTCAAGCCTCTCACCCTCCAAGCCCTTTACCTTTTCCCAAAGCTCCCTCTCCTCTTTCTCTTTCATAAGGTCCTCCTCAACACGGTCATCTTCCCACCCCTTGGGAAGAATTTTAACGACCCTCCTGTAGGCTTCTACTACATCTTTAAATTTTTCCGTTTCTTTCAAATTGGCAAGCATCTGTACGAGCCTTATTGCCTCCAATGGTTTCAGTGGATCCTTTACCTCCAAAACCGCCCTTACAACATCGTAGCCATAGGGCTCTAAGTAGGCTTCCAGCCTGTTTTTCATGAACTCCTCAAAGCCCTGTGGGATAGAGCCCAGCACCTCCCTCAGGTTCAGGTTATAACCTCCCTTATCAAGAATTGCAAAAATGCCGTAGGCACTACGCCTTAGTCCGTATGGGTCTGAACTGCCGGAGGGCATCTCGCCCACGCTCAAAAGGGTTGCTATGTTATCCAGCTTGTCCGCCAAGGAGAGAATTTGAGAAACCACACCCTCGGGCAAGGGGTCTGTGGCACTTTTGGGGAGATAATGCTCGTAGATGGCTTTAGCTACCTCCTCCTCTTCTCCAAAAGCCCTTGCATAAACCATACCCATGTAGCCCTGAAGTTCATCCAGCTCCTTTACCATGTTGGTAAGTAGGTCCGCCTTTGAAAGGAATGCAGCCCTTTTTACTTTTTTTACAACCTCCTCTCCAAAGCCAAGGGATCGTGCGATTTTCTCTGAGAGTTCCATAAGCCTTTGGGTCTTCTCCCACATACTGCCTGCCTTTGGATGAAAGATCACACCTTTTAGTCCATCCACCAGATTTTCCAAGGGGGTCTTTAGGTCCTCCCTGTAGAAGAAAAGGGCATCCTCAAGCCTTGCCCTTACAACCCTCTCGTAGCCAGTTTTTATCAAATCGTTTGGAGTATTACCGCTGAAGGCCACAAAGTAAGGCACCAGCTTACCCTCTTGGTTGGCAAGGCAGAAAAACCTCTGATGGTGGGCAAGGACTGTGATTAAAACCTTCTCAGGTAGTTCTAAATACTTTTCCTCAAAGCTTCCTATCACAGAGAAGGGAAACTCAAGGAGGTTTGCCACCTCCTCCGGAAGACCCTCTGGATACCGGGGTGTGCAACCCAAGGCGTAAGCTTCTTCTCTTAACATTTCTAAGACCATGCCCAGTCTCTCTTTGAAGTCTGGGATCACGTAGGCACTTTTTAGCTTTTCTTCATACTCCTCGGCGTTTTTGAGAACTAAGGGACCACCGTGCAAAAATCTATGGCCGTATGTGATCCTGTCTGCCTTCACCTTACCAAATTGAAGTGGGACAACCTCCTCTCCGTAGAGGGCACACAACCACCGGATAGGTCTTGAAAAGGTCAAGCCCTCCGAATTCCAACGCATCCTTTTGGGAAAAGGGATAGATCTTAAGAGCCCTTCAAACTCCTCTTTTAATTTCTCCAAGGGCGTCTTTTCCCTTTGAACCCTACGAACCGCCACATACCTTCCTTCTCCCTTTTGAACCTCTATCACTTCCTCTTGAGTGGCAGAGACCTTTTGCAAAAATCCCAGAAGTGCCTTTGTGGGTTTCCCATCCTCGTAAGCTACGCTAACGGGAGGACCGACTATGACCTCCTCTTTTTCTGTAGGTGTGTTCTCAAAGTCTTCCGTCAGAATGGCTAAACGCCGGGGTGTGCCGTAGGTTTTTATAACTTTTACTCCCAAGAGTTTCTCAATACCCTCTTTGAGGCTCTCTAGGGCTAGGTTTATAACCCCCGCGGGCAGTTCTTCTGTCCCTATTTCAATCAGGAGCTTCATAACTACATCTCCATTAAAAGGGCTTGGGCTAAGTTAGACCAATAAGTTCCCTTTGCCTCTTTGAGGATGGACTCTAAGACCTTCTTTGCCTCCTCTTTCCTGTTGCTGTCTAAGAGCACCTGTGCCTTAAGCAGTTGGGCAGAGTAATAGTTAAAGCTGTCTTTTCCTATAGAGTTGAGAACGCCGAGGGCTTTTTCTTTTTGCCCTTCCTTATAGTATGCAAAGGCTAACCTCTCGGTGTATAAGGACTTTATTTGATCATCCTTCAGGGATGAGATTATCTCCAAAAGTTTTTTACTGTCTTCCTTCCCATCCAAGGCATAAGATAGAATGAGGGGCTTAAAGGCACCCCCCTTTTTTAGCCCTTCCTCTATTAGCTTTTTAGCCTTTTCCTCCTCCCCCGATTGCACCAACCTCCTTATTTCCCACTCAAGATAAGAAGCCTCAAAGTTCCTCTTTTTTTCCCAATCCTTGTAAAGGATGAATAGTCCCGCCCCTAAAAGCAAAAGGGCAGGTGGGACCAGATACTTCCAAGGTAAAAACACCATTGATATAGATTTTAAACCATAACCTTCAGGAGCTCATCCACCACCTTTAAGTTCTTTAACACCGACTGAACGGACCTTTCCCACATTTCGCGCTCTTCCGGTAGCATGGGGATTTTGATGACCTCTTCTACTCCACAGTTGCCAAGTTTAACCGGCACGCCTACGCAGGCACCCTTTACTCCGTAATATTCTCCCACTTCTCCGTCAAGATAGACAGAGCAGGGCAGTATGCGTTTGTTGTTTGTTACTATGGCTTCCACCATCTCCACTATGGACGCAGCGGGGGCATGATAGGCGGAGGTGCCCATTAGGTCCACTATCTCACCACCACCGAACTGAGTTCTTTTTATAAGTTCCTGAAGCTTTTCTTTGGTTAGCAGGTCCTTTAGGGGTATGCCACCTACGTTGGATATGGAGATCAAGGGAACCATCTCGTCACCGTGGCCTCCTATCACATAGGCGTGAATATCTTGAGGGGAAACGTCTATCTCCTTTGAGATGAAGGTTTTAAAGCGGGCTGAATCCAAAACGCCCGCCATCCCTATAACCCTCTTGGGTTCAAAGCCCAGCAGTTTATAAACTGCGTAGGTCATCAGGTCCACTGGATTGGTTACCACTATCACTATGGCATCCTTAGCGTATTCCTTTATTTTACTGGCTATGACCGAGAGGATGGATAGGTTTTTCTCTAAAAGGTCCTCCCTTGACATACCTGGTCTTCTTGGAAAGCCTGCGGTTATAACCACTATGTCGGAGCCCTCTAAGGCTTCGTAGCCTTCTCCATCTGCGCTTACAGTGTATCCTTCCACTTTGCCGTCAATGTTGAGGGCGGAGAGCATCTGCTGAATGTCAAGGGCTTTTCCTTTAACGGGTTCTATTATCCTGTCTCCGTCCTTTTTGGGCAAGTCAAACATACGCACATCCACCAGCCCCCTTAAGGCAAGGAGGGCGGCGGTATGCTCCCCCACATTTCCCGCACCTACCACAGAAACTACCTTTCTTAGCTTCATACCTTTACCCCCTGCTTGCTTTTGATCCAGTTCAAAAGACCACCTTTGAGGAGCACAGAAACCTGCTTTGGAGTAAGATTGTATGTGCAAACGATCTCCTCTCCGGTGGTTTTGTTTATAACCACGATTTCTTTACCTTCCTGTAGCCTATTTTTAAGATCCGGGATCAAAAGCTCATCGCCCAGGGAGAACTTGTGGTAGTCCTCTTTGTTTTTGAACTCAAGGGGCACTATACCAAAGTTGACCAAGTTGGCATGATGAATACGGGCAAAGGACTTTGCTATAACAGCCCTAACTCCCAGGAACCTCGGAGCCAACGCAGCATGCTCTCGGGAGGAACCCTGTCCGTAGTTCTCTCCGCCCACTATGATGTTTGCCTTGCCCTTTTGGTCCCTGATTTCCTTTGCCCTCTTTACAAAGTCTGGGTCCACGTAGTGATATACATACTCGCTTATGGCGTAGATGTTGGAACGAAGGGGTAGGATTTTGGCACCGGCGGGCATTATGTGGTCGGTGGTGATGTTGTCTCCCACTATGAGGGAAACCTCCCCTTCTATGCTTTCTGGTAGTTCATCAAACTCTGGCAGTGGTTTTATGTTGGGTCCTCTGTATATTTCCACCTTTTTTGCTTCTTCCTCCGGTAGTGGCTCTATGAAGGCTTCGTCGCCGTAAGGGAACCTTTCCGGCATTTCCACCTTCACCCACGGAATACCCAACTTCCTCGGGTCTATGATCTCCCCTGCGATGGCGCAGGCTACGCAGACCTCGGGGGATGCAAGGTACACCTTTGCGTCGGGTGTGCCAGACCTACCCTCAAAGTTCCTGTTAAAACTCCTTACGGAAACACCACCGGAGGGAGGTGCAAAACCCATGCCTATACAGGGACCGCAGGCACTTTCCAATATCCTTGCACCAGCCTTTAGAAAGGTCAAAAGGGCACCATTTTGGGTGATCAACTCAAGGGCTTGTTTGGAACCTGGGGCTACCGCAAAGATCACATCAGGATGAACCTTTCTACCTTCCAAAAGCTTGGCAGCACGTGTTAGGTCCACAAAGGAAGAGTTTGTGCAAGAGCCTATGACCACCTGATCTACCTTTATACCTTCCACCTCCCTGACGGGCACCACATTGTCCGGAGAGTGAGGGCAAGCAATAAGCGGCTCAAGCTGGGATAGGTCTATCTCTATAATCTCGTCGTACTCTGCATCGGGGTCCGGAAGGATTTCTACCCAATCCTCCTCCCTTCCTTGGGCTCTCAGGTATGCCCTTGTGATCTCGTCGGAGGGAAAGATTGAAGTGGTAGCACCAAGTTCTGCGCCCATGTTGGTGATGGTAGCTCTTTCCGGAACGGAGAGCTCCTTTATACCCTCTCCAAAGTATTCAAAAATTTTGCCCACACCACCCTTTACCGTAAGCCTACGCAGAAGCTCAAGGATAATGTCCTTGGCAGTTACCCAATCGGGTAGCTTGCCCTTCAGATGGACGCCTACGATCTTGGGCATCCTCATATAGAAAGGTTCGCCCGCCATCGCGCTTGCCACCTCAAGACCACCGGCACCTATGGCGATCATGCCCATGCCACCGGCGGTGGGAGTGTGAGAATCGGAGCCAAGCAGTGTCTTTCCGGGCTTGGCAAACCTCTCCAAGTGTACCTGGTGGCATATACCGTTGCCGGGCTTGGATAGCCAAATACCGTATCTTTTTGCCACGCTTATAAGGTATTTATGGTCATCGGCGTTCTTATAGTCGGTCTGTAGCATGTTGTGGTCTATGTAGCTTACCGAGAGCTCCGTCTTTACCCTATCCACACCCATCGCCTCAAACTGCAGGTATGCCATAGTTCCGGTGGCATCCTGGGTGAGGGTCTGGTCTATCTTAATGGCAATCTCCTCGCCGGGTATGAGCTTACCGCTTACCAAATGGCTTTCAAGAATTTTATAGGCTACCGTTCCCTTTGCCATGTGGTCCTCCTTTCAAAAAGGGATGATATTAATTATATCTTTTTTAAACGCCTTGGGTGAAATATATCAACGGGCTTCAGAGATGAAGAACTTCCTTTTTATTAAATGATCTTAAGAACATAAAGAGTTAGCACCAAACATGCAAAGAATATAACAGCACCGTAAATTTTATAAAGCCACGTGTTTGTCCTATAATAACCCACGTCTACCTGCTTTATGGTTCTATAAAAGTTTATGGCGCCAAGTATAAGCGTGAATAGTCCTATAAATATTATGAAAACTCCCACGCTGGCAAGGGCTCTGTGATCACCCTTTAGGGACATGTTGAAAACCTTCTCTAACTGTTCTAAGAAAAATTCAAACTTCTCTATAACAAAGCCAAAGACTATTAGGGCTACATAGGTTCTTACCCATGCAAGGAATGTTCTTTCCGCAGCCATATAGATCCTTGGGTCAGTGACTTCCTTTGGAGACACTTCTATACCTCCTTCTATGTATCTTATATCAAAATAAAAAGTAAGAATACCTGCGATTATAAGGAAAGTACCCGCTATGGACAAAACTATAGCCACAGTTCCCAAAAATACGGATACGTGTATCTTTTGTGTTATATCTGCGAGAATCTCCAATTTTCTCAGGAAAACCGCTAAAGACAGTGTGTAAAGGGAAAGCTTTATATAACCTAAGTAGGTTCTTTCAACGGACATATATATGCGGGCATCCTTTGCGGAGGGAAGATGCTTAGCTATAAGCATGGTCAAATAAACATAATAACACAGTGCAAAAGCTTGGTTTAAACTTTAACGAAGGATTTGGCAGGAAGGAAGTATAACTTTTACGCGGTAAGTAAAACTTAGATTTAAAATACATTTGCTATGTTCAGGGAAAAGATAAAAAACTTTCACTTTGTGGGTATTGGTGGGATAGGTATGAGCGGTATCGCGCAGGTGCTTTTGCAGATGGGCTACAGGGTCTCTGGCTCGGACCTAAGGGAGAACAAAAACACGGAACTTTTGAGGAGTATGGGGGCAAAGGTGTTTATAGGACATAGGGAGGAAAACTTGGGGGATGCGCAGGTGGTGGTTTATTCTTCGGCGGTTTCTATGGACAACCCCGAGATTAAAGGGGCAAAGGAGAGGGGCATTCCTGTGATCCCCCGTGGGGAGATGTTGGCGGAGCTCTTTCGCCTGAGGGAGGGTATAGCGGTCTGTGGATCTCATGGAAAAACCACAACCACGTCAATGATAGCCCATGTAATGCACGAGGCAGGCTACGACCCAACGGTTATAGTGGGTGGTATTCTAAAAAGGTTTGGTAGCAACGCAAAGCTCGGAAAGGATAACCTTATTGTCTCTGAGGCGGATGAAAGCGACGGTTCCTTTTTAAAACTGCATCCAACGGTTGCGGTGATCACCAACATAGACAAGGAGCATTTGGGCTTTTACAAGGACTTGGAGGATATAAAAAATGCCTTTTTGGAGTTTGCCAACAGCGTGCCCTTCTATGGCTTTTCCGTTATAAACTTGGATGACCAAAATAGCAGAGAGATCCTGCCGAAGATCTCAAGGAGGGTAATTACCTACGGCGTTGAGGGACCTGCACAGGTTAAGGCTGTTGGGCTGACCTTGAAAAACGGACATTATACCTTTGAGGTGCTACACAAGGATAAACCTTCGGGCAGGGTAATGCTCGGAGTTCCGGGCAGGCATAATGTTTATAATGCCTTAGCTTGCATAAGCGTATGCTTGGAGATGGATATTCCACCGAAGGTGATTTTTGAGGCACTGGAGGGCTTTAAAAATGCGGAGAGAAGGTTGGAGCTGAAGGGTGAAATAAAGGGTTGTTTGGTCTATGACGATTACGGACACCATCCTACGGAGATAAAGGCTGTGCTGAATAGCCTGAGGGAGCTTTATCCTCAAAAGGAAATAGTCCTTGTCTTTCAACCACACAGATACTCAAGGACCTACTATCTCTTTGATGAGTTTGTGGAGGTTTTAAAATCCGCAGACCTTTGCATCCTAACGGACATATACTCCGCCGGAGAGGAGAACCTTTGGGGCGTAAGGGCGGAGGACTTGGCTCAGAAAAGCGGGGCTGTTTATTTGCCCACCAAGGAGGAGGTGTTTTCCTATCTGGAGGAGAACTTAAGGGACTGTGTGCTGGTCTTTATGGGAGCGGGAAGCATTGGCAAATGGGCGGAGGAATTTTTGAATGAAAGGGTTGTCGGGTAAAGAGTGGGTTCTTTTAAGTGAGATAATAAAGCCAGAGGAGGATGTGGTCTCTGAACTGGGGGAGGTTGTTGCCCAGATCCTTGCCAACAGAGGGCAGGATCAGTCCATCCTGGACCTTCGGCTCAAGAGACTCCTTCCACCTCATCACATACCAAACATAGACCTGGCGGTGGAAAGAATAAAGAAAGCGATAAATAGAAGGGAAAGGATTGTGCTCTTTGGAGATTACGACGTGGATGGGATCACTGGCACCGCACTGCTCTACAGATTTTTGAAGAACTTTCCCATAACGGTGGTTCCACTACTTCCCAGCAGGCAGTCGGGCTACGGTCTAAACAAAAGGCTCGTTGATAAACTCTCCCACTACGCAGACCTTTTGATAACCATAGACAACGGCACCACCGCAGTAGAGGAACTCAGAGAGTTCAAAAGGGATGCAGTGGTAATAGACCATCACAACGTGGGAGAGGAGCTCCCTCCCGCCATACTACTGAATCCAAAACTCTCTCAGGATTTACCCAAGGAACTTAAGGAGCTATCCTCCGTTGGCTTGGTCTTTTACCTTATAGCCCTTCTTACCAGAGAGCTAAACATAGATTACGATCCAAGGCTGGACCTTTACTTGCCCGCCATAGGCACCTTGGCAGACTTTATGCCACTGAACTTAACAAACCGGATAATAGTCTCCTACGGCATAAAGTGTTTGGAGTACGTGCAGAAGGGTCAGATAAAGGCTTACGGAATAAAAGCCCTCATGGAAAGGGTGGGACTCAACGGAACTATAACCTCAAGGGATATAACCTTTTCTATAGTGCCAAGGTTAAACGCGCCCGGCAGGGTTTCAAGACCCTCCGTAGCCCTAAAGCTGTTCCTGACGGAGGATCCAGAAAGGGCAAGGTCCCTTGCCAACAAGATAGAGGAGATAAACCAAAGGAGAAGGCTTATAAGTGAAAAAGCATATGAGGTTGCCCTAAAGCAAGCCCTCTCTCAGAAGGACAGGAAGTTTTTAGTGATCGTTCTTGATAGTTGGGCGGCTGGTGTGGCGGGGTTGGTGGCGGGTAGGCTCTCTGCGGAGTTTCAAAAGCCCACTGCGGTCTTTGCGGTGGGTGATCAGGCAATAGGTTCCGTAAGAAGTGCCAACGGCATAGATGTGTATTCACTGCTAAGTCAGTTTTCCCACCTTTACCTGAAGTGGGGAGGGCACTCTTACGCCATGGGCTTGAGCATGGAAAAGGAAAAGTTAGGGCTGTTTATGGATTTGGTGGAAGAAAGCCTAAAGGATATGGAGCCCTCTTCCACGATCCTTGAGATAGATGCGCCTCTCTCTTTGGAAAGGATCACTCCCGAGCTTATAAAAAAGCTACACAGCTTGGAACCCTTTGGGGAAGGATTCCCTCCGCCCACCTTTATGTGCGAGTGCGAGATGATGCCAAAAAACTACGACGAAAACAGGCTTGAGCTTAAAACTTCCTCAGGCTTTAGCTTTATATCTTGGGACAAAGACCTAAACAGAAAACTCTTAGGCTTGCAAAGGCTGAAGGGGAAGGTGGTCTATCAAATAGACCTTACGAGACCAAAGAGACTACATCTTTTGGATTTTGCCCATGAGTAAGGTTGCCATCTTGGGAGCGGGAAGGTGGGGCACCGCCCTGGGGCTCGTTCTATCTCGGAAGGGCAATGAGGTTATGCTCTTTGACAAAAATCCTTCCGTGGTGGAAGCCCTCAAAGAAGGAAGGGACCCTTATTGGGGTATAGGCTTTGAAAAGAAGCCCTTGGCTACCACCCACTTGGAGGAAGCCTTAGACTTTTCCCAGTACATACTTATAGCCTTGCCTGTGCAGGTCATAAGAAAGGTGCTTGAAGGGAAAAGCATAAAGGGAAAAATCTTTATATCTGCGTCAAAAGGTTTGGAGGTGGGCACCAACAAAAGGGTCTCTGAGGTTTTAAAGGAGCTTTTCCCAGACTGTAAAGTTCTTGCCCTCTCTGGTCCCTCCTTTGCGGAGGAAACTGCAAAGGGACTTCCCTGTGCGGTGGTGTTGGCGGGGGAGGATGTGGCACTTTTGAGGGAAGTGAGGCAACTCTTTTCCTCGGAGCCCTTTAGGGTTTATCTCTCGGAGGACATAGTGGGTGTGGAGCTTGGGGGAGCGTTAAAGAATGTGATCGCCATAGCCTGCGGTATCTCCGACGGGCTTGGCTTTGGAGACAACGCAAGGGCTGGTCTTATCACCCGGGGGCTTGTGGAGATGGTTAGGTTGGGCACCGCTTTGGGTGGAAAAGTGCAAACTTTTTACGGACTTTCTGGCTTGGGAGACTTGGTTTTGACTTCCACCTCCTCCAAGTCAAGAAACAGAACCTTTGGCTTTTTGCTGGGGCAAGGGCTCAGCCTTGAACAGGCACAGGAAAAAATAGGGCAGGTGGTGGAGGGCAAAGAGACGGTAAAGGCGGTAAAGGAGCTTTCAGAGAAGCTCAACTTATACGCACCTATCTCTTGGGCGGTTTATCGTGTGGTGGTGGAGGGGGAGGAACCTCTGAAGGTAGCCCGGGAGCTTCTTTTGAGACCTCCTCAGAATGACTTTGAGGGTCTATGAGTTCTCCCGGGTAGAAGTATTCATTACACTCGGGGCACAAGAAAATGCCACCACCACAGCACTCAATAACCTCTAAAAGCCTTCCGCACTTGGGACAGGTTTCCATCTTTTAAAATTTATCCTTCCATGAAGAAAAGAATCGTTAGCGATATAAACCTTAGGGAAGACCGGCTACCGCCTGGGCAGAGGTGGATCTCCGCACCCATAGTCTACGACATAGTGGATGATATTCCCGACTGGGATATGAGTTCGTATAGGTTCAAGGTTTGGGGTGAGGTGGAAGAGCCTTTGGAGTTAACCTACGAGGAGCTTCTTTCTCTGCCCTCAGTGGAGCTGGTGGCGGACTTTCACTGCGTTACACGGTGGAGTGTTAAGGAAATCCTATGGGAAGGCGTTCAGACCCTTGAAATCCTAAAAAGGGTAAAGCCAAAGGACAGTGCGCGCTTTGTGTTGGTGCATTGTTTAGAGGGCTACACCACCAACCTACCCTTGGAATATCTCTATGAAGAGGACACCATCTTAGCTTACAAGATGATGGGGCAAGTAATTCCCAAAAGGCATGGCTACCCTCTAAGGCTTGTGGTTCCCAAGCTCTACGCTTGGAAGAGTGCCAAGTATGTGTGGGGGCTTGAGATATTAAAGGAGGATGTTCCGGGCTTTTGGGAACAGAGGGGCTACCACATGAGAGGGGACCCGTGGAAGGAGGAAAGGTACTGGTAAGGCTGAACAAATACCTCTCTATGTGCGGTGTTGCTTCAAGGCGAAAGGCAGACCAACTGATCCTTGAAGGTAGAGTAAAGGTCAATGGACTTGTGGTAAAGGAGCTTGGCTGGAAGATTGACCTAGAAAAGGACACGGTAGAGGTGGACGGAAAGGTTGTAAAACCACAAAGGTTCATATACATTGCCCTCTACAAACCCTGCTGTTATCTTACCGCCCTCGGAAAGTCCAAGGATGGGAAGAGAACCATAGAGGAGCTACTCAAGGACGTACCTGTAAGGGTCTATCCTGCTGGAAGGCTTGATTACAACGCGGAGGGGCTTTTGATCCTAACAAACGACGGAGAGCTGGCAAACCGTATAATGCATCCCAGGTATAAACTGCCAAAGACCTATCAGGTTTTGGTAAAGGGCAAGGTTAGCCAAAAAACTTTGGAGGAGATGAAAAAGGGGGCGGTCTTGGAGGATGGGTTTGCCAAGCCTGTGAGCGTTAGGCTTATAAGGTATGAAGGAGAAAACAGCCTTTTGGAAATTGTCTTTACAGAGGGTAGAAAGCATATAGTTAAGAGGTTTACCGCCCACTTTGGACACAAGGTTTTAAGGCTCAAACGCACCGCCATAGGTCCCATAAAACTGGGAAAGCTGAGCCCGGGTAAGTGGAGGGAGCTCTCCAAGGAAGAGGTCCATATGCTAAAGAAGGCTGTTAAAATGGTTAAATAGCCATGGAAGAGTTTTTAAAGATCCTCTTCTTTGCGGTTGCCTTTATAGTTTTGCTAAGGCTCGGGCTAAAGCTCTATGTTTTGAACAAGGCTAAGGCTATGAAAGGAACAGAGGTAAATCTAATAAAGGACGGAGTTCTTTACTTTTACTCCCAAAGATGTGGTGCCTGCAAGGCTATGGAGCCTCAGGTGGAAAAGCTGAGCCAAGAGTTGGAGGTCAAAAAAATTGATGTTTTCTCGGAGGAGGGACAAAAGATTGCCAAGAGCTTGGGTGTGATGGCTACGCCCACCACTGTGGTGGTAAAGGACGGAAAGGTTCAAAAGACCTTTGTGGGTATTGTCAGTGCAGACAGAATTTTGCAAGAGTTCAAGCCCTAACCACCCTGCTTACCTTTTCCACCCCTTCCAACTCCCTCAGGGCTTGGAGAACCCTCTTTAAGTGTTCTGCGTTGCTGAGCTCTAACGTAAATTCCATCACCGCCTCTCCGGTCTTTAGGCTTTTGGTGATGGCTTGGAGTATGTTGGCGCTGTGTTTGGCAAAGGTGCTGGCAACCTCACCCAAAATACCCACCCGGTCCTTTGCCCATACGCGCACGATGGCAGGATATTTACCCTGTGCATTCTCCCAATCCACATGGACCACCCTTTCGGGAAAGTGTTTTAGAAAATGCTCCAAGTTGGGACAGCCCTTCAGGTGAATGATCAATCCCTTACCCTTGGCAACCACGCCCAAAACCTCATCTCCCGGCAGTGGGTTGCAACACTTTGCCAACTGATAGGCGACGTTTTCTATGTCCTCCATCCGCACCCGCACCTGAGGGCTCTGGTCCTTTTCTTTGACCTCCGGTTTTTTTACACCAAAAAGCTGATAGATCCTTTCCTTCGTTAGCCTTTTGCTTCCCACCAAAAGATAAACATCCTCGTCCTTTTCAATACCCTCCTGCTTTTTTATCTTTTCCAAAGGCTCCTGCCTGTCTATGTTCAGCTTTTTTGCTAAGTTCTCTAAAAGCTCTACCCTCCTGAATTTGCCTTTCCCTTTCTAACTCCTTGAGGTAAGCCTTTATCTTACTCTTTGCCTTTGAGGTAACCACGAACTTTAGCCACTCTGGGTTTGGCTTTTTGTTAGGGTTTGTTATGATCTCCACCTGGTCTCCGTTTTGAAGCCTGTAATCCAATGGGACGATCCTGCCGTTTACCTTGGCACCCGCACAGTGATTGCCTATGTCTGTGTGAATGTGATAGGCAAAATCCACCGGTGTGGCACCCTTTGGAAGGACCAAAAGGTCTCCCTTTGGAGTAAAGACAAAGACCTCCTCCGAGAAAAGCTCAAGCTTTATGTTCTCAAGGACCTCTTGGGCGTCTTTGCTACCCTTTAGGCTCTCCACCAGTTCCTTTAGCCAACCGTAAATGCTGTTGTCCTTTAGATTAACAGATTCCTTGTAAGCCCAATGCGCCGCAATGCCCTTTTCTGCCCTCTCGTGCATCTCCCAAGTTCTTATTTGAACCTCCACCACCCTTCCCTTGGGACCGATCACCGCAGTATGCAAAGACTGATAGAGGTTTGGCTTTGGTAGAGATATGTAATCATCAAACTTTCCCGGCACTGGCGTAAAAGTGTTTTGAATGATCCCAAGCACCAAATAGCACTCCTCCACCGTATTGACTATGACCGTAACTCCCAGAATATCGTGCACATCCTCCAAGCTTATACCCTTTCTTATGGTTTTCTGCCATATGCCAAAGAGATGCTTGGGTCTGTAGGTGATCTCCGCCTGAATGTTAGCCCTCTTTAGGGCTTCCTTTAGCTTGGGTATGAAGTGCCTTTTGAGGTATTCCTCCAGCTTGGCACGTCTCTCTCTAACAAACTCCTTTACCCTCTCATACTCCTTTGGGTAAAGATGCATAAAGCAAAGGTCCTCAAGCTCCGTCTTTATTTGCCAAACTCCCAGCCTGTTTGCCAACGGAACGTATATCTCTCTAAGGTCTCCTTGGCTATCCTTATTCTCTTTTCTTTTGGAAGATGCTCAAGGGTGCGCATATTATGAAGCCTATCCGCCAGCTTTACCAAACAGAACCCTTATATCCTTGGCAGTAGCCAAGAATAGCTTTCTGTAGTTCTCCGCCTTTTCCGAACTAACATCCTTTATTTTGTATTTGCTTATCTTGGTAACACCCTCCACTATGTTTGCCACCGTCTCACCAAAGCGTTCCTTTAACTCTTGGTAGGTGGTATTTGTATCCTCCAAAACATCGTGGAGCAATGCGGAGATGATAGCTTCCTTTTTTAGTCCCATGCTTGCGATTATTATGGCAGTTTCTATGGGATGCACCGTATAAGGCTCTCCCGACGCCCTCCTTTGCCCAGCGTGTCTTTCTTCCAAAAACTCTATCGCCCTCAGAACATCCTCTCAGTCTCCCTCCTCCACTAAAGAAAGTAGCTTTTCTACCTTTTTTGATAGAACTGTCTGCATAGTTAAAAATTTAAGCCTTTTTCTTTTAACTCTAAACTTTTAGCTCCACACGGTGCATTAGCAAAAATAGGAGTGCCAGTTGCTATCCCACACGGTGGGCTTGGAACTCCCGGACGAGTTTGTGGAAAAGCTAAAAATCGTCGTCACTATCCCACACGGTGGGCTTAGAACGAATACGCAATTGCAGATCGCAACCCTAAAGCAATGTCACCATCCCACGCAGTGGGCTTGGAACGAAGTAGCACAGATCTCACGCCTCAGCAAACGCACGTCACTATCCCACACAGTGGGCTTAAAACAGAAACTTGGAAGTGGTGCTTGGAGATTACTACTTTATGCCATTTCTCCATCCCACGCGGTGGGCTTAGAACCCTGCACTCTACGATTGAATACAGACAAGTGGATGAAGAATCTCCATCCCACACAGTGGGCTTAGAACCCAGAAATATGGTTTTACCTTCAATACCACAGACACTTGTCACCATCCCACGCAGCGGGCTCGGAAAATGTGTGTAATCGCTTATAAGCCTAAAGGTGTCGTCCTCACATCACCATCCCACACGGTGGTCTCAGAACAGAGCTTTATGGACTTGGAAAAGATTTTATGAGTATGTTTTGTCGCCATCCCACACAGTAGGCTTAGAACACTGCCTCCCAAAAAAGCTTGAAAATCAAAGTTTCAACCCTCTCAAAATTGAAACAGCCCACCGAGAGGGCACACTAACCCATATTCAGTTGCCAAGTTGACAAGGGTCCCAAGTGGAACCCTCAAACTACCTTACCTACATTATACCTTATACCAAACCTTACGGTAGTTTTTCTAAGTGAAAGCTTTCGTTGGTGTATATGCAAATCTTTGCTGCGATGGAGAGGGATTCTTTGACGATCTCCTCTGCAGATAGGTTGGTGTGTTTGTAAAGAGCCAAGGCGCAAGCCCTTGCGTAGTCTCCACCGGAGCCTATTGCCATGATGGGCTCGTCTGGTTCCATTACATCCCCCGTGCCAGAAATCACCAAGAGGTGTTCCAAGTTTGCACACAAGAGCATGGCGTCAAGTCTTCTTAAAGCCCTGTCTGTTCTCCACTCCTTTGCCAACTCCACCGAAGCCCTCAAAAGGTTTCCTCTGAACTCCTCCAGCTTTCCCTCCAGCCTTTCCATTAAAGCAAGACCATCAGCAGCAGCACCCGCAAAGCCCACCAACACACTGCGGTTGTAGATCTTTCTGACCTTTTTTGCCCCGTGCTTTAGCACAGAGGAACCGAGGGTGACCTGTCCGTCTCCGCCCATAACTACCACACCATCCCTTTTTACTGCAATTATGGTGGTCATTCTATCTCCTCTCCTCTCAGTATTCTTTGGGTGTAATTGACGCAGGCAAGGACCATGAACATGAGGGCGTGGTTATTGGTGTCTGGTAGCTCTTCCTTTACCCAAAGGCTACCGTCCTCCTTTTCCACGAGCTTTATGTACTTAAAGGCGGTCTCTGCCAGGCTTTTGTTGGAGACTTTTTCCAATACTTTTCTCTTTATTTCCTCTGGCACTTCTCTCTCTATGGGCATCTCAGGAAATCCTTCAAAATTTTTGCGTGGTCAAAGACTATTTTATCAAAGGGTAGGTCCTCTAAGGGAAAAACTACAGCCTTTTTTGCGTCATTGCCACCCCTTGGCTCTCCGTGGGCATCCAAAACAAAGACCACAGACACCACATGAAAGCGTGGGTCCCTGTTGGGTTCCGAATACACACCCAAAAGTTTAACAATCTGTGCATCAAGCCCGGTCTCCTCTTTGACCTCCCGCAGGACTGCTTCTTCCACTGTCTCTCCCACCTCCACAAAGCCTCCCGGCAGGGCATAGCCCAAGGGCTCATACCTTCTCTCTATAAGCACAATGCCCTTAAACCTTCCTCCCTCCCAAAGTCTGACCACACCATCCACCGCCAAGTATGGAGTTTTTGGCTCAAACATCTCAAAGCCTCACATGAACACCTTTGTTTTTAAGATATGCCTTTAGCTCTGGGATGCTTACCTCTTTGAAGTGAAAAAGGGATGCTGCGAGGGCTGCGTCCACGCTTGTTTGCGTGAAGACTTCGTAAAAGTGTTCCATTGTGCCCGCGCCCCCGGAGGCTATTACAGGGATGCTTACCGCAGAAGCTACAGCCCTGCATAACTCTATATCGTAGCCCTTTTTTGTGCCGTCTGCGTCCATTGAAGTGAGCAGGATTTCCCCCGCTCCCAAGCTCTCCACCCTCTTTGCCCACTCTACCGCGTCAAGCCCCGTGGGCGTCCTCCCACCGTGAATATAAACCTCCCACCCCCTTTCGGACCTTTTGGCGTCTATGGCTACCACTATGCACTGGGAACCAAACCTTTTGGCAGATTCGTAAATCAGCTGTGGGTTTTTTACCGCTGCGGTGTTTATGGAAACCTTGTCCGCACCGGCGGATAAAAGCCTCCTTATGTCCTCCAAGGAGGACACGCCACCCCCCACCGTGAAAGGTATAAAGATCGTTTCCGCCACCCTTTGCACCACCTCTATCATGATCTTTCTTTCTTCTGCAGAGGCGGTTATGTCCAAAAAGACAAGCTCATCGGCGGATTGCTCTTCGTAGCTCTTTGCCACCTCCACCGGGTCCCCCGCATCCCTGAGGTTCTGAAACTTTACACCCTTTACCACCCTCCCTTTATCCACATCCAAGCACGGAATTATTCTCTTGGCAAGCATTAGCGTTCCCTTCCTAACTGTTGGTAGACCTCTTTAAGAGGCAGGCGGTAGTATATGGATCTTCCGTGAGGGCAGGTGTGAGGGTTTTGTAGTTCCACCCACTCTTTAAGCATAGCCCTAACTTGGGCGGGTGATAGCTTTTCTCCTGCCTTTATGGCACCTTTGCATGCTTTATCGGAGGTTTGTCCCTTTTCGTAGTTTATGCGTTCTGCAAGCAGATGCTGGTCTATGAAATAAAGGCTCTCCATCCAATTCACTATAAGTATTGTATCCTCCAAGATGCCCAAAAGCTCCGGCTCAGCTTTGTATGGATGGCCCTCTTGTTTCAAGGATGGTATGTGTGTTTTATGTCCTTTAAAAAGTTCTCTGAAAAGCTCTTTGATGTTTCCCTCCCTTTGGAGCTTTACCTCAAGCTTCTTGGGATGGATGTTGGCATCCACCACAAAGGGTGGGACCTCCAAAAGGCAGACCGCTATGCGCCTTCCCACCGTCCTTTTTATGTACTCCGTTAAGCTTTTGTTCTGGACAGGTCTTGAGTTTACAAAAAGCTTTACCTCTCCTTTCTTTTGGGAGAGGGAAACAAAGACCCTCAAGTGTAAGCCATCCCTTTCAATCTCCCTCTCTTCAAACTTGGTCTTGTATATCTCCTCCAACCGATCCCTTTCGTTTTGGGTAGAGGGTAGGTTCAAAAGCTCCCTTCCTTCCGCTGTAAGCTTGAAGGATACCTCCGGTCTTGCCATTGCGTACTCTCTTACAAGCCTCAGAATCCTTGCCCTCTCTGTATCTTCCTTCTTCAGAAGGTTCCTTCTTACCGGCAAGTTGTAAAAAAGGTCAAAGACCTCCACCCTTGTGCCCACCGCCATACCCTTTTCCCTCATATGCACCACTTTTCCCTCCTCCACCCTCATTTCGTAGCCCCTGTCCTCTTGGTAAAAACGGGAGCTTATGACCATCCTGCTAACTTGGGCTATGGCATGGAGGGCTTCTCCTCTAAAGCCGTAGGTTTTCAACGAAAGCAGGTCTTCAAACCTCTCTATCTTGCTGGTGTGAAAGGGTAGGATCACCTTAGGGAGGTCCTCCGGGTGTATGCCCACACCGTCATCTTTGACGGAAATGTAGTGCTTTCCACCCTTGATTACTTCTATTTCTACCCTTTTTGCCTTTGCATCAAGGGAGTTCTCTATCAGCTCCTTTACACAGTCCGCAGGACTCTCTATAACCTCACCCGCAGATATTTTGAACCTTACCTCCTCCGGAAGCTCTTTGACAAACATTTACCATTGGGAGGTGATCTTTGCCTTCTTGTTGAGGTATTTATCCACCGCCAACGCTGCCTTCACACCATCCGCCGCCGCAATAACCGCCTGCTTTATGTTGTTGCAGAGCACATCCCCCGCCGCAAAAACACCGGGCACAGAGGTCATCATCTCCTCATTTACCACTATACAGTGTCCGTCCGTCATCTCCACTTGGTTCATAAGAAAATCCACCGAGGGCTTGTTTCCTCCCAGGAATATAAACACACCATCCACAGGTAGGATCTTTTTCTCTTTAGTTTCTATGTTTTGGACCTCCAAGCCCTCCACAAAGGAGGAACCTACGATCTGTATAACCCTGTGGTGGGTGAGGATTTCCACGTTGGGATGGGACTTTATCTCCTCTATAATCTCTGGTGGTGCCTTTATGCGGGAGGAGGGAACCACTAAGTATATCTTGCTGGCAAACCTACTAATAAACTCCGTCTCTTCTAAAGCGTAATCGTCCTCCCCTACCACCGCCACGGGCTTTCCTTTGAAGAATGCCGCATCGCAAACGCCACAGTAAGACACTCCCCTTCCTAAGAATTCCTCCTCTCCTTTGTATTTGTTGGTTCTTTCCATGGCACCGGAGGCTACTATAACCGCCCTGCCCTTGAACTCCCTTCCGTCTATGGTATAGACCTTCTTTATATCTCCCAACAGGTCTGTGGCAATAACTTTGCCCCTTACAAACTTGGCACCAAAGGCTTTTGCATGCTCCCGCATAAGTTTTAAAAGCTCATAGCCAGAGATGGGACCCCTTATGCCAGGGTAGTTTTCTATCTGCTGGGTTACTCCCAAGGCACCGTCCGCCTCTGCCCTGTATAGCACCAAGGTGGATAGCCCTGCCCTCGCGGTGTATATGGCAGCGGAAGAGCCGGCAGGACCGGCTCCAATAATGATCACATCGTATATCTCATCACTGCCAAGGTTTAAAGTCAGTTCCATGTTATTCCTCCAAAGTTATAAATATAATTCAATCCACCGGTATGAGCCTTCGCACTGCCTCCACCTTCTTTAGGTCCGCATGAACCAAAAGGATGCTATCTCCCACTTCCGAAAAGGCAAGGGCGTTGCCCCATGGGTCGTATATGGCAGAGTTGCCCGCATACTCCTCTTCTCCCGTCCTTCCCCACCCGTTGGAAAGCAAAAGGTAGCTTTGCAACTCCACCGCCCTCGCCTGCGACAAAACCCTTAAATGCTCTTTCCTTTTTGCACCCCAAAGGGATGGCACCGCAATAATCTGGGCTCCCTTCTTTCTCAGCTCCCAGCCCAAGTTTGGGAACCTCAGCTCAAAGCATACAAGCACTCCCACTTTTCCATGCCTTGTTTCAAAAACTGGGTTTTCTTGCCCCAGGCTAAAGTGTTCCCCCTCTCTGTATAGTGGAAAGAGCTTTATCTTGTCCCTTTTGCCCACCAAGAGCCCATCGGAGAGCACAAAGGCGGTGTTAAAGAGTTTTCCATCCCTCTCCTCCGGGTATGTTCCTATCAGCGTCAGCCTTTTTTCCTTAGAAAGTTCCCTGAGCTCTTCCAAGAGTTTTTGACTCTCTTTGGCGTGGTTTTTTAAGTTATCGTAGTCAAAACCGCAGGGAAACATCTCCGGCAGGACTACCAAGCTATCTTCCAAAGGGCTAAGCAGTTCAAGGACCCTTTTTCTGTTCTCTTGGATGTTGCCAAAGGCTATTTGCCACTGCAAAACCGCAAGCTTTATCAAGGAACTGGAACCTCCTCCAAGATGGATTTTATTAAGGCTTCTGTGTCTGTGCCCTCCCTTACAATCATACGGTGTGCCAAGCAATAAGGTGCCAGGTCTATTATGTCCTCTGGAACCACAAAGTCCCTTCCCCTGCAGTAAGCCAACGCCTTTGCACAGCTAACCAAATGGATGGCACCCCTTGTGGAAACGCCCAGAAGCACATCTGGGTGGTTGCGGGTCCTTGACACAATTTCCACCACAAACCTTGCCACTTCGGGCGACACATAAAACCTGCTTATCTGTTGCATGGTTGCCAGTATTTCGTGAGGCTTTACCATAGGGCTCAGCCTTGCCACACTTTCCAAGGGATTTTCTCCTCGGAGAATGCTTATCTCCGTTTCTTTATCTGGGTAGCCAAGGGAAAGGCGCATGCTAAAGCGGTCCAGTTGAGACTCGGGCAGTGGAAAGGTGCCGTACTGTTCCACCGGGTTTTGTGTAGCTATCACAAAAAAGGGCTTTGGCAGTTCGTAGGTGACTCCATCCACGCTAACCTTACCCTCTGCCATAGCTTCCAAAAGGGCGCTTTGGGTCTTTGGAGTAGCCCGGTTGATCTCGTCAGCCAAAATTATCTGATGGAAGATAGGTCCCTGCTTAAAAACAAAGGCTTTTTTGGACTGGTCATAAATGCTCACTCCCAATATGTCCGAAGGTAAAAGGTCGCTGGTAAATTGGATGCGGGCAAAGGAAAGCCCCAAAACCCTTGAGAGGGACAAAGCCAAAGTAGTCTTTCCTACTCCCGGCACATCCTCCAAAAGTAGATGTCCCCCAGAAAGAAAACAAACCAAAGAGCGTAAAACTACCTCTTCCTTTCCTTTTAGAACTGTGCTTACGCTATCTATGATTCCTTGGATGTCCATACAAGCCTACAGTATTATACATCGTCGGGCACCTTGCCCAAAAGGTATAGCATCTCATAAAGCACTGTGTTCAGGGGCATTTTATATTCCCAGTTGTTCCGTCTAATGTTCAAATAGACGGTCTTTTTCTTCTGCCACAGGTCCAACTTGCTGTAAGGTGTTATAAAGGATTCGCTTTCGTAGAGGGACAAAGAGAGCACCGAAAATAGAAAGAGATTTTTCTTTTCCGAATAGACCTCCTCCCTTTCCCAACCGGGACCCTTTATGGAAAACACCTGAAGGGCTGAGTGATAAAAATGCTCCCCATCAAGTTTGAAATCTTCTTTCTTCACACTAGCGGGCTTTATTGCTATGGCGGTGCTTAGCCTATCATCTTTTATTTTCAACCTTTCTTTTAGCCTTTCAAACTCGGTGGTGTATATCACAAAACAGTCCTCCTCTGCCCTTTCGGATATATAGGCGGTGGGCAACTCGGAATACTCCACAAAAAGGCTCTTTTGTTTTATTTTTTCCCTCTCTTGGGATTGGGCAACGATTTCCTCCAAGTAAGAATCCTCCCACTTGCCGGCGGTTATGAAGCAAAACCTAACATTTTCAGAATAAACCTTATCCTCTATCCACCTTCTTAGCCTGTCCCTCTCAGAGTCAAGCCCACCGGTAAGTAGGATGGTTTTGTCCTCCACTTCCACTTCCGCCTTGTTCCCTTCTACCTTTAGCGAGTAAATCTCATACAAAAAGTGCCTGTAGGGTTTGGCATCAGGGTTAGACCTTTGGTAGCAAAAGCCCGTGGAAGGTTTTTCAAGGATAAGGTAGATGTTTAACCTTGGTGGAAGCTCAAAGCCCTCAAACTCAAAGCTAAGACCCTTGTAGTCTTTCAAAAGACTGATGAAGAGGTTTTTGAATACAGAGTTTATGTGTTTTATTTCATCCTTTTTTGGGTTTGGGTTGGAAAGGACTTCTATAGTCTGTTTATTTAAGGTTTGCACTGGTACGCCAAAGAAGTCATAAACAAAGCTAAAGTAATCCCAAAAACCATAACCACCATTTGCTTCCCGCACGTCCGTATTGAGTAGCAAAAGGGCTCCCACCAAACTCTTTTCCTTTTCTGCAATAGCCTTCAGGTTCTTTATCCTACAGGCAAAGTAAATAAGGCTAAAAAGTAGATCCAAAGAGTCTTCATGCTTTAGATTATCAAGGTCAAGCCTTTTAAGTTTCTCTAAGTTGGGTATGATGTCCTCTATTGGTCTGGGCTCTTTTGCCAGCTCTATCTCTGCGTTGCCTACGAAATTTTTTGCCAAGCGCAAAGCATTTTTAAAACCTTTCTCAAAGTCTTTGAGCTTTCCTTCTAAGCCCTTTTCATAAAAGATGTGGAGCTTTATCTTTCGGCTTGGCGCAAAAAAGGTACCGTAGGTGAGCCTTCCTTCTTGTTGGTCTTTTTTAACAAAGGTAGCCAAAAGGTCGTCCCTCTCTCCTTTTAAAAGCTTTTTTAGGGTTTCCTTCCAGTCCTTTCTGAGTTCTTTAAGAAATTCTTCATTTTCCCATTTTTTTAAAAACTCCAGAAACTTTTGCTCCGCAACTTTTTCGTCTTCTGTGTTATAAAGACCCTTCCCTAGGGCATACAAAAGGTCCTTCCATGTTTCTTCAGTGTTCTCAGTGTTCTTAGTGTCCTTGTGGAACTTTAGCTACTCAATCAGTTCCTCTGCGGTTTTTCTTCTCCAAAAGAGCCTTGCCCTGCCCACGAGCAAAGAGTCTGAAAAACCTTCAAAGTCAAAGGGTGCCAAATAGCCCACCAGCTTAAGATAAAGAGGATTTGACTTTATGTTTGGTGGCATATAATCTTCCAAAATTTGGATAAATTCCCTTACCCTTGAGAGTTCTTCTTTAACTTTTGGATTGTCCGTTAGACTCTCCCAAGCCCGGAGAACCTTCTTTCTACCCTCCCAAATCTTTTCCCTGCTAACTTGTGTGCCATCTTCCCCCACCAGTTTTAAAAAGACAAGCCCGCTTCTTTTGTCTAACTCCTGACCCGCCACCCTTCCCACCACCAAATTGAACTTTTTGCCCTTTTGGAATCTATCAAACTCAAACCTTTCTGAACCTTTTAGTGCCCTAAAGCCACGCATCCAGACCACACGGTCCTTTTCATACCGGGCAACACCCTTTAGTTGATAGTTTGGATTTCGCAAAAAGTTTGCCATTTCCTCCCTTAGGGCTTCTAGGTCTTTTTTCTTTCGGTCAAGTAGCCGATGGATCAAAATAGACCAATTTCTGGCATAATCTTCCTCTCCACTCCAAAAAAGCCCACTGTATATATAATCCCTGGAGGAGAAATAGGAACCCTTGGCGAACATTTCAATGTACTCTAATCCTGTCCTTCCTCTTATTTCAAAGTTTTTTTCTTTCATACTACTCCCCCAAAAGCTTCATTATAAATTCAATGGGAAACTTTGCAAATCTACCACTTAAAACCTCCTTGTATGGATAATCCTCTCCCAAAGGCACGCAGGCATACTCCTTTTCAGTTCCAACAAAGCAGTAGGTAGTGGGTTCCACATTTCCCATAAGGGTTTCTGCCTTACCCCTACCTATCCTCCCCTTTATCTTAAAGTTAACCTGTTCCTTTTCCCTCAAAAAGTGTTCGGTGAGTACCAAAGCATAAACAGGAATTATTATGGGCATGTTTTCTAAAGTGGGAGGAAGACCACTCTCTATGAAGATTTTAAGCTCGTTCGTTTTATCCTGGTTATGGTCTTCCAATATTTCTTTTAACTCCTCAAAAAGCTTTTTTATTTTTCCCCTCTTTTCGTTTTCAAAGCGGTAGCGTACCTACTGTTTTTCAAAAAGAATGTATGGATGGTAGTATTCAAACTCTTTTTTAAAATCAATCTGCACTGCACTTACAAAGATGGCGGAAAGAAGGGTGTTGTATAGCTTTTCCACTTTCTCTTTCTTTTCCTTGTCTTCCACAAAGGGAATGATGTTTTCCAGAAAGCTCAAAAAGCCTTCTATGTTTGCCACTTCGTTGGGTATGTATCTGGTGGCGTATTGGGTTGGCAGTGGAACAAGCACCTTTTCTTTGCCACTTTTTACAAACTGCTCCACTATGCCAAAAACAACCTTGTCCAAAAGAAGCTTCTGATTTAGCGTATGCTTTGTTATCATAAGCCTGAGGATCTGTTCGTCCGCCTTGGGTTCATACTCCAATATTCTTTCAATTAATGAATCCCACTGTGGATGGATGGGATAGACAAGGTGAAGTTCCTTTGGGTTTTTCTCCGTTTCTTCGTCCCCCCTTGCCCTTGAGATGGCTTGGATCATCTCCACCAAGTTGGACTCAATGCCAAAGTCCATGATGATGGCGTATATCTTGTTTATGGGTTTGTGAGGTCTTGAAAGGTCTATGCCCCTTGAGAGGGCAGATGTGGAAAGGATAATGTCCTCGTTTCCTTGGTTTATTCTATCTTGGCTTTTGCGAGAGTCTGCGGTAGCTACCAAACAGCTAAAACCTTCATCCTCAAGGCGGGTTTTTAACATAGCTAAAAGTTCCTTACTTTGCAAGAACAGAAAGGCGGTCTGACTGTGTTTGTCTTTGAAGGTGTGTTTTATGTACCCTGCTATTCTGTTTGCCAGTTCCTCTTTGACTTCCTCAAACTTTTTAACCTCATCCACAAAAAGGAATTTCCTTTTTACTATTATTTTTGGAGAAGGATAGCCATGCTTTGCACGAACACTTACCTCTATATCCTTATGCTTAAAGTCCTCCTCCTCTTTAAAATCTGCAATAACCAAAGATTTAGGCACGACTTTAAACTCTCCATACTCTTCAAGCAGCTTTTTTAGTATTGCGGGCGAGTAGCCGTTGGCATCAAAGAGATATAGGTTTGCCCTTCCGCCTTTTTCTTTAACCTTTTCTAAAAAGTCAAACATCTGTTCAATGGCATAAAGTCCGTTGCTGTGCCCTAAAAACTCATCCAAGATTATGTGGAAGGTATATTGGTCTGTTATGCGTCTGGAAGCAAGTTTTTTTAAATGCTCCGAAGTAGCCTTTCCATACTGGCTTTCCACCAATGCCTGCTGTGTGCAGAAGGCCCATATGATGTCCTTTTTACCTATCAAATTTAGTATCTGCTCTACTGTTCTCTTTAGGATGCCACTGTTAGCACTTAGATTTCTGTAGGTGTCCCCTATGTTTTCCACGTACTTACTTTTGCTGTCTTGTCTCTTTTCATAGACCAAACCTATGCTTTTGTTGGAGTTCTTTAGATATTCAAAAACTTTTATATATTCATTATCTCGTGGATCTATGCCTTTCCCATTTCCTTCCAAGGCATCCCTTAAATCTTTTAGCCTTTTATACTCTCTATCCACCAATACCTTACGGGTTGCCATGTAAAGGACTATGTGCTTTCCCTCTTGCATAAGGATGCGGTTTCTAGTCTGGGTGGTCTTTCCCGAGCCCGCAGAGTGTAAAAGGCAAAGGACTTTTACGTCTTGAGTCTTTGAAAAGAACTCATCCAGCTCTTTTCCCACATGTTTTCTTGTCTCCGCTCCGCTATCTTCCCCGGCTCTATAATTTCTTCAGTGTTTTCCCTTTTTTGCATTTCTTCTTTGAGCCTTTCTATTTCCTTTGGCACCTCCTCTAAAAGCCTTTCCCTTCTTGCCCTACTTTCTGCCACCGCCTGCGAGTATTCCCAGTCTATTTGCTTGATCTTTTCATAAAGCTGTCTTACCCTTTCCCTGTAAGGGGAAAGGTCTTCTCTGTTCCAATAGAACCTCGCAGAAAAGGGCTCCGCCAACGGATAAAATAGGGAAAGACTAACCTCCCGCACATCTTTGGGCTTTTCTTCACACAGGTAATCCACTCCGTAAGAGATCACCTGAAGAAAACCCTTTAGCTCTGGGTTTGCAGTTTTCAAAGACAAGAGTTCCTCTTCCATTTCCAAAAGGCTTGATAAAAACCTTTCAAAGCCCACCTCCCCTAAGGACACATTCACCGGCAAGCCATAAACCCTGTAGGGAATAACCCCTTCCCCTTTATCCAGCAAAGCCCTTATGTCCCCCTCCGCACCCCCAAGCTTAAAATCCACCACATACAGAACTCCATCTGCTATAAACAGCAGGTCCGCGTTGATATAGATGCCCGCAATCTGACTACCCTCTCCCAGGTGGTACTTTATAAACCTTATATCTCTTACATCTCTAGAGTCCTTTCCGTATAAAGAACCCTCGTAATAGCCAAGCAAGAACAAAAACAACAAGGTATTTTTATCGGTCTGTAACAATCCCAGATTTTTAAGCTCCTGAGGAGGGTTTCCCAATTCAAAGGGCACGAGCCCTTTAAGCTGTTCCCACACGGAGGCAAGCTCCTCTAACCCATTACTGAGAAACTCGGATTTTATCTTTTCAAACCCGCCATCTTTAAAGCTTTCGTAATCCTCCACCCTACTCCTCAGAAAGCCCAACTTAAAGGCAAACTCAGAAACGTCCCCCAAAACTTCAACCACTGGGGTTGCCATAATATGTTTATATAACGCAAGCTTTTGTTAAATTCTGACAATCTCTTGGAAAGTCAAAGCTTTATGATCTTGGTAGAATTTCCTGCCCTTTTCCGTTATCCTCCAAACTCCTCTTGGAACATTCCTATCAAGAAGCCCTTCTTCTACCATTTTGTGTTTTGCCCATTGCGCTGTGTTTTCCCATCTCTTTTGATTATTAGACGAAAGATCTTCGTAGTCATAGCTATTTAAGATGTTTTTTATTTTGGTATGGACACGCTCTAAAACATCCTTTGCGTGTGCCTCTCCTCCCAATTCAATCAGTGCCTCCAAGATTGGAAGGATAAACTTCTCCTCTGGTGTTCTCAATCCTCTTTCTAATCTACTTCTGTTTTTCTTTTTTCTACATGAGTCATTTTTAGTGGGTGTATACGCTACACCACTAAATATAGCATCCCATTCACTTTTAAGATTTTCCACTTTTTCTTTAGAACTTTCTGTTTTAATTAATATTTATTATGAGCCAAGGGATGAAAGAGTACAAGATTTCTAGCTTTGCAGACCTTATGCAGGCTTTGATGGAAAATCCTGAATGGCTTGAGGAACTAAGAAAAATGATCCTAACCCAAGAGCTTTTAGAACTTCCAAGGAAGTTTGAAAACTTTAGGCATAGGATGGAAGAAAGGTTTGATACCCTTGAAAAGCGGGTGCAGGAAGTGAAAAAGAAGGTGGATGCAATAGAAAGAAAGTTAGATAAAGATGTGTGGCCTCTCAAAGGTATGTGGTTAGAAATGAAAGTAAAGGATAATATACTTTCCTTCTTTTCGGAATACCTTTTGGACGCAAGGGCTATTGACCAAGAGAAGATCAACAAAGACCTATTTTTGGCAATGGAAAAGGGAACTATCTCCAAGGAGGAGAGGATAGATGCGCTTAGATTAGATTTAATTATTGAGGGAACCTTGTTAAACACGGGAGAACCTGTGTTGGTGGCAGTGGAGGTTTCTTACACAATAGACGATTTTAATGTGCAAAGGGCTATAAACAGGGCGAAAATTTTGGAAAAGGCCTTGGGCAAAAAAGTTTTGCCTGTAGTAGTGGGCTACAAAATAACAAAAAAAGCCCAAAATATAATAGAAAAGGAGGGAGTTTTAAAGATAGTGTTTTCTGAATGAGAACTAAGTATCCGGCAACTCACCCTTTAGGAATTTATCGTAAGTGCTCAGGTCAAAGTAGCCATGTCCAAGAGCTATTTCTATCAGCTTTTTCCCTTTGTAGATTAGCACCCGAAGTATATACACAGGCTAATTTTTATCATAGATTAGCAGGCTTAAGGTTTTAAATTCTTATAGCAAACTTTTTAGGAGGTAGCCTATGCTGAGAGCGGAGTGGATAGAAGGTAGGAAGAAGTTTAAAAACAAGACCCAGATGCACCTTGCCCGTCAGGGCATTATAACGGAAGAAATGCGGTATGTAGCAAAGAGGGAAGGATTGCACCCAGAGTTTGTTAGGCAGGAGGTAGCAAGGGGTAGGATGATCATTCCTGCCAACATAAACCATCTTCACCTTGAGCCCATGTGTATAGGCATAAACTCAAGGGTAAAGGTCAATGCCAACATAGGAAACTCGGGCTTGGCTTCTGACATACCCACCGAGTTGGAAAAGCTAAGGGTAGCCATCAAGTACGGTGCGGACACGGTCATGGACCTATCCACTGGGGACGCCATAAAGGAAACCCGTGAAGCCATCATAAGAGAGAGCACGGTGCCCGTGGGAACTGTTCCCATATACGAAGCCTTTAAGAGGGCAAAGGGACAGGTCAAAAACATGACCGTGGACCTTATCCTTGATGTTATAGAGGAACAAGCCCAGCAGGGCGTATCTTACATGACCATCCATGCTGGCATTCTCAGGGAGTTTTTACCCATGGTCCAGCACAGGGTTATGGGTATAGTGTCCCGTGGTGGTGCAATAATAGCCCAGTGGATGGTAGAACACGGAAAGCAAAATCCCCTCTATGAGCACTTTGATAAGATATGCGAGATATTCAAAAAGTATGATGTTGCCTTCTCCTTGGGAGATGCCCTCAGGCCCGGAGCTATTGCGGATGCCGGCGACGACGCCCAGCTTGCAGAGCTAATGGTCCTCGGTGAGCTAACGGAAAGGGCTTGGAAGCATGATGTTCAAGTTATGGTGGAAGGACCCGGACACGTGCCCTTGGACCAGATAGAGTTCAACATCAAGCTCCAGCAGAAGATATGCCACGAAGCACCTTTCTATGTGCTTGGTCCCCTTGTAATAGACGTAGCCCCTGGGTATGACCATATTGCATCTGCCATAGGTGCTGCGTTGGCGGGTTATTATGGTGCTGCAATGCTTTGTTATGTGACACCCAAGGAGCACTTGGGACTTCCCAATGTGGAGGACGTAAAGCAAGGAGTTATTGCATACAAGATCGCCGCTCACGCGGCAGATGTAGCCAAACGCTTCCCCGGTGCCAGGGATTGGGACTTGGAAATGTCCAAGGCTCGCTTTGCCTTTGACTGGAACAGGCAGTTTGAGCTTGCCATAGACCCAGAAACCGCAAGGGCATACCACGACGAAACCCTACCCCAAGAGGGCTACAAAACTGCCAAGTTCTGTTCTATGTGCGGTCCTGAGTTTTGCGCCTACAGGATATCCCAGCACGTTTCCGATAAGATGGAGGAATTGCTCCAGCAGGAAAACTGGATTGCACCCTGATCAAGCAACCCCAAAGGGCTCCCAGCCCTGCGGGGCATTCTAATATTCCTTAAGTCAAATACTTCTCTATCTCCTGCTTTATGGATGGGTCTATGCCCAGCTTCTTGAGGTGTCTGTCCTCCGCCTTTAAAAGCTCATACAAGTTCTCAAAGTTGTTGTAAATGATCTTCTTTTTGACCTCTCCTATACCCTTTATCCGGTCAAGGATGTCCTTTAGCCCCTCCTTTAGCCTTAGCTTTCTGTTGTAAGAGAGGGCAAAGCGATGGGCTTCGTCCCTAATCTGTCCGAAAATCCTATAGAGTATAGGATGTTCCTTTAGTCTTACCCTCTGCCCCCATTCAGTTAGCAGAATTTCCTCCTCCTTGGCGAGGGAGACCACCTTGATGGGCAAGCCAAACCTGTCCCTTACCCTTATGGCTACGCTTAGCTGTCCGAGTCCTCCGTCAATGAGCCACAGGTCTGGCATGGTTTCCTCCCCTTCCTTAAGCCTTCTTGCCCTTCTGCTCAGCACCTCCTCCAGGGAGGCGTAATCGTCTATCTGATTTACCGTCTTTATCCGGTACCTTCTGTATCTCTTTTTATTCATAGTTCCCTCTTCCCAAACCACGCAGGATGCCACCGTATAGTCTCCATAAAAGTGGGAAACATCAAAGCCCTCTATGATCCTTGGTGGAGGAATTTTTAGCACTTTCAAGAACTCCTCCTGCCAAAGTTCCGGTGGCATGTAGTGGTGGAGGTTTTCTTTGACAAGCTCTTCCAAGCTCTGGTCTATCTTTTGAACGATCTCAACTTTCCCCCTTTCCGAGAGCCACCTTTTGACCTCTTCCGAGAGCTCAAAGTTCAAGAGCAAAACCTCCGGCAATGGATTGGAGTAGTAAAAGCCTATAATGGTCTCTTCCAACTCCTCCTCCGTCTCCAAAAGGAAAACCTCCTTATCCACCAGCTTGAAAGACCTTATCAAAAAGACTCCCAAGAGCCTACCTATTCTGTAAAAGAGGTCTGCCCTCTGGTAGGGAAGTCCGCTTACACTCTGACCCAAGGAGAGTTTTTCCAGAGCCCTTATTTGGTCTCTGATGAGGGCGCACTTTTCAAACTCAAGCCTTTCCATATGTTCTTCTAACCTCTGGTATAGTTCTGGTAGAACCTCAGAGACCTCCCCCGAGAGCATAGATTGGGCAGATTTCACCGCCAAGGAATAATCCTCTTTGCTAATCAGGCCTGCACAGGGACCACTGCATAGCCCCAAGTGATAATCCATGCATGGGCTGGTTCTAGTAGGCATTGGGTCGCAGGTGCGAAGTTTAAACAGCTTATGGATGAGTCTTTTTACCCTGTAGGCCCTCTTGGCGGTAAAGAAGGGACCAAAGAGCTTACCCCCATGCTCGGAGCCTCTAACCACCTTTATAGTTGGAAACTCATCCTCCGTTAGCAAAAGGAGAGGATAGCCCCCACCGTGCTTGTGCAGGACATTGTACTTGGGTTTATGAAGTTGTATTAGGTCCACCTCCAACACCAGGGCTTCGTATTCGTTGCGGGTCAATATCCAATCTATACGGTCCGAACTGTTAACTATGGCATACTCCTTTTTGTTCTCTTGGGCTTGCTTGTAGTGTTGCAACAGCCTCTCCCTTATATTCTTGGCTTTTCCCACATAAAGGACCTTGTTGCCCTTCTTAAAGAGATAAACTCCACACTGGGTGGGTGCAGACTTTATAAGCTCAAGCATAAATGTATAAGATAAACTGATTTACCCTCACTTGAGATTCTGCTCCAGCCTCTGAGGCTGTTCTAGAAATCCCTCATCGGGACCGTCCCCCCAGCCTCTAAGGGAACTAACTTACTCCTCACCCTATCCCACACCCCTTCCACCAACACGGGCTTCAGAGGAGAAAGGTCCCTTGGCAAGACCTTTCCAAGGATAGGGAAGAGGAGGGCTACCTTCAGAACTTGCCAAACACTTTGAAGGGTAGTTTTTGCTACCCTCCCCTGCTCGGGATTCCTTCCGTTGGCTCCCTCACATCCGCTTGACTCGCTCTGAAGGCTTTGTATGAGATTGAGAGGATGTCAACTTTTTAGGTTCATGATCGTATAAATGACAATAAAGGAGGCTAACCATCTATAGACGGTTTCATACTTAGCATTCCAAGGAAACCTCTTGTAGAACCTCATTCCTCTTCCCAAAA
>JAJHRQ010000008.1 GCA_020833645.1 Thermocrinis sp.
GGGAAGAGGAGGGCTACCTTCAGAACTTGCCAAGCACTTTGAAGGGTAGTTTTTGCTACCCTTCCCTGCTCGGGATTCCTTCCGTTGGCTCCCTCACAGGAGCTTGGCTCACTCTGAAGGCTTTGTAGGAGATTGATTAATAGCCTTTTTGAATTCTCTACACTCCTTAGTTCGCTTTCTAATGCATTCCTCTTATATTCGTTGCTTTCCTTTTCTATAAGTTCTCTAAGTTCTTTTTCGAGGATGTCAACTTTTCAGGTTCATGATCGTATAAATGACAATAAAGGAGGCTAACCATCTATAGACGGTTTCATACTTAGCATTCCAAGGAAACCTCATTCCTCTTCCCAAAAGTCTCATGTAGCCATTCCATTGCAAGCCCTTTGACCGCACTCACATACCAAGGTCCCTTGTCAGTGGTGCATCCCTTTGCCTTAATAGCAATTGTATATATTGCCTGAAGAGCTTTCCCTAATAACCCTTGTGAAGTAGGAACTCCCTTACTGCTCTTAGAGAAAGTCCCTTAAAGTAGAGGAGCACAGCTTCTGCTTTTAGACTTACGGGAAACCTATGTCGCTTAAAAGCTTTGCTTAGTATTTCTTCTATTACTTGTATCGCCTTCATATCTCTAAGCATATCAGCCCAGTCTATTAATGCCAAAAGTTGACATCTTCACTCTTGGTGGTCTTTGCTGTTTTGGGATAGCCCTAAAAGGTGGTGTAGGTTGATAGTTTGATAGCTTAGTAGTTCTCCAGTTTTTGAGACTTCCGCTATGGCTAAGTGTATGGGTGATGCATTAGTGTCTATTGCTATTACTCCCTTCTCTTTTGTATATCTCACTTCAGGCGTTGGAAGTTCAAAGGATACACTTCCATAAACTTCTCCATTTTTTAGTTTTAACTCTACTGTGTAAGGAAAGTAGCTTTGGGTTTGCCAGCTTTCTAAAAGCATAGCCATAAAGGCAAGCCACTTATCTTTGCTATTGCTTGGTTCCCTTAACACTTTGGCGTAGATAAACTCTCTGTTTCCTATGGTAATTCTAAGGTAAAGCTGTCCGTTTAGGTCTTCAAATCTTGTTAACCTGTTTCCCCTGTCTGATTTTGACCCGATGCTTATAAGTGTTCCCTGCCTTAATTCTTTCCATTGTTTTTTAAGTACCTCCCTTGCTTTCCCCGTAAGGTGATTTTTACAAAGTTTTTCAAAGAGTCTTTTGCCACCAAACACTACTGGTTTATCTGTAGGGTATCGCCTAGCTTTGTATATGGCTGAATCAATGTATTTTGTCGGCAGGTCAGGAAATAGCTGTCTTAGTCTTTGGTATATTTGGGCGTGTGGGTTCTTTGTTTCTTCTTTTTCCAACTCTTTTAGCATATTGTATGCCACGCGGATAGCGGAGGATTGTTTACGCATAAGCTTTATGAGTTTTTCTTTGGCTTCTTTTCTCAGTTCAAGCTTGAATTGAAGGCTAACAAACATCAGAGTTAGATTTTAGCTTTAAAACTCTTGTGTGTCAATGGGTTTATATTTTTAGAACACTCTCAGAGTCTGTTGATAAAAAAATATAACAATGTTAATATATATTGAAGGATGGAGTATTTGAGTGAAGAAATCCTTGAGGAGTGGGCAGAGCTTTTGAAGGCTTTGGCTCATCCCATAAGGCTAAGGATTTTGGCAACCTTGATAGAAGGCAGGCAGTGTGTCAAAAACCTTAGCGAGCTCCTCAAAATCTCCCAACCCAACGTATCCCAGCACCTTGGAATACTTAGGAACAAAGGTATAGTAGGTTGTAAAAGGGATGGTTCTGTAGTTTGCTACTATATCAAGGATGAAAGGGCTTTAAAAATCTATGAAATCTTAAGCAAGGAGGTAATAAAATGGCAGGAAACGTCATCACATTAACAGAAAGCAACTGGCATGCAGAGGTCATTAACTCAGACAAGCCAGTTCTAGTGGATTTTTGGGCTCCCTGGTGTGGTCCCTGTAGGATCATAGCACCCATCATAGAGGAGTTGGCGGATGAGTTTGCAGGCAAAGTGAAGGTTGGCAAGCTAAACACCGATGAAAACCCCAACATAGCAATGCAGTATGGCATAAGGGCAATACCCACCTTGATGCTTTTCAAAAACGGTGAAGTAGTTGATACAAGGATTGGCGTTCAACCTAAAGAGGCCATAAAGCAAATGATCCTTAGCCATATATGATCTCCGAGGATATACTGCACGATTGCGTTATAGTGGGGGGTGGTCCAGCGGGATTGACCGCTGGGCTTTACTGTGCAAGGGCAAAGATGAACACCCTCCTTCTGGAGAAGGGTACCATCGGGGGACAGATAGCCATTACAGACTTGGTGGAGAACTATCCAGGATTTCCAGAAGGGATAAGCGGTAAAGAGTTGTCCCTCAGGTTCAAAGAACAGGCAGAAAGGTTTGGTTTGAAAATCCACGGGAAGGAAGTGGTAAAGGTAGAAAAGGTGGGTAAAGAAATACTCTTGCACCTTAGGACCGGGGAGCTCCTGAGGAGCAAAAAGGTTATTCTTGCTGTAGGAGCAAGTCCAGGAAAGTCGGGTGTAAAGGGGGAGGAGGAGTTTCTGAACAGAGGAGTATCCTACTGTGCTACCTGCGATGGTGCCCTCTTTGATGGAGTACCTATTGCGGTAATAGGTGGAGGGGATTCCGCCTGCCAGGAAAGCTTGTTTTTAACCCGTTTTGGTAGTGTGGTTTATCTGATCCACCGAAGAGATCAGTTGAGGGCCCAAAAACATCTTCAGGAAAAGGTGCTTTCCCATCCCAAGATCAAGTTCTTGCCCAACAAGGTGGTGGAAGAGATAAAGGGTACAGACGCGGTGGAGGGCTTGCTTCTTAAAGATACCCAAACGGGGGAGCTTTCCACCTTGGAAGTGGAAGGGGTGTTTATTTTCATCGGTTTGGAGCCCGCCACTGGCTTCCTTAAGGGTTTTGTCAAGATGGACGATAGAGGATATATCATCACCGATGAAAGAATGAGAACCAGTGTGGAGGGTGTGTTTGCATGTGGGGATTGCCGAAGCGGAGCCACCGGTCAAGTGGCTGTGGCGGTGGGGGAAGGGTGCATAGCCGCCATAGAGGCAGAAAAATACCTACGGGAGAACTTCTAATGTGAATTACCAAGGAAGATTTGAAACCTTCAAAGAAGCCACCAAATATATGTTCCAAACCGATTTGATAGACATACTTCTTGTTCTTTTTGGCTTTGTAGCTTCTGTGGTGATTCTTGTAGTTCTCCCTTATGCCATATCAAGATATCTCGCCAGTAGGTCCGCAAGAAAGGAGTTTGAGGTTATCGGAAAGCAGATGGAGCTTAATGAAGAAGAAATCGCTTTGCTATATAAGTGTGCAAGCACTTTGGAAGAGCCAAATAAAGTTTTTTACAGCAAGTATGTATTTGAAAGGTGTGTCGGATAATATACCCATCATTGCTAGTGTTAGAAAGAAGCTCAAATTTGAGCATTTACCATGGTTTCTACCGCTTGCTACCACGAGAGACATAGAGGTCTATCAGACAGGTTTTGTTTCATACAAAGGAAAGTCTTAGGTTCGTTTCAGCAAAGGAAAGCGATAGCTTGCTTTTAGAATTTGAATGGAAAGGTGAAGCTTTTAAAAGCATTTTGGCAGAGATAAAGCATATATCGGGTTCTATCGATAGAACGTGTTTTGGTTTAAAATTTTTAAACTTGAAAAAAGATTACGAGGACACCATAAGGAGGTTTATCATAGAGGAGCAGAGGGAAGCACTAAAAGCTTATAAGATGGATAGATAAGTAGCTTTTCAAAGCATGTTTCTTTTCTTCATGGCCTTCAATATTCTCTTCCTCGCTTGACGTTCCCTTCTCTTTTTCTTTTCACTTGGTTTTTCGTAGAATTGACGCCTTCTGACTTCTGTAAGTATCCCTTCTTTCTCTACAAGCCTCTTAAATTTTTTAAAAGCCTTCTCAAAGGATTCGTTTTCATCTACTATCACAAACACCAACCTTCTTCACCTCCTAATTAAATTATAACACATTTCCGTAATATTCAGCTTTTGAAGTGGCAGTTTCCCAAAGCACCACCTTTATAACCTTTACTTCTCCCAAAAGTCCCACCGCCCTCAATTTGTCTTCAAGGAAGTCATAAAAGAACTTGGCAAGGGCTTCTGCAGTAGGGCAAAAATCCACTGGGAAGAGCTTGAGGGCACCGTATTTTTCTGCTACTTCCTTTAGCTCTGGATACATGGGGTCCGCTTTATCTATGATAAAGCTATGGTCAATGGTGTCTATTAGCTCCTTCAGGGCGTTTTTTACATGGTAGAAGTCTATGACCATATCCTGCTCAGAGAGGGTATTAGAGCCCAAGACCACTTCCAGCACATAGCTATGTCCGTGCAAATTTATGCACTTATTAACTGGGATCTCCTTTCCAACAGTAAAGTCTGCTCCCCTTCCGTGAGTTAGGTTTTGCTTCCAAACCCTGTGTCCCGCCTCAAACCTAAAGACCTTGGATATTTGCCACTTCACACAAACTCCTCCAGCATCTCCCTTTTCACTTCTTTTAGTCGGTTATGTTCATCCACATAAACAAGAACAGGCTTAAAGTCCTTCAACTCTTCCTCGTCAAAGAGACCATAAGAGGCTATTATGATAATATCTCCCACCGCACCAAGCCTCGCAGCGGCACCATTTAGTCTTACCTCGCCCGAATACCTTGGTGCAGGAATTACATAGGTGGAAAACCTACTGCCTGTATTCACGTTGTAGACTTCTATCTTCTCGTAGGGGAGTAGCTGGGCAGCTTCCATGAGGCTGACATCCAAAGATAGGCTACCTTCGTAGTGCAGTTCTGTGCCTGTTATCCTTGCTCTGTGTATTTTAGACTTTAGCATAAATCTCTTCATGGGAGTATTAAAATATAAAAAAACTCTCTATTCTTTGCAAGCCCATGCTATAATAAAGCTCAAGGAGGACTTGAAAATGCTACCCAAGGAACTAATGGATTTTATGAGAAGTGTGGGAGTTTTCCCCGTAGTCCTTACCACCACAGACAAAAACGGAGAACTTCACGCCACCTTTATAACGTGGGTTTATCCCGTTGATGATAAAACCCTTCGGCTTGCCCTCAGTTCCAACGCCAAAAGCGCAAAAAATATGCAGGAAACGGGAAAGGTAGCCATAATGGTCTTTAGCGCAAACACCGCCTTGGCACTCTATGGCAACCCAAAGCTCATTCTTGAAAGAATAGAAGAGGTAAAGTTCCCTGTTTCTGTGTTTGAGGTTTCCATCCAGAAGGTGGAGGATGCGCTCTTTCCTGGTGGCACTGTTGTGGGAACTATACCTTTTATGCATACAGGCAACTTGCAAAAGGCAGGAGAACTGGACGAGCTTGCTTTATCCGCCTTAAGGGGTTAACCCTTAAAAGAAAAATCCCAAGACAAAGTGTATTCTACTGCGAGAGGTGTCACCGGGTACCTTTTTGGTCTTAAAGGCCCAGTCCAGCTTAATGGGGGCAAAGGGTGTGACAAACCTTAATCCTACTCCATAGCCTCCTTTTAGATTTTGAAGTTTTAACTCGCTGGTTTTATCAAAGCCAAGCCCTGTGTCGTAAAATAGTGCTCCGTAAAGTATATTTTTGTAAAGTGGATAGTTGGCTTCTGCAGAGAGGATTATTTGCCTTTTAGCACCTACGGGGTCTGATGTGTTAGGGTCCAAAGGACCTGCATAGCCGTACTTGTAGCCTCTAATGGTGAAGTCTCCACCTACGAAGAACCTTTCGTCCAGGGGCACCGTCTTTCCGCCGTAAGGTTCCACAATACCAAGGACTCCCTTAAAGGCAAGTATCAAACCTGTATCAAAAAATGTATCCTTTAGAAAGGTTTGATGGGAGAGGTTGATTTTGTTAAACCTCTCTGTTCCTCCCAAAACGGGCACTGCAACCGAGTATCCTATCTCTGTGAGAGAACCCTTTGTGGGAAAGAGATAGTTATCCCTTGTATCCCTTGAAACGCCAAAAATCAGCTTTCTAGATTGTCTTTCTCCAGCCTCCTGAAGTATCAGGGATGATGCGCTTGGAGATATGTTCGAGTATCTGACCCTCTGAAAGCTAATACCACCGCTGATCCTCCAGAATTCGCTTATCTCTCTTGATGCTATTAAGTCCAAACCCGTTCTTTCTACCGTGTAGGTTGTGTATTCTATACGCTTATCGTAGACGGAACCACTGAGGTCTATAGGTAGGTTCAAAAACCATTTTTTGGTGTAAGAAAGGGCGTTGTCTTTGATGTTGCTACCGTAAGATACGGAAATGCTGGCTATGTCTCCCGTGCCCAAGAAGTTTCCCTTTCTAAGAGAGATAAAACCGGAAACCTTGGTTACCTGATTGTAGCCCAAGCCTACAGAGAACTGTCCTGTAAATCTCTCTCTTACTCTGGTTTCTAGGTTCAGCTTATTCCCTTCAGCAGGAAAGGGTTCTATGCTTACATCCTCGTAATAACCCAAGTTGAAGATCCTCGTTCTTGACCTCTCCAATTCCCTTTGGTTGATAAGGTCCCCTTCCTGAACCCTCATCTCCCTTCTTATTACGTAATCTCTTGTTTCATAGTTTCCTCTTACCTCTATCCTTCCTACATAGAAGGGCTCACCCTCGGATATCTTTAAAACTACTTCCACTTCCTTTTTCTGGTAATCCCTTTTTTCCTCTCTATCCACAGAAACACCAAGGAAGCCTATCTGGGTGTATTGATCCCTTATGTTTTTAATGATGTTCTTTATAACCTCCTCCCTGTAAAATCCTCCCTTGTTCTTTTTAAGAAGATTACCTATCAGTTCTTTGGAAGAAAAGTAAGTGTTTCCCTCTAGCTTCAGTGCCTTCAGCTTATATCTTGGTCCCTCTTGAACTTCTATGAAAATCCTATACCTGTTTTTTTCTTTTTCTACCCTGTATGAAACTTTTGCCTCCAAAAAGCCTTCAGACCTGTAAAACTCTTCGATCCTCTTTATATCCTCCTTGAGGAGTTCTTCACTAAAGGGTGGCTTTAGTCTAAAGGCAAGCAAGCTCGGGGGCTTCGTTTCCGTCAGGTCCAAAAGTCTTCCTTTTCTAAAGCTTTTATTTCCTTTTATTTCAATGCTTGCCACATATTCTGGCTCACCCTCTATTATGTTATACACAAGCTTTGACGCTCCCTTTTTGGGCACGAGTTCATAAGAAACTTGCACGTTTGGGTATCCTTCCTTTTCGTATGCTTGGATGATCCTGTTTTTGATGGTTTCCATTTCCTCTTGGCTGAGGACCCTTCCCAGCTTTAGCCTTCTTTGCACCTCCACTTTTTCTTCTATGGCGGGTGAGGAGGTGAATTGCCGGGTCAACTCCTCCACATCTATCTTACCCACTTCTGTTTCTATGCCTATTTTCTTTTCAAGCTCATCGCTCTTTATCTTCTTGTTTCCTCTGAATTCTATTTTGTATATAACCGGAAGGTCTTTGACCTTGTAAGTAAGGAACACTTTATCTCCCGCCTTTTCTTCGTATACCTCCACGCTCTCAAAAAAGCCGGTTCTGTAAAGGCGTCTTATATCTTCCCGCACTGCAAAGGGATCGTAAGACATACCCTCCTTAACCTTTATAAGTCCTCTAATTACATCCTCCGGCACATAGAGGGCACCCTCTATTTTTACGCTCTCCACCCTCTGGGCAAAGAGCCAGCCAAAGCTTACTAAAAGCGAGAGAACAATCCTACGCAATCTCTACACTCCTTTCTCCGGCTTTTATTGCTCCCAGTTCAAAGGCTTGAGGGATTTGGGAAAGCACTTTGCTTGCGTTTATTTCATCCACAACCAGAACAAACCCCACACCCATGTTAAAAACCCTAAACATCTCCTCCCTTTCTATTTTACCAAGCCTTTGCACCCAGTCAAAGATGGGATTTTTCGGAATTTTCTTCTCTTCCACCACCGCCTTTGTGCCTTCTGGAAGGATCCGAACCAGGTTCCCCAGCAGTCCCCCACCCGTTATATGCGCCATGCCTTTTATTTCCACTCTCTTTTCAATAAGCTCCTTCACCTCCCTCCAGTATATTCTTGTAGGTTCAAGCAGAACCTCCCCAAGGGTTTTTCCAAACTCTTCCATAAAGGTGGAATAGCTCAGTTTGTTTATTTCTACAACCTTTCTGATAAGGGAGTAGCCGTTGCTGTGAAAGCCCGAAGAAGGAAGTCCTATGAGAATATCTCCGGGTTTTATGTTTTCCCCGGTTATGAGTTCCTCCTCTTCGCACACACCCACACAAAAGCCCGCAAGGTCATAGACTCCATCCGGATAAAAGCCGGGCATCTCTGCAGTTTCCCCGCCCACTAAGGGCATCTCCGCCTGCTTACAACCTTCCAATATACCCTCAATAACCTTCTTTAGAACTTCTAACTCTATTTTGCCAGTAGCTATGTAATCCATAAATCCCAAGGGCTTAGCACCGGAGGTTATAAGGTCATTAACGTTCATAGCCACAAGGTCTATGCCTACCGTGTGATGGCTCCCAAGCTCTTGGGCTATTTTTAGCTTTGTGCCCACACCATCGGTGGTCATCATGAGTATTGGCTTTTTGTAGCCCTGCAAATAAACACCGCTGGCAAAACTTCCAAAAAGCTTGGCTTGAAAACCCAAGCCCTTTATCTTTTCTTTTATAAACTCCACAAAGCTTTCTGCCTTTTCCAGATCTACGCCCGCAGATTTGTACGTTAGCCTATCCATTTAAGTAAAACTCCTCCAAAACCGAGTATATGGGTCCTATGGAAGTTAAAGAACTCCTTATTATGGATATTCTGTCCACCAGGTCCTCCCCAAAGTTGTAGTTTTCGTACCTTTTGAGAAGGTTCTTTAGCTTTTTCTTATCATACTCCTTTATTCTGCAAATGGTTACATGAGGATAAAAGGGCTTACCATTGCTCTTTATACCGTATTTTTTGTTATTGTTGTATACATCCTTAGCCAGTGCCTTAAGTCTGTCTGCACCCTCTGATACACCAATCCATAGTACCCTTGCTTTATCTATGTCCGGAAAAACTCCCAAGGATTTATACTTTACCCTTATGGGTTTGTTCCTCTGAGAGACTTCCTGCACGCCTTTTATTATATCCATAAGTTTTTCCTCCGGCACCTCTCCTATGAACTGAAAGGTCATATGGTAGTTTTGTGGCTCCACCCACTTGCCCTTTATAAAGTCCTCCGTTTGTTCCTTTAGCCTTTCCACCTGTTCCTGTATGGTCTTTGTGGAGAAGAAACCAACAAAAACTCTTACCACGCTTTTCTATTATAAAGCCACTCTACCCACTTTCTGAGCTCTATAGCTAAAAAGACAGCCACGGGCATTATCAGGGTATACTGCAAATGTTCCACGTCCAAGGGCACCGTCTTGAAGAAATCCTCAAAAACATAAACCGCAAGGGCCTGTAGAACTATGCCTAGGATTATTCCTAAGTACACGTAAGGATTCGTTCTTACGTATTCAATTGGGTTCAAAAGGAAAGGCCTAGAGCTTATCTCTTGAATTCCAACAGCCCACAGGGAAATGACCGATGAGGTAAAGCTTATAGAAAGTGCCAGCTCGTAAGGATACTTAGCCACTATGTAGCTAAGGAGTAAATAGTGCCCAAGGGCACAGATTAGCGCTGTATAGAGTATGTAAATTATCTGCTTCTTCCCCAGGAAAACTTCTTGAGGTCTCTTGGGCTTTTCCTTGGTTGGGTCTCCTTCGTACTTGGTGAAGGGGTAAGCCTTGTCTACTACACCATCGGTAACCAAGTTTATCCAGAGTATGTGGGTAGGATACAGTGGTAAAGGCATTCCGGAGATGATGGCTAAGCCGTTGTAGATTATCTGAAAGCCGTTGGCGGAAAGGAGATATCTTATAACCTTGGCTATGTTTCGGGCTATAAGCCTACCTACCATTATGGCTTGGACAATAACCGTCAAATTATTGTCTGTTATGATCATGGCAGACGCATCCTTTGAAACTTGAGCACCAGAGCCCATAGCCACGCCCAAATCTGCCACCCTTAGGGCTGGTGCGTCGTTTACCCCATCGCCCGTTACCGCCACGATCTCTCCGTGAGACTGAAGGACCTTAACTATCCGATACTTGTCCTCCGGAAGAGCCCTTGCCACCACGGTGGTGCGTTTTAAAAGTTCGTAGATTTCAGCGTCTGAATAGTTTGCAAGAGAAGCTCCCTCTATGACAACATCTCCCTCCTGGTAGATACCAACCATACTTGCCACCGCCTTTGCGGTTAGCAGATTGTCCCCAGTAATCATGACCACTCTTATGCCCGCCTTCTTTGCCCGTTCCACTGCCTCCTTCACACCCTTTTTAGGAGGGTCTAAGAAACCCACCAACCCAATCAACTCAATCTTTACGCTATCTATATCCTCTGGAATCCTTTCAAGCTCTACATATCTAAAGGCTAAAACTCTTAGCCCTCTCTTTGCCATATGATCATGTTTTTCTTGTGAAACATTTGAGCTATTGCCCACAAGCTTTGAAAGGCTTTCAAAAGCCCCCTTTATGTATAGTTTGTAGCCTTTCCCACTTTTTACTACCACCGCCATCAACCTTCTTCTGGTGTCAAAGGGATGCTCCCAAACCCTATCAAAGACACTTCTTATGCTCAACCAGTTAAAGCCCATATCGTCCAACCACTCAAGAAGGGCAAGGTCTACCGCATCTCCCTTTTTGCCGTCCGAATCGTTGCACAAGGCGGAGCACAGAAACAGTTCCTCTTCATCCAAAGGTATATAGTCTTCCACCCTCAGCCTTCCTTCCGTTATGGTGCCAGTTTTATCAGTGCATATGAAGGTGGCACTACCTAAAGTCTCCACCGAGGGCAGGTATCTGACCAAAACATTGTTTTTGGCAAGCCTTATGGCACCTATCACAAGGGCTATGGTTATGACTATGGGAAGTCCCTCCGGCACTGCGGAAACAAGCTGGGCTACTGCAAAAAACAGGATGAATTCCCAATTCCTAACTTGGGCTATGCCTATTAAAACCAAGGTGGAGAGAATGAGCACTAAGCCTACTACCAATTTTTTGGAAAAATCTCCTAAGGCAAGGGTTAGGGGGCTTTCCGGAGACTTTTCTTCAAGCTTTTCCGCTATAAGCCCCATTTGGGTTTGTCTTCCCGTAGCAAAAACGACCGCCTTTGCCTTTCCCCTAACCACTACAGTACCTTTATATAGGCAATTGACCCTTTCGTAAAGAGGAGTGTCCTCCGGTAAAACAACATGGGAGTATTTTTCTACGGGCACCGATTCGCCCGTTAAAAGTGCTTCATCCACCAATAGACCCGCCTCTTCCAGAAGCCTTAAGTCTGCGGGTACCACATCCCCCTCCGATAGAAGCACTATGTATCCGGGCACCAAAAAGATTGTGTCTATCTCCTTCTCTTTACCATCTCTAATAACAACCACCTTTTGCCTTGTTAGCTTCTAGCTCCTGATAAAAGCCTATAAGACCGTTTACGAGAATTATTCCCCAGACTATTACAGAATCGTGCTAATCTCCAAGGAAAAAAGCCAAAAAGCCTGCCACAACCAAGATCAAAATCAAAGGATTGGTGTATTGCCTCAGCAGGATAACCCAGACGCTCTCTTTCCTCTCCTCTATTTCGTTGAGCCCATAGCGCTTTAGTCTTCTCTCCGCTTTCTCTTGGGAGAGACCAAAGGGAGAGGTGTTTAACTCTTTTAGAACTTCCTCTATGGCTTTATTATGCATTAAAATCTATTATAAGTTCTTAGGGGACGTAGCTCAGTGGGAGAGCGCCTGCATCGCAAGCAGGAGGTCGGGGGTTCAAATCCCCTCGTCTCCACTTATATTTAAAACTATGGGTATATTTTCCGAGGACCTTATAAACCTGGGCAATCTCATAGATACAGAGATTGAGGTAAAAGTCCCTAAGGAGCTTTTGAACGAAACCTTTAAGGGCTTAAACTTTGAGGTGCTTGATGGCTTACTGAGGGTTGGCTTTAAAAAGAAGGAATTTATCTTTTCAAAGGACGTGCAGGTGCCCCTGAAGGAGGACGCGCAGAGCGTAAAGAACGAACAGCCAGATATAAGGGCAATAGGACTCACGGTGATGACCGAAAAAGGCTTGGAGGAGCTTTTGCAAAAGGGACCCTTTCAAAGGGAAGGAGAGCACGTATTTTTGAACCTCTGGGAAGCTATAACCAAAACAGAGGAGTACGCCAGAGTCCCCAAACAGTTCAAAAACAGGCTTCTTATAAACCGGTACAAACTCAAGCAGGGATATATACAGCTTTGGGTAAGGGTGAGTAAGGGATTATAATTTTTTCCATGTATTACCTTCTGACAGTGCTTTTTATAATGGTAGCCCTGCTCCTCGTAGTGGTGGTTTTAATGCAGAGGGGCAGGGGAGATGTGGGTAGTGCTTTCGGTGGTATGGGGCAGGGGGTCTTTGGTCCCGGTGGCGTGGATACCATACTTACCAAGGCAACCTACTGGCTTGGCTTTATGCTCATGGGCATAGCCCTGCTTATAGGCTTTTTCCATCCCTCAAGGAGGGCTTCCCTTTTGGAAAATGAAGGTAAAGGAGCTAATACTCAGACCCAGCAAAGTGTCCCAAAGGGACAGACAGCTCCTTCTGGCACACCTTCTGGGGGTAAAAGCCCCTGAACTCTACCTGAAAATGGAGGAAGAAGTCCCTCTTCAGCTCTTGGAAGAGTACGAAAAATCTATAAAGAAGCTTGAGGAAGGCTATCCGTTGCAATACCTTATTGGAGAGTGGGACTTTTATGGAAGAACCTTTAAGGTTGTGGAGGGGGTTTTGATACCAAGACCCGAAACAGAACTTTTGGTGGAGAAAACTTTGGAGCTGTTGGACTCTCGGAGGGATTACACAGGCTTAGAGATAGGAGTGGGGAGCGGTTGCATTGCCATCACACTGCTTTTAGAAAGGGAAAGGCTGTTTATGTATGGCACGGATATAAACCCAAAGGCTTTGGAACTTACAAGCATCAACGCGGAGAACTACGGTGTTTCCCAAAGGCTTAAACTTTTGCAAGGCAAGGATTTTGAACCTGTAAAGGGTCTTCGCTTTGATTTTGTGGTTTCCAACCCTCCTTACATACCGGCGGGTCTTTGGGAAACCTTACCCGAAGGCGTAAAGCTGGAAGGTAAAGATGCCCTAATAGGTGGCAAAAAGGGCTGGGAGTTTTACGAGAGATTTGCCCAGCAGGTGGGAGATTTTCTCAAAGAAAATGGCTTTTTTGTTTTGGAAATAGGGCATGACCAGGGGCAGATAGTCCGAGAACTACTTAAGGATTATTCCCCTAAAATCTTCAAAGACTACTCAGGGCAAGATAGGGTGGTGGTAGGATGGAAATCTTAGGGCTTTTAGTTGCAGTGGTTTTCTTTGTTATATTGGAGGGTATTTTTTCTGGCTCAGAGATCGCCCTAGTAAATACAGACAGGAGTAGAATTCTTGCCCTGTACAAAAAGACCAAGTATGAGTTTTTGATGGATTTTTACGAAAACCCAGAGGACTACATAACCCTAACAATGCTTGGATACACCGTTAGCATAGTTCTTGCCACTACCTTTTACACATTGATTATCTTCAATTTGGCAGAGACCTTTAAGTTCTTATTGGGTTTGGAGGTGCTTTTTTCTGCAACCCTTGTGATCTTTACTCTTATTTTTGGCGAGTTTGTTCCAAAGGGCCTATTTCACAAACACTCAGAAAAAGTTTTGGTGCCCAGCCTCTGGTTTTTGAGTAAGCTAAAAAAGGTTCTTTTGCCCCTCCTCAAGACGGTTAGGGTTCTGAGCCGGCAATTGAGCAAAAGATTAGAAGGGTTATCTAAGGAAAAACTTTCCCGAAAGGACCTGTTGGCAGTAGGAGAGGAACTTGCGGAAGGAGAGGAGCTAAGGCTTGCGGTAAAGCTACTGTCTGCAAGGGATACTTACCTTTCGGAGGTGTTAAAGCCCATTCACCAAGTGGTCATGATCAGCGAAAACGCCACCGTAGAGCAGGCAATAGCAGAAATGAAAAGGAGCGGATACAAAAAACTGCCCGTTTACAGGGGTAGGGTGGATGAGATTGTGGGATATGTGGATATGTTTGACTTGGCGGAGTGGTATGGGAGGAACCTTAGCATAAAGGACTTTATTAGACCGGTTGCGGTCTTTCCTGAGTTTGCGTCTTTGCAAGAAGCCCTTGAGACCTTTAAAAGCACCAAAGAGGGTATGGGAATAGTGGTGGATGAGTTGGGGGTGGTTTTGGGCATCGTTACCGTTGATGACCTATCTTCCTTCTTTATGGGAGGCTTGGGTCAGGAGGAGCTGGAGGAAGATCGGGTCGTAGAGATAGAAAAGGATAAGTGGATTGTGGATGGGCGCTTTCCGATAGAGGACCTTGAGAGGCTTTTGGGTGTAGAGCTTCCAAAGGGACCTTGCTCCACCGTAGCGGGACTTTTGACCTATCATCTGAGGCGGATCCCCAAAAAGGGAGAGCAGACGAACATCCAGTGTGTTATGTTCAAAGTGGTTCAAGCAGATGAAAAAAGGGTGCAAAAGGTTATGGTTGGGAAGGCTTTTTCTTGACCAGTAAAGACGCCACCACCGAGATGAATATGGCGCTGAAGATCAAAAGCAAAGACACAAGAACCGGTATTTTATAAAACTCGGAGATCAGCATTTTCACGCCAATGAAAGCTAAGATGAAAGAGAGCCCATAGTGTAAAAAGTGAAAGAACGACAAGATAGCAGATGCAGCAAAGTAAAGGGACCTGAGCCCTAATATGGCAAAGATGTTTGAGGTATAAACTACGAAAGGATCCTTGGAGATGGCAAGTATGGCGGGCACCGAGTCAATGGCGAACATAATGTCTGAGCTTTCCACAAAGAGAAGGGACAAAAACAGTGGCGTGGCGTAGAGCTTTTTGCCCTCTCTCACAAAAAATTTTCCATCTTCGTAGATAGGTTTCAAAGGTATGATCCTTTTGGCTATTTTGTAGACTATTGTTTCTTCTGGGTGAAATTCTTTTTCCTCTGTAATCAAAAGCTTTATTGCGGAGACGATGAGGATTATGCCAAAGATGTAAATTACCCAGTGGAAGAGCTTTATAAGCTCAATGCCCGCAAAGATAAAGATTGCCCTAAAGACTATTGCCCCAAAAACTCCCCAAAAGAGCACCTTGTGTCTGAACTCTTCAGGCACCTTAAAGTAGAAAAATATAAGAATGAACACGAATATGTTATCCAAGCTCAGGGCTTTTTCCAAAGAATAGCCCGTTATGTACTCCAAAAAAGCTTGGGTTCCCTCGGCGTAATACACATAGCCAGAAAAGGCGATGCCAACTCCGATCCAAAAGGCGGACAGGACCAGGGATTCTTTCACGGATATTTTATGAGGGTGTCTGTGAAAAACAAAGAGGTCCAAAAACAGGGCAAAAAGGACCAACGAGCCAAAGATTATCCAGCTGAGTTCAGTCATTCAGCGCCCTCTTTATTCGGTCTATCACCTTAACAGGTAGCGGATCATAGCCATAAAATCCTGCCAAATAGAAGCTAACCCAATCTTCAATGTAAGCAAGATATAAAAGCCTCTCCTCTAAGGTATCCCCCTTGCCTTGTAGCACTATGGGTGCCAAGCCCAACTCTTTAAAGAGTTCTTCTGTGATTTGAACCCTCTTTTTAACTCGGGGATGATCCTCTGGGTCCCACAGGATGATAAAGTGGCAGAGGTTCCTCGTTATTGGATTGTCAAGCCCTACCACTTCATTGTGGTGGAGTTCGGGCAGTGTGGCGGTGTAGCAAAGAGTCTTGGAGTTTTCGTTGGTCTGAGTTTTCCATCGGAAGGCTATGGGTTCCGTCAGCGGTGTGCCATAAACTATGGGAACGTAGTTCTGAATAACTTGGGCAATGCGGTAGGCGATTTCCTTTATCTCTCCCTTGCTTTCTTCCAAGTGCTTTCTTATTCTCTCTATGGGATCCTTTTTCCCAAACAAGCTCATAACTGCCGATAACATAAAGCCAAAGGCGTAGCGTGGAGCATAGTTAGAGGGAACCTCCACAAAGTCTAAAACTTCCCTTTGGGCAACCTCCCTTAGCTTTCCCCCAGAGCTAACGCAGACAACCTTTAAACCCCTTTTTATTCCCTCATCCGCCACGCTCAGGGTCTCTTCTGTGTTTCCGCTGTAGCTGATAGCCACCAAAAGCCAACCCTCCCTCACATAGGGAGGCAGTTCATAACCCCTCAGAGAGAGGACGGGAACCGTTACTCCATCCTTTTCTAAAAAGAGCTTTAGCACATCCCCCACAATCCCAGAGCCACCCATTCCGGTAAAAACAATCCCCTTGTACGCACTGGGAGATATAGGAGTAATTTCATACACAACGAATTGTTCTGGCAATCTTTCTATCCATTCCTGTGCCTTCACTGGAAAAACCTCCCTCCTGGTTTTGATTTTATTATAGGCCAAAGATTACCTGTTTGCCCGATTGGGTTGGCAGAGGAGTTTGGTGTCTCAACAGGTTCAAAGAAAATTCAAGGTTGTTGTATAGGGTTATGGAGTAATTGTCCCAAAAGACGCAGGTGCCCGCAAGGCAAAAGTATCCACCGCTGGTGGGTGCTATCTGCTCTGCAATGAGCAGGGTGTAGTTGCCCATGTTGGAGACTGCGGTGTCCTCTCCTCTAACCACCACCTTTATATCGGGCATAAGAGGCTTTATGGACGCACTGCATGCGAGCATGATTTTTTCTACATTAACTTCGTTTTTTTGATTCTTGTTGTACCTTCTGATTTTTGAGGTTACTATAAAATACTTTTCTCCGTTGTGGTTGTTTACCTCGTCAATCACCTCATCTGGGTTTAGCTCCATGCCGAACCTTCTTGCTAGGGTGTTGCAAGTGTCCGCTATGTGATCCTCGTTTTTATAGTATCCGCCCAGTATGACCTTTTTTCCAAGCTCCCAAACCCACTTTTCTACCTCCTCCGCCTCCTTTTCAGTGAAGGGAACTTCTGGATAGTTGAACACGATCGTATCATACTCCTTTAACTTTTCCCAACGATCCACCTCCTCTATGATTATGTTGTGTTTTTCTGCCTCCCTCTGAAGGATTGAAAAGTAGTAATAGTCTGTGACGGTAAATTCCTGATGGGTTATACTCCAGCCTACCTTGGTTATCATAAGTTTTTTATTTTATCACACTATCACGTTTACAAAAGACCTATCTCCTCGCCTCACCACTTCTATGCGTTGGTCAAACTTCTCTGCCAGGTCCTCCAAATGACTTATGATCCCCACCATTCTGTTGGCATTGAGCTTTATCATCTCAAAAAACTGAGATAGCCCTTCCCTCGTTTCCCTGTCTAGGCTACCAAAGCCCTCATCAATGAAAAGGCTCTCTATGGGTGCGTTCTTGGATATTATGTCGCTTACTCCGAAGGCTAAAGAGAGGCTCGCCAAAAAGGTCTCTCCACCACTCAAGGTGCTTACGCTTCTTTTGTGTCCGGAGAGCCTGTCTATTATCAGGATTTCTGAACCTTCCAAATCATACTCGTAGGCACCGGATGTGAATTTTTGCAGGTAGAAGTTGGCCCTTGCTATGATCTTTTGGAGCATGATCTGACTTAAAAATTCCTGAAGCCTGTCTGCCCTAAAGTCCCTTTCAAGGATTCTGTATATACCCTCCTTCCTCTGAAGCTCCTCTTGATCCTTCAAAAGCTCTTCCTTCCTTTTTAAACCTTCCTCTATGCGCGTTTTTTGTTCCCTTAAATGTCCAAGCTGAACATTTTTGTTTTTGTACTCTTCTTCCACCTGTTGCATCTTAGCCTTTATCTCCTGAGTAGGTTCTACTCCCTCAAAGTTCTTCAGTTCTTCTTTTAGCCTTTGCTCCTTTTCTTTCAACAGGGCAACGTTCCTTTTGTAATCTTCCAACTCTTGCTTTAGCCTTTCTATGTATTCCTTAGGTTTTATGAGTTTTTCTAACTCTTGCACTGTTCCGAGCCCAAACTTCCTTATGGCAGGCTCCAGATTTTTGGCAACCCTTTCCTTTTCCTCCTTCAGGCTTTGTATATTCCTCTCCCTTTCTAAAAGGGCGGTTTGGACCCTTTTCTCCTCCAGTTCTACGCTCCTTAGCTGTTCGGAGATAGTGGTATAGCTGTTTCTTATCATATCCCTTCTGTCTTTGAGGGTTTTTAACTGGATCTGTTTTTCCCTTATGTCCTGCTCCTTAACCTCCCAAAATCCTTCTATCGCTAAATACTCCTCTATCTCTTTTACTGAGGTTTGCAATTTTTCCCTCTTACCCTCCAGGGTGGATAGCCTCTCCCTCTTGGCGCTCAGCTCCTCCTTTAAATTCTTAAGCTTTTCCTCCGCCTGTTTTAGCTTTCTTTTGCTTTCCTCCAGTTCAGCTTGGGACCTTTGTAGCTCCCTATACTCCTCCTCAAACCTCTCTTCTTCCTCCCATTTATCTAATAACTGCCTTAGCTCCCTTTCCTTTTCCTCCAGGGCAGAAAGCTTGCTCTCTATTCTTGCCTTTTTCTCAAGGTGCTCAGATTCAAGAGCTTTAAGCTTATCCAGTTCCCTTTTGATGGTTTCAAAGTTCTCAGAGGGCTCGGTGGGAGGTAGCTGGGTAATTACATTGCCACACACTGGGCAGAGGTCTCCCTCCTTTAGGTGTGCCCTTATGTGTTCCACATGAAAGCGAACAAGGGAGCTTTCTTTCTCTTTTATGTCCTTCCTGATTTTTTCTAACTGTTCTTCCAAGAGCTCCTTCTCTTTTTTAAGAAGTTCCAAACTTTCCCTTTCCCTTCTTACATCATCAAGCTTTATCTTTATGGGATTGAGTTCTAGAAGTCTTCTTTGTTTTTCCTCTAAATCTTCTATCTTCTCCCTTAGCTCCTTTATGTAGTTTTCGCCCCTGTCTATTCTTTCAGTTAGATTTTTGATATCTCCCTCTAAAGTCTTTATATCTTCTTCTACGTTCTCCAACTCCTTTAACTTTTGGTTTCTTTCTCTGTGTTTTTCAAGGGCGTTCTTTAGTCTTTCTAACTCTTTTGTTAGCTGTTCTATTTGCACATCGTATTCGCCCAATCTTTCCCACTCTTGGCGGTATTTTTCCAACTGTATTTGGAACTGCTCCCTCTGATGGGAGAGTTTGGCTAGTTTCTCCCTTAAACTCTTTATTTCCTTTATCTCCTGCTCCTCCCTTTGGGAAAGGCTTTTAAAACTTTCCACGTAGGGAGCGTAGGAGCTCAACTCTTCCATCACCTGAAGATCCCTCTCAAGCTGTTCTATCTCCTCTGCCTTTTCAAGAAGTTCTTCGAGCTGTCTTTGGCACTCTGTTAGCTCCTCTTGGAGGCGGTCCCTGTGGGATGCAATATTGAGCCTTTCCTGTAGCCTCTTTTTCTCTTCTTCCAAAAGGTTAAGGTCCTTCTCCAAAAGGGTGATCTCTTTGTTTACCCTATCAAGCTCCTCTTTTGTGGCAAAGCTGAGCTCACGCAGGGATGCGGTTATACTCTCCAAGCGGTTTTCAATCTGTCTTTTTGTCTCTCTTATCAGCTCCGCCATTTTCTCAATAAGGGTATCTACACCCAAGAGCTTGTTTAGAATTTCCCTCCTTTGCTGTGGTCTTTCGGGCTTTAAAAACCTGTCAAACTGTCCCTGTGGCAAAAGTATAACCTTGGTAAAGGTATCGTAATCAACTCCCAAGACCCTTTTGACCAACTCAGGAAGCTCGTTTGCCTTTACATTCTTAAGCCTGTTCCCTTCCCAGAATCTTACCTCACCCCTTCCCTTCCTCACAGCCCTTTCAATGGCATACCTCTTGTCCCTGACGGAAAACTCCAAGAATACCCTCATATGGTCTGTTCCTTTTGAAATCAAGTGCTCGTGGAGGTCTCTTCTATCTCCGTGCCTTGGCACCTTTCCAAAGAGGGCATAGCACATGGCGTCTATTAAACTTGTCTTTCCTGCCCCTGTCCTACCTTGAATGATAAAAAACCTGAGCCCTGAGAAGTCTACGCTGTGCCTTCCCCTAAAGATGGTAAAGTTTTCCAGTTCAAGCCTGATGGGTCTCATGCTGAACTTCGTTCAACAAGCGAAAAACTTCTCTTTCTATCTCTTCGGGTAAGTCTTGATTGTAATTCTGTTTGTAGTATGCCCTGTAAATCTGCAAAAGGTCCGAGCCTTCCACTTCTATGGGAAGCTCAGTGGAGCTACTCTCGGGCAGTTCCAAATTTAAAAAGACAAGCTTTTCACCCAATACCTGGTGCAGTTTTTGGGTTTTCAGATTGAGCATTGGGTCCTTTATGTCCGCCTCCAAGATCACTTTATAGAGTGCCTTTTGATCCTTTATTTCATCCAAAACCCTGTCAATGCTTTGACCCTTTGCTATTCTCACCTCCTTTAACTGTCTGTATAGGGAAAGCTCCAGAGCTTGCACCTTTGCCCCAAATTCCTCCAGAACTACCAAATTAACAAACTTCTTTGTGCCCTTCTCGGAAAAATCTATCTGATAGAGACTGCCCGAGTAGTGAGTGGGCGGAGTGGCTGACTCTATTCTTTGGTTGAGGTGGAGATGTCCAAGGGCTACATAGTGAAAGCTATCGGGTATTTGGTCTGGTCTTATGGCATAAAAACTGCTCACACTTACCTCCCTTTCTGAGCCCGCAATCTTCCCCTTTTCCACCATAAGATGGGCAAGGAGTATGCGATACTTATAGCCTTCCACCGCCTTCGCCAAAGCTTTTAGATACTGGGCTACCTTGTAAGAGTAGCTTCTGTGGGCGTCCTCAGAGATGGTGGTCAGGACCCTTTCGCTGGGATAAGGCAGGCACGCAATGGCTAAGTCTTTGTATTGAAAGACCATATCCTCCACCTTTGGGCTTGGTCTATCAAAGATATGCAACCTCCCCAACTTTTTGATGCTCGCATAAGCCCTCAGTTTATCGTAGCTATCGTGGTTGCCCGCTATAAGCACCACCTCTATACCCCTTCCCGCCCACTCTGTCAAAAACTCAAGGACCGTACCTTCTGCAGAGTAATCAGGAACAGCTTTGTCAAAGATATCGCCCGCAATCAGTAAAACATCCACCTTTTCACTAAGACATATATCCGAGACCTGTTCTAAGGCATAAGCCAAATCCTCATTCCTTGATACTCTGTTTAGGGTTTTCCCCGCATGAAAGTCTGATATGTGAAGTAGCTTAAACATCCTTTAAGATTTTATCCAACTTCTCCACCAAAGGATTAAGTGGGTCCTCTTTCTTCAAAAGCTTTAGCTTATCCTTTGCTTCCCGTAGCACTATTTGGACTACCTCCTCAGGTGCGTCGGCATGTTTCATAAGCTCTATATCTTCTTCATCTATCACTCCATACTCTACCATAGTGCTTTTCATATAGTCCAGCAAAGGTTGCCAGAAGGGAGTGTAATAGAGGATTATGGGAAATCTGTAGACTTTACCCGTTTGCATTAGGGTCAGCTCCTCAAAGAGCTCATCAAAGGTGCCAAATCCTCCCGGAAAGATCACGTAAGCCATGGAGTATTTGATCAGCATAACCTTACGCACAAAGAAGTATTCAAACTTCAAGGATATATTTTGGGAGGATGTCAACTTTTTAGGTTCATGATCGTATAAATGACAATAAAGGAGGCTAACCATCTATAGACGGTTTCATACTTAGCATTCCAAGGAAACCTCATTCCTCTTCCCAAAAGTCTCATGTAGCCATTCCATTGCAAGCCCTTTGACCGCACTCACATACCAAGGTCCCTTGTCAGTGGTGCATCCCTTTGCCTTTGTGTTGTAAAGAACCAACTTAGCTGTCCAAGAGTCCCTTCTTCTTGAAAGATGCACAAACACAGGCAAACCTTATAGACCCAAATAGCAATCGTATATATTGCCTGAAGAGCTTTCCCTAATAACCCTTGTGAAGTAGGAACTCCCTTACTGCTCTTGGGGAAAGTCCCTTAAAGTAGAGGAGCACAGCTTCTGCTTTTAGGCTTACGGGAAACCTGTGCCACTTAAAAACTCTGCTTAGTATTTCTTCTATTAATTGTCTTGCCTTCATATTTCTAAGCTTATCAGAACTGCTTCAGGTCCTAACCATCAACCACCCCAGTCTATGGATGCCAAAAGTTGACATCTTCTATTTTGGTATTTGTTGGGTTTTTGCTCTGTGGGAATTTGTATGTTTAAACCCATAGATACAGTTCCTGCGTCATAAGCTCCCCTGTTTGCCGCTTCCATGATTCCCGGACCACCACCGGTGATTATATGGAAGCCAAGCTTTCCAAGCATAAAGGCGGTTCTGTAAGCATGCTTGTAAATTTCGTTTTCCTGACTCAGCCGGGAGCTTCCAAAGAAGGTAACCGCAGGACCCACATGGGAGAGGGTATCAAACCCCTCCACAAATTCACTCATTATCTTCAAAACTCCCCAGGTATCCCCCTGTTTTATCTTTAGCTCTTCTATGAGCCTTAGTTGTTCATTGTTCATTTAGGTCCTTTACCATACCCTCTAGCTTTAAAAGGTTTCCTTCCTGGGGTTTGTTTATGTTGTGGGAGTATCTAACCTTTAATACATTCTTCTTTGCGTACTTCTTTTTTGCGTAACGGGAGAATTTAACCTTTGTCCTATTATTTTGTTTAACCACTTTCTTGTTATTTTGCTTAACCACCTTCTTGTTTGAGGGCTTTACTGCGGTTTTCTTTTTCGGAGACTTTACATTTGCCCTATTCTTTGAGGACTTGACAGATGCAGTTTTCTGCTGGGTTGTAGCCAAAGAGGGTTCAGGTAATGTGATGGTAGAAAAGATAAAAAGGCTTAAGAATACAAAAATTAACTTCTTCATGTTCCACCTCCTTTACCTCCAAGGGAGGTGGTTAAATTATAGCATATCCTCTTCCAAAAGGCTTATTGGTTTCCTACCCGCAAAGCCCTCGTTCAGTTCATGCCAGTACATTATGGTATCTTCGTCCTCTTTCCAACAGAGCCAGATGTATCTGTTTTTGTGAAAGCTCAAGAAATCCACCAGTATTGGGTCTATACCCTTTATCACTCCGCCCAGCGCCTCTATCTTTCTAAAGAGGGAGTCTATTAGCGCTTCCAGGTCCTTTATGTGGGATTCAAGATACATCCTTTCAAGGAGGTCCTGCTCCTCCTGAAGTCTTTCATAAGCTTCCGTTAGCTCCATTCTCTTGGTGTTTATCTCCTCCACTATAGGCTTAATTACAACTAAGGTCTCTCTTGCGGTGTCTAAGTCAAAAACCTTCATCTGCATGTTTATTAATTTATAGGCAGTATTACCGTTGAGCAACAGTTTGGAGATACAACGGGCTCCAAACCTATCTCTTTAGCGTGGGTCAAAATACCTTCTGCAGGGAAGGTTATACCATTGACGCCCGCATAAAGGGCATAGAGGTCCATCTTGATCCTTTCAGGTCCTGCAGGTCTTGCACAGCCGATCACCACCGGCGTCTTTGGTAGTTTCAACCTTGCGTGCAAAAAGACCTTTGCACACTCCTCCGGCGTGGGTGGGGGTAAAAGTTGGAACCTTGCCTTTCCATAGTAAGGCATGACTACCACTAAAACCAGACCATCTGGGTCAAACTTAGAGACCATGTCTATTGCCCTGTATTCACCCAAGATCTTCCCATAGTGGAGTCCAATGATCACATGGGGCACTATCTTATGGTTGTATTCTTTCAAGAGTGCCAGGGATTCTTCGTAATCTTTCACGGACTTATGGGGCAGTTTATAAACCTCCGCTATGGTCCTATCATCTCCTATCACATCCATATGTACTGCATCTACGCCGGCTTCTTTTAAGCCCTTTGCCAGCTCCCTATCTACAAGCCCCACGTGACAGGTGGTTATCAATCCTAGCTCCCTTTTGAGATATGCAATAGCTTCAAAGAAAGGGTAGAGCTCCACCACTCCGTCCTTGTTGGAACCTCCCGATATGAGTATACCTTCAATACCTTTGGCTTTTAGCTCCTCTCCAACCCTTTTTAACTCCTCCGGTGTGGTGGCAGAGATCATGTGCCAGAGGATTTTGGATGCACAGTGGTCGCACATAAGCTCGCAGTGTTTACCCGTTATGGAAACATCCACAAACTTTGGACCAGTGGCTACGTAAAAGTCTTCCACTTGGTAGTGCTTAAAGCCAGGGCTATAAAAATAAACCTTCTTTCCGAAGTTCTCTTCCCTTACCTTGAAACCTTCAAAGAGCTCCTCTAAAAGTTCTTGATTGAGGGGGGAAGAGACCCCCTCAAAGTTTTGAATTATCCGCACTTTATACCCTTTTCGTTGGCTACCTTTGTTAGGGCATCCACAGCTGCCTGTCCCTTAAGCAGTAGATTGATTTCTTCGGGGTTGGTGGGTTTTATCTTGGCGATCCACCCTTGACCGTAAGGGTCATCGTTTACCAAGGCGGGGTTGGTTTTGAGGGCTTCATTTACCTCCACTATCTCACCGGTTAGAGGTGTAGGCACGGATCCCACCCACTTACCGCTTTCTATGGTGGCTACGCTTTTACGCCTTTCTATCACCCTGCCGGGCTTCTTGGGAGTGTAGGCAACGAGCCTTCCAGCCATTGCGGTCGCTATGGATGTTAGCCCTATGGTAAAGGTGCCATCCCCATTGTCCCTTGCCCATGTGAAGGCATTGGCCTCTGGGTCCACGTCGTAAAGCAGGTCCTCGGGTATGTTGCACCCATTCACTACTGCCATGCTATACCCTCCTTTATAAGATTTTTAAAAGGTGATTACTTTATCTGCCTCCATCGCCCTGAGGGCGAACTCACTGGCCGGCACAATACCGTCCAGCTCTGGGATCATCTCCTCCGGTTTATAGCCCAAAGCATCTATAGCCTGCTTGCAGGAGTAAAACTTAACTCCCGCCTGCTTGGCATCCTTCATAAAGTCATAAACGGTTTTCAACTTCTTTCCGTTGACGCTCAAACAGTTTGGCTCTGCGGGCAAAATCTTCTCCGCCACACCCTTTTTTAGGAGCCTGGTTCCATCCATGTTGAAAAACATTTCCACCTCTGCGTCGTTGGAAGCCATCAACGCGGCGATGTAAAAGGGTGATGCACATCTCCAGGGAGTTCTGGGTCCGCTGGTCATAAGGATCACCACCTTCATGACTCTATAGCCCTCCTTGCCTCCTCCTCTGATGGGACGCCCACAAAGGCAAGCTTTCCGTCTATGATGGTGGAGGGGACAGCCCTAATTAAGAGCTTCTTTGCCCACATTCTACCCTCCGGCTGTGCCACATCCAAAACCTCATACTTAAAACCATACTCTTTTTGGAGTTTCTGCCAGAGGGCATCTGCGTCGGGGCACGTGGCACACCATTGAGAAACCAAAAGGATCACATGTTTGTCCTTTGCCGCCATCACGTACACCTCATGCAGATTATATCCCATTCATCTATGTATTCCTTCATCTTTTCTATGGCTTGGGGTCCATAGAGCAGATCCTTTAGGTCCCTTTCCAGGTCCACCGGCTTCATCCTCACGATCCAGCCCTCTCCGTAAGGGTCGTAGTTTATTATGTCTGGTTGTTCTAAAACCTTTTCGTTGCGTTCCACCACCTCTCCTTCCACCAGGGCGTTTATGGGTCCCGCCCACTTACCACTTTCAAGGGATGCCACCGGCTTTCCCTTCTTTATGTATTTACCCATGTCCTTTATACGGGCGTGGAGCAGGCGCCCAGCCCGGACCTGCCCCACATCCGTAAGACCCATTGTCACAGTCCCATCTTCGTTTACCCTCAACCACGTTTGGGTTTCTATCTCGTAGTACAGGTCCAGTGGGATTATACGGCCGTTATATTCCCACTCCTTTTCCATTTTCTTGCCTCAAGCCAGTCCTAACCTCTTTAACACGGGCAGAGGGTCCGAGAGGTTATCCTTCAGCTTAACGTCGTTGGCGCTGTATCCAAAAGCTAAGCCCAAAAGCTGAGTGAAGTATGCGGCGGGCACATCTACATCTGGCACACCCTTCATTATGAGCCTGTGTCTGTACATCTCCAGAGATGCGTGGCAGAGGGGGCATTCGGTGGCTATAATGTCTGCACCGTTTCTCTTGGCGGTCTGCAGGATCATCATCACAAACTTCTCAGATACTTGCTCGTCAGACAGGGAGTGTGGTCCTCCGCATCACTGGGTGTGCATTGGTTCAAACTCTACACTGGTAGCACCCGCAGCCTCAAAAAGGGCGTTCATGTAGTAGGGATGCTCGTCGTCATCCGCAGTTTCCCTTCTCCTTGGTCTTGCCTCTTCACTTTGACCGCCTGCGTGGGAATAGGTCCTAGCATAGAAGTGAGGTCTTGTATAAAGACATCCGTAATAGTTGGCAACCTTTAGCCCTCTGAGGGGTCTTTTGGTCTTTTCCTTTACCTTCTGAGGTCCTGCCTCGTGATAGAACCACTCTAGAATGTGATAGGTCTCAGGAATTTTGTCCAGGAGGTCTACACCACCTTCTTTGAGGAGGCTGTTCACCCTTTCAAAGATTTTGCTGTCCGTTTGCAAGAAGTACTCTGCCCTCTGCAGGGAGAAGGAGCATCCGTTGCAGGGTGCCACGATCACATCGTGCCCTTGCTTTCTTGCCAAAGACATGTTCCGAGCGTTCAAAAGCAGTGTGCCCATAAAGGTAACATTCTTGGACTCCATTGCACCACAGCAGTTGTAATCTTCCAGATAATCCAGCTCTAAACCTAGCTCCCTTGCCACTATTCTGGTGGATACATCATAAGCCCTTGTAGCACCCTCTAAGGAACAACCTGGATAATAGGCAACCCTTTTACCAATAACACCCATCTTTATACCTCCTTAAGTTAGTCCTCCTTCTTCTTGCACAACCTTTCTTAGAACTTGCTTGAACTTGTTCCAATTCTTGGTCCTTGGATGGAAGAGCATGTGCTTGGCGTTCAGGACCAAAAAGCTAATGTTCATGGACTTTATGGGTTTCATTACCAACTGCTTTAGCCACTCGGGTGTTTCTCCGAGGAAGGGTATGGGCTTTTTCAGGATGGGGTCTTTTACCACATTGTAGCCTTGCTTTTCAATCCAACCAAAGAGCAGTTCTCCGTCCTCTATCCTTCCGTACTCAAGGACCGATTCGGTAAAGAATTTGTCAAACTTCTTGGAAGGATATTCGTCTATGAGTCCCTTCTTTGCCATGGTTTTGAGGATAGCCTTCAGTACCTCTTCTACCAGCACCCCCTTTGGACATCTGTGGGTGCATTTATGACAGGACACGCACCTCCACATTACATCCGCCCGTTTTTGAAGCTCATCAATGAGCCCAAGCCTTGCCAAGTGTATAAAGTGCCTTGAGTTGTATCGCTCATCCCAGTAGTTATGCACAGGACAGGAGGCGGTGCAGTACGAACACTGGTAGCATTGGATCATAGTCTTTCCTTCGGGAAGACTCATAACCTCCTTGGCAAAGTCCAGATCATAATCGTTGATCACACGAGGGAGGATGATCAGGTTCCAGTCTCCTGATACATCCACCCCGTCAATAACTAACCTTTCCTTCCTTACAATTCTTTCTGGCTCTACTAAGCTTCTTTCGTGTATTGCCGTGGCTAAACCTCCAATTCAATGTCTTGTGGTCTTTGAACACCTAAAAGTCTCCTTGCCATGACACCAGCCGGTGGGAAAAACCCCTTGGCGCTATGCATGGTGGATAGCGTCATGTAATCCACATAGGTGGCGTAGATCATGGCAAGGAAGATATCCACAAAAAGATAGCCCTTTACCTTTATACCAAAATCAAGGAGCTTCTCTTGTATCTGTTTGTATATCTGTTCAAATTCCTCGTAGGTTTCTCCGTACATGTGCCTCTTTGGGGGCTCCTCCTTGAGGAAGACCACCGCCCCGCTCTCGCTTTCTGGGTCCCATATCCAGCTGGTCCACAGCACATACTCTTCTGGGAACGTAAAGTGCAAAAGCTCAGAGGCCAAGTCCCTTGCAGCTCTTCTATCCACACCCTTTATGGACTTTACAAAATTTTCCACCCTTTCTTCCCAGCTGTTAGCCTTTCCATAAAGCAGGTCGCTTATAGCCCTTTTTAGATTTTCCACGCCCGTCTCTTCTATGAGCCTCTGTCTCTTTCTCCTTACAGAGAATACCTTTTCTAAGATGCGGTCCAGGTCTTCCTTGCTTAAAGAGGCAAGGTTTTCCTTGCTTAAGCTCTTTTGGAAAAGGGGGGACTTGGCGAGGAGATCCTTGTAAAACTCTTGGAAGAACTCCTCGCCCTCTCCGAGGATCTTTATGAGATAATCCCTAACCAAAAAGTCGTCTAAAACTGCGAGCTTCTTCATACCGTTACCTTTGCACCCACGAAGGCTGCAGCTTCTGCACCTGCCGCTTCACCTTCCGCGAGGGAGGACTCTATGTCTATGGGTCCCTTGCAGGCACCCGCTATGAATATACCGGGCTTGTTGGAGATGATGTTAGAGCCAGACTCTTCGGATGGAACCAAGAACTTGCTGTCTGGGTCTTGGGCGAGTCCCAGTATTTTAGCTACCTTCTTTGTGCCCGCGGATGGTTCCATACCAAGCACAAGGACCACCAAGTCCATAGGCACTTCGGCAGGTCTCTGTACTATGGTGTCTTCGTGTTTTACCCTTAGCCTACCGTCTGCGGGGCTGTAAGTTATCCCCGCTATCCTACCCCTTACGTACCTTACTCCATACTGCTCTTGGGGTGCCCAGTAGAAGGGATACTCCCAAGTTCCGTAGGTCCTAACATCCATGTAGTAGCAGAAAACATCCACATCGGGATAGTGCTGTTTTATTTCCATAGCCTGCAGACCGGACAGGGCACAACCATACCTACAGCAGTGCACGTTGGTTACACCCAGCTGTCTGTCCCGAGAACCCACACAGAAGACAAAGGCTACCCTCTTGGGCAGTTGTCCGTTGGAAGGTCTGTAAAGCCTTCCTTCCCTGGAGAACATTTGTTCAAGCTCCAGGTTGGTGATCACGTCCGGATACAGTCCATAGCCTAGCTCTCCCTTTCTCCTTGGGTCAAAGTGCTCAAAGCCCTTGGCAACCACTATGGCACCCACCTCGTGGGTTTCACCGTTGGAGAGTGTAACCTTGTAGCTTCCGGGCTCTCCTTCACAGGCGGTAAGTTCCGTCTTTAGTTTGACCTGCACGTTGGGATTGCTTTCCACTTCCTTGATGTAGGGACCGAGCACCTGCTCTGGCTTTAGCTTTCTGGGTATGAGGGTGTGATAGTGGTTCAGGATGGGGTTTCCACCCAGCCTGTCCTCCTTTTCCACCAGGATAGTTGGGATGCCAAGCTTACCAAGGATCCTTGCCGCTCCCAAACCGGCAGGTCCTCCACCAATTACCAGCACACTTTTTGCCATAACCAAACCTCCTACAAAGTATTTATTAAAGGGGGCAAAAGCTCCCAAAAAAGCTTAGGACTTGAACAGTGGCATGTTGGAAGTAGCGGATGCCCTAGGCTTTCCTGTGGAGGTTCTGCTGTAGGGTTCATAAAGGTCGTATTCCTTGAAGAATTCCATCAGCTCGTCATACTTGCCCGCCTTTTCAAGCTCAGAGATGTATTTAACGGTGTCCTCCCATTCCTTCTTGAGCTCTCTCCAGTTGGTGATGCCCATCTTCTCAAGAAGTGGTTCGTAGTGGGAGCAGTTCCAGTAGAGCTGGACAACCTTGAATGGATGGGCTCCACAGGCGAGTGCAGCAAACATCACATCGGACATCACCGCCACAGGGTAATACATGCCGTGTGCCTTTCCGATCCACTGGTTCTTTTCAAAGGTGGTGGTGCATCCTGTGTCGTGGGTAATGATTACGTCTGCCTTTACTTCCTCTGCGATCACTTTGAGCTTCCTTTGGATAGCCATAGACCTGGTAAATTCCCTTTCGGTTAGAATGTGCCTAAAGCCAAAGCCACAGCAGTCATACCATGTGGAGTAATCTACCACCTGAGCACCCAGCGCCTTTATAACCGCGGTGGATGCGGCCGGTCTTTGTCCGTTGTAAACCTCTGGGTCGTAGGGATAGTCGTCGGCGATCATCTTGTAGGTATGGCAGGCGTTGTGTATGGCAACCCTAACATTGGAAACATCTATACCCTTTGCCTTGCCTTCCTTTTCGTAGAGTTCTTTAATCCTGTATCTCATAGCGTGGACCCACTCGGAGTAGTGAACTATCTCTTGGGGTATAACGATCCTTCCGTCCTCTGTCAGCCTTCCGAGCTTTTTGAGGATGGGCTTTACCGCATCCCTGAGCTCTTTGTTCATTATGAGCTGTTCCCTGGTTTCCTTGTAAGAGCCAAAGGATGTTCCGCAGTGGATGAGAGGATAGTATCCAGTCTTCCAAGCTTGGTGCATGTTCCTGAGCCAAACCGCCGCCAAGGCTACGGGGTTGGAAGTTCCGGAACCGTGATAGTTCCACGCGGTGCAGGAAGTTTGGTGAGGCTCGTTAAGGTAATCAAGTCCAAACTTGTTCATAAACCAAAACAGTGAAGCGGGATATCCGGGTATGTTTCCACACTGTCCGCAGGATTTGTGGTGCCAAAGCTTGTTGGTGGGGATGAGCTTGATCCTTCCAGTACTTGTATAGACAGGTATGGGCTGATGTTCCTCTGTGATCCTGTATATGAGGATCTCGCCCTTAGCCTCCAGCTCTTCCATCATTTCAAAGATGTGGTCGTAGTGGGCGTCATACTCCTTCACTGGGAAGGGTGGCTCTTCGGGGTACCTGAGAATACCCCCTGGGCTAACATAGCCCCATTTAGACTCTAGCTTAGCGCGCGCCATGGCAACACCTCCTTAAGTTTTTTCGGGCTTCAAACCCTTTTGTAAGCTTACTCTTCCTCTCCATAGAGCTCTTGGTACCTTTTTTCGTTCTCCTCCACAATGTCCATTATGACGTTGTAAAGGTTCGGGTCCAACTTCTCTAACATCTTAAATATGCCCGTCTCTCTCCAGATGGTGTACATCTCTATGGCGGTTTCCAAGGATACTTCCCAAGCGGTCTTCACAGATTTACCTACATTGAAGGGAATGGCAAGCCTCTTTGCCCTGAGGTTTTCCATGTTGTCCGCCATCTTGGGACCCCAGTCGGGGAAGAAGTCGGGCTGTTCCCGTAAGTCTAAAAGCAGAAGCTGTGCTCCTCTACTTTAAGGGACTTTCTCTAAGAACAGTAAGGGAGTTCCTACTTCACAAGGGTTATTAGGGAAAGCTCTTCAGGCAATATATACGATTGCCATTTGGGTCTATAAGGTTTGCCTGTGTTTGTGCATCTTTCAAGAAGAAGGGACGCCTGGACAGCTAAATTGGTTCTTTACAACACAAAGGCAAAGGGATGCACCACTGACAAGGGACCTTGGTATGTGAGTGCGGTCAAAGGGCTTGCAATGGAATGGCTACATGAGACTTTTGGGAAGAGGAATGAGGTTCTACAAGAGGTTTCCTTGGAATGCTAAGTATGAAACCGTCTATAGATGGTTAGCCTCCTTTATTGTCATTTATACGATCATGAACCTAAAAAGTTGACATCCTCAAGTCCGATTTTATCTCCTCCACAATCCTGACCTTCTCTTCCCATGGGACCATCTTGGTCTTCTCGGATATGGGTAGGTTATATCCATAATTGTGTCCATCCATGGTATCACCTCCTGCAACTAATAAACATAAACATATGAGCTTTCCCAGAAAAAGCAATTAAATTTTTCTTATAAGCATATAAGGATAAGCTTATAAAGATGGGTAAAAAGGGGGAAGGGTTAAAGGGTGATGACCGCATACTCACCACTCATTAGCTTGTCCAAAAAAGCTGCACCGCCTATTATACCGTCGCATAGTTCGGGGTTCACATCCTCTTTCTTATATTCCTCTGTAAGGTTCAAAGAAGGCACGCAAAGGTAGATCTTCACACCCGCGTCCTTTGCCATCTTTATAAAGTCATAGACGGTTTGCTCCACACCCGGCCTTACCTTCACCTTTTTGGCGTTATCCCTCATTAGCAAAAATCCAGCCTCCGAAGTTATGACCATCTCCACCTCGTAGTCCATGCTAGCGGCGGCAGTGGCCAGGAAGAAGGGGGCACCCGCTTGGGGGTTAATGAGCTCTCCAGTGGCTGGCTCTGCCCTAACAAAAAATGGCACAGTAAGTATGTAGAAAAGCACCTTTTCGTAAGCCATTTATAACCTCCTTATACAAAGATTATCATTGGTTTTTCTGATTCTAAAACGTAGTTAAAGAAGGTGGCTGCACCCGCCGGTGGCTCAAGTCCATCTATAAGGTCCTCGTACTTGTAGCCAAAGAGCTCCATGGTCATCTGGCAGGGTATGAGCTTTACGTCTGCCTCCTTGCAGGCTTCTAAAAGCTCTGGAATGTCTGCCACGCCGTGCTCCTTTATGGTCTTTTTCATCATGTAAGTCATAAGGTCTGTCATACCGGGGATTATGCCCATTATTTGAGGAGGTCCGGGGAATATGGAGGATATGGCGTTGGTTATGGAGTTTTGCATGGATGGTGGAAAAGCCATAGGCATGGCTGGGTTTCCAATGGGGGCAATCTTAAGTTGGTGCATTTTCTGCTTGTGGATAATGTTTAGCCCATAAAAGGTGAAGAATATAGCGGTTTCCACTCCGAGGGATGCGGCGGTGGAGGCGAGGATCAAAGGCGGATAGGCCATGTCAAGGGTACCCTTTGTGGCTATTATGGCTAATCTTTCAGCCATAGTACTCCCTCCTTATTTTTTCCTCACATAGAATATGATCTTGCCACCTTCCTCTACCACTTCCAAGAGTTGGTGTCCCGTTCTGTTGCAGAAGGCGGGTATGTCTGCCTTTGCGCCGGGGTCCGTGGTTATTATCTCCAACACCTGCCCGGATTGGAGCTCCTCCAATGCCTTTTTGGTCTTTAGCACTGGAAGAGGACAGTTAAGTCCAGAAGCATCCAAGGTTTTGTCTGGAGTTATTGTAGCCATCTTTACACCTCCTAAAAAAGTTTTGCAATAGTATTATATTAATCCACCAATTGGAAGGGTTATTAGAATTTTCTAATGGAGCTATGAGAGAAGTTTATAACCATGCCTTTAAAGAGCTTTTATCAGTTTATGAAAGAAAAGTCCTTGGAGTATTATAGCCAATGCAAAGACATAGGGCAGGACTTTTTTACTGCACCCGAGTTAGACAGAGTCTTTGGCTATGCGGTGGGAGAGCTCGCCAGTGAGCTTTTGAAGGATTATCCACAGCCAGTAATTCTGGAGCTGGGCGCGGGAAGGGGGACACTTGCTTACGATATTCTGAGCTTTCTAAAGCTCTACAGTCCCGAACTTTTTGAAAGACTGCGTTATTTTATATACGACTTTAGCCAGAGTTTAAAAGAAAGGCAGAGGGGGCTTTTAAGGGACTTTGAGGGTAAAGTCTTTTGGGTGGATGAGGTGCCAGAGTTCTCTGGTTTGGTGCTTTCCAACGAATTCTTTGATTGCTTTCCGGTTAGGATCGTCAAAGGTGGGAAGGAACTCTATTTGGAAGATGGGAAGGAGGTTTGGTTGCCTTTGGAAGATTTGGAGGTTAAGGAGTATATGGAAAGGCTCGGGATGAAGGAGGAAGATGTTGCCTACGAGGTGTGTTTGGATTGTGTGAAGTTTTTGGGGGAACTTGCAAGAAAGCTTAGGGAAGGCTACATTTTAACCATAGATTACGGTTATTTGGAATTTCCAAAGACTGGCACAGTGGTGGGCTACAAGGGGCATAAACTCGTAAAGGATATATACTCCAGTGAGCCCTTTGACATAACCGCAAGCGTCAACTTCAGGGCACTGATGGAATACGGCAAGGACTTTGGGCTTGAGGTGGTATTTTTTAAAAACCAAAGGGACTTTTTGCTATCCTCAAGGGTGTTCGTTGAAGAACTCTCTGCGGTGGCAGAAGACCAGAGCCCGCAAGCTTTGGAGAGGCTATCAAGACTAAAAATCATGCTCATAAGCATGGGAGAAAGGTTCAAAGTTCTTCTTCAGAGAAAAGGTAGCTGAGAACCTCCTGAAGGCTCTTTTTGTAAGCGGGAAAACCCTCCAGCTCTGGGCTAAGGCTTACCCTTTTGTAGCCCTTTCTAGATTTCCAACCCTCCAACAGGACAAAGTCAAAGTCGGAAAAGTATCTTTGAACTAAGTCCTCCAGTTCTTCTTCTGTGCGTTCGTAGAGGGTGATCCTTCCCGGAGATACTATGCATACCTTTGGCAGGATTTGAAAGAGCCGGTGGGTATCACTGCCCTCTTTGTCTGTTAGGGCATGTCCCTTTGAGTCATGTTTTAAATAAGCTACCTTGTAGCCCATATCTGTGAGTCTTTTGGCAACCTGCTCTAGAGACTGTTCTAAAAATACAAACCCATTGACACAGAAAGGTATTTCTTCTAAAATCTACACATGATGTTTGTTAGCCTACAGTTCAAGCTTGAACTGAAAAGGGAAGACAAACAAAAACTCATAAAGCTTATGCGTAAGCAATCCTCTGCCATCCGTGTAGCATACAATATGCTAAAGGAGTTGGAAAAAGAAAAAACAAAAAACCCACACGCCCAAATATACCAAAGACTGAGACAGCTATTTCCTGAATTACCAACTAAATACATTGACTCAGCCATTTACAAGGCTAAGCAGTATCCTACCGATAAACCAGTGGTATTTGGAGGCAAAAGACTTTTTGAAAAGCTTTGTAAAAATCATCTTTCAGGAAAGACAAGAGAAAAACCTAAAAAGCAGTGGAGAGAACTAAGACAAGGAACACTTATAAGCATTGGGTCAAAATCAGACAAAGGAAACAGACTAATGAGATTTGAAGACCTAAAAGGACAGATTTACCTTAGAATTACCACAGGAAACAGAGAGTTTGTCTACGCAAAAGTGTTAAGAGAGCCAAGCAACAGCAAAGACAAGTGGCTCACTTTTATGGCTATGCTTTTAGAAAGTTGGCAAACAAAAAATTACTTTGCCTACACAGTGGAGTTAAAGCTGAGGGAAGGAGAATTTTATGGAAGCGTATCCTTTGAACTTCCAATGCCCAAGGTAAGATACACCAAAGAGAACGGAGTAATAGCCATAGACACAAACGCATCACCTATCCACTTAGCCATAACGGAAGTGTCAAAAACTGGAGAGCTACTAAGCTACAAGACCATCAGCCTACACCACCTTTTAGGACTTTCACAAAACAGTAAAGAACACCAAGAATGGATATTAGCCCATCAGATAGTGGATTTGGCTATTGAGAAAGGTAAAGCTATAGCCGTAGAAAACCTAAAGAAACTCAAAAAAGGAGTGCGTAGGGATGGAAAAGCTGAGTTAAGAAAAGGACTTCATAATTGGAACGCCAAAAAGTTTTTGCAAAAGCTAAAGAGGGTAGCACTGTTAAAGGGGGTGGAAGTAATAGAGGTAAATCCCGCCTACACATCAGTTATAGGCATGCTAAAGTATGCACCGCAGTTAAGCGTAGATAAAGACATAGCTGGAGCTTATGTGATAGGGAGGAGGGCACTGGGCTTTAAAGAGGACATGCCCGAGAATTACGAGAGGCTTTTAAAAGACAAAGCATATTTAGAGTTTGCCCTAAAGAGGTATGAAGAGAGGGAAAAAGAACTTAGAGAACTTATAGAGAAGGAAAGCAACGAATACAAGGGAAATGCACTAAAAAGCGAACTAAGGAGTGTAGAGAATTCAAAAAAGCTACTAATCAATCTCCTACAAAGCCTTCAGAGCGAGTCAAGCGGATGTGAGGGAGCCAACGGAAGGAATCCCGAGCAGGGAAGGGTAGCAAAAACTACCCTTCAAAGTGTTTGGCAAGTTCTGAAGGTAGCCCTCCTCTTCCCTATCCTTGGAGGGGTCTTACCGAGAGACCTTTCTCCTCTGAAGCCCGTGTTGGTGGAAGGGGTGTGGGATAGGGTGAGGAGTAGGTTAGTTCCCTTTGAGGCTGGGGGGACGGTCCCAATAAGGGATTTTTAGAACAGCCTCACCTGCTCTATAAGGGTTGTTTTTCCGCTGTTGTGATATCCCACAAAGAATACCAGCTTGAGTTTTTTGTCCATTGGGTATAATTTTATTTATCGTAAGGAGGGTGTAGCTCAGTTGGTAGAGCAGTGGACTGTGGATCCACGGGTCGCGGGTTCGAGTCCCGTCACCCTCCCCACCATAAAAGGAGGCACCCATGGAAGTCCTTTCTGTTGATAAAACTATAGAGAATGTCCAATGTCCTATAGCTATCCTGCTCTACGAGGATGATCAATCCAACCTGAACTTTTTAAAAGACCTGGTGCAGGATGCCAAGCTTTTAATGTCTGCAGAGAACTTTAAGGGTAAAGAGGGTTCCACTGCAAAGCTTAACCTTTTGAGGGATGGAAAGGTTATAACTCTTTACTTGGCGGGCTTGGGCCCAAAGGAAAAGGCGCACATAGATAGCTTTAGAAGGGCGACAGCTCTCATAGTCAAAAGGGCAAAGAAGGACAAGGTCCAAAGCCTTTTTGTGTATGCGGGGGAAAATTTGGACGAAAAGACTACCCAAGCCATAACGGAGGGTGCTATCCTCGGAGATTACCGCTTTGACAAGTATAAAACCCAAAAGGAAGAGGAAGAAACAAAGCTTTCTACGGTAGAAATCTATAAAGGAGATGAAAGAGGAATAAGGATAGGGCAAATCCTGGCAAACGCCCAAAGGTTTGTAAGGGACCTTGTCAATGAGCCGGGCAATGTGATCAACCCTATAACCCTTGCGGAAATAGCTCAGAAGCTTGCGCAGGAGCACGGGCTTGAGTGTAAGGTCTATGATGAAAAGCAAATTCAAGAGATGGGCATGCTTGCCCTTTGGAGTGTAGGAAAGGGCTCCGCAACACCACCCAGGTTCATACACCTTACCTACAAGCCAGAGGGCGAGCCAAAGGATAGGGTGGTCTTTGTGGGCAAGGGTTTGACCTTTGACAGTGGAGGGCTGAACATAAAGACGGGTGATTATATGAGGACTATGAAGATGGACAAGGCGGGTGCTTGCACTGTTTTGGGTATTATGAAGGCAGTCGCTCAGTTAAAGCTCCCAGTGGAGGTGCACGGGATCATAGGTGCAGCGGAGAACATGCCCAGCGGAACCGCATACAGACCCGATGACATCATAAGGGCAATGAACGGAAAGACCATTGAAATAGACAACACGGACGCAGAAGGTAGAGTTACATTGGCGGACGCCCTTTCTTATGCGTCAAACTTAGAGCCCTCTTGGATTATAGATTTGGCCACTCTGACGGGTGCCTGTATGGTAGCCCTCGGAGAATACACTGCAGGACTCTTTACCAACGACCCAGCCTTTGGAGAGGAGCTCATAAAGGTCTCCAAAAGGACTGGAGAAAGACTCTGGATGTTGCCAATGGATGATAGAAAGCTGAGGGAGAAGATCAAGAAGGGTGATGGGGATGTTCTAAACAGCGGTGGAAGGTATGGGGGTGCCATAACCGCCGCCATGTTTTTGGAGGAGTTTGTGAAGGAGGGCATAAAGTGGATCCACCTGGACATAGCCGGACCTGCTTACTTCAAAGAGGAGTTTGACTATTACTCAAAGGGTGCCACGGGCTTTGGGCTTAGAACTTGCGTGGAGTATCTGATGGAGAAATATCAATGAAAATATTGGTGCATGTATGCTGTGCTCCCGATGCAGTCTATTTTCTAAAAAGGCTCAGAGAAGACTTTCCACAGGCGGAGATCTTTGCCTTCTTTTACGACCCAAACATACACCCATACGAGGAGTACAGGCTGAGGCTTTTGGAGACTGAAAGAACGTGCCATCATCTGGGCATTACCCTTTACGAAGGAGAGTATGATCTGGAAAGCTGGATGAAAGCGGTAAAGGGCTTAGAAGAGGAACCAGAGAGGGGAAAAAGGTGTGAGGTTTGCTTTGATTACCGACTACAAAGGTCTGTAAAATTTGCCAAGGAGATATCTGCTACACACTTTACCACAACCCTTTTGATGAGTCCGAAAAAGGACTTTAAGACCCTTTCGGAGGTGGGCAGAAGGCTCTCAGAGTCTGAAGGTATAGAGTTTTTGGCGCTGGACTACAGAAAGGGTGGTGGCACGCAAGAGATGTATAGGCTTTCAAAGGAGCTTGAGCTTTACCACCAAGATTACTGCGGATGCATATACGGGCTTTTCAAACAGAAGAGAGAAAAGGCAATGTGGGACCTTATCTCCTTTGGAGGAAGAAGACCGGGCAGTAGGGAGGAAAGGCTCTTCATAAAAGAGGTTCGGCTTTTTGCAGAAAAGCTCGGTCTATCTTGCAAAGAGTGGGAGTTCTCCTTTTTAAACTGGAAACTCCTACACTCAAGCTTGAAGGTGGGAGAGGTAGCCATCCCTCACTATGTGGTGCCCTTTTCAAGGGCTATCAAGGGCATCTTAAAGGGTAAGCCAGAAGAAGTAACGGAGGATGTCCTCTACTACAAAAAGGGATTAAAGGTGTTGCTTTTGGAAAGGCTTCAGGACAGACCCATTGAGGAGATAAACCCTATTTCAGACCCTACCTTTTTGGTGGATAAAAGCTACAGGGAAATGCTCTTGGAAAAACCCATAAGTGCCCAATTAGAGGCGGAGCTGAGCTGGGACACCTCAAGCGTCCTGCTGGTGGGTTCTCAAGAGGCTGAGAAGCTCTTAGGCTTTCCTGCGGATACGCTACAAGACCAAAGGGGCGTCAGCCTACAAGAAATCTGTGATTTCATACAAGAGAAAGAGAAGGAAATAAGGGAAGGGAGCTTGGCGGTAGCCTTGCTAGGTGCTGAGTCCTTGGGCAGGAGCGGTAGCAGGTTCTTAGAGGAGCGTTTGGGAATAAAGGTAGAGGGAGCTCAATGGACGCACTGCTGTTAGTGGTTTTTGCCTATCTTTTGGGCTCTGTGCTCTTTGGGGAGGTGGTGGCAAAGAGTAAGGGCATAGACTTGAGGACTGTTGGTAGTGGCAACGTGGGTGCCACTAACGTGGCAAGGGCTTTGGGCAAAAAGTATGCCCTGCTGGTCTTTCTGCTGGACCTTTTTAAGGGCTTTTTTCCAGTTCTTTTATCAAGGTTTTACTTTGGTCTTGACAGTTGGACTACCTTCTTTGTAGGACTCTTTGCCTTTCTTGGGCATCTTTACCCTGTCTTTCATGGCTTTAGAGGGGGCAAAGGTGTAGCAACCGCCTTTGGAGTGCTTTTGGGCGTTTCTCCCTTTTTAGCCATTCTTTCCCTATCGGTTTGGCTTTTGGTTTTTAAGCTAAAGGGCTATGTTTCCTTAGCTTCCCTCAGTGCCTCCGCCTTTGCGGTGGTCTTGTCTTTCTTTTTGTTGCCCTTTAAGCTCTTTTTGATGAGCCTTATCATTGGTGTTTTTATCTTTTACAGGCACAGAGATAACATAAAAAGGCTTTTGGAGGGAACAGAACTTGGCTTTAAAAGATGAAGTTTGTCCTGGGCTTTAACCTTCTGCTTCTTCTCTTTAGGGTTCTCTATGTGCTTTATTCCCCTTTAGACCTTACTCCAGAGGAAGCCCAATACTGGGATTGGTCAAGACACTTGGACCTAAGCTACTACTCAAAGCCCCCTATGGTGGCATACGCAAACTTTTTAACCACATCCCTTTTGGGAAACACCGAGCTGGCGGTTAGGATCACTCCGATCGTTCTATCCTTTTTGATGTCTATCTTTACCTACTTTTTTGCTAAAAAACTCTTTGACGATAGAGTTGCGGTAATTTCTTCAACCCTCCCCCAGCTTTCCGTGGGCTTGGCTATCAACTCCCTTCTCATGACTACAGACGCCCTGCTGATATTCTTTTGGGGCTTGAGCCTGATGGCTTTTTGGTATGCGTTGGAAAAAAACAGTGCCTTTTGGTGGCTGTTGCTGGGTATTTTTTCCGGCTTTGCCTTTTTGAGTAAATACTCCGCAGTCTTTCTTTTGCCTTTAGCCTTGCTTTACCTTAGCATATACAAAAGAGAAGTACTTTGGTCTGCCAAAACTTACCTTAGCCTGTTGCCACCCCTTTTTATGAGTCTGCCGGTGCTTTACTGGAACTACAAGCATCAGTTTGTTTCCTATAAGCATGTTTCCACCTTGGCGACCAAGCATGCAAGCCTTTTTAACCTAAGTAGCCTTTTGGAGTATTTAGGAGGACAGATGCTTTTGGTTTCAATCCTTCCCTTCTTTTTTATGCTTAAGGGATGGCTTATGGGCTGGAAGGACAGAAGGCTTGGTTTTTTGACAGTGTTTTCTCTTCCCATCTTTCTGTTCTTTTTGGTCCTATCTTTGAGAAAGCATGTGGAAGCCAACTGGTCCGGCTTTGCCTACTTTGGCGGTTTTTTGCTGGCGAACTATTACCTCTCCAAAAGCAGGTTTTTGAAGCCCACATATGCTTTAAGTTTTGTCCTCTTTATCTTACTCCACTTTAGCCCAATTTTGGACAAGGTGGGGTTAAAAAACCTTTTGCCCCCAAACAGAGACCCAGTCAAAGTGGCAATAGGCTGGGAACTTCTGGGTAAAGAGGTGAGCAAACTCTACACAGGGCAGGAAATAATCCTTAGCCCTCACTATCAAATATCCGCAGAGCTTGCCTTTTACACAGAGGGAAATCCACGCACCTACTGTATAAACCTTGGAAGGCGTATGAACCAGTATGACCTTTGGAGAGAAAGTATGAATAACTACATAGGCAAAGACGGCATATACGTGGATTATTCACCCATCGATGACAGAGTTTTGGAGGGTTTTGAGGGTATAATAGAACACAGGGTTTTACCCATCCGTTGGAGGGGAGAGGTGGTTTTGGAGTTCCATATATACAAGCTCAAAAACTACAAACACACAATAAAGGAGGAAAGAATGTTTGAAGGTTATTAGGTGGCTTTTGTCTTTTTATATTTTTGGCTACCTTTTTTACCATCTTACCCCAGTTTTTTATGCAGTTCATGTAAATTATGCACCCCCAAAGCCTGCTCCACTGCCATATCAGAAAACCTGCAAGGTGGTCTTTGGTGTAAAAACTGCCCTTGATAGAGGTGTTGGAAGGCCAGGTTCCTTGGAAAGGACATTAGAAGAAAAGGGTATAACCTTTTCTTTTGGACACTCCATTGACTACTCCCCACGCATCAAAAAAGGCAATGTGCCAGAAGGCTATGGATACAGAGACTTGGGCAGATTAACTCTCTTTTCTTACTTTATCTTTGCGTACATACCAGAGCTTATAACCTTTTCGGAGAGGGAGGACCCATACGGACTTTTGAACCCAAGGGATTGCAAGCCCATTCTTTCGGACCTCCCTGTGCTTGTTTCTACTCCTTTGGGAGAGCTTCCAAGTTATTCGTTTGTCTTGGGAAAACGGTGGAACCTTGCCTATCCAGATTGCGATAGCATGCTCTCCTTTTACCCAGTGGTAGGCAGGGAGTTCAGCTTTTCCATATACAGCCCTCCAAAATTAAACCCTCCGCTGGATGCACCCCTCCCAAAGGCACAGTTAAACCTCAAGGTGGAAGGCAAAAAGGTGCTAATGCTTGTTTATAGAGACGGAAAGCTATCGGAGATATACGACCAACCTCTGCTTACCCTGAACCTTGAGGAGGAGGGAAGCTATCAGCTAAAGGTTTATAGCTATAAATTTAAAGCCTTTGGTTCTTACTTCGGCTTGAGGTTCGTGGGATGCCTTTCGGAGATAAGGGTTAAGCCCTTTTAAGTCCGTTAGTTTGTAGGTTTTCCGTTTGAGAGTATAAAGGCTCTTTAATACTTTCCCGTTATGTAGTCCGCCACAGAGGAGGCAGCGATCGCTTTGGGCTTTACCACCGGCTTTAGCCCCTGTGCCAACACAAAACCTATTGCTTCTTTGAGGATAACAGAAGAATTGTGCTGTGGGTTTGGGTTTATGTCTAAATGCACCTCAAAGGGTCTGTTGCCCACCACATCTATGAGCTCCAAAGCGGTATAAACCGCCCTGCTTACCTCCTCCATGAGCCTTTGTCTTAGGGACCTTATGCGCTCTACTTTTTCCGTCTTCCAAAAGACCTTGGCACCTCTGCATGAATCTATATGAACTACTATCACTGTTACAAAGATAGTGCTATCATTTACCTGCCTTGAATCGCAACCCACATATATGGCGGTCTTTTCTGATGTGCTCTTTATAAACTCCCTAACTTCGTCAAAGTTCTCTATCTGAGGCATTGAACTTACCTCTAAACTATACGGGCTTCATATAGGTAGGTCTAAAAAGAATCCAATTTTTTAAATTTTCTGCACTTTTGCCGTAGCATACCTCACACAAAAGCCCCCCTTCCACCAGCTTGGAGTTATCATCACAGCGATCAGTCAGGTTCCAAAACTCGTAGTTATCGTGAAATATGAGCTTTCCACAACCAAGACAGCTATAGAGCTTGCAACCTTTGGAGTTCAAAAACTCCTCCAGTTCCTGATCTAAGGGCAACTCTTCCATTTCAAAAACCGCTTTCAAAAACTCCCTTTGTCTTTCAGTTAGTTCCCTAAGTTGCATTGGTATATATTTTATCCCTATGTTGGTGGATGAGTTTGATGTGGCGGTTATTGGTGGTGGTCATGCGGGCATAGAGGCAGCGCTGGCGAGTGCCCGTATGGGTGCCAAGACGGTTATGTTCGTGCTGAACGCAGACACCATCGGACAGATGTCCTGCAACCCTGCCATAGGTGGCATAGCAAAAGGTATTGTAGTGAGGGAGATAGACGCCCTTGGCGGAGAGATGGGAAAGGCTATAGACCATACGGGCATTCAGTTTAAGATGCTAAACACCCGTAAGGGCAAAGCGGTTTGGTCTCCGAGGGCTCAGGCGGACAAAAAGGCATACAGGGAGTATATGAAGAGGGTCTGCGAAAATCAGGAGAACCTTCACATAAAACAGGATGAGGTGGTGGACATTATCGTGGAAAACAACCGAGTGGTGGGAGTAAAAACTCGCCTTGGGCTTGAATACAAAGTAAAGGCTGTGGTGGTCACTACAGGTACTTTCTTGAACGGAGTTATTTACATAGGCGATAAAACCTTTCCGGGCGGTAGAGCTTGGGAGCCAAATTCCACCGGACTGGCAGACTTTTACAAAAGGCACGGCTTTCCACTAATGAGGTTCAAAACGGGTACTCCCGCAAGGTTGGACAAAAGGACCATAGACTTTTCCGTCCTTGAGCCCGCACCGGGGGATGACCCACCCCCAAAGTTCTCCTTCTGGACAGAGCCCGTAGGAAGCTATTGGTTTGAAAAGGGTAAACCCCAAGCCCTCTGCTGGATCACCTACACCACTCCAAAGACCCACGAGATCATAAGAAAGAACCTTCATAGAACTGCCCTCTACGGTGGGCTCATAAAGGGCATAGGACCAAGGTACTGTCCTTCCATAGAGGACAAGGTGGTAAAGTTTCCCGAAAAGGAAAGACACCAAATATTTTTAGAACCTGAAGGTTGGGACACCATAGAGATCTACCCCAACGGACTTTCCACCTCTTTACCGGAGGAGGTTCAGTGGGAGATGTACAGGTCTATCCCCGGCCTTGAAAAGGTAGAGCTGATAAGACCAGCCTACGCCATAGAGTATGACGTGGTGCCCCCAACGGAGCTTTATCCCACCTTGGAGACCAAGAAAATAAGAGGACTCTTTCATGCGGGCAACTTTAACGGCACCACAGGGTACGAGGAAGCGGCAGGACAGGGCATTCTTGCTGGCATAAACGCTGCCTTGAGAGCCTTTGGCAAAGAACCCATATATCTCAGAAGGGACGAGAGCTACATAGGAATAATGGTGGATGACCTTACCACAAAGGGTGTGACGGAACCCTACAGACTTTTTACTTCACGCTCTGAGTATAGGCTTTACCTGAGGCAGGACAATGCCATTTTGAGGCTTGCCAAGCTGGGAAGAGAGTTAGGGCTTTTGACGGAAGAACAGTATAAGCTGGTAAAAGAGTTGGAAAGTGAAATTCAAGCTTGGCTTGAGTTTTACAAGGGGTATAAAGTCTCCGTTGCCATAGGCTCCGATGTTAGGGCTTACAGTCTTTCTCAACTCCTGACCTCTGAGCGTTCCATCTGGGACCTAAAGGAGCTTGGAGTTAGCGTACCAGAGCACCCATACGTGGCGGAGGAGGTGGAGATTCAGCTAAAATACGAACCATACATAGAAAGGGAGAGGAAGTTGAACGAAAAATTAAAGAAGCTTGAGGATACACCTATTCCAGAGGATATAGACTACGACAAGGTACCCGGGCTCACAAACGAGGCAAGGGAGAAGCTCAAAAAGTTCAGACCGCTGACGGTGGGACAAGCCAGCAGGATAGACGGCATCACACCAGCCACCATAACAGCCCTGCTGGCATTTTTGGGTAAGCTAGACTGAGATGCTTCTTCTTTCTATAGTTCTTTACATACTTCTCACCATAGCCTTAGGGGTATATGCGAGCACTTTTGTGAAGAACTCAAAGGATTACCTTTTGGCAGGGAGAAATCTTCCCTTCTTTATGGCTACCTTTGTTGCCTTTGCCACCTGGTTCGGTGCAGAAACAGTTTTGGGGGCATCCTCTCAGATGGCAAAGGAAGGACTCTGGGGAGTGATAGAGGACCCCTTTGGTGCAGCCCTCTGTCTGATATTGGTGGGTTTATTCTTTGCAAAGCCTCTGTACAGACTTAACCTCTTGACCTTTGGGGATTTTTACAGAAGGTTTTACGGTAGAAAGGCAGAGATTGTGGCGAGCCTTTTACTCATAGCGTCTTATTTTGGTTGGATCGGTGCCCAGATGCTTGCCATAGGCTTGATCCTAAACATAACTACTGGTGTTAGCGTAAAGCTTGGAACTGTTATAGGTTCTTTGGTGGTGGTCTTTTATACCTTTTTGGGTGGCATGTGGGCAGTCTCTCTTACGGATTTTATCCAAACCATAATGATCATAGTGGGACTTTTGTTTGCCCTCTATGAAGTTTCCCAAGGCTTTAGTCAGATTCCTCAAGTCTTAGCTTCCCAACCGCCAGAGTTTTACAAGTTCTTTCCATCTTTAAACCTTCAAGAGTTCCTTCTCTTTATCACCGCCCTTATTACCATAGGACTTGGTTCCATACCCCAGCAGGATGTCTTCCAAAGGGTTATGTCCTCTCGTTCAGAAAGGGTGGCAGTCTATTCTTCCATCACTGCGGGCTTTATGTATCTGACCGTTGCCTTTATCCCTCTTATCCTTGCGGTCTTTGCAAGGGTGAAATACCCAGAGCTTTTGAAGCTTGACGCCCAACTGATGCTTCCTACGCTGATTATGGAGCATACATCTACCCTTACAAAGGTTCTATTCTTTGGGGCACTGCTCTCTGCCATAATGAGCACGTCCAGTTCTGCCATTCTTGCACCTTCCGCAATCCTAAGTGAAAACCTTCTGAGACCGATGTTTAAAAATCTCTCCGACAGGGGCTTTCTTTGGCTCACCAGGTTTTCTGTGATTCTGATAAGCTTTGTTTCCCTTCTCTTTGCCCTCAGTGGAGAGTCCATTTTTCACTTGGTGGGAGATTCTTCCGCCCTGAGCTTGGTGTCCTTGTTTGTTCCCTTGGTGGCGGGGCTTTACTTCAAGGGTTCTAATCAACACTCCGCAGTGGTTAGCATGGTTTCAGGCTTTCTTGTCTGGGCGGTTTTGAACTATGGCTTTGAGTATGAGTTTTCCCTCCTTGCAGGGCTTTTCGCAAGCATCTTTGCCTATATTTTGACTTCTTTTTTAAGCTCCGTACTTAGCAAGGCGCAAGGAGTGGGCCAGCATAAGGTTGATTAACTTCTTAGCTGGGAATATGCCGAGCTCTCCCTTCAGGCACTCCCTCTCGGTAAATCTTTGGGAAGTTCCTCCAAGCACATAGTCGGACTTCAAAAGCACCGGAACAGGATGCCAAGAGTGTCCTTTGAGCACAGAGGGCGTGGAGTGGTCTCCTGTGATCACCAGAACGCTCGGCTTTAGCTCAAGGATCTTTGGAAGGTTTTTGTCAAACTCTTCTATGACCTTGACCTTTCCTTCCCAGTTTCCGTCTTCGCCGTAAGAGTCTGTCTTTTTTATGTGCAAGAAGAAAAAGTCATAATCGTTCCAAAGGCTTCTCAAGGTTTCTATTTCATCCTCTATGGAAGAACCTTCAAAGTTTATAACATCCATCCCCACCAAGCTGGCGAGCCCCCTGTACATAGGATAGACCGCAATGGCGCAGGCTTTCAGCCCAAACCTCTCCTCAAAGCTCTTCATCTTTGGCTTTTGGGAAAAGCCCCTCAAAAGCACATAGTTTGCCTCTGGCTCATCCTTTAAAAGCTCGCCCACTTTATCTACAAACCTCTCTACTACCTCAGCCACCCTTTGGGCGTTGGCATTCAGGGCTATGGGTTTTAGGGGCTCTCTTCCCTCCTTTTGGGGGTCAGTGTCTTTTATCTGGTCTGAACCTTCGGGCAGTGGATGGGGAAACCTTAGCACCAGCGCAAACCTGTGCTCCATTCCCGGTTCAATGATCACTTCAACCCCGTCTATTTCCTTTATGTTTTCCTTGATCCTTTGGGTTATTCTCCTGTTTTCTTCCGTGGCAATCCTGCCCGCCCTCCTGTCCTTCACTATGGGCTTACCATCTACATACTCTACCGTTGCGTAGTTTCCTCTTATGGCGATGTCTGTGTCCTTTACCTCAATGCCAAGCCCAAGGGCTTCAAGGATCCCCCTTCCTATCTGATACTCAAGGGGGTCGTAGCCAAAAATGCCCAAGTGTCCGGGACCACTGCCGGGCGTGATGCCATAATCCACCGGGATATGAAGACCAAGGGCACTCTCCTTTGCCAAGCTATCAAGGTTCGGCGTGTGGGCAAGCTCAAGCTCCGTTTTGCCATCCTTTACGGGAAGCCCACCAACCCCATCAAGGACTACAAGTAAAAGTTTGCTGTTGTTTTTCTGAACAAGTTTTTCAAGCATGATATAATTTTAAACACACCTCCGATGAGAAATTCTTGGCAGGGAGGAAAGGGATTAAAACGATGGTAATTCCCCACCCTAAGGTATAGGGCAATGCTATGATTTATATCGTGTTTTATTCCTGAGAAAGTAAGTTGCCCCTAAAAAAGCTTCACACTCTTGTAAGCTACTTCTGGATGCTTGCAACTTACTTATTTTTGTTATTTTAGAACAGCCTCAGGGGTAATAGTTGATCTCCTCTTAACAAAAACTTAACAATACACCATTAGGATTAATTATTAGGATTGAGGATGTCAACTTTTCAGGTTCATGATCGTATAAATGACAATAAAGGAGGCTAACCATCTATAGACGGTTTCATACTTTTAGCATTCCAAGGAAACCTCATTCCTCTTCCCAAAAGTCTCATGTAGCCATTCCATTGCAAGCCCTTTGACCGCACTCACATACCAAGGTCCCTTGTCAGTGGTGCATCCCTTTGCCTTTGTGTTGTGAAGAACCAACTTAGCTGTCCAAGAGTCCCTCCTTCCTGAAAGATGCACAAACACAGGCGAACCTTTCTCGTCCACCGCAAGCCACAGGTAGTAAGTCCCATCCCTTGCTTTTATCTTTGTCTCATCCACATAGACCCAAATAGCAATCGTATATATTGCCTGAAGAGCTTTCCCTAATAACCCTTGTGAAGTAGGAACTCCCTTACTGCTCTTAGAGAAAGTCCCTTAAAGTAGAGGAGCACAGCTTCTGCTTTTAGGCTTACGGGAAACCTATGTCGCTTAAAAGCTTTGCTTAGTATTTCTTCTATTACTTGTCTTGCCTTCATATTTCTAAGCTTATCAGAACTGCTTCAGGTCCTAACCATCAACCACCCCAGTCTATGGATGCCAAAAGTTGACATCTTCTTAGGATTAATACCAAGGAGGTTTAGCCATAAGAAAAAGAGTGTTTTTAGCACTCTTGCTTATTGCCAGCTTACTGTCTTTAGTTTGGCTTGCAAGTAGCCAATCAACCGCCTCAAAAAGCCTAACAAAGGCAGAACCTTCAACCACTCCTTCAATGCCTTCTAAGGAGGCTATTTCTGCAAAGCTCGCCACTTTAGAACGTGGATGGGTCAAAAACGAAGGACAGTGGGATGAAAGGGTACTCTTTTCCGCCCCAGGATACTTTGGAACCACGTGGATAACCAAAGACGGTCAGCTATTGCACGTGGCAGTCAAAGGGAAAGAAAGCTAGGTAATCTCTGAACGCTGGGTGGGTGGAAAAGTCAAAGCCATAACGCCAGAAGAGGAACTGCCCACCAAGGTAAGCTACTTTATAGGCAACGACCCTTCCAAGCACAGGTCTAATCTTCCCACCTACAGGTATGTCTCTTTGGGTGAAGTATGGTCTGGAGTGGAGGTAAAGCTAAAGGCCACCCAAAAGACGGTGGAAAAGCTTTTCTACGTCAAGCCCGGTGCAGACCCTTCTAAGATTGTGGTGGAGGTTGGCGGTGCTAAAGGTTTGAAGCTTTCCAAGGATGGAGAGATAATCATCCAAACTGGTTTGGGAGAGTTAAAGCTTTCCAAGCCCATAGCATGGCAGGAAAAGGATGGCAAAAAACTTCCAGTGGAAGTTTCATACAAGCTACTTGGCAAGAACCGCTACAGCTTTGAGGTTGCCAAAGCAGACCCAAGCTTGCCTATTGTGATAGACCCAATCCTCCAGTCTACCTACTTGGGAGGAAACGGTAGCGATATTGTCTACGCCCTTGCCATTCATCCCACAACGGGCGAGGTCTATGTGGCGGGACATACCTCTTCCAGCGACTTTCCTGGCACTTCTGGTAGGGATTCAAGCAGAACAGATCTGGACGCCTTTGTGGCAAGGCTGAACAAAGACCTTACCCAAATCCTCCAAGCCACATACCTGGGTGGAAGCAGGGGCGATTATGCCAACGCCCTTGCCATTCATCCCAAAACGGGCGAGGTTTATGTGGCGGGACGGACAGAGTCCAACAACTTTCCTGAAACTTCTGGCGGGGCGCAGGAAACCTATGGTGGCGGCTCCACTGACGCCTTTGTGGCAAGGCTGAGTGCAGACCTTACCCAAATTCTCAAATCCACCTACCTGGGTGGAAGAGGTATCGAGTATGGCAGAGCCCTTGCCATTCATCCCACAACGGGCGAGGTCTATGTGGCGGGACATACCTCTTCCA
>JAJHRQ010000019.1 GCA_020833645.1 Thermocrinis sp.
GTGCGCTCGGGCGTTGCAAAACTTTCCACACCTTCCTTCAGAGGAAGGGCTTACGGCATATTTCATCTTTTCTTTGGGTTGTCCGTCTTTTTGGGTGCCTCTGTGATGGGGCGTTTGTATGAAATCTCGCCCGTCCTTTTGGCGGTCTTTTCAATCGGTTTTCAACTTTTATCCCTGCTGATCCTTAAGGAGGTTATAGACCACAGCCATCCGCACAAAGGGTCCGTTCTGCACCTGTTTTAAAACCAAAGATTTTTCTCCATAGAGCACCTCTGGGTCCACATCCACATACAGATTTACCGGTCCCGGATGCATAAAGTAGCCCTTTAGCTTTTTGTAGCGTTCCTTAGTTAAACCAAACTGCAAAAAGTAGCTCTCCTTTGAGGGCACATAGCTCTCTTTGAACCTCTCCTCCTGCAACCTAAGGTATACCACCAAATCCGCCCACTCTATGCCTTCATCTACGCTATCAAAAACTCTCACGTCTCCAAAGGGTGAAAGGTCAGAAGGGATAAGGGTGGCAGGACCGCAAACTCCAAGCTGGGCAGAAAATCTGCTAAAAAGTTCCCCGGAGGACCTAAAAACCCTACTGTGGAGTATATCTCCTACAAAGAGAACTTTCAGTCCCTCCAAAGAAGGATAATGCTCAAGGGCGGTAAATAGGTCTATTAGCCCCTGGGTGGGATGCTGATGGGTGCCGTCCCCTGCGTTTATAAGGCTTATGCTTTCCTCAAGGTAAGGTTCGTATGGAAATAGAACAAAGGGCACTCTAAAGACCAAAAGCCTAAAGCCCAACGCAGAGAGAACTTTGATGGTGTCCTTAAAGGATTCACCTTTTTGTATGGATGATTCTCCTTTTCCCACGTAGTGGGTTTCTAAGCCAAGTTCTCTGAGGGCAACTTCAAAGGACAGGCGAGTGCGGGTAGAAGCTTCCAAAAAGAAAAGAACAGCCCTTCCCTTTAACTTTTCCCTCCTGCCTCCCTTAAAGCTACGAAAGAGGGAGTATAGCTCTTGAATGTCCTCTGTGCTTAGGTCTTTGGTGCTTATAAGATGTCTTACTTGCATTCTTCCCAAAGGCGTTTTATATTTTAAGTAAAGTTTAGATGGAGAAGGTAGAGGAAATCATAGACCTCGGAGACCTTGACGAAAGGTTTTATGCCATAGTAGGAAGGGGCGACGAGAACCTAAAGCTATTTTCTCAACTCTTTGGCGTTAAAGTCCTCGCAAGGGGTACCGAAATACGTATAAGGGGAGAGGAGGAAAAGGTCCAAAATATGAGCAGGTTTATAAGGGAAATTCTAAAGGAGTTTGCTAAGGGTCCCCTAAGCAGTGGAGAGGTAAGAGAGAGGGCAAAGGCTTTCGTGAAGGGCACTACAGAGGTTGTAAGTCCTGACGCAGAGGAGGTGGTGTTAATAACTTACAGAAAGAAGGCTATAGTTCCAAAGACAGAAAACCAAAGGATATACGTAAGGGAAATAAGGGAAAAGGATATTGTCTTTGGTATAGGTCCAGCGGGCACAGGAAAAACCTACCTGGCGGTAGCCATGGCCCTTGCCCTCATGAAGGAAAACAAAGTAAGCAAGATCATACTAACAAGACCGGCGGTAGAAGCTGGAGAAAAGCTGGGCTACCTTCCGGGCACAATAGCGGAAAAGGTGGACCCCTACCTTCGTCCCCTTTACGATGCACTGTATGATATGGTGGGGTATGATAAAACCGCCTACATGTTGGAAAAGAACATTATAGAGATAGCTCCCTTAGCCTTTATGAGGGGTAGGACCCTAAACGACGCCTTTATAATCTTGGATGAAGCCCAAAACTCTACCCGGGAACAGATGAAGATGTTTTTAACAAGGATTGGCTTTGGCTCCAAGGTGGTGATCACGGGCGACATAACTCAGATAGACCTACCCAGAAAGGAAGACTCTGGTTTGGTGGAGGCAATAAAGGTCCTCAAGGGTGTTGAAGGCATAGGTTTTGTCCAATTTGGGCGGGAGGATGTAGTAAGACACCCCATAGTGGCAAGGATCATAAAGGCTTATGAAGAGTATGAGAAAAAACAGGGTGCTGGTCAAGAAAAAGGTAAAAGGAGTAGAAAGCAAACTTCTGAGCAAAATAGCCCACAGAGCCCTTGAGGTTCTTGGCTTAAGCAAGGTAGAACTCAGCATTGCCTTAGTTTCTGATGCACAGATAAAAAGGTTAAACAAGCTTTACAGGAACAAAGACAAGCCCACCGATGTGCTCTCCTTTCCCATAGGTGAGAAAGTGGAAGATTGGCTTATTCTTGGAGATGTTGTTATCTCGGTGGATACCGCCAAAAGGCAGGCGCAGGAGCTTGGCCACAGTTTGGAGGAAGAGCTAAAAAGACTTTTGGTGCACGGCTTGGTACATCTTTTGGGCTACGACCACGAACTTGGTGGAGAGGAGGAAAAGAAGTTTTTTGAACTGGAGGAGTTTGTTTTAAGGGAACTTTAAAAGCCCTTATAATCTAATCTATGCGAGAATACTTCAAGAACGCAAGTGAGAGAGACTGGCTTTTGATAAACACTATAAGATTTTTGAGCTTGGACCAAGTGGAGAGGGCAAAATCCGGACATCCGGGTATGCCCCTTGGGGCAAGCCACATTCCCTACATAATCTACGATAGATTTTTGAGGTTTAACCCAAAGAACCCCAAATGGTTCAACAGAGACCGCTTTGTGCTCTCCGCAGGGCACGCCAGCGCCATGCTCTACTCTTTGCTCTTTGTAATGGGTTATGACCTGAACCTTGAGGACCTAAAGGGCTTTAGACAGCTCGGTAGCAAAACGCCGGGGCATCCCGAGAGCTTTCTTACACCAGGGGTAGAGGCAACCACTGGACCCCTCGGACAGGGCATTGGCAACGCGGTCGGCATGGCTTTGGCGGAAAAATTCCTTGCAGACAAGTTCAACAGGGAAGGTTTTCCCATAATAGACCACTATACCTTTGCCCTTGTGAGCGATGGGGACCTTATGGAGGGTGTCTCCTGCGAGGTTGCCCAGCTGGCGGGACACTGGAAATTAAACAAGTTAATAGTTATATGGGACAACAACAAGGTTTCCATAGACGGGCCCACATCCTTAGCCTGGTCAGAAGACGTGCTAAAGAGGTTTGACGCGTCGGGCTGGTTTGTGCAGGAAGTGGAGGACGGCTACGATCTGGCGGAATTGGAAAAGGCTATAAAGAGGGCGATGGAGCAAGGAGAAAAACCATCTTTTATATCTGTCCGAACTCACTTGGCTTATGGCTCTCCAAAGCAGGATGATGCCAGCGCCCACGGCGCACCCCTTGGAAAGGAGTTAGCCCTGCAAACCAAGAAAAACTTTGAATGGCCTGAGGAAGAGTTTTTTGTTCCCGAGGAGGTGTGGGGCTACAGAGAAGAGAAAATAAAGAAGGGTGAGCTTTTGGAAAGGGAGTGGAACACCCTCTTTGAGAGGTACAGAGAAAGCTATCCAGAGTTGGCAAGGCTTCTGGAAAAGTCTTTGAACAAAGATTGGGAGGAGGATTACAGGGAACTGTTGCCCGAGTTCAAGGATGCCATGGCAACCCGTCAGGCGAGCGGTAAGGTCTTGGCGTCCATATCAAAGGTAATTCCCACCCTCTTTGGAGGTTCTGCGGACCTTTCGGAATCCAACAACACCTACCTTCACGGAGAGGGAGACTTCCCACAGGGCAGGAACCTACACTTTGGAGTTAGGGAGCACGCCATGGGGACCATTCTCAACGGCATGGCATACCACGGTGGTATTATCCCTTACGGTGGCACCTTTTTGGTGTTCTCCGATTACATGAGACCTTCCATAAGGATGGCTTCCCTATCCCGCCTGCAGGTCATTTATGTTTTCACCCACGACTCCATCGGGCTTGGAGAGGACGGACCTACCCATCAACCGGTGGAACAGCTTTCATCTTTGAGGCTCATTCCAAACCTTTGGGTTCTCAGGCCAGCGGACCCCAACGAGGTTAGCGTAGCCTGGCACATAGCACTAAAAAGAACGGATGGACCCACCGCAATAATCCTTACAAGGCAAAAGGTCCCTCTTATAGACCGCCAAAAATACGCCTCCCACTGGTCTGCACTGAAGGGAGCCTACGTGATAGCGGACACGGAGGGAACACCCGACGTGATAGTCTTTGCGTCAGGTTCTGAGGTTTATCCATCCTTGATGGCAAAGGAGATTTTAGAGAAGGAGGGCATAAAGGTAAGGGTGGTAAACGTCTTTTCCTTTGAAGTCTTTGAAGACCAGCCAAAGGAGTATAGAGACTATATCCTTGCACCGGAGGTCAAAAAACGGGTGGCGGTGGAAGCGGGAAGAGGATTGCTTTGGCATAAATTTGTTGGAATGGATGGGCTTTTGATCACCCTTGAGGAGTTTGGAAGGTCCGCACCCGGTGATGTGCTCATGGACTACTTTGGCTTTAGCCCAGAAAAAATTGCAAGGAGGATCAAAGAATGGCTGTAGATAAAGAAAAGCTAAAGCAAGCCATAAGGCTCTTTTTGGAGGCAATAGGAGAAGACCCGGATAGAGAAGGGCTAAAAGAGACACCCGAGCGGGTAGCCCGCATGTGGGAGGAGTTTGACCGCCAAAGGTCCTTCGATTTTAAGCTCTTTGAAGAGTTTAGAGATTACAACGAAATGGTTTTGGTTAAGGACATAAATATATACAGCCTGTGCGAGCATCACCTTTTGCCCTTCTTTGGAAAGGCACACATAGCGTACATACCTAACGGTATAGTCTGCGGTCTTTCAAAGCTTGTCCGAACGGTCCGAGCCTTCGCCCTCAGACCCCAAGTCCAAGAGAGGCTCACAAACCAAATCGCAGACTTTCTGATGGAGCAGTTAAAGCCAAAGGGTGTGGCGGTGGTCCTGGAAATGGAGCATTTATGCATGTCCATGAGAGGGGTGATGTCCCCGGGGCATATTACAACTACTTCAGCCCTTAGGGGTATATTCCTCTCTGACCTGCGCACACGGGAGGAGTTCCTCAAGCTAATAGGAAAGTCTAACCAATGAAACTGCAAGCCTTTTTGGAAAGAACGTTCAATCAAAAACGGGTACCTCAAGCCTTACTTTTTTACGGAAAAGAAGGAATAGGAAAGCGGGAAATTGCCTTTGAGCTTTCCAAAGCTCTGCTGTGCTTGAAGTCCCAGTATCCTGCCTGCGGAGTCTGTGAATCGTGCCGTCTTTTGAAGGACTTTTTCTCCCAGCCCGAAGAAAAGCTGAAGGTATATGAGGACGATAAGTTTGTTTATCTTCAAGGGGACCACCCGGACTTTATCTATCTCAAGCCCGAAAAGACGGAGATAAAGGTGGATCAGATTAGGGCTGTTAAAGACTTTGTTTATATAAAGCCTGCCCTTTCTCCAAAAAAGGTGGTTGTTATATATAACGCGGACGCCATGAACCCTTACGCCCAAAATGCCCTGCTGAAAGTTTTAGAAGAGCCTCCCTTAGACACCCACTTTATCCTCGTTTCACATAATCTAAACAGCATACTACCTACCATAAAGTCAAGGTGTTTTATGTTAGAGGTTCCACCCCTTACAAAAGAGGAGCTTGCCCAAAGGACAGGTATAAAGGATGATCTTCTTTTGGAGCTTTCGGAGGGTAGTCTTATCTTACTTGAAAGCTTGAAAGAAAAGAAAGAGATAGTGGAAACCGCACTGAAGTTTTGGCAGTTGGACTGGGTTGGCCTTTTTAAGTTAGCCAACGAGTTGGAAGACTGGGACACGGAGGAGAAGCTCTTATTTCTTAAGATCCTATCGGGTTTGATCCACAAAAAATATCTACAAGAGAGGGACGAAAAATACAAGCTCATGCTTGATAGGGTATACTTTGCCATGGAGTACTTAGGCAAAGGCATTAACTTAAAGCTCACGTTGTTTTATCTTTATTTAAAAGGAGGCGATAAAAATGCTTCATATAAAGGCACGCTATCAGGACACTAGGAAGATCGTAGAGGTGGATGGGGTAAAGGGGGATGTTCAAAGGGGGGAGTTGGTGATTGTTAGCTCTGAAAAGGGAGAAGAGTTGGTGGAAGTTCTCGGCTATTCAAAGGAGGGGCTGTCTTCAAAGGTGACCTTTCTAAGAAAGGCAACAGAGGAGGATAAAAGAAAAGCTAAAGAAAACGAAGAACGCGCGAAAGAATTCCACGAACTCTGTAAGAGAAAGATAAAAGAACATAACCTGGAGATGAAGCTCTTAAAAACCTACATTCCCTTGGATGGATCCAAGGTGTTCTTTTACTACACTGCAGAGCAAAGGGTGGATTTTAGGGCTTTGGTGAGGGATCTGGCAAGATACGTAAGAAGACGCGTAGAGATGAGGCAGATAGGGGTCAGGGATGCGGTTCAGATGATGGGTTGGCTTGGGAACTGCGGTAATGATGTTTGCTGTGCAAAGTTTGCGGAAAAATTGGATTCCGTTTATTTGCACGATATACACCTTCAGAACCTTCCCCTCTCTCCCTCTAAATTTACCGGACCTTGCGGAAGGCTCCTGTGCTGTTTAGCCTACGAGCGGGAAAACTACTTGATAAAGGAAATCCTGCCCGATGTGGGGACTTCTATATGCTACAAGGGAAGCGAATACAACCTAATTTTTGTGGAACCACTGCGGGGCTATACCCTGTTGGAAAGGGAAGGGAAGAAAATTGAGGTACCCTTGAAGGACCTTCTGCCCAACCATTACGAAAGGGCTTTGGAACATTGCAAGGTGTGTCCTGCGTGTTGTAGAAGGGTGAACATAGACCATGAAGCTACTGTTGGAGCTACAGAGTGAGCTAAACCGATTGTTTTTGTTTGAGTTGGAGGATGGCTCAAGAATTGAGTCGGTTTTTTACAGGGGAGACACCCTCTGCATTTCCACGCAGGTGGGCTGTGCGTTGGGATGTCCTTTCTGCCTTTCAGGTTCAAGGGGATTACTGAGAAACCTCACCGCAGAGGAAATATACTCCCAATATAGGCTTTTAAAGGATAAACTCCCAATAAAGAGAATAGCCATGTCGGGCATTGGGGAGCCGTTAATGAACTACGCGAACGTCCAAGAAGCTTTCTGGATGTTAAAGGAGGAGGGACTAAAGGTTTCCTTCTACACCACCGGTTTTCCTACAGAAAAACTGCCCATGCTACTTAGTCTTCCCCACAACGGTGTAACCATATCTGTGCATACAGTAAGGGAGGAAAAGAGAAAACTTTTAATCCCTCATGGGGGAAGTCTTGAGAAGTTGATCCGCACACTGAAACATTCCCTCAAAGAGCTCAGTTCAAGCAGGAGAAAAAAGATTGCCTTGGCGTATTTGCTCATAAAGGGCATAAACGACACAGAGGAAGAGCTTTTGGAATTTTCAAGGCTTGTCAAGGAACTGGGCTTGAGGGCGGTGCTTCTTTACTATAACTCCACAAAGCCTGACTTTGAGGCGCCATCTCCAGAGGAATATGAAAGGGCTTTTTTGACCTTAAAGGCTCAGGGTATAAAGGTTACCCTTTCCACAAGATACAGAAAGGACAAACTTGGAGGCTGTGGAACACTCTTGGTCAATCGGTCTTTATAAGGTCCGCTATTACCTCCTCTTGGTCATCCTTTGCCACGCAGTGCAAGGGCATCACCTGAACCTTGGCCACGCCCTTTTTGAGCATTCCGAGCTTTTCCGCCGCAGACCTTGAAAGGTCTATGATCCTGCCCTTTTTGTGTGGTCCTCTATCATTAACCCTAACCACTACCTCCCTTCCGTTTTCCAAGTTTCTCACCAAGAGGTATGTATGCATATCAAAGTGCTTTGACGCAGCAGTGTATTTGAATTTATCAAACCTTTCTCCACTATATGTTTTTCTTCCGTGGAACTTTTCGCCATACCAAGAGGCATAGCCCTCTAAAACCTTGCACTCTTGGGCGTAAGAAAAGCCAAGGGCAAGGCAGAGGACAAGAAACCACCCCCTCATAGCAAAAAGGATACCACAGACTGAATTGTTGGTCAAGGGGGATAGTTGAATATTTCAACAAGGAACCCTTAAAATACTTTTGCCATGGAAACCTATAAGGGCTGTAAGATTCCTAAGGAGCTTTACTATGATATAGAGAACCAAGTTTGGTATCGCCTTGAGGAGGATGGCACCATTACGGTTGGTGCCACGGATGTAGGGCAAACCCGTGCGGGCAGAATGGTAAACGTCAGGATAAAACCGCCCGGTAAACACGTGCCCAAAGGAAAGCCCATAGCGTCCTTAGAAAGTGGCAAATGGACCGGTCCGGTGCCCGCGGTCATAGAGGGTGAGATTGTGGAAAGGAACGAAAAGCTCTTTGACCAACCGGACCTAATAAACGACGACCCCTACGGAGAAGGCTGGATCGCAAGGCTAAAGCCCACAAACTTGGAAAGGGACCTAAAGGACCTAGTGACAGGAGACACTGCCCTGCAAAAGATGAAAGAGTACATAGAAAGGGAAGGTGTGGATTGCAAGGGTTAAGGGCAGTGGAACTTTTCTCTTAGCTTTTTTGCCACGTAGGGATGTACCAAGCCCTCTAAAGTTCCGCAGTAGCTGGCTATGTCCCTCACTATGGTGGAGCTTATGTGTATGTATTCTTGAGAGGGCATCATAAATATGGTTTCCACGCCTGCCAACTTGCTGTTATTGAGGGCAATCTGAAGTTCATACTCAAAGTCCGTAAAAAGCCTAACACCCCTTACTATTATTCTCAGCCCCTCCTTCTTCATAAAATCTACCAAAAGTCCGTCAAAGCCCTTAACCTCCACCTTTGGACCTAAGGGTTCAACCATCACTCTAAACATATCTACTCTCTCTTCCAAGTTAAAGAGCAAGTATTTCCTTGGGCTTTTGGCTATGGCCACTACTACCCTATCAAATAGCTCACAGCTCCTTTTAACTATGTCAAGATGTCCCAAGTGGGGAGGGTCAAAGGTGCCCGGATATACTACGCTAATCATCCTCCTTCCTCCATATGGATAGGGCGGTATCTCCGTAAATTTTTACCTTTTCTGCCCCAAAGTTTTGACCTTTTCTGTGTTCAAGGATAAAAAATCCTCCATTGTTTAGTTTTTTGAGGGCTAATTCAATGAGTTTCTGGTAGTTTTCATAATCATAAGGAGGGTCTGCAAAGATTATGTCTGGCTTGTCTTCCAAGTGTTCTAAAAACTTTATTGCATCTGAAATGATGACTTTTCCCCCTTTTTCCTTTATTGCTTGGGCAAGCTTTCTGTTCTTTTCCACGAAAATCACCTCTGCACCCCTTTCCATAGCCATAAAACCCATCTGACCGGTCCCGGCAAATAGGTCTATAAAGAGCGTGCCCTCTATGTCTCCCAGCATGTTGAACACTGCCTGTTTTACCATAGATGAAGTGGGTCTGAGGAGTTTTTTTCTACTTGATTTTTTCATGAAAATTATTATAATTTGTTTTTCCTGCGAAAGGAGGTTTTTTGCTATGGTTTGGTTTTGGAAGCTTTTAAAAAACCTTGACAAGGAGGAGAAGAAATGGCAAAAGCCCTCGGACTGCATATCCTAGCAGACTTGCACGGCGTTAACCCTGACCTTATTGACAGGGTGGAGGACATCAAAAACCTTTTAGAGACCGCGGTCAGGGTAGCAGGTCTCACCAAGATCTCCTCTCATTACTACCAATTCCAACCCCACGGTGCCACGGGCGTGATCCTTCTTGCGGAGTCCCACTTATCCATCCACACATGGCCCGAGCATGGATTGGCAACGGTAGATGTCTATACCTGTGGGGACCCATCCAAGGCTTACAAGGCTATGGACTACATAATATCCACCTTGGAGCCTTCTCGGGTCGATAAGCAGGTTCATGAGAGGGGCTTGGTGGGAAGTTCCGAGGGTCAAGAGTTGCGAAGTATTTTGCTGAACATATAAATTTTTACAGTAGAGGGCTGAGATGTTTAAGTTTACCGAGGAGCAAATAAAAAGGTACGCAAGGCATATAATCCTGCCCGAGGTAGGCGGTAAGGGGCAGGAAAAGCTGTTAAATTCCAAGGTGCTTGTGATAGGTGCGGGGGGTTTGGGTTCCCCCGCCATACTGTACCTGGCAGCAGCCGGTGTGGGAACCATTGGCATAGTGGATTTTGATGTGGTGGATTTATCAAACCTCCAAAGGCAGATTATCCACAGCACCGAAAGGGTAGGCACTCCTAAGGTGGAATCTGCCAGAAAGACCGTGGAAATGCTAAATCCGGATGTGAAGGTAATCACTTACAACACCCGCATAAGCAAAGAAAACATAATGGATATAATCAAAGATTACGACGTGGTCTTGGATGGCACCGACAACTTCCCCACTCGCTTTCTTATAAACGACGCTTGCTACTTTGCGGGCAAGCCTTTGGTTTCCGCCGCCATGCTCAGGTTTGAAGGTCAGGTTTCTGTCTTTGACTTCAGAAATAAGGAACAGTCCCCCTGCTATAGATGTCTCTTTCCAGAACCTCCTCCTCCAGGTCTTGTACCTTCTTGCCAAGAGGCGGGAATTCTCGGGAGCATTGGGGGCATAATGGGTTGTATTCAGGCCACAGAGGCAATAAAGCTGATATTGGGCATAGGAGAACCATTGGTGGGCAAGCTCCTTATCATGGATGCCCTTTCTATGGACTTTAGGAAGGTAAAACTGCGCAAGGATCCCAACTGTCCCCTTTGCAGAGAAAAGCCAGTGATAAAAGAGCTTATAGAGTACGAGCAGGTTTGTGATGTGCATTTTTGAGCATGAGGCTTGGGGTAAATGTTGACCATGTGGCAACCCTAAGGCAGGCAAGGAGGACCTTTGAACCGAGCCCGGTTTTCTGTGCCCTTTTGGCGGAGCAGGCTGGCGCCCACCAAATTACCTTGCATCTGAGGGAAGACCGCCGACACATCCAAGAGGAAGACCTAAGGCTTATAAAGAAGTTGGTAAGGGTACCTGTAAACTTGGAGATGGCACCCACCGAAGAGATGAAGAGGATTGCCTTGGAGGTAAAGCCCAACAGAGTTACCTTGGTTCCCGAAAGGAGAGAAGAGATCACTACGGAAGGTGGCTTGGATGTGGTGAGGTTGAAGGACTATCTAAAGGAGTTCCTTAAAGAGATAAAGGAGGAGGGCATTGAGGTTTCCCTTTTTGTAGAGCCAGAGGAGGAACAGATTTATGCGTCAAAGGAAGTGGGGGCAGACGCGGTGGAGTTGCACACGGGTAGGTATGCAAACCTTTGGAACGCCTACAATTGGAAGGGTGTTGAGGAGGAACTTCAGAGATTGAAGACTGCAGCTATAAAGGCAAAAAGTTTGGGTTTGAGGGTCTATGCGGGGCATGGTCTTACCTATCAGAATGTTAAGGATCTGGTAAAAGAGCTCAAAGGCTATGTGGAAGAGCTGAATGTGGGACATTCCATAGTTTCCAATGCGGTGGTCTTTGGTTTTGAGAGGGCGGTTAGGGAGTTTCTTGATATAATAAATAAATAGACAGTCCCCGTAGCTCAGGTGGATAGAGCGCGAGATTCCTAATCTCGAGGTCGGAGGTTCGACTCCTCCCGGGGACGGATGGGCGATTAGCTCAGTGGTAGAGCGCCATCCTCACACGATGGAGGTCGGAGGTTCGACTCCTCCATCGCCCATTTATAATTTATTCTGTGGAGCTCTTGGAACTTTGGAAGAAGCACTTAGAGAAGACAAAGAGCGAAAGGACCACCATAACCTACTTAAATGCCATCAACTCTTTTTTAAAAAAACTCCAACTGCCAAGTCATAAACTCGTTGAGGTCTCTTCTGCGGACCTTTACCAGTATGCGGATAGCTCAGAACTTTCTCCTGCCTCTTTGCTTACCCATTTTTCTGCCCTCAGGCACTTCTACAGGTTCCTTGCCCGCAGAGGCTACATAGAAAAGGAAAAATACTCAGAAATTGAAGAAACTATAGAGGATATAAAGGAGGACTACGGGTTAAAAGTTATACACAGAAAACCTAAGGCACTTAGTAAGTCTGAGCTTGAGAGGATATTCCAGAAGGTAAAAGGTTCAAAGTATGAAAACGTATACAAACTCTTTTTATACAGCGGTGTAAGGCTATCGGAGTACAAAAATCTAAGCTCGGAGCACTTCTTCTTGGATAAAAGCGGTATATACTGGCTACATCTACCCGCAGAGATCACAAAAAGAAAAAAAGAAAGAATCGCTCCACTGATAGGTCCCACCAAGGAGGAAACCTTCCGTTTTACTCAAGAGCTCTCCCGGTGGTTGGAGGACTATGACGCAAACCTAAGGGTCAATGCAGGTTCTTTGCAGGTATATACCAACAGGCTTTCAAAACGACTTGGTATAGACTTTTCACTCCACAGCTTTAGGCATACCTACATAACAAACCTTATAAACCAGGGCTTTCCTGCGGAATTAGTAAAGGAGTTTGCGGGACACGCCAACGTGAAAACCACCATTGATATATACTATAGGTTTAACCAGGAAAGGGCAAAGGCGTTGGTGGATGAATTCCTAAAAAGATGAAGTTCTTCTTCCTTACCATATTTCCAGACCTTGTAAAATGCTTTTGTGAGCATGGAATTGTATCCCAAGCCATAAAAAAGGGTGCCTTAGAGGTGGTAGTCATAAACCCAAGGGACTACGCAGAAAAGGGGAAGGTGGATGACTATGCCTACGGAGGACATCCGGGCATGGTTCTAAAGCCCGAACCTATCTTTTTGGCTTACGAAGACCTTGTAAGCAAGTATGGAAAGCCCTACGTTATAATCCCACAACCTTGGGGAAAGGTGATAGACCAGAGGGACTTGGACAGGCTCTCAAAGCTTGACAGCTTGCTTGTAATATGCGGAAGATATGAGGGCATAGACGAGAGGGTAAGCACTTTGGCGGACGAGGAGCTCTCTTTAGGAGACTTTGTGCTCTCCGGTGGTGAGCTCTTTGGCTTGGTGCTCTTGGAAGGCATTGCAAGGCTTTTGCCGGGTGTTCTCAGCGACCCGCAGAGTATAGAAAGGGACTCCTTCAGAAGGTGGCTGGGTTCTCCCGTGTATACCAGACCGGCAGAGTTCAGGGGCATGAAGGTGCCCGAAGTTTTGCTCTCAGGCAACCATAAAATGATTGAGCTTTGGGAACTGTGGCACTCTATAAAAAGAACCTTGGAAAAGAGGCCGGACCTCATTCCCAAAGACCTTACACCCTTGGAGGAAGAGATGTTAAGGGCTATAAAAGAGAACCTAAGCTTTGAGGAGTGGGTCAAAAAGAGATGATCCTGTTCTTGGTGGAATCTTTCACAAAGGCAAAGACCATAAGCAAGTATTTGGGAAAAGATTATTTGGTCAAGGCAACCGGTGGGCACATTAAGGATCTACCCGAGGACAGATTGGGTGTAGACTTAGAAACGCTAAATCCCACCTTTTTGTGGAGAAAGGGGAAGAAGAAACTGTTTGATGAGATAAAGAAAAGTAGCCTTAAAGCCCAACTTGTGCTTTTGGGAACGGACCCAGACAGAGAAGGAGAGGCAATATCCTACTTTCTTTGGGAGGAGTTAAGAAAGGTTAAAAACATTCCAATAAGGCGTGTGTACTTTTACGAGATCACCAAGTCCGCCCTCCAAAAGGCCATAAAGGAGCAGACAAACATTAACGTGAACTTGGTTAAAGCCCAGTTTGCCAGAAGGGTTTTAGACAGGCTCATAGGCTATCTTCTTTCGCCAGAACTTCAGAAAAGCTTAAATATAAGAGGACTCTCTGTAGGAAGGGTTCAATCTCCCGCCCTGAGGCTCATAGTGGAAAGGGAGAGGGAAATCCAGTCCTTTAAGAAGAAGAAGTTTTACTACATCAAAGCGGTCTTTGAAGGATTTTCTGCCTACTTGGGCGTGAGGTTTGAAAAGCCAGAAAACGCCAAGCCCTACTTGGAAAAGCTAAAGGATGTCTTCTTTGAAGTCAAGGAAGTTCAAGAGTGGGAGGAGATGGTACCACCGCCCAAGCCCTTTAACACACCCGAGCTACAAAAGACCGCCAACGAGAGACTCGGCTTTAGCGTGGAAAAAACCACGAAGCTTGCCCAAATGCTTTATGAAGAAGGCTACATTACCTACCCAAGAACGGACGCCCACCGGATGAGTCCCGAAAAGGCTACGGAGTTCCTCCAGTGGATAGAAGAAAACTACGGTGTGGAGTATGTGGGAAAGTTAAGAAAGTTCAGGGAAAAAGCCCATGTGCAGTCTGCCCACGAATGCATAAGACCCACCAGCTTAGTCAGAAAACCGCCACCGGGGGATAGCCTTGAGCTCTTTGAATTAATCGCAGGCAGAACTTTGGCAAGTCTTTCTACTCCTGCAGTCCTGAAAAACACCAAGGTGATGCTTGCTCCTTTGACGCAAGGTATTCCCTTTGAGTTTATCGCAAAGGGAAGGACCTTAGTCTTTGACGGATGGACAAGGTTTGAAGATTATGACTTTATGGAGGAGAAACTGCCCAAGCTTGAAAAGGGACAGGTTCTCAAGCCACAAAAGATCATCTTGGAAGAAAGGCAAACAGAGCCGCCAAAAAGATACACGGAAGGCTCCCTGGTAAAAAAACTTGAGAGCTTAGGCATTGGAAGGCCCTCTACCTATGCGACGATCATAAAAACCCTAAAAGAGAGAGGCTACGTGGTAGTAGAAAAGGGCTACCTAAAGCCCACAGAGACCGCCTTCTTGGTGCTTGACTATCTTATGGAGAACTTTCCAAAGCTGGTGGATTACCAATACACCGCCAAGATGGAGGAAGTGCTGGACCTAGTGGAGGAAGGAAAGAAGGACTGGAAAAGTGCAGTCAGAGAACTCTTTAAAGAGATCACAGATGGAAGTCCTTACCCAAATAAACTTCCCTAACCCTCTGGTTCAAAATAACATCCTTTGGCTGACCCTGGGCTATCACCGTGCCCTCTGAGATTATGTAAACCCTATCCACGAGCCTTATGGTTTCCCTTACGTTGTGGTCGGTGATCAAGACACCTATATCTTGAGCCTTTAGGCTTAGAATTAACTCCTTTATGTCTGCCACCATTATAGGGTCTATGCCCGCAAAGGGCTCGTCAAAGAATAGATACTTGGGCTTTGGGATCAGCGCCCTTGCGATCTCTAACCTTCTCTTTTGACCGCCGGAAAGATTTCCTGCCTTTTGGTTTCTCAGTTCATAAAGCCCAAAGTCCGAGAGCAGTTCCTCCGCCCTTGCCAAGGCACTATCCTTGCTCTCTTCAAAAAACTCCAGAAATATCAGAAGGTTTTCTATAACGGTTAGGTCCTCAAAGAGGGTGTGTTCCTGTGGCAAAAAGGATATGCCCTCCTTAGCCCTTTTGTGGGTAGGCAGAT
>JAJHRQ010000020.1 GCA_020833645.1 Thermocrinis sp.
TCTCCGGATCCCTTCCGTGAAGTCTAACGTAGTTTATAGAGCCCACACCCACCCACGGACCCACCAAAAACTTATCACCCTTAGGTGCATCACAGTTAACTATGGAAAAACCCACATCCTCCAAAAACTGATAAAAATCTGCCCTTCTAAAGCTCTTATTTCTTACTTCCAAAGCGCGGTCAAAACCTCTAAAATCTTCAGAGAGTTTTTCTATGTAATTTAAGGCTTCCGCAGAGTATCCAAAACTGTTTGGAAACTGAAAAAGTATAGCTATAAGCCTTTCCTCGCTGGCTATTGGCTCTATAGAGTAAAGAAACCTTCTAAGGTCCTCTTGGGAGTAATTTCTTCTGTGGGTGAATACCCTGTGAGCCTTTAGGGCAAACCTTAACTTGCTCGTCCTTTCCAAAAGGCTTTTGACTGTTGCCCTATCGGGAAACCTGTAGAAGGAAGCGTTAAGTTCAAGGACGCTGAAAAATTTTCCGTAATAGCTAAGCCACTCCTCTCTTTTTAAACGGGGTGGGTAAAAGGTACCCACCCAATCCCTGTAATAAAAACCGCTACAGCCTATATAAACCCTCAAGGGGTAAATTTGGACTTAAAGTCCTTCAGGGCTTCGTCAATGCGCCTTTTGAGGTCATCATCCAAAGCCTTCTTTTCCCTAATTTCCTTGAGTATATCTGGTCTTTGGTTATCCAAGTATGCATACAGTTCCTTTTCAAACTTTCTTACCGCTTCCACAGGTAGGTCGTCCAAATAGCCGTTGGTTCCAGCGTATATGGCTACAATTTGCTTTTCTACGGGTATGGGATTGTAAGGCTCTTGCTTGAGAAGTTCCACAAGTCTTAGACCTCTGTTTATAGTCTGCTGGGTTGCCTTATCAAGTTCAGAGGCAAACTGAACGAAGGCCTCCAGTTCTCTAAACTGAGCTAGCTCTAGCCTTAAGGTACCAGCTACCTGCTTCATAGCCTTTATTTGCGCCGCACCACCAACCCTAGAAACAGAAAGACCCACGTTTATGGCAGGTCTGATACCCTTGTTAAAGAGGTCTGGTTCCAAGTAGATCTGTCCGTCAGTTATAGAGATCACGTTGGTGGGAATGTATGCGGCTACGTCCCCAGCCTTTGTTTCAATTATAGGAAGGGCTGTCAGAGAACCCGCACCAAGCTCGTCGTTGAGCTTTGCAGCCCTTTCCAAGAGCCTTGAGTGGAGGTAAAAGACGTCACCCGGGTAAGCTTCCCTTCCGGGAGGTCTTCTCATCAACAAAGATAGCTGTCTGTAAGCTTCCGCGTGCTTGGAAAGGTCATCGTATATTATCAAAGCATGCTTTCCATTGTCCCTAAAGTATTCACCTATGGTACATCCTACGAAGGGTGCCAAGTATTGCAAAGAGGCTGGGTCTGTGGCAGAGGCTACCACTACGCAGGTGTATTCCATAGCGCCGTGTCTTTCCAGAAGCTCTATGATCCTTGCGGTAGTGGAGCGCTTTTGCCCTATGGCTACATAAATACAGTACACATCTGTGTCTTTTTGGTTCAGAATGGTGTCTATACATATGGTAGTTTTACCCGTGGACCTGTCCCCTATGATCAACTCCCTCTGACCCCTTCCTATGGGAATCATGGCGTCTATTGCCTTTATACCCGTTTGCAGTGGCTCATGAACAGACTTCCTTTTCACCACACCGGGAGCTATCTTTTCTACTGGGGACCTGTACTCATACTGGATTGGTCCTTTTCCATCAAGGGGATTTCCGAGGGGATCTATGACCCTACCAATGAGTCCTTCTCCCACAGGAGCGTCCAATATTCTTCCGGTCCTTCTTACCAATGAACCTTCCCTTATACCACTTTCGTTACCAAGGATGATTATACCCACGTTATCCTCTTCCAAGTTGAAGGCAAGGCCTAAAGTTCCCCCTTCAAACTCCACCACCTCGTTTGCCATCACATTGTCCAGTCCATAAGCCCTCGCCACACCGTCGCCCACATAATAAACCACACCCACCTCTTCCATCTTTATGGACTCTTCCAAGCCCTTTAGCTGTTCCCTCAACATTTGCAAGGCTTCTTCATAACTAATAGTTGCCATAACAACACCTCCTAAACATGCACTTTTGGTTTAATATTATAACCAACAAATTTTGGAGGGAAAGAGATGATTGTGGATGTGGCTAAAAAGGTAATAAGACTAAAAGTTGTCTATTATGGTCCAACCTTGTCTGGCAAAACCACTAACCTTGAAAAACTCTCAGCCCTAAGCGGACTAAAGCTTATGAAGATAGACACAAAGGGTGATAGAACGTTAGTTTTTGACTTCTCCACAAAAACGGTGCAGGTAGGTGATATGACTGCAAGCCTTGCACTTTACACAGTACCCGGTCAGGAAATATACAAGGATATAAGGGTTACCGTTCTAAAGGGTGTGGATGGTGTTATTTTTGTGGCAGATTCTCAGGAACACAGGTTGAACGAAAACATAGGGTTTTTCAATTTACTTAAGAAGGACCTTCTTAGAGTAGGCAAAAGATACGAAGATGTGCCCGTGGTTATACAATACAACAAAATGGATCTGCCAAATGCCTTACCTTTTGAAGTGTTGGAGGATAAAATAAACAAAGATAGGCTACCATCCGTCCGCGCAATTGCAATAAAGGGAGAAGGAGTTTTAGAAACTTTTAACTTACTGGAAGGGATCTTACTATCAAAGTTGGAGCGTATGATAGTATGATATCCGGATATCTGAGTTCTCAACAGGATTTTGTAGATCTGATAAACGGTTATCTATTTAACAAACAGGGAGTGCTTGAAATATACCTAGAAGGTAGGTCAGTAGAGCTTTACGTTGAAAATGGCCTTATCAAAAGCTTTTATACTGAAATTGAATGGTTAAAAGCCGAAGAAATAAACAAAAAGTCCCTCTTATTATACAGTTTGTTTGACATACTTGACAATCCAAGTGCCCTATTTTCCTTTAAAAATTCTCCAGAGAGAGAATATCACTTTAAGTTGGAAGAACCTATATCTGCAGAAGAACTTATTTTACAGCTCCAGCTTGCCTATCAAGAGTTCAAATCCCTTCTCAATTTGATAATAACACCATATGCCACAGTTAGAGTGCTAAAGCCTTTTGAAAATATGCAGAATTACGAAGGTAGAACCTTTGTTTCTGTTATTCTTACCTCCAATGAAACCTTAATATCAGAAACAAGAAAACTTCAAGAACTTCTTCGCGCTGGCTTCTTGGACATAGGACAGTTTTCTCCGCCAGAAGTGGGTAAAAACATTTGTGGGGTAGATTACATATTAAAAGATGTAAGCATAAAAAATGTAAGCATATTCTCCGTGCTTGAAAGCTTGGTGATGGATAAATTCACAGGTTTTATAAACATATATGATAACTACAACAACTATGAACTTTACATTCAAAAAGGTAAACCGATAGCCCTCTATCCATACAACTTTGACTTTTTTGACCTTCTCCTAACACCTCGGGCAGATTTAACTATGGATGTGGTAAGTATGCCTGAGGAAATTATCAATAAGTTTATTCTAAAGCATTCAAACAAAAAGCTCATATCCGGCCTTCCGGACAGTTTTATAGAGCTAGGTAAGACTTTTATAGGAATTATAAAGAGTGGATTTACTGGATTGCTTATGCTTCAGAAAGCAAACGAGCGTATGTATTTTGCTTACGACAACGGTGTCTTACTGGCTTCCTTTTTGGAGGGAGAAAAGTTAAAAACATGCAATGCAGACCCATACAAGGATGGTTTTTTAGTGGATCTTATTTCCTTTGAACCCATGGAAAATTTCTTAGAGGTTATGCACCTTCTTTTTATAAATGTAGTCTATGGCGTTATTCTTAAACATAACAATCAAGTGGTGCAAAGCATACTTCGTCATCTTTCTTCCTCTGACCTTTTCAGAGTGATAGAGGGTAGTATATACTTTAGAGTAGACCCAAGAGGTAGAAAGGAAGAGATCTTGAACTTTCTTTCTTTCCTATTAAATATAGGGTACGAAGTATTGGGTAAAAAGAAGCTGGAAGAAGAATTAGAAAACTCCCTCCATCCTTACAGGGACCTCTTTAAAGTTTTAGAAGTAGAGGAATATGTGGAGTTCTGGAATGAGGGTGCTATTGGTTGAAGATGATAAAGAGTTGGGGGATATGATTAAAAAAGTTTTAAGTGTGGAGGGCTATGAAGTGGAGTGGGTGCGGGATGGTTTCTTGGCTTTGAAAAATCTCTCAGAAAAGGACTACGACCTTTTACTTCTTGACCTCATGCTACCGAGGTTTGATGGTATAAAAATATGTAAAAAGGTAAGGGAAAGCAAAGACATACCCATTTTGGTGATCACCGCCCGAGGGCAGATAGAAGATAAAGTGGAAGCCCTCCAAGCGGGAGCGGATGATTACATCACAAAACCCTTCTCCTTTAAAGAGTTGCTTGCAAGGATACAAGCGGTTATGAGAAGGTACAGAAGAACAGAAGACATAATAAGGGTGGGAGAGCTCATTATAAATCTGGCGTCCCACGAAGTCATATACAAAGGTAATAAGATAAACTTAACGAAGAGAGAGTTTGAACTGTTGAAGCTACTTTCCCAAGAAGCAGGAAGGGTAGTCAGTAGGGAAGAGATATACAGAAAGGTTTGGGGATATTCTCACGAAGAGGGCTCAAACATAGTGGATGTGTATATAAAGAACCTTAGAAGCAAGCTTGGAGACAGACCCGCAAAGTTGATACAAACCGTAAGGGGATACGGCTATAAGCTAAACGTAGAGAATGTCTCTTAACAAAAAGCTCTCACTATTTTTTGTATCCCTTTATCTTTTAAGCATCGCCCTTTTTACACTAGTTTCCCTCGTAGCCATCAGACATGTGCTTATAAGCTACGCCTATGGATACATGGAAAGATACGCGAACCCGATTGTGGAGTTTTACTTAGAGGCCTATAAAGACATTAATAAAAGAATAAGCTCTTTAGCAGAGGATTTAGCCAGCGAGGATATAGGTGCTTTAGTAGTAGATAGTAAAGGAAAGATTGTAAGCTTTGTTCCACCCTTTAGGGAGGAAGTGGTAAATTTGCCAAAGCCTGAGGTCTTCCTAAAGAAAAAAAAGGGTGTATATGAAAACTATGCCTTTTTAACAAAAAAAGTAGGAGAAAAGCACACGGTTATTCTACTTTTTAGGCTTAAGTCCATACAGAAAGTCCAGGACGAACTTATAAGGTTTGTAGTACTTACCGCGTCCATAGTGTCAATCTTCATCCTAGTTTTGGTCCCGCCCATTATAAAGAGATTTCTTGAACCTCTGAGCTATCTTACTTCTATATCCCAAAGAATCTCTAAGGAAGGTCCTTTGGGAGTGGAGGTGGCAGAAGCAAAAACAGAGGACGAGCTCGGACAGTTGCAAAAGGCTTACAAGGATATGGTAGATAGATTAAAGGAGGTTATAACTTGGCAAATAAATTTTATGAGGGATATAACCCATGCCCTAAACACACCTTTAACATACATAAAAGGGCAGATTGAACTTATAAGCGAAGACTTTTACAGTGGAGAGGAATTGAAGGTTGTTCTACAAAAACTTCTCCAGCAAATCAATAAGATGGAGACACTTATAAAGAAGCTAATGCTTTTGATGAGACTTCAATCTCATGTGCCCTTAAGTCATAGAACTTTTTACATAAATCAATTATTTGCAGAGCTTGAAGAAGAGTATGAGTTTATAAAGGAAAGCCATGTCTTTAGGGTGGAATACCTCTCGGAGGATGTACTCTGGGAGGGCGATTACGATTACCTAAAGCTTGCCTTGGCAAACCTCTTGGAAAATGCGTATAAATATACACCAAAAGATGGGCTCATAAAGCTATACTACAAAGACGATTGTATCATAGTGGAAGATAGTGGCATTGGTATTGAGGATAAAGAGAGGGTTTTTGAAGCTTTTTATCGGGAGAACAAAGAGAAAGAGGGTTTTGGACTGGGTTTGGCAATAGTCAAGGCAATAGCCCAGAAGCAAGGGCTAAGCATTCACTTAGAAAGTGAAAAGGGAAAAGGGACCAAGGTTTACCTCTGTAGAAGGCTCAATCCTTAAACAGAAGAATTCTCTCATTGGGTCTTTGAAGCTGCATTTTTTCCCTGACAAGCTTTTCTAGTTGAAAGTCCAGGTCCTTTTCCGCCAGATCCAACTCTTCCTCTAACTTCATGTTTTCATTTTTTAAAGCTTTTAACTTTTTGTCCAACTCCCCCATGTTATCCTTCATTTTTTTTATTTCCATGAGGTTGTACCTTCCATAGAGCAGATTGTATCCCGTAAAGAACAGCATGAGCAAAAAGAAAAGCAATGCTAACCTATCTGCCCGTGAATCTCCAAAATTCCTCTTTGCCCACAAACCTTCCCGCATAGCCAAGGTCCTCCTCTATGCGCAAGAGTTCATTGTACTTTGCAACCCTATCTGTTCTTGAAGCGGAACCCGTCTTTATCTGCCCTGCGTTGACAGCCACTGCCAAATGGGCTATAAAGGTGTCTTCTGTCTCTCCAGAACGATGGGAGATTATGGTATTGTAGCCATGTTCTTTGGCAAAGGCTATGGTCTCCATAGTTTCTGAAAGGGTGCCTATTTGGTTTAGCTTTATGAGTATGGCGTTGGCAATGCCCTTTTCAAAGCCCTCCCGCAAGGTGTTTATGTTGGTGGTAAATAGGTCATCTCCTACCAACTGCACCTTAGAGCCGAGCGCCTGAGTGATCAACTTCCAACCCTCCCAGTCATTCTCTGCCATTGGATCCTCTAAAGATACTATCGGAAATTTTTCAATTAGCTTAAGGTAAAACTCTACCAGTTCATCTGCCTTTAGCTTTTTGCCCTCTATGTGGTAAAGGTCATCCTCGTAGTAAAATTCAGAGGACGCACAGTCTAAAGCCAAGAGCACATCCTCACCTGGCTTGTATCCGGCGGACTCTATTGCCCTCATCAAAAACTCCAAGGCTTTTTCCGTGTTCTCCAGGTTGGGAGCAAAACCTCCCTCGTCTCCCACGTTGGTGGAGTAGCCCTTCTCTTTGAGAAGTTTTTTTAGTGTATGAAAAACTTCCACTCCGGCCCGAAGGGCTTCAGAGAAGCTTCCACCACACACGGGCAAGATCATAAACTCTTGAATGTCCAAAGGATTGTCCGCGTGCACCCCTCCGTTGATCACGTTCATCAAGGGCACAGGCAGTTTGTTTCCAAATAAGCCTCCCAGGTATCTGTATAAGGGTACTCCAAGATGGTTTGCCATAGCCTTTGCGGTTGCCATGCTAACCCCAAGGATCGCATTGGCTCCCAACCTGCTTTTGTTGGGTGTTCCGTCCAACTCTATTAAAAGTCTGTCTATTTCCCTCTGATTGTAGGCGGGCAAGCCTTTAAGCTCTTTGGCGATTATACTGTTTACGTTATCCACTGCCTTTAAAACACCCTTTCCCAAGTATCTTTTAGGATCATGGTCTCTGAGCTCCAGGGCTTCCCTCTCTCCGGTGGATGCTCCGCTCGGTACTATAGCCCTTCCCACTGCACCAGAGGATAGCCTAACTTCCACTTCTACGGTGGGATTTCCCCTTGAGTCCAAAACCTCCCTCGCTTTTACTTGTTCTATAACCGCCATAAGACTATTTTAAACCGTATGGAACTGCCACGCCTTTACGCCATAACAGACTCCAAAAGGTACGGAGAGAATTTTGAAGAAACCCTTAGAAAGGTCCTTGACAGGGGCGTCCGAATGATTCAGCTGAGGGAAAAGGAGCTTACCGGGAGGAAGTACTATGAGCTTGCCCTTAGGGTGCGGGAAATCACCAGAGAATACTCAGCCCTTCTGTTCATTAACGACCGGGTGGATATTGCCCTTGCGGTCCATGCAGACGGTGTGCATCTGCCAGAAAAGGGTATACCCCCCAAGGTGGTAAAGGAGATCGCACCAAAACTTCTGATAGGATACTCTGCCCACAGCTTGGAATCAGCCCTTTACGCCCAAGAACAGGGAGCAGACTTTATAACCCTCAGTCCCATCTTTGAAACCTCCTCACACCCGGAGGCTAAACCTTTGGGCCTTTTTTACCTACAGGAAGTTGCCAAAAAGGTGAGCATTCCTATCTATGCCCTGGGTGGTATAACTTGGGATAGGATCAAACTCTGCTATAAAAACGGTGCTTACGGTGTAGCGGGCATAAGCCTCTTTATACCTTCTCAAGAAAAGTGATGTATATGCTCTTTTGGGTTCCGCCAAAATTAACAACCGCTTTATCTCCATCCACCCTCACTACCACACCTTCTCCAAAAACTCTATGTCTTACCCTCTCTCCAGCCCTAAGCTTTATCCTTGGAGTTAGTTCTGGCAAGGAAGTGGTCTTTTTAAAGGCAGACAGATCCAAAAATCTCTTGTCTATGTCTGAGAGAAACCTGCTTGGGGCACTCTCTTTATCCCTCACATAACTCATGTACAGCAGGTCCTTAGCCCTTGTAATAGCTACATAAAAGAGCCTTCTTTCTTCTTCTAGTTCCCTTTGGTCCTCTAAACTCTTCTCATGGGGCAAGATGCCCTCCTCAAGCCTTGGGATGAAAACCACTGAAAATTCCAAGCCCTTGCTGGCGTGAATGGTCATTAGCCTTACCCCTTGCCCCCTTTCCTCATCCTCCTGCAGTAGGCTAACCTCCTGTAAAACTTCCTCTAAGCTGTATCCTTCTATCGCCTTTTCTCTTAGGTATCTCAAAAGTTCCTTTACATTCTCTTCCCTCTCCGGCCAATCCTTCGGGTATCTCTCTTTCAATCCCTCAAAGAAATCTATTTGGTGTAAGAACTCCTCAAAAGCCTGTGCATAGTTCTCTAAAGAGCGAGAAAGTTTGGAAAGCTTAGAGAGAAGGTTGTAAAGAACTTTTGCCCTTACAGGGGGTAGCTCCTTGAGGGCTAAGGTAGTAGCTTTCAGCCAGTCTCCCGAGTAAAACCTCTCTATGAAGTTTATAGTCCCCTTTCCTACTCCCTCCGCAGAAACCTCCAAAGCCCTAACAAAGCTCGCCCTGTCTGACCTATTAACCAGTAGCCTCAAAAAGCTCAGTGCGTCCTTGACCTCCGCCCTCTCAAAAAACCTGACCGCACCAACCACTTTATAGGGAATGCCCGCACTAAAGAGAGCCCTTTCGTATATATCCATCAGATGGCTAACTCTAAAAAGCACCGCTATCTGGGAGAGGGGATAATGACTGCTTAAGCGTTTTATCTCTTCCGCCACCCATCTTGCTTCTTCTTCTGGCTTTGAAAATCTTCTAACAACGGGCTTTTCTTCCCCATCCCGCACCGCTATCAAACGAGGGATGAGTTCCTTCCACTCTGCCAAGGAAGCGGAGAGTACACAGTTGGCAACCTCTATTATGAACTTTTTAGAACGGTAGTTGTATTCAAGCTTGACTACCTCTGGGTTGAAGTCTTCTTTGAACCTCAGCATATTGTCCGGTCTTGCATAACGCCATTCATAGATGCACTGATTTGGATCCCCTACCACGCATATGTTTTCTCTACTCAACCTTTTAATGATTTCATACTGGACAGTGTTTGTGTCCTGAAACTCATCCACTAAGATGTAATCAAAGCGGTCCCTTAGGTTTTTTACCTTACAGAGCCTAAGAAGCTCCCACATAAGGTCCGAAAAGTCCAGCAGGGCATTCTCTCTCAAAAGGTATATGTACTCCTCAAAGAGTCCTTCCAAAAGTGGGTCAGAGGGTGGCCTTAGATCCTCTCTCCTTTTGGAGATGTATGCCTTAAAATCTTCAATCCTCTTGGCGTCTATCCCCTTTTTTCTGAAAAGTTCTTTTATAAATTTGCTTTTCTCTTCCTCATCCAAAATGGAAAAATTTTTGGGAAGGCCTATAAAGCTGGCGTATTCTCGGAGGAGGCTTAAAGCTACCGAATGAAAGGTACCCACCCATTTTAGCCTTATACCCGTTACCTTCTCTATCCTCTCTGCGATCTCCTTTGCCGCTTTGTTGGTAAAGGTAAGGGCAAGAATACGGTCTGGGCTAAGAGAAAGCTCTTTCAGAAGATACTCCACCTTGTGGGCAAGGGTTTTGGTTTTTCCCGACCCCGCACCTGCAATAACCATGATGGGAGAACCAAAGTGCCTTACCACTCTCTCTTGGGATGGATTGAGCTTACCCATTGAAACTATTATTTTAGCAGTTTGAAAAATGTGAAAAAATTTAAAAATTTAAAAAAAAATTAAAAAAATACGTCGGGTGAGGAATTACCCTCATATTTGAGACTTCCTGAAGAAGCTATAGCCTACAGCGTAGCCATAAAGGTAAGCAAGTAAGGTTATTCCTTTTCTCCACCTGCCTTATACCCTTTTGTTCCTTGCTTTTGCAAACCTCTACATACTCACAACCCCTGTATTCCCTATCTCCCATAAGCCCAAAACTATCCACTAAACTGTAGGTCAGAGACTTTTAGAGGTCTGCCTGCTTTTTTCTTTTCCTGATCAACTCCAAGGTAGAAGGTCAGGGACTGTAGGATCATTTGGTATAAACTATAGAGGCGGTTTTTCATGTTAGTAACTCCTTGCCAAGGTTTTTTTTCTCAAAAGGTCCTTAGCTTTATTGAATTTCTTACCCGATGTGTGTGTTTTTGGTATAATAATAAAGAATAAACTGCACCTTTTCCGGTTGGGTTGCCCGTAAGGGTGATGGAAAAGGGTGGCAAAACCCAAGGAGGTGTATCATGAGTGTAGCGACTATGAACGAGCTTTTGGAGGCAGGTGTCCACTTTGGACACAGCAGGGGTAGATGGAACCCCAAGATGGCTCCCTTCTTGTATGGAGTAAGGCAGGGGATCCATATAATAGACCTAAACAAGACCCTTGTCTATCTCAGGCAAGCTTATCACTTTGTGGCAGACAGCGTAGCCCAGGGGGCGGAGGTACTCTTTGTGGGTACCAAAAAGCAAGCAAAGGACATAATAAAGGAAGAAGCAGAGAGATGTGGAGCCCACTATGTCAACGAAAGGTGGGTAGGTGGCCTGCTGACCAATTTTGCAACTGTCCGCAAAAGCATCCTTAAGTTGCAGACCCTTGAGAGAATGGAAGCTGAAGGTGTCTTTGATGTTCTACCCAAGAAAGAAGTTAAAGCTTTGCGGAAAAAGATGGAAAGGCTACGCAAGTTGTACGGTGGCATAATTAACATGAAAAGGCTACCAGACATCATTTGGGTGGTAGACACGGTAAGGGAACACATAGCGGTTCAGGAGGCAAAGAAGTTGGGTATAACTGTGGTAGCCATAGCAGACTCTAACTGTGACCCTGATGTTATAGATTACCCAATTCCCGGCAACGACGATGCCATAAAGTCTATAAAGCTTCTAACATCAAAGATAGCGGACGCAGTCCTTGAAGGAAAGACAAGAAGAGAGTCCTTGGGTGAAGAGGCAGTAGAAGTTGCCAAGAAGAGGATAATCACCATAGCGGAAGAAGAAAAAGCCCTCTTTGAAAAGGCTATGGAAATGTCTGAAAAGTACGAATACATAGACAAGGGTGCTGAGGAGCTTGAGTGATGCAAGAAGAAGAAAAGCTTTCTGAAGAAACATTAAGCGAGAAGCCTACCGAAGAGAAGGTTTCAGAGCGGTTGGAGGAAGAGGAGAAAAGGCTCAAGGAGTTAGAGGAAAAGCTAACCAAACTTGAAAACATAGCCCGGGTTGCCAACCAGAGACTTGTGGAGCTTCAGAGGGAGTATGAGCTCCTCAAGGAGAGATACAGAAGGGATATAGAGGAATTCAGGAGATACGGGCACGACCGGTTTGCTTTGGATGTTTTGGAGGTCTTGGACAACCTGGAAAGGGCTCTTGAGAGCAAAGCGGAAAGCGTCCAAGCGTTAAGGGAGGGCATTGAGCTGATATACAGGCAGTTTTTAAGCGTGTTAGAAAAGCACGGCATAAGGGCTATAGAGTTAGAGGGCAAAGAATTTGACCCAAACTTGGCAGAGGCAGTGGATAGAGAGCTCTCCTTTGACTATCCTCCTAACACCGTTCTGAAGACATTAAGGAAGGGCTATTACCTTCACGATAGGGTCCTAAGGCCTGCGAGAGTAGTAGTTTCTTACTCGGAGGAAGAAATAACTTAAAATAAATTTTGGAGGTGTTATCATGATCCTACATCCGCTCTTTTCCTATCCCACCATCTTGTTAGCTATTGTGGTGTTCTCTATGTATATTTTGAACTTTCTTTTTAGGAGGGATAACCTTCGTAGGTATGCCTTATATGGACACACCCTTCTCTCTATCCTTTTGGTTTTTACAGTGATCTTTGGTTTTAAAGCGGCAAGCAATCCGTTGGTGGTTTCAAAAATGCCCTTTCTGTGGGGCTTCCCTCACAAATGGAACGGTATATTTCTGACTGTGTTTTCCTTCCTGAGCTTTATATACTTTTGGCTTAAAACTGAAAGTTCTAAAAAAGTGGGTATACTTTTAGCCCTCTTTGGACTGCTTATCGTTCTCTTTCAGTTTATAACAGGTTGGATGCTAAGGTTGGTCTTTTTCTCCTAATATTTGGAATAGTTTTGATTTTGACGTCTCGCCCGCTACAAGTTTTATTCTGTCCTTCCTAACCCCAAAATATATTGAAAGTAGCTCCACGATTCTTGCGTTTGCTCTACCCCTTTCTGGTGCCTCTTTTACAGCTACTTCGTAAAAGTCCTCTCCGAGCTTTTTTACATACTCTTCTTTTGACCTGGGCTTAGCTTTAACCTTTATTAACATTTTTTTTGTAAGCTTGAAGTGTGTTCAAAAGTAGGGCAGTTACAGTCATGGGTCCCACACCACCCGGCACGGGCGTTATGGCAGAAGCCTTTTCCTTCACCTCCTCAAAGCATACATCTCCCAAAATTTTGTTTCCTACTTTAGTTATTCCCACATCTATAACTATTGCACCCTCTTTTACCATATCCCCCCTTATCAGATGGGGTACCCCAGTGGCGGAGATTAGCACGTCCGCTTGGGTGGTGTATTTTTTTATGTCTTTAGTGTGAATATGGCATACGCTAACAGTAGCATCCCTCCAAAGCATGAGGGCACTAAGAGGTCTTCCCACAATAAATCCCGCCCCCACTATAACCACATCCTTGCCCTTTAGGTCTATTTGATAGTGTTTGAGCAAAAGGTCTATGCCCAAGGGTGTGCATGGAATAAAACCACCCTCTAGCCTGCCCAAGAGCCTTCCCATATTCTCCGGATGAAAACCATCCACATCTTTCCTTGGAGATATGGCCAATATCACCTCCTGCATGGGTATGTGGGGTGGAAGGGGTAGCTGAACCAGTATTCCATCTACGTCTTCCCTTGCGTTCAGTTCTGCGATAAGCTCCAAAAGCTCCTCCACTTTGGTGTTGTATGGAAGATGGTAAAAGAGAAATTTTATACCCACCTTTTCGCAGGCTTTCCTTTTGTTTCCCACGTAGACCAAACTGGGTGGGTCATCGCCCACCAATATAACTGCCAAGGAGGGTTCCCTGTAGCCCCTTTGAAGGTAATACTCTACCTCCTTTTTTATGTTCTCCCTAATTTTCTCTGAGACTTCTCTTCCGTCCAATATTATCGTTGAAGTTTCCATTTTGTGCCCGCCGGTGTATCCTCCAATATAACTCCAAGCTTGCCTAACTCCTCCCTTATGTAATCGGATATATCGTAATGCTTTGCTTTTCTTGCCTTATCCCTAACATTGACCAAGAGCTCCAACAACTTTTCATCTACCTTTTGTTCTTCAGAGCCTTTCTTCTCCCTCTTTTCCCTAACGCACTCATCTCGCTTTAGATCCTCCAGTATGCCAAAGATACCGGTTGTGTGCTTTAAAAGGGAGTTCACCGCATACTCATAGGCGGAGAGCTCATTAGACCTTATACTCTTTCTCTCAAAGGCGGTTTTCTTTATTTTGTTTAGCTCGGAAACTAGACCAAAGAGATGGGAAAGGCTGGCGGGCGTGTTGAAGTCTTGGCTCAGCTCTTCAAAGAACTTCTCTTCCACTTCCTTTACCTTTTCAAAGAGGGGATGGGTTCCAGAACCCTCTTCTATGGGCAAGTTTTTCAAAAGCTCCAAGTCTGTTATAGCACTTCTTAGCCTTTCGTAAGCCTTCTTTGTCTCTTCCATCTTTTCCCAAGAGAAGTCCAGGGGACTTCTATAGTGGGTAAATAAAACCAAAAGCCTTAACACATCTGGATGGTATTTGGAATAGACCTCCTTTAAGGTGATGTAGTTACCTAAAGATTTAGACATTTTTTGTCCACCCACTGTAACCAGTCCGTTGTGCATCCAATATCGGGCAAAGGGCTTTCCAGTGCAGGCTTCCGCCTGGGCTATTTCGTTCTCATGGTGGGGGAAAACCAGATCAAGCCCCCCTGCATGTATATCAATGGTTTCTCCCAAGTGCTTGAAGATCATTGCCACACATTCGGTATGCCAGCCTGGTCTTCCGGGACCCCAGGGAGAATCCCAGGCGGGTTCTCCAGCCTTGGCAGACTTCCACAGGGCAAAATCTAGTGGGTTTCTTTTCTTCTCGGAAGGTTCCACTCTTGCGCCCGCTTCCAACTCCTCCGGGTTCCTTTTGGAAAGCTTACCATACTCTAGAAAAGCAGACACAGAAAAATACACATCTCCACCCGATTCGTAGGCATAACCCTTCTCAATGAGCTTGGATATAACCTCTATGATCTCTGGAATGTGTTCGCTGACGCGGGGCTCCACATCCGCTGGCCTTACACCTATAACTTCCATATCCTCGTAGTAGCTGGCTATATATCTGTTGGCTATGGTCATAAAGGGCACGCATTCACTTTTTGCCCTGTTTATGATCTTGTCATCTACATCGGTGAAGTTTCTGACAAACTTTACCTTGTATCCCAAGTGTTCAAGGTATCTCCTAAAGACATCAAAGACGATAAGACTCCTGCCATGTCCCACATGGGAGTCATCGTAGACCGTCACACCGCAGACGTACATTTTTACCTCTGGAGGATTTAAGGGCACAAATTCCTCAAGCTTTCCGCTAAGGGTGTTGTATATCTTCAAACCCATCGGTAAAAATTTTATCATCAGAAGATTACTACTTCTACCAATTCTCCCGCCTTGAGCTCTTTAACACCCTCCCTAACTACCATGTAGCAGTTCGCACCCACGTAGGATGTGAGCATATGAGATTGAAGCTTTGGGGAATAATC
>JAJHRQ010000001.1 GCA_020833645.1 Thermocrinis sp.
GGCTAAAAAGTGTCCGGGCTTTAGTTTACGGACATTTTCAAAGATAGAATAGGGGGCTGGTATGTAGCCGTATTTTAGGTATAGAGAAAGCCCAGTGATGTTTAGCTTTTTTTCAAACTTTGGGTGTCTGTGAAAAGCTTTTAGCTCTGACGCAAACATAAAAAGTCCATCTTTATAGTAATAATACAGTGGCTTTACTCCTATCCTATCCCTGCAAAGGATAAGTTTTTTATCTTTTTTGTCCCACATGGCAAGGGCAAACATGCCACGGAACTTATGGACTGCAGAAAGGCCCCATCGGTGGAAAGCCTTAAGGATGACCTCCGTGTCTGAGTTTGAGATAAATTTATAGCCTTCTTTTTCAAGCTCTCTTTTTATTTCTTTGAAGTTATACACTTCTCCGTTGTAGGTTATCACTAAATTTTCAAACTCCATGGGTTGATGCCCAAGCGGAGAAAGGTCAAGGATGGAAAGCCTCCTGTGTCCCAAAGCTACGGGAAAGTCTTTATCTATAAAAATTCCCGCATCATCTGGTCCGCCATGAACAAGAGTATCACGCATAAGTGTAATTGTTTCTTCAAGGGAGTAAGAGTTTTTGAAATTAAAGTCAATGAAGCCTACTATTCGGCACATGGTTAATTGTATGGCTTCCTTGCTTGAAAATAAAGATTGGGTCCTTGGTGTTGGGCTTTTTTCATGTACCAAAAAGCAAAAGGAAAAAGTAAAACATTTCTCATTAGTCTAATACCTTTTAGAGTATATGCTCTGATTTTTTCAGAATACGAGGTAGAACTTGCCACTATGTCATCCACATAAGCGGTTGCTTTTCTTTTATCACCAAGCACAAGACCTTTAACTAAGTTCCTCAACTCATACAATTTTCCAAAGATTTTCATTTCAACATAAGGATAAAGTTCATCGTATGTTAATTCTACTACAAAAACATTAGTATCTTCAAAATTAGATAGTTTTAAAGTATTTTCAAGAGATTTCTGAGAAAATCTCAAAAAATGATGAGGTGGCTTATCAGCGTCTGAAATTTTCCAATCTACTTCTCTCAAAAATCTTTCCCTATTCGGCACGCTTCCCGCTATGTATCCTCCTTCCTTCAAAAGTCCTTTTACCATTTCCAGAAATTCCCTTGGTTTGTCCTGATGTTCCAAAACCTCAAAAAAGGTGATTACATCAAACTTTAAATTTTTCTCCTTAGCATATTCATAGAACTCTTCCAAGCTCTTGGCAAAAACGGTGTCAATACCAAGGCTTCTTTTTACATTCTCTACAGATTTTTTGTCAAAATCTATTCCCCATATTTCAAAGCCTTGTTCTTTAGCATGTCTTAAAAACCTTCCGTCTCCACAACCCACATCCAAAAGCTTACCTCTTACATTGGAAGGAAAGTGTTTAAAAAATGCTTTATGATATTCACGAAGCTTTGTTCCTATAACCTCGTGGAATGCAATGTAGTATTCAAAAACTTCACTTTCATAAAATTCCGGGATTATCTTTAGTGGCTCCCACCAATGAACATCGCAGTTTGGACACTCATAGCGTTTATACTCTTGATTGTTATAAGGAGAAACATAAGTTTCTTTGAAATTCCGTTCTTCAACCTCTGTGTAGCATATGGGACATTTGACCTTATCCATTGCTTTTTATTTTAACCTACTTTTAGCTTCCGTGTTAAGATAACATAGGATACTCCGCAAAGAAAAGCATAAGCAAAAAAAGTCCCCAAGCATATCCCAGCTATTCCAAGCTTATAAACCACTACGAACATGTAGTTAAAAAAGCCGTTAATTAATATACCAATCAAAGCAATAAAGAAAACAGGCAAAAGCCAGTTTATGATTTGAAAGGCTCTATATAAAATTGTCCAAGCAAGTACTAAAAACAAAGAAATTACATAATATTTGGTGGCTGTTGCAGTTAGTTCTACATCGGTTAGTGTAAATTTTCCATGTCCAAAGAGGAGTTTTACGGGAATCTCTGGGAAGAAGAACAGAAAAAGCATGACGGGTAGGGAAACAACTAAGGAAAACTTTAAAAACTTGTTCAAAGTTTGAATGCTTGCCTTTGTTTCAGAAAGGGATGTAATAGCCATATGTTCAAGTCTTAGAACACTTCGTAAGGCAAAGGCGACCATTGAACCATAAGTTAATGCAGACACGCCCTTTTCTCCAAGCAAAGAGGCAAAAGCCCTATCTACCAAGATAAAAAGGTGGAAAACTCCATACAGGGCAGAGAGAAAAACAAAGTGCTTTAGTATTTCCTTTGCCCTTTTGTCTATAAAAAAGCTAAAGTGTAAGAACTCCTTGCCAACGAAGATCATGTAAAGGGTTGCCACAAACTGTGAAAGGCTAAAGCTTATCGGGAGAACAAAGGGACTGTGGAAAAGGTAAAGCCCTAATGCTATAAAAAGAAAAGAGAAGAAAGAAAATATAAACTCTCCGATAAAGTATGGAGTAAAATACCTTAAGCTTCTTAAGACCGCACCAAAGTGATGGAAGAAGAAGTTTAAAAAAAGATAGGGAAGGAGTAATAAAAGGTGAAATTCTGTTGCTTCTTTTGCCTTCTGATCAAAGCCAACCGCTATTTTGGAAAGTAGAGGAATGCCCACTAAGGCTATAAAGGTTAAAGAAAAGGCTAATATGGTGGTAAATGTGAGGAGAAGTCCTGCAAGTTTTTTGAACTCCTCTTCGCTTTTCATTCTTGCAAAAACAAGCTGAGGAACTCCGATGGAGTCAAAGACATCTACAAAGATAAGGAAAATGCCAAGAAGGGACAAAGCCATAAAGAAGGCGTCCGTTTGATAGCTAAACCCAAGGAGTATTGCTATAGCTAACTGCCTTAGGTATCCAAAGCCTCTTGCAAGTAGGTTTATGGTGGAGGTTTTGATTATGGCGTGCCTTATTGATTCGGGTTTTAGTTTAAGCATGCATGTATTTTATTCTGAAGGGTATTTCCACAGCTCAAGGGCAGAGGAGATAAATTTCTCTATATCTTGGTGGCTTTGTAGAACAACATTCCTCACCCAAGGGTGGTTGTGATAGGAGTAGGGAAAGTCTTTGACGAAGACGCCCAATGTAGGAACTTTGAGGGCTACGCTCATATGATAGGGTCCGCTGTCGGAGGATATAAAAAGCTTGCATGCCTTTATAAGACCCACAAGCTCTAGTATGTTGGTTTTTCCTGCCAAGTTTAGGGCGGGTAAGTGGTAGCCTTCCAAAAATCTTTCGTTTACATCCGCTTCAAAGTCCGCTCCGCTTAGGACTAAGAAGGAAGAGGTAGCTTGTTGGACTTTGTGCACCGCTTCTCTGAGCAGTTCTAAATTGGGTCTTTTCCAGAGGGCGTCGGGGGTTCCACAGCCTATGTTCAAGCCCAAAAGGGGGACATCCTCCGGTATGGAAAATCTGCTTCTCATGGCTTCCCTAAATTGCCTACCCTCCTCGGTTTCCTCCAGCTCTATTGGTAGTCCTTCCCTTTCAATACCAAAAGCCTTTAGAACCACAAAATACCTGTCTGTATAGTCTTTACTCTTTAACACAACCCTACTGGAGGGAGCCTTGTGGGTGTAAAAGAGACCTCTGCCCGGGAATTCTGCAATGCCTACGGATGGAATTTTGTATTTTAGCCTTGCATACAGGCATAGCATGGAACTTTTTAAGCCGTGTGGCTCCATATCTACGATCAGGTCGGGATTTAGCCCTTTGACTAGCTTATCAAAGCCTTTGAAAAACTCTATCCAATCCTTCAGACCTTTTAGCCTTTTATCTAAGGTATGAAAGGAAGCTAAAAGGTGGTGTTTTGATATTAATGTTTCGGACACATAGCCGGGGTCCTTGGTGAGGAATAGAAGATGCAAGTCTGCGGTTGGGAATTTGTTCTTTAGAGCCCTCCAGCTTGCGGAAGCCCTTAGCATGTCTCCTACGCCCGCAGAATGTCCCATAATGAGAAGTATTTTTTTAATGTCCTTCTCCATGCCTTTCCACTACCCTAAACATTATAAGGATCCAAGGAAGCATGGCATCCCAAAAGCCGGTGAATATGCTACCAATTAGCAAAACGGACAGGAAAGATAAGGAAGGTAAGAGTAAAAGGTCCTCCCTTTGCCTTATTTTGAAGCGGAAGAAGAAGGAGTAGTAGGCAAACCAGAGCCACAGAATGCCCGCAAGACCAAGAACGCCCTTTTCTATGGGTTCAGAAAGTAAAAACACAGATTCGTAGGTGCCACCCACGGGAGATTTGGGCTCCAGATAGTAGCCGGAGTTTATGCCGTGCCCTATCAAAAGCTCCAAGTAGTTCTTTTCCTTTATGTCTTTTTGCAACACCTCTAAACCCCTTTTGAAGATCTCCCACCTTAAGCTTGAAATAGAGTTGAGGGCTTGGTCGTCTAAGGCTCTTTTGCCCGTTATTAGCTCCCAAGCAATAGCAAAGCGGTGGTCTTTTTCCACCAAAATGCCAAAGGTCGAAGAGCTCGCAAAGGTAAAGGAAAGCAAAACAAAGGCTAAGACCTTTTTAGAGACAAAACCTCTGAGTAGGTAAAGAAGGAAAATCAGCGTGATGACCAAGCCAAGCATGGCAGACCTTCTCATGCTAAAAAACACAAAGCCCACAAAGAGCAAAAAGAGTAAAAGGTAGAGTAAAAAGTAATAGATTCTCTTGGTATATAAAAGCATAGCAAAAGCACTTAGAGAAAAAAAGGAATAGAGCAGACCCACTTCAAACCAGCCACCCCAAAGGGGAGCGGGCTCTCCTATTTTGAGGAACTTATAGATAACCACAGGGATCAAAAGAACGCCCGCCATTATCAAAAAGAGGTTGAACTTTTTAAAAAACTCATAGCGGAGCTTTTCTTTGCCACCCAAAGGATACACAAGCAAAAACAGAGACCTTTCTATACCCTTTCCCAAGTGGGAGGGGGTGTATAAAATGGTTGATAACAGGGTGGGGATGGCGTAAAGAAGCAGAGGGAAGAATAGTTTTCCATAGGGCTTTAGCCCACCTCTTGCGATGGAGTAGAAGGTATATGCGGTCAGGATTATAATTAGCCCTTCAAACAGAGATATGGACAGGAGCATAAAAAGGGTGGTTAAAAGGATGAGCCTTTGCACGTTCTAAACCTCATAGATCATATCCAAAAGCTCCTTTGCCTTGGTTTGGTCTATCTCCTTTAGCTTTTTGTATATCTCCCTTGCTTTGTCTGTTTGCTTGACCCTCACATAGCAGACGCCCAGTTTGAACAAAAGCTCAGGATCTTCTCCTTTTTCTTGGATCTCTTTTTTTAGGTCTTCAATGTATTTTTCCAGCAACTGCTTTCCCATTTTGCTGAAGATACCTCTATAGTTTTTCATGGCGTATCTCCGTAAAATTTGTAGCTCAAGTCATTGATCCGTTCTAAGTTGGAGAGCAAAAGGTCCTCCAAGTAGGGGCTGTAAGATATTAAAACTACACTCAAGCCAAAGCCTTCCTCTTCTAAGGTCTTCCTTGCGGAGTTGAGAAATTCCCTTAGGATTTCGTCCTGTTCCAATTCAAAGGGTGCGCCCAAAAAGTGATGGCTTATACCCAAATAGCTGCCGGGATTTACCCTAACGGTTAGACGCAAAGGGTTTAGGGCTTCTACGAGTTTGGCTTTGGAGTTGGCGTAGTCTAGCCCAAACATGAGCATAGCATCGGTAATTAGATACTTTGAACTCAAAGACACAAACTGTCTAAAACCGCTTTCCTTGAAGTCAAGTTTTAGGTTGTCCTTTTGGGTTTCTATCCAGTGGGGATGTGGGCTATCCACAAGCCATAGAATTTTCTCCGGAGAAAACCCTTCCCTCTCCTGCCTGCCCCACATCATACACGCAAGGACCATTAGGGAGTAAAATTTAACCCATGTTTGGTTTGTTGAGTAAAAAACCGGTGGATAAGCTGATAGAGGTGCTTGGAAGGGAAAAGGTCTCCACTTCGTTGGTGGAGAGAAAGCTCTACTCTTACGATGCTACGCCTATACCTATAGAAAGGGCTTTGCCCTCCGCGGTGGTCTTTCCTACCTCTCAGGAGGATGTGCAGAAGTTGGTAAAGGTGTGCTACGAGGAGGAGATCCCTATATTTCCCAGGGGTGCGGGCTCTGGTTTGACGGGTGGGGCAGTACCTACTTTGGAAAAGGGTGTGGTGGTCTCCTTTGAGAGAATGAACCGCTTTCAGATAGACGTGGATAATGCTACCGCAGTGGTGGAGCCGGGCGTTATAACCTACGAGTTTCAGCAGGAGGTGGAAAGGTTTGGTCTGTTTTATCCACCGGACCCATCTTCCTTTAAGTATTCCACCATAGGGGGCAACATTGCGGAGAACGCAGGGGGTCCAAGGTGTCTAAAGTACGGCGTTACAAGGGAGTATGTCTTGGGCTTGACCGCAGTTATAAAAGAGGGAGAGGTTATAAAAACGGGCAACCCAGTTATTAAGGATGTGGCGGGGTATGATATAACCAAGCTTTTTGTAGGGTCGGAGGGAACCCTTGGGCTTATAACCTCCGCAGTGCTAAAGCTCATACCAAAGCCAAAGGCAAGGGGGACCGCACTGATCCTTTTTAATAACTTGGAGGATGTGGGAAGGGTGGTAACGAAGATCATGACCTCGGGTATATTCCCATCTGCCTTGGAGTTTATGGACAGGGATGCCATAAGGGCGGTGGAGGAGTTTAAACCCGTTGGTTTGCCAAAGGATGTTTCTGCGTTGCTTTTGGTGGAGGTGGATGGCTCTCCTCAGAGCGTTAAAGAGGACATAAAGGCGGTGGAAGAGCTGGCAAAGGCTATGGGCTTGGAGGTAAAGGTGGCAGAGGACGAGGAGTCCGCGGAAAAACTCTGGACCGCCAGAAAGAGTTTGGGACCCGCCTTGGGGAACCTGAGAACTGGCAAGATCAACGAGGACGTGGTGGTGCCAAGGGTATATCTTTCGGAAGCCATAAGGGATTATCGGAAGGTGGCAGAAAAGTATGGGCTTTTGATGGTGATCTTTGGACATATTGGAGACGGTAATCTTCATGTAAATCTGCTCTACGATAAGAAAAACAAGGAAGAGGAAGAGAGGGCAGAAAGGGCGGTGGATGAGATCTTTGAGATCACCTTAAGGTACAACGGCTCTATTACGGGCGAGCATGGTGTGGGTTTAACAAAGAGGAAGTTTTTGGAGTATCAGTTCGGTCCCGTGGGCATGGAAATACTAAGGGGCATAAAAAAGGTCTTTGACCCGAAAAATCTATTCAACCCGGGCAAGGTTATAGCTCTATAGAGGGGCAAAGGTCGTAAAGAGGGCATTCGGAGTGCTTGGGCTTTTGGGCGGTGCATATGTATCTTCCGAGCAGAATGAGTAGGTTTGAGAACTTGCCCCACTGAGCCTTTGGTACCAGTTTCATAAGCTCCTGCTCTGCCTTTTCTGGTTTCTGCTGTTTGGTTAAACCGAGCCTTTGGCTGACCCTCAAAACATGCCTATCCACCGCTATCCCTTCGTTTATACCAAAGGCGTTGTAAAGGATCATATTGGCGGACTTTCTGCCTATGCCAGGGAGCTTTTCTAACTCTTCTATACTCTTTGGCACTTCGCCCCCATGTTTTTCCACCAATATTTGGCTTATCTGTTTTATATACTCTGCCTTCTTTCTGTAAAAACTTATACTGCTTATTTCTTTTTCTATTTCCTCCAAGCTTGCGTTGGCAAACTGCTGGGGCGTGTTGAACTTTTTAAAAAGCTCTTTCGTGATTTCATTTACTTTGGCGTCCCTCTCTTGGGCGGAAAGAACCACCGCCACCACCAGCTCAAAGGGCGTGCTAAAGTTAAGCTCCAGCTTGTCCGGGAAGACCTTTTCAAGGCGTTTTATAATTTCCTCAACCATGCCTTTATTATACCCTATCCACCACCAGGCAAAACCAACCCTTCTTTGAGATGCGCCTTTTGACCTTTAGGGGATAGTTCCTTAAAAGCTTAAGTACTTCCCTCAGTTCGTCTTTTTTGTATATGCCGGAAAGCACTGCCCTTTTTTCAAAGAGTTTTACCAGGTCCTCCATTACCTCAAAAAATATGTGGGTTTCCAAGTTTGCCACCATAAAGTCAAAGGTCTGGTTTATATCTTTGGGCTGTGCCCAATAAACCTCCAACTCCACGTGGTTTAGCTCTGCGTTGGCTTTGCACTCCTGAATAGCCTGCGGGTCTATGTCTATGGCAACCACTTTGTTTGCACCCTTTAGCTTTAGGGCTATAGAAAGTATGCCCGACCCACAGCCCACGTCAATGGCAGACCAGCCCTCCAGAAAGAAATCCTCAATAGCCTTAAGACACATTTGGGTGGTGGGATGAAGTCCTGTGCCGAAGGCACTGCCGGGGTTTATAAAAATGGGCTTTAGCCAAGGGGGTAGAACCACGAACTCGCCCAAAATTATGGGCTTAAAGCTCTCCTTTGGTGTTATGACTTTTATTTCCCTAACCTCAATTGGCTCAAACCCTTGCAAAGGCTCATAGACCGCAAAGACCACATCCTCTTTCCTCTCCTCCAAAAGGCGCACACCCTTGCCATAGTCCAGCAGGAACTGGTAAAAGTCCTCCTTTCCCAACCTGTAAATATACTCTCTGTAGTCCATACTTTGCACATAAAATTTTTACATGCTTTTTTTGATTTTTCTGCTGTTGGTAAATCTTAGCTTTGCCCTCAACTGCCAAGAGCTTGGCATCAGGCTGGAAAAGGTAAAGACTTATAACATATACGATGAGTTAGTTCAGTATGCGGAGGGACTGTTGAAAAACTGCCAAGAAAACGAAAGCTACCCTTTAGCCTTAGATTACCTGCTCAACGCACTGGAGACCATCTACCAAGAGAAGGCTAAGGCTAACTCCAAGCTGTTAAAAAAGGTGGCAGACCAACGCACAAAAAACTCACTGCTTATGCTACAAAAAACCGCCAAATACAAGAAAAAGTATCCCCTTTTGTATTCATACCAACAGCTTTTTCATGTGGTGGCTATGGAAAACAGAAGGGTAGGAGACTATGAATACGCCCTAAAGTATGCCTACGCATCCACGCAGATAGGCAAAGCCATCCTCCAGCTTAAATAGCCTTGGGGATGATTATAGCACCATCCTCTCCCTCCAAGAGCTCAGCCCTTCCCTCCAAAAACATAATACCCGTAAGCAAACAGGCTATGGCATCTATCTCATCCTTAGTGTATTTTCTGTCCTCCAAGTTAAAGCCAAGCCTTCTGTAGAGCTCCAGTATAGCCTTCTTATCCTTCCGCCCCACCCCCATAACATCATAAAAAGCCCCCGGAAAAACCTCATAGACCACCTTTCCCCACCCTTCCATCACGGTTTTTAGCCTTATGCCCCTCTCCGTCAAAAGACGCATGGGACCCAAAGAAACCGGAAAGAACTTTATGCCCCTTTCCCTCAGCATCAGGTCGCAAGCCCTAAAGTGGGGACCCCTCTCCTGCAGGTTAACCCTCCCCTTTGGCAAAGACAAGGGAGCATCTATGAAGATATGGGAAAAACCCTTAGAAAGTTCCAAGATCTCCTCATCCTTGTGCAACACAAAGCAGGTTAGCTTGCCATCCTCTAAGTATGCCACTCCCGAGTTTCTCCTTTCCGAACCCGCCAAGTCAATGCCAAGGGCTTTCATCTTAATCCTTTGAAGAACTCTTTTAACATAAGCTTGGCTGGTTCCAGAGGCTTATAAACCCACTTTACCCTATGATTAAAGCTAAGATCATCCAAAAGGTTATACTGACTCATAACCGCCCCCGTCCTTTCATCCTGTGCCAAAAATACCACCTTATCTATACGGACTAAAACCAATGCGTAAGCACACATAGCACACGGCTCCAAAGAAACGTACATGGTGCAACCATGAAGATATTTTTGGTTTAGCCTTTTTAGGGCTTTTTTTATTGCCAAAAGCTCCGCATGGGCAGTAGGGTCCCGCAAACTCTCCACCCTGTTGTGGGCTTTTGCGATAACTTTTCCGTCCTTGACCACCACCGCACCCACCGGCACCTCTCCCGCATCAAAAGCCCTCTTTGCCTGCCTTAGGCACTCTTTTATCCACCGGTCTTCCATGCTTTCAAAATGTTAAAGCCCTTTCTTTTTGTTTTCAAAAGTTTAAGAGAGGGAAAAGGTATCCCACACGGTGGGCTTGGAATTCGTAAGTGTTTGGGCTGTCAGGAAAGTGATCAAACTTATGTCACCATCCCACACGGTGGGCTTAGAACATGAATTCATCTATCCATTTGAAGAGCGGGCTGGGGAAATGTCACCATCCCACACGGTGGGCTTAAAACATCTCATAAAAAACCTGAAAATCAAAACTTCCTCCCTCTCAAAATTGAAACAGCCCACCGAGAGGGCACACTAACCCCTATTCAGTTGCCAAGTTGACAAGGGTCCCAATGGAACCCTCAAAACAAAACCTTCTTTTATTATAAACCAGTTTTTGACTGTTGGATACAGACCTCGTTTCTTACCCAGGGCATAGACGCTGATCAAAAGTTTATGATTAAGAACAGTCATTTTTGTTTTGTGTGGTGTATAATATTTAGTCTCTAAAAATTTCCCGTTCAGGAGGTTTGTATGAAGGTTAAGGTGGTCCAAAAGGAAGATTTTCACTTTGTAGGCATTGGTGAGGCCGGAAGAGAAGTGCCCATAGACGCTGCGGGTTATGTGGGTGGTAAGGGTAGAGGCATAAGACCTCCTGAACTGCTTTTTCATTCTATAGCGGGTTGTGTGGGAATACATCTTTATGAAGCCCTTCACAAAGAGGGCAAACACACGGAGCACATAGAAATAGAAACGGACGCAGAGAGGATCACAGAAGGCTATCCAAAGGTATTCACTAAAATTTATCTCTTTGTAAAAGTTAAAGGGGATGTGTCCGAGGAGGATGTGAAAAAAGCCCTTGATAAGACCATCTTTGACCCGGGCACATGTTCCATTGCATACATGATCAACAAAGTTGCACCAATTGAATACAAGATTGAGATTGTGAGGTAGGAGGCAGGTATGTTTAAGAAGGTTTTGGTTGCCAACAGAGGAGAGATAGCCTGCAGGATCATAAGGGCTTGCAAGGAGCTGGGAATACAAACGGTAGCCATATACAACGAGATTGAACCCACCGCAAGACATGTGAAGATGGCAGACGAGGCGTACATGATAGGGGTAAATCCCTTGGATACCTACCTGAACGCGGAGCGGATCGTGGACCTGGCTCTGGAGGTAGGGGCGGAAGCTATCCATCCGGGTTATGGCTTTTTGGCGGAGAACGAGCACTTTGCAAGGCTCTGCGAGGAAAAGGGTATTACCTTTATAGGTCCCCACTGGAAGGTTATTGAGTTAATGGGAGATAAGGCAAGGTCTAAGGAGGTTGCCAAAAAGGCTGGTCTTCCCACTGTGCCCGGTAGCGACGGTATTTTGAAGGATGAAAAGGAAGCCCTTCACATAGCAAGGGAAATAGGCTTTCCTGTTCTGCTAAAGGCTTCCGCTGGTGGCGGTGGAAGGGGTATAAGGATCTGTAGAAATGAAGAAGAACTCTTAAAGAACTACGAACTTGCTTACAACGAAGCCCAAAAGGCTTTTGGAAGGGGAGACCTCCTGCTGGAAAAGTACATACAGAACCCTAAACACATAGAATTTCAAGTTCTCGGAGACAAATACGGAAACGTCATCCACTTGGGTGAGAGGGACTGCTCCATTCAAAGGAGAAACCAAAAACTGGTGGAAATTGCCCCCTCTCTACTGCTAACTCCAGAGCAAAGGGAGTACTACGGTTCGCTGGTGGTAAAGGCGGCAAAGGAGATCGGCTATTACAACGCAGGTACTATGGAGTTTGTAGCAGACGAAAAGGGAAACCTTTACTTTATTGAGATGAATACCCGTATTCAGGTGGAGCATCCTGTAACGGAAATGGTCACGGGCGTGGATATAGTCAAGTGGCAAATACTCATCGCAGCGGGAGAGCGTCTACCGTACAAGCAGGAGGACATAAAGTTCAATGGCTACTCTATAGAGTGTAGGATTAACGCGGAGGACCCCAAAAAAGGCTTTGCCCCAAGCATAGGTACCATAGAGCGCTACTATGTGCCCGGTGGCTTTGGCATAAGGGTGGAGCACGCTGCGTCTCGCGGTTTTGAGGTAACTCCCTACTACGACTCTATGATTGCCAAGCTGATAGTTTGGGCTCCCACGTGGGAGGATGCGGTGGATAGAATGCGCGCAGCCCTTGAAACTTACGAGATCACGGGCGTAAAAACCACCATACCGTTGCTCATAAACATAATGAAGGACCCAGACTTTAGGGCGGGCAAATTTACCACTAAGTATTTAGAGGAAAAGCCACACCTCTTTGATTACCCAGAACACAGGGACAAAGAGGACTTTGTGGCTATAATTGCTTCTGCTATAGCAAGCTATCACGGTTTATAAAAGGAGGTTTAACATGCACGTAGTTGAAATAATTGAACAGATAAGAGAGGACCTAAAAAAGCTTGAAAAGGGAGGCTTTAGGAAGAGGATACTCATAACAGACCTTACGCCCCGGGATGGACAGCAGAGCAAGCTGGCAACCAGGGTGAGGACCGACGACCTTCTGCCACTCTGTGAGAAGATGGACAAGGTGGGCTTTTACGCGGTGGAGGTGTGGGGCGGTGCCACCTACGACGTCTGTCTCAGGTACCTAAAGGAGGACCCTTGGGAGAGGCTCAGGCGTATAAAGGAGGTAATGCCCAACACCAAACTTCAGATGCTCTTTAGAGGTCAAAACATCGTAGGCTACAGACCAAAGTCCGACAAGCTGGTTTATAAGTTCGTGGAGAGGGCTATAGCCAACGGTATAACCGTCTTCAGGGTCTTTGACGCTTTGAACGACAACAGGAACATAGCAACCGCAGTTAAGGCAATAAAGGAGCTGGGCGGTGAGGTGCACGCAGAGATCTCTTACACAAGAAGCCCCATACACACCTACCAGAAGTGGATAGAGTATGCCCTTGAGATCGCGGAGATGGGTGCAGACTGGCTGTCCTTCAAGGACGCCACCGGTATCATCATGCCCTTTGAAGTCTATGCCATCATAAAGGGTATAAAGGAGGCAACCCAAGGAAAACTCCCCGTGCTACTTCACAACCACGACATGAGCGGAACTGCCATAGTGAACCACATGATGGCGATCCTTGCTGGCGTAGATATGGTGGATACGGTGCTATCTCCATTAGCCTTTGGTTCCTCCCACCCTGCCACCGAGTCCGTGGTTGCCATGCTGGAGGGCACACCTTTTGACACAGGACTTGACCTAAAGCTCATTGACGAATGTGCAGAGATTGCCAGACAGATAAAGAAAAAATACAAAAAGTATGAAACCGAGTATGCGGGCGTCAATGCAAAGGTTCTCATCCACAAGATCCCCGGTGGTATGATCTCCAACATGGTAGCCCAGCTTATAGAAGCCAACGCCCTTGACAAGATAGAGGAAGCCCTAAAGGAAGTGCCCAACGTGGAAAGGGACCTTGGCTATCCACCCTTGCTGACACCATCCTCTCAGATTGTGGGCGTGCAGGCAGTTCTGAACGTGATAAGCGGAGAGAGGTACAAGGTGATCACCAAGGAAGTGAGGGACTACGTGGAAGGCAAGTATGGAAGACCACCCGGTCCCATCTCCAAAGAGTTGGTGGAGAAGATCCTCGGTCCTGGAAAAGAGCCGGACTTTTCTATTAGGGCTGCAGACCTGGCAGACCCCAACGACTGGGACAAGGCTTACGAAGAGACAAAAGCCCTGCTTGGTAGAGAGCCCACCGACGAAGAAGTTCTGCTCTATGCCCTCTTCCCCATGCAAGCCAAGGACTTCTTCATAGCAAGGGAGAAGGGAGAGCTCCATCCAGAGCCCATAGAAGAACTGGCGGAAACCGCAGAGGTCAAGCCCGGCACAGTGCCCGGCGCAGCACCTGTAGAGTTTGAGATCATCTATCACGGCGAAAAGTTCAAGGTAAAGGTGGAAGGTGTAAGCGCCCACCAGGAGCCCGGAAAGCCAAGGAAGTACTACATCAGAGTGGATGGAAGGCTGGAAGAGGTGCAACTTACTCCCCTACTGGAAGCCATACCCGCCGGTGGAGTATCTCAGGCGGTAGCACAGCAGTTAGAAGAAAAGGGCATTCCCAAGGCTACCCAGCCCGGAGACGCAACTGCGCCAATGCCCGGTAGGGTGGTAAGGATCCTGGTGGAAGAGGGTCAGCCTGTCCAAGAAGGGCAAACGGTGGCAATAGTGGAAGCCATGAAGATGGAAAACGAGATCCACGCACCCATAACTGGAGTGGTAAAGAAGATCTTTGCAAAACCGGGAGACAACGTCACACCGGAGGATGCCATTTTGAGGATAGAACCGGTTAAAGGTGATTCCGATACCTACGGTTGATGGGTTATAATTATGGCTATGCTGAAGGAAGGAGATAAGGCACCGGACTTTTGCCTGGAGGGTATAGACGAAGAGGGCAAAGAGGTAAAGGTATGCCTCAAGGATCTGCTTGGGCAGAACCTGATAATATACTTCTACCCAAAGGACAACACTCCCGGTTGCACCCAAGAGGCTTGCGATTTTAGGGATAACCTGCAAACCCTTATATCAAAAGGCTACAGGGTCCTGGGTATAAGCCCGGACCCCATCTCCTCCCACAAAAAGTTCAAAGAAAAATACCAGCTGAACTTTCCCCTTTTGAGCGACCCCGACTGCACGGTGGCAAAGCTGTACGGAGCCTACGGCACCAAAAAGATGTACGGTAAAGAAACCACAGGCATAATAAGGAGCACCTTTGTTATAAACCCAGACGGAACCATAAAAAAGGCATACTACAACGTAAAGGCAAAGGGACATGTCCAAAAACTCCTTCAGGAGTTATGAACCATCCAAAACCCAAGCTTGTTGTAAGCGCCTGTCTTAACGGTGAGTTTGTCCGTTATAACGGTGGCAGCGTTGAAGACCCCTTCGTGGAAAAGCTTTTAAACTACTGCCAACCTATCAGTGTATGCCCGGAGGTTTCCATAGGTCTGGGAGTGCCAAGGGCAAAGGTTTTGATCTACTGGAAGGATGGCTATCCAAGACTCTTTCAACCCTTCACCCAGAGGGACCTAACGGAAGAGATGGAGAAGTTTTCCGAGGAATTTCTAAGTAGCCTCCCACAGGTGGATGGCTTTTTGCTAAAGGCTAAATCCCCCTCCTGCGGAGTGTCCAACAGCACTTTATCCTACAAGGACCCCGAGGGAAAGGTCTTTTCCCACCGCACAAAAGGACTTTTTGCGAAGAAGGTTTTGGAAAGGTTTGAGGACCTGCCCGTAGAGGACGAAAAAAGGCTTAGGAATGAACATATAAGAAGACACTTTCTGATTAGACTCTTTTCCTTGGCAAGACTCAGGGAATTTATGGAAACCGCCCAGCACATAAGCCAGCTTATGGACTTTCACAAAAGAAACAAATACCTTTTGATGCTACACTCTCAGGTAAAACTAAAGGAGATGGGAAGGCTGGTGGCAACCTCCAAAAACTTCCAAGAGACCCTCAAGGAGTACGCAAAGCTTTTTAGACTTGCCCTAAAGCGCTCCCCCTCCAAAGGACAATGGGTCAACACCTTTACCCACATCTTTGGATACTTCTCAAGCAGGCTAAACCAAAAGGAAAAGGAGCACTTTTTTAGCCTTCTGGAGGACTTTAGGAAAGACCTTATTGAAGAGAATGTGATCCTTGAACTTCTCAAAAACTGGAGCTTTAGGTTTGAGGAGGAATATCTTCAGTCCCAAACGCTGTTTGAACCGTACCCAAAGACTCTTGAAAAGGACACATAGAAGGATTAAACTCATTAACTTATGATAGACACCCATTGCCATTTGGACCTTCTCAAAAAGGAAGACTACGAGGAAGCTATAAAGGATAACTCCTTAGAGTATTTGATAACGGTGGGTTATGATCGGAAAACCATACAGAACGCCCTCAGAATTTCCCAAGAGGTGGAAAAGGTCTACTGTGCCATAGGCTTCCATCCCCACACCGCGGATAACGTAAAGGACGAGGACTTAGACTGGCTAAAGGAGCTGGTACAAAAGAACCCAAAGGTAAAAGCCCTTGGTGAGATGGGACTGGACTTTTACAAAGAATACTCCAACAGGAAAAAGCAAGAGGATATCTTCAGAAAGCAAATTCAGATAGCGAGGGAGCTGGGCATTCCTATAGTTGTGCACTCAAGGAATGCGGAAGAGGAAACTTATAGGATACTTAAGGAAGAGAAAGCCTATGAGGTGGGCGGTGTGATGCATTGCTTTACCGGAAGCTACGAGTTTATGAAAAAATGCGTGGACCTTGGCTTTTACATATCTTACTCGGGCATAATTACCTACCCAAACGCAGACGCTCTCAGGGAGGTGGTAAAGAGGACCCCCACCCAACGCATACTTTTGGAAACAGACAGCCCCTTTTTGGCACCTCAGCCCGTCAGAGGCAAGCCCAACAAACCCACCAACATCTGGCATACCGCAGAAGTTATGGCTAAACTGATCCCAAACACCAACCTGGAGGATGTGGATAGGATGACCTCAGAGAACGCCAAGCTGATCTTCAACTTGAACACCAACGGTAAAAGGGAAACCATAACATACGTAATCAACAACAAGCTTTACATCAACCTAACCAACAAGTGCAACCTTCACTGTGCCTTTTGTCAAAGGGAGAGGGAAAGGAACTTTATGGTAAAGGGCTACTGGGTGTGGGTGGAAAGGGACCCATCGGTGGAAGAGGTAATAAGAGAGATAGGAGACCCCACCAAGTATGAGGAGATAGTTTTTTGTGGATACGGAGAGCCCACCTTGAGGTTCTCTGCCCTCAAGGAGATCGCAAGGTGGGTAAAGTCCAAAGGTGGAAAAGTGCGCGTAGATACCAACGGTCTTTTGCTTACCTTTATGCCAAAGGAGAGACTAAAGGAGCTTGTTGGTCTTGTGGATGTTTGGTCCGTTAGCCTGAATGCCCCCGATAAAGAGACATACGACAAGGTCTGCAGACCCACCCGACCGGATGCCTTTGAAAAGGTAATAGAGTTTATAAAGACCGCAAAAAGCTTGGGCTTTGAAGTGGTCGCCACTGCGGTAGATTACCCGGGTGTGGATATGAAAAAAACAGAAGAGCTGGCAAAGAGCTTGGGTGCCAAGTGGAGGGCAAGAATATACGAATCGGTCGGATAGGGCATAATATAATCTCCCTTTAATGAGCCAGAACTTCATCACCAACACCCAAGAGAGGACTTTAGAGGGGAGGCTGAAAACTCTCACAAAACACAGCAAAGAGCTTAAGTTTTTGGTGGGCTTCTTTTACTTTTCCGGCGTGCAGGCACTGTATGAGACACTAAAGGAGTTGGAAAGGGAAGGAAGGCTAAAAGAAGAGCACATAAAGGTCCTTGTAGGCTTGAGCGTGGATAAGGGCGTCTATGGACTTTACGAGTTGGCGCATGGAAATAAAAGCAAGGAAGAGGTGAAAAACAGCTTTTTGCAGTCCCTTGAGAAAGCCTTTACATCGGAGGAGCTTGACAAAAAGGAAATATACGAGCAGGTGGAGTTTTTCCTAAAGCTTTTGGAGGAGAAAAAGTTAGTCATAAGAAAGACCAGAGAGCCAAACCATGCAAAGCTTTATCTTTTCAAGCTTGAGGGAGACCTTCTACAGCACACCTTTATCACGGGCAGTTCCAACCTAACCCTGGCGGGACTGAAAGGGCAAGAGGAGTTCAACGTAGAAATAAAGGATTACGGCTTTGAAAGCGCAGAAAAATACTTTGACGAAAGATGGGAAAGGGCGGTCCCTCTATCCCCGGAGGACATCATAAAAGTTTTCAAAACTCGGACCTTCTTTAAGGAGATCACACCCTTTGTGGCATACGCTTACCTTCTGAAAAACTACTTAGAACTCCATCAGGGAAAGATCCCCATGTCTGAGCTTGAGGAGATAATGAAAAGGGCAGGATACGAGCCCTACGACTATCAGCTTTCTGCGGTAGCCCAGGCGGTTGCCTGCTGTGAAGACCACGGAGGCGTAATACTTGCGGACGTGGTGGGACTTGGAAAAACCGTCATCGCATGCCTTACCGCCAAAGCTTTGGGAAAGAGAGGCATTGTTATATGCCCTCCGCACCTTGTGGGAGACGATTACGAAAAATCCGGGTGGAAAAAGTATATAGAGGACTTTGAACTTCATGGCTGGAAAGTCTTTTCTTTGGGAAAGCTGGAGGAGGTTAAAGAGTATGTAAAAGATAAAAACATAGAAGTGGTCATCATAGACGAAGCCCACCGCTTTAGGAACCAAAGGACAGAAAGCTATTTTTACCTTAGTGAAATATGCAGAGGAAAGACTGTTATACTTTTGACCGCCACACCCTTTAACAACAGACCCGCAGACATCTTTGCCCTCTTAAAGCTTTTCACCATTCCCAAAAAATCCACACTGACCTTGGACGGAAACCTCGCAGACAGGTTTGACGAATACGACAACGAGTTCAAAAAACTGGCATACATCAACAACTATCACAATTCACCCGACAGTAAAAAAAGAGAGAAGGCTAAAAAGTATTACAAGGAGCTTTTTGGAGAAAGGGAAATAGATATTGAAAAGGTCTCCAAAAGGGCAAAGGAGCTTTCGCGAAAGATAAAGGCGGTCATTGAAAAGGTGGTCATCAGAAGGAACCGCCTGGACCTTAAATACTACAAAGACAAAATTGAAATGCCAAAGGTGAGGGACCCGCAGGAGTGGTTTTTTGAGTTGGACAAAAAACAGCTTGACTTTTACGACGAGGTGATAAAGGCTTTCTATGAGCCGGAGGAGGGCGGAAGATTTCACGGAGCCATATACATTCCCATAAAGTATGAAAAGGGCTATGTGCCCGAAGAGGATAACGCAGGGTCTCCCGAAGAGAGCTTTATATACCTTTATCAGAAAAACCTCTACGACTTTATGAGAAGACTTTTGGTAAAGCGTTTTGAAAGCAGTTTTAAGGCCTTTTATGAAAGCTTGAAAAACTTTAAAGACGTGCACCAGAGGGCTTTGAAATTTGCCGAGAAAACAGGAAAGTTCATCCTTGACAGAAAGCTAATGGAAAAGCTGGCAGATGCAACCGACGAGGAAATAGAAAAAGCCCTTAATGATTATAGACAGGCACTTGAAAGTGGAGAGATCAACAAGAAATACCACAAAATCTACGAAATTGACAAATTCAAAGAAAAGGAAAAGTTCTTCCGGCACATACAGGAGGACATAGAGCTTTTAGAAGAGCTAAGGCAAAAGGTGGAAGAGTTAAGGCTTTTGGAAGAGGACCCAAAGGCAAAAAGGCTTATTGAAGGTATAAAAGAGTTTTTGAAAAACAACATAAAGGTGGTGGTCTTTACCGAGTATGTGGATACCGCAAAGCACCTAAAGGAGTTGCTGGAAAGGGAGTTCAACGGCAAAGTCCTTTCCGCCATAGGACAAATAAGCAAAAGAACACAGGAAGAAATCCTCAAAAACTTTGACGCCCAATACAAAGACCAAGAGGACAAATACCACATCCTTATAACCACCGACAAGCTTTCGGAAGGCATAAACCTAAACAGGGCTGGAGTGGTGATAAATTACGACATACCTTGGAACCCCGTGCGCGTGATCCAAAGGGTGGGAAGGATCAACCGCATAGGCAAAAAGGTTTATGATGAGATATTCATCGTTAATTTCTTCCCCACGGAGAAGGGAGCAGACATAGCCAAATCAAGGGAGATAGCCCAAACAAAGATGTTTATGATCCACCATGTTTTGGGAGAGGATGCCAAAATCTTTTCTCCCGAAGAGGAGCCCAAACCATCCGAGCTATACAAAAAGCTAAACACCTACCAAGAAGAAGAAGAAAGCTTTTTCTCAAAGGTCAAAAAGGAATACGAAGAGATCCTTGAAAAACATCCTTGGATAAAACAGGAGCTTGAAGAAATGCCACGCAGGGTAAAGGTAGCCAAAAAGGGAGAAAAGGACGAGCTTATGGTGTTCATAAGAAGAGGAAAAGACCTTTTTGTAGGATACAAGGACTACAGCCAAAACATGCCTGTAGAGGTTAGCTTTGAGGAGGTTTATGAAAAAATAAAGGCAAGCCCAGAGGAAAAGGGAAGGGAGCTTTCTCCGGAGTTTTGGGAGCATTACCAAAAGGTGCTTACAAGCCCTTCCTTTGTAATCAAAAGGGCAAGAAGTGAAAACAGCCTGGAAAGTAGGGCATTTAACATGGTCTCTACCCTTTTGAAGATGGATGAACTCAAAGAGGAGAGAAAATTTTTAAACGCTTTGATGGAGGACCTAACCGAATACCGAACCCTCCCCGAGTATGTGCTTTCGGAAATCACAAGTTGGGAGACGGTCTTAAACAAGCCAGAGGAGTTGAAAAAGAAAATACAAGAGCTAAAGGCAGACCTCGGAGAGGACTTCTTGGAAAAAACCAAAGCACGCTTTAAGGAAGAAAGCCAAGAGGTTATAATAGCAGTAGAAAACCAGCATGAGTGAGGGAGAAAGGTTAGCCCAAAGGCTGGCAGAGGACTTTTCCCTTGAAAGATTAAAGGACTTTCTCTTTGAGAAGGACTTTACAGTAGAGGAAAGTCAGCCTCCCATTGAGCTAAAAGAGAAATTAAAAGAACAAGTCCGTTCCATAAGGCAGGTAGCATACAAAAAGCTTGAGGACGTGGGAAACTTCAATGTCTACGCAATAGAGCTAAAAGAAAACATCACAGAAAGGAGCAGTAAAAAAAGACAGTTTGAAATCGCCAAGGAAATTCTAAAATCGTCCCCAGCAACCGCAGGGCTTTTTGTTTTTTACCCGCAGGAGGGAAAATCCTTCCGCTTTTCTTTGGTCTTTACAGAACCCTATGGCACAAGGAGAGAGTATAGCCCATACAAAAGATACACCTACTTTGTGAGCCCAGGGCTACCCAACAAGACCTTTATAAAGCAAGTGGGTGGGTGTGGATTCAAAGACCTAAAGGAAATAAAATCCGCCTTTAGCATCCAACCGCTAACAAAGGAGTTTTACAAAGAAATTCAAACTTGGTTTTATCATGCGTTGGAAAACTACGAAAAGGAAATATTCTTCCCCGGAGGACAAAAGGAAGAAAACCTTATCCGCCTTATCACAAGGCTAATGTTTGTGTGGTTCATCAAACAGATGGGACTTGTCCCCGAAAAGCTTTTTGACCCAAAGGAGTTAAAAAACATAGTCAAGGACTTTGGAAACGGGCACAACTACTACAACGCCATCCTTCAAAACCTATTTTTTGCCACTTTGAACAGACCCATAAACGAAAGAGGATGGGCAAAGGACGAGGGATTTCTCAAAAACAGGAACACCTTTGGAATAAAGAGCCTATACAGGTATGAAGACAAATTTTTGATAACGCCGGAGGAAGTCTTAGGGCTTTTTGAAAACATTCCCTTCATAAACGGAGGACTTTTTGAGTGTTTGGACAAAGACAGCCAATACATAGACGGCTTTTCAAGAAGACCCGACAAACAAGCCAAAGTGCCCGATAAATACTTCTTCCAAGAGGAGGAGCAAGAAACAGACCTTTCAAAACATGGACTTGGAAAGGCAAAGTTCAGAGGACTAATATCCATCTTCAAAGACTACAACTGGACTACAGATGAGTCAAGCCCCATAGACCAAGAGATAGCCCTTGACCCAGAGCTTTTGGGAAAGGTCTTTGAAAACCTGCTTGCGTCCTACAATCCAGAGACCGCCACCACCGCCCGCAAGGCAACAGGAAGCTATTACACCCCCAAAGAGATAGTAGATTACATGGTGGAAGAAAGCCTAAAGGAGTACTTCAAAACAAAAACGAGCTTAAGCGAAGAAAAGATTGAAAAACTATTTTACCGAGAGGAACCCCAGCTTTCCGATGAAGAAAGAAAGGAGCTTGTCCAAGCTATAGCGGACGTAAAAATCATAGACCCCGCCTGTGGCAGTGGTGCCTTTTGCATGGGAGCCTTGCACAAGCTTGTGGAACTTCTTAACAAAATAGACCCATACAACGAACTTTGGAAGTCAGAACAGCAAAGAAGACTGCCCAACGAACTCTCCGAGCGATGGGAAGAGATGACCCAAGAGGAAAGAAACGAAGAAAGGGCATACCTTTTGGAAGTCTTCAACGAGCAAAGGAATTACCCCGACTACGGAAGAAAGCTTTATCTCATCCAAAACTGCATATACGGAGTGGATATCCAGCCCATAGCGGTGCAACTGACAAAGCTAAGGTTTTTCCTGTCTTTGATCCTTGACCAAAAGCCCAGCAACGACAAAAACAACAACTTTGGCATACTCCCATTGCCCCACCTTGAGACAAAGTTTGTATGTGCCAACACACTAATAGGTCTGGAAAGTTCAAAGCAAATAAGTATAAAAAGCCAAGAGGTGATGAAAATAGAACGCGAGCTAAAGAGGATAAGGGAAAAATACTTCAGAGTTAGAAACAGAAAACAAAAGCAAGAATTGGAAGAAAAAGACAGAGAGTTAAGGGAAAAGTTAGCGGAGCTTTTGAAAAAGCAGGGATGGGACAGCAAAGATATCCAAAAAATAATAAGCTTTGACATTTTGGATCCAACCGCAAAGGCAGATTGGTTTGACCCCGAGTGGATGTTTGGAGTGGTGGATGGGTTTGATGTAGTGATTGGAAATCCGCCGTATGTGAGGCAAGAGAAAATTAAGAAAGATAAACCATTACTCCAAAAACAAAACTACGAAGTTTTCACATCCACCGCAGACCTTTATGTGTATTTTTACGAAAAGGGTTATCAGCTTTTGAAACAACAGGGCGTTTTGGCATACATAACAAGCAATAAATGGATGAGGGCAAAGTATGGAGAAAATCTGAGGAAGTTTTTAAAAGAAAAAACCACCATCATAAAGCTTATAGACTTCGGCGGTTATAGAGTTTTTGAGCAAACAGTGGATACGTGCATCCTTCTATTCAAAAAAGAAAAACCACCAAAGGGACACACCTTTGAGTTTTTAACAGTGCCAAGCGATGTGAAAGACTTAGAAAGCTATTTGAGAAAAAGAAGCAAGTATTTAATAGAACAAGAAACTGAAACAGTGCTTAAAAGGGTGGAGTCTTGGAGTGATGTTGAAACTTGGCAAGAGCTTAGGGACTGGCAGACCGCTTATGTTGGAAACTGGCAAACTATGTTGCAAGAAAAACTCTCCAACAACGGCTGGACGCTTGGAGATGACAAAGTTTTAAGCTTAAAAGAAAAGATTGAAAAAGTAGGAAAACCCTTAAAAGAGTGGGATGTAAAGATTTACAGAGGAGTTTTAACGGGCTACAACGACGCTTTTATCATAGACACGGAAACACGGAACAGGATTTTGGCAAATTGCAAGGATGAAGAGGAGAGAAAGAGAACAGAGGAAATAATAAAGCCAGTTTTGAGAGGTAGGGATATTGAGAGGTATAGGTATAAGTGGGCGGGATTGTGGGTAATATGCACTTTTCCATCTAAGAAAATAGATATAGAGCAATATCCAGCCCTTAAGGAATATTTGGCAAGCTTTGGAGAAAGGCTTTTGCAAGATGGGAAACCTGGACATCGTAAAAAGACACCTCATAAATGGTATGAAACACAGGATAATATTGCTTACTACCCAGAATTTGAAAAGGAAAAGATAGTGTGGCAAAGGGTAACTAAGCAGTTCTCTTTTTGTTTAGTTCCAGCAGGTTTATATATTTTAGATTCAATGGCTTTCTTGGTAGGTGAAAATCTGAAATATATCTTAGGAATTTTAAATTCCAAGCTTATAGACTTTTATGTTAAGACTTATGTTCATTTATATGGTGATACAGGATTTTTATTATCCAATCAATATGTTGAACGTATTCCCATCCCTCCCATCACCCCCCAAACCCAACCCCTCGCAGACCAAATAGTCCAAAAAGTCCAAGAAATCCTCACGCTTACCCAATCCCCCGATTTTGAGACCAGCCAAGAAAAACAGAAAAAAGTCAAAGAACTTGAAAGAGAAATAGACCAGCTTGTTTATAAGCTTTATGGCTTAACGGAGGAGGAGATAAGGACTATAGAATTGGAAAAATGAAAAGCTTAAAAACAAGGCTAAAAAATTTAGTTAATTTGGTTGACACTACCACAAATAGATTAATAGCAATAGTGATATTTCTACTATTAACCTATTGGATTTTAAAACCTTCACTAATTGAGGGCGTTTTAACAACTTTATTTGGTGCAATTTTGAGTATGCTTGTTGGTATATACTCGGAAGAGATCAAATCCGAGAGAAAAATTAGGGAATTGAAACCGGCTATTTTATTGGAATTGAGGTATGTTCTTATTTCATTGATTGAAAACTTTGCACGATTTTATGTAGCTTATTTTGCAGTTATAAGACTTTTTAAATTTGATTTAAAATGGTTTTATGAACTAACCGAAAAATATAGAAAACATTTCACTGAGCATTTAATGAAAGAGATAAAAGTATGTATGGCTATCTATGAAAACTTTGGAAAATTGGAACCAAAAGATATTGAGAGAAGTATTAGGATTATAGAAGAAATTATAATGGAAATACAATTAGGGTCGCAATATCCTACAATGGAAGACGTGCAACGCTACTTTGAAAAGCAGAAATCTATATGTAAAGAAAACAAGCCAAGCGTTAAACCTATTCACATGACACTATTAAATTCAATACTAAATAACCTATCAGCTTTGGATAAAGATTTTGCAGAAGATATATTTTATATATGGTATGAAATTAACGAGCTTAACAAGGAATTTGAAGTTCTTAAAGAATCGTTGCGGATGGATCCTAAACTAATATTATCCATTCTAAAAAGGACTGAAAGAATAGCTATTAAAATTGATGAAATCCTTGAGAAAGAAAGGGCTAACCTTTACACTGAACAAAAACAAATGCAATTCGTGAAAAGATAAAAATAATAGAATCAAACTAACCCCTTACTCCCCCTGCTTGTGAGGAACCTCTAAAACCTTGTAGAGAAGGAGCCTGATTTCTTTGATCTCTTCCTTCAGACCGCTAATCTCTCCTCTTAACTCACCAAGCTTTCCATCCACATCACCCCTTAACTCACTAAATCTTCTATCCATATCACTCTTTAACTCACCGAGTCTTCTGTATACATCCTCAAACTTTGTATCCATATCATTCCTCAACTCACCAAGCCTTTTATCCATATTATCCCTAAAGTCATCAATTCTCTTATCCACCGTATCAATTCTCTTATTTATCTGTTGAACAAGCATTCCCATAACCCATATAAAGATAGCCAATATCCCAACAAGCCCGCTAAGTATTGCAATGTAATCCCTGAATTCCACAAGGATAATTATAGGCGAAAGTTTTAAAAACGATAGCCCTGCCCCGCCATTTTGTGAAGGGATAAAACTAACCCCTTACTCCCCCTGCTTGTGAGGAACTTCCAAAACCTTGTAAAGAAGAAGCCTGATTTCTTTAATCTCTTCCCTCAAATCCTTAATGTACTCTTTCAATTCATTAAACCTTCTATCCATATCTTCTCTCAGTTCACCAATTCTCTTTTCCACTGAATCAATTCTTTTTTCCACCGTATCAGTTCTTTTGTTTATCTGTTGAACAAGCATCCACATAATCCCCGTAAAGGTAGCCAATATCCCAATAAGCCCACCAAGTATCGCAACGTAATCCCTGAACTCCACAAGGATAATTATAGGTAAAAGTTTTAAAAAGAATAGTCCTATCCTGTCATTTTGTGAAGATATGAAAACAAACCCTTACTCCCTTTGCTTGTGAGGAAGTTTTATAACACTTACCCTGTAAAGCTTTCGCTTGTGAGGGACTTCTAAAGCCATGTAGTCCTTGAATTCTCTGATTTCTTCTTTTAACTCACTAAACTTTTTATTCACATCTTCCTTCAAGCCATCAACTCTCCTGCTTATCTCTTTGACTTCTTCTCTCAAACCCTTAATCTCCTCTCTCTGTTCGTCAATTCTCTTTTCCACTGAATCAATTCCTTTTTCCACCGTATCAATTCTCTTATTTATCTGCTGAACAAACATCCACATAATCCCTGTAAAGGTAGCCAATATCCCAATAAGCCCGCTAAGCATTGCAACGTAATCCCTGAACTCCATAAGGATAATTATAGGCAAAAGTTTTAAAAACTATAGCCCTGTCCTGCCATTTTGTGAAGATATAAAAATAAACCCTTATTCCCTTTGCTTGTGAGGAACCTCTAAAACTTTGTAGAGAAGAAGCTTGATTTCTTTAATTTCCTCTCTCAATTCACCAAACCTTCTATCCATATCTTCTCTGAGTTCATCAATTCTCTTATCCACCGTATCAATTCTTTTGTTTATCTGTTGAACAAGCATCCACATAATCCCCGTAAAGGTAGCCAATATCCCAATAAGCCCACCAAGTATCGCAACGTAATCCCTGAACTCCACAAGGATAATTATAAGCAAAGGTAAGCAAAGGTTTAAAAAATAGTAGCCTTATTTGAGTGATGATATATTTTTAAAACTATGCCAAAGGCAATAGACCTTGAACTTTTGCAACTCCTTGAGGACAAGCTTGGGAAAGGGGAGGCGAGAAAAGTAGCACAGGCAATAGAATTAGGACTTGAGATTATGGAAAAGAGGGCAGAAGAGCTTGCCATCCAGAAAAAGCTTGAGCTTAAAGATGAGCTTACCAAAGAGTTGGCAAGCAAGGCGGACATTCAAGTCTTAAAGGCAGAAATCCAGGCAGTTAGGGCAGAAGTACAAGCAATGGAAGCAAGGCTTGAAGCCAAAATTGAAAAAGAGATCCTGAGGCTTGACCGTAAATTTACCATACTGTTTATCATTCTCTCTTTTACCCTGATACTCGTTAATCAAAACGCCCTTGAGTTTTTGTTGAAAGTTTTAAGAGTGATAAAGTGATATATTTTTAAAGCCATGGCAAGGGCAATAGACCTTGAACTTTTGCAACTCTTTTAGAACAGGCTTGGAAAAGAAAGGACATAAGATTATGGAAAAAAGGGCGGAAGTTCCAACTTTCCCAATCCTTCGCTTTGTTATCCATCAGAAATTGCTCGTAGCTCAACCCTTCCACATAATTTTCTATCCTTTTTATGCATTCCAGCACATCTAAAATATAAAGCCTCCAATCTTTTCTCTTCTTAGACATAGATCAAATCTTCTTCTATACTCTCCCATAACAACGGCTTTTGTTTGATTGCATTAATGGATACCAAATCCATCTTAAGTCTAAGCAAACGTTCTAATTCAAGCTTTGCGGTGATGAACTTTAAACCCAGAGGACGCTCAACTTTTACAAGAATATCCACATCGCTTGTTTCCTTTTGTTCTCCCCTTGCGTAAGAGCCAAAAACTCCAAGGATCACTATGCCATACTTTTGCCTTTTTATGTTCTGCAATTATCCTCTTTATTTCCTCAAGCGTCCGCATGCTTTTCTCAAACAATTTTAAATTTAACTTCTTTCCGTAGCCTGTGAAGAACTTAGTGGTAAAATTGCTTATTAATTTTGGACTTGAATAAAGGCAGGGCAAAAGCCCCGCCCAAAGAACTTACTTCACAATATCTATCACATTCCTTGCCACTTTGTCCGCAAGTTCTTTTATTCCACCTTTGAACTGATATGCATTGTTAAAGCCAATAGCCCTCAAACCAGTTACTACTGCTGCTGCCCTGTCTCCGGAGTGGCATACTACCACTATTTTCTTGTCTTTAGGTAGTCTGTTTAGGTTTTCTGGTTTGAAAACCTCATGCATGGGAATATTCAGTGTGTTCTTCCAAGTAATTCCCGTGATACTTTGCTCTTGCGGAGTTCTAACATCAAGGATTACAAAGTCCTCCTTTTTCTTGATCATCTCAAAGAGCTGGTTTGCGTCAATCTGACAAGGTCTTTGCTTTAATACTTCCGGCGTCATCTGGGAGAACATGGCGTCAAGCTTTTTGGCGAGTTCCGCATCGTAGGAAAAACCTACCGCTACAAAGCCAAGCAAAACACTTGCAACTAACAAACCTCTCCTCATGACAACACCTCCTTTCATGATTTTAATCATAATATTAAAATATATTCTTGTATTCCAAAGGCGTCAAGAGTGGAAAAGGTTGTTCTAAAAATACAAACTCATTGGTACACAAAGGATAAAATGATACTATGATTTACATTCTCCTCTTTCTGCTTGGTGCGGTGCTTGGTTCCTTTTATAACGTGCTCATATACAGAATCCCTCGTGGTATGTCCATTGTTAATCCACCTTCCCACTGTCCAAGCTGTAAAACACCCATAAAGTGGTATAACAACATCCCAATAATTTCCTACGTCCTCTTGAGGGGAAAGTGTCCAAACTGCTCTGCCAAAATATCCATCAGATACCCTCTTGTGGAGGCTTTTAGCGGTTTTCTGGCGGTTCTCTCCTATTACAAGTGGGGCTTTAGTATTACCGCCCTTGGGCTTTATGTATTCTTTTCCCTACTGCTGGTACTTAGCCTGATAGATTGGGATACCTTTAGCCTACCGGAGCCGTTGATGTTGGGTGGAACAGTCCTTGGTGTGATTACCTCCGTCTTTAGGGAGGACTTTAGCCTCTATGAGAGCCTTTTGGGAATATTGGCGGGTGCTTTGCCCTTTTTGCTTATATACCTTTACTACAAAAAAGTCAGAAAGTTTGAGGGGCTTGGGTTTGGAGATGTGGAGCTTATGGCTCTCATAGGTAGTTGGACGGGCATATGGGGTGTGATTAGTGCGGTCTTTTTGGGCTCCCTCTTTGGGCTCCTTTATGTGCTTCCTATACTGATAAAACATAAAAGCGTGAACTTTGCTATTCCCTTTGGTCCCTTTCTTGCCCTTGGCTGTTTTGTTGGAGTTGTTTTTGATGGCTGGCGATTTTATCTAACAGGCTTTTGAGAGAAGAGGATATTTCCTTTAGCACTGGTTCAAAATAGTCTTTGAGTTCCATTAACTCTCTGTATAGGCTTTCCAAATCTATCTCCCAAGTGCTTATAAGCTTGTTTTTTAGGTTCATCATCTTAAGCAGAACTGGGTAATACTGAGGAGAGATTATACCGCCTTCCACCATCTTTAAAAGGCAATCATCACCGAATTTTTTTATGCCAAACTTTGGTGCAAGGTGTTTGCAAATGTCAAAGAGGGAATCGTAAGCCACCTGATAAAAGTATTTGACCCTGTCGTGATACATGGGCTTTTTTTTGAACTCTTCCAAGCCCACCGATAGGACGAAGTTTATTTTATTTACAGAATCCTTAACAAACTTTGCCTTTTCCTTTAGAAGTTCAAAGTCTATGAGAAGATAATTACCGGTAGTTTGTTTAACATACTCTACCACCGCCCTTGCATAATCCTTAAAAACATGTAGGTTCTTTTCCAAGAAATCGTACAGTTCCTCCGGCTGGACTGCCTCCTTTAGGTCCCTGTATTTAAAGTAAAAATCTGTAAAGGCTTGGAGGGTTTCAAGGTCCTCGTAGCCCACCCTCTCTCCAAGTTTTACCAAACAATCCTTTGAAGAGGTCTTTAGACCAAGAACTACTGAGAGATGCCTACAGGGTCTCATACAGCTTTCAAAGGCTAAGTTGAAATCTACCCTAACCTTATCCTGGATAAGTTTGTTCTTAACAAACTCTTCCTTGCCTAAAGAGAGAAGCTTTTTTAGGTTTGCGTAAGCCTTCTCTAAATTGTGGAAGCTTTCCAAAAGGAGGCTTATGTTTATCTTTTTTTCCATCAAGGATATAATATTAGCATTGTGTGGCTAAACAAGGTGTTTTTAATCACCTTTTTAAGGTTTTTGCTTTTTCTGTTTTTTATGCTCCATGCCCTCCTCTACCTTCCGGGATACGCCCAAAAGGCGGTGGTAGTGGTTATATCTTCCCTTTATCTTTCTACTGCCCTGGTGAATTATTTTTACTCTTTCAAGCTTAGAAGGCTAAACGATTACATAGACTTTTTCTTCCTCATACCTTCGGCTTTACTTTTGGAAGAACCCTTGGCTATTTTTTCCCTTTTGGTGCCTTCCCTCTTTAGCTTTCCCAAAAATCTTGTGCCCTTTTTTATATCTGTTCTTTCTGCCACTGCCCTTAGCGTTTATAACTTTGGCTTGAAGGGACTTTTGGTTTTTCCTTTAACTTTGGCGTTGGGGATCTCTCCCTCCTCTGTGGAGTTGCTTAGGAGCCTTCAAAAGGATAGAAGGTATTTTCTGGAACTGAGGAGGGCATACAGAAGCATCCAGAAGGAACTTTCAACCCTTGAAAGGGAAAAAAGGCAGAAGGAAACGCTACTTAAACTATTAGAGTTGCTTGACAGTAATGGACCGGAGGAATATCTTAAGGGTGTGAAGGAGATGTTCAAGCTTAAAGCTATAAAAGTTTTTTCTTTGAAGGACGGTTCTGTAAAAGAGTGCCTCATAGACGAAGGCAGTTTGACCATCTCTGTGCCAGTGGGCTTAGAAGAGGGCAGTGCCTTGGTTGTTTTCTACCTTAACCATCCTGCAGAACTTATGGATGCGGAGCTAAAGGAGAATTTAAGTAGATGTGCCAAGATGTTAAAGCTTTATATAGCAGGCTTTGAAGACAAAGAACAGGCAGTAAAGATCGCAGTGTGAGGTGTTGCCATGGAGGTTTTGGAAAGGGAAAAGGAAAAGGTTTTAGACCTGTCTGGTCTTATGTGCCCTTTGCCAATAGTGATCACATCCGAGAACATAAAGAGGCTAAAGGATGGCGAGGTTATAACAGTGATATCCACTGACCCGGGCTTTGAGAGGGACATATTCAACTGGTGCAAGCAAACGGGTAATCAACTTCTTAGCTTGAAAAAGGAAGGGGACAAGGTCATAGCGCAGGTTAAAAAGGTCTCCACCGCAGTTGAGCCCTCCCTCTGGTATTGGATAAAGTTCCACTCTCTTGGAGTGAAGCTACACCTAAGGCACATTTTGATGATGTTGAACCCATTTGCGGAAAAGCCAGATCACTTTATAACCTTTTCTACCATATCGGAGGGTACGAGGGCTGAGAAATATCTAAAGGGAAGGGCTAAGCTTATCCCAATTCCGGACGAAATAGACCCGAGATGCGGTGTAGTTCTTGCTGTAAAGGGAGAGGAAAAGGCAAGGGAAATCTACAAGGAGCTACAAGAGAATGGCTTTTTTGTGGAAGCCATCTACAAAAAGGAAGGTAAAAACTACAGGAGGGTTTATCCCTGAGCTTTCTCGAAGAAGTACTCTCCTACAAAAGGCAAACCCTCAGAAAGGATAAAGAATACGAAGAATTTCTTTGGGAGAAGGTTAAGAAAAGGGAAAGATTTTATAGCTTTGAGGATGCACTAAGGAGCTGTAGGACAAGGATCATAGCGGAGGTTAAAAAGGCATCTCCCTCCGCTGGGCTTATAAAGGAGGTCTCTCCAAAGGAGCAGGCAAAACTTTACTGGGAGGGTGGCGCTGTTGCCATATCGGTTCTAACTGAGGATAAGTACTTCAAGGGTTCCTTGGAGGACCTGTGGGAGGTAAGACAAAGTTGCCCACTGCCACTGCTGAGGAAGGACTTTATCTTTGACCCATTGCAAGTGCTTGAGGCAAAAGCCTTTGGTGCGGATGCGGTTTTGCTGATCGTCAGAGCCCTTGAGCAAAAAGCTTTGGAGGAGCTTATTAACTATACAAAGGAGCTTGGTATGTCTGCCCTTGTGGAGGTCTTTGATCTGAGGGAAGCAGAGAGGGCTTTAAAGGCTGGCGCTCACATTATTGGCATAAACAACAGGGATTTGGAAACTTTGAAGATAGACCTTAACCTATCAAGGACTTTGGTGCCAAAACTTAAGGAACTCGGTGCCAAGTTTGTGGTGGTGGAGAGCGGAATAGAAACAAGGGAGCAGGTGCTTGAGTTTGAAAACCTTGGTGCGGACGCCTTTTTGATAGGCACAAGCTTAATGAAGAGCCAAGACCCCGTAAAAAAGCTAAGGGAACTTCAGGGCTTTTGGGTTTAGAAGATAAGCTATACAACGCTAAAGTATCTTTGAACCTCTAAGGCTAACCTCTCCTGCGTTGAACTTTAAAAGCCCTTGGGCGGTTCTTAGCAGTAGGCTACCCTCTTGGTCTATGTCCTCAAAGATGCCCACTATGGGCTCCTGAGAATAGACAACCACCTCCTCCCCTAAGAACATAAGCCTTTGCCTTATGGCAGGTCTAAATTTTTCAAAGCCAAAGTTCTTGAACTCCTCCAAAACCCTGTTAAGGATTTCCAACGTCTCAAGGAGAAAGTCTCTTTTTTCAAAGACTTCATTCCTCAGCATGTATAGAGATGTTGCCATAAGGTCCGAGGGAAATTCCTTCTGATTTAGGTTTATGCCCACGCCTACCACTATCTTTTCTTTAGACCTTTCCACGAGCACACCGCAGACCTTTTTACCCGATATATACACATCATTGACCCACTTCAGCATGGGTTTAAATCCTTTTCTTTCAATTTGCAAAAGGACACCGTAGCCCACCACCAAGGGCAGTGGCAAAAGCTCTTTAAAATCTTTCGCCCTCAAAAGAAAGCTAAAATAAAGCCCACCCTCTTGTGAGTGCCACTTTCTTCCAAACCTTCCCCTGCCCTCCCTTTGCCTGTTTGCCACCACCACAGTGCGGTAGGGAAAAGGGAACTCTTTGAGAACGTTTTGTGTTGAACCTGTCTCCTCAAGCCAGAGCATAAAGTCTCCTATCATGTCAGCAGGGCAAAGAGGATCATTCTTTGAGAGGTTTTGTCCCTTCGGTGGGAGGGAAACTTTTCATTACATATGGTGCATTCGCGGTAAACAAAGAGCCTTTTTAGTCCGTAGTCCTTTAGCCTTTTTAGGACCTCCAGTTGGGTGTCCATGTAGAACTTTCCATTCTTGTAGTGCAGTATTCTAAAGTACTCTTTGAATTCCTTACCTACCTCATAACAGCAAGCTTTAGCGGAAGGTCCCACAAAAACAAAGGGTTCCTTCTCAATGGGCAAGAACCTTTCTAAAAATCTCTCCACAATGCCCGCCTTTATGCCCCTCCAACCCGCATGCACCACACCCACCGCCCTCTCCCCCAAAAAGGCCAAGGGCACACAGTCTGCGGTCCTCACACCTATAGGAAAATTCTTTCTCGTGGTTATAATGGCATCTCCCTCCTCTTGTATTTCTTCATCCAAGAGGACCACCCTGTCCGAATGAATTTGCCTAAGTGTGAATATGCCATCCCTTGGGTCGTAGAGTTTTAGCCCTACCAAGGCATTCTTGAACCTAAAGCTTAGCCAAGCTGTTTGCATCTGTTGGTGGTTTCCCTTATGCATTCCATTAAGATCCCTGAGAAAGCCTTTTCTTCCAAAACCTTTATGCCCTCTATGGTGGTGCCAGAGGGAGAGGCCACCTTGCTGATCCACTCCTCCGGATGCCCTCCAAAGGTCCTAAGCATAAGGACTGTTCCCTCTATGGTGTCCAAGACTACGTCCATTGCCTGTTGGTAGCTAAAGCCCTCTCTGACTCCCGCCAAGCAGAGGGCAGATATAAACTTCATCACAAAGGCAGGACCAGAACCCGCCAGGGCGGTAAAGGCATCCATCAAGCCCTCTTCCACCTTGTGCAAACTTCCACACTTAGAAAAGCTCTCCTTGAAATTCTCTTCATCCCTTTCTTCCACAAGCTCGTTGCACACATAGGCGATGGCACCTTTACCCACCGCTACAGCCAAGTTGGGCATGCATCTTATGACCTTTTCCCTTCCCAAAAGCTCCTCAATCTTTTTTAGAGATAGCCCTGCCACAATGCTAACTAGGATCTTTCCCTCCATCTTCCCCCTTAGGTTTTCAAGGACCTTTCCCGCATCTTTGGGTTTAACCGCAAGCAGTAAAAGGTCCGAGTTTGCCACCAAAAATTCCAAGTCCTTTGCCCATCCTATTCCCATCTCCAAAGCCTTCTCTTTTTTGCTTGCGTCCGTGTCAAAGGCTACCACCTCTGCGGACTTTTTTAATCCCTCTCCAAAGGCACTTCCCATATTTCCAAAGCCTATTATTCCAATGCGCATAGCTAAAATTATATGGTGATGATAAAGGTAAGGGAAATGGAAAAGGAAGACCTACCGGAGGTCTTCAGAATCAACAAAGAGAACTTTACCACCGATGCGTGGACTATGGAGGGCTTTGAAAGGGAGTTTAAGCTTCCTTACTCGGTTAGGTTTGTGGCGGAGGTGGAGGGCAAGCTTGTAGGATACTGCATCCTTTGGCTGATAGAAGACTGCGCCCACGTTATGACCTTTGCAATAGACCGGGCTTACTGGGGAAGAGGTATAGGAAAGGAGTTTTTAAGGGAAGTTTTAAACAGGCTTAAGGGCAAGGTTAAAAAGGTGCAATTGGACGTTAGAAAGTCAAACATAAGGGCTATTAGGCTCTATCAGGCTTTAAACTTTTACATCGTAGGAGAAAGGAGGCATTATTATTCCGATGGCGAAAATGCTATTCAGATGGAGTATAGCTTTGATGGTCTTTAGCCTTTTTGCCTCTGGTTCTCCTTCTTTGCAAGAGGCAGAGGTTATATACCTTCCGGAGATCCACGACAACCTCATTACAGAGAACTACTAAAGGACAAGGAGTTTTTGGCGTGCGCTATTGCCAAGGTAGATGAACGGATTAATAAGCTGAAGAGTGAGTTAAAGAAGGAGAAGAATGAATACAAAAAGAACGCACTCAAGGAGAGGGTTAAGCGGTTAAGGAAGTATTTAAAGTTATTGCTTTTCTATACACGGGACAGCGGGAAGAGTGAGCCAGCTACCCAACAAGCGGTCAATCGCTGGCGGAAACCGATGAGGGGTAGGGCAAAGACCCTACAAAAAAGCTGGCAAGTTCTTTCCGTATTGAGCAGGACATAAGGGACATAAGAACCGAACTAAAGGGAATGAGAAAGGAGATCACAGAGATCAAGGCCCTTCTTTACAGAGTTCTAGAAATTCCTCACAGAGAGGACAAAGGGTAAATCTGCATATTTCACAGAAACTTCACGCAAAGGGCAGGAGGGTGGGTTAATCTAAAAATTGAAGAAGGAGGAGAAGATGAGAAGGTTGATGCTTGGGCTAATACTATTTACTTTCTCCTTAGCTGGAGAGATCCTTCAGGGTCCTTTTGCAATAAAGGGGAATCATCTTTATGCAAGGGATAAACTGGTTGGAACCTTGGCAAAGAGTGTGGCAATTATAAAGATCGACGGGTCTGCGGTAAACCCAGAATCCCTTCAGTTCGCCAGAATTGTGGAAATAGAAAAGGACCCTGCGGGAAACATTATCAAAATTAGGATTCTCGGCTGGGAGGATTAAAGATGCGAAAACTACTATTGTTGGTGCTTGTAATTTTGATGTCCTTTGGACTGCAAAGGTCTTACAGCGCCAACATGACTGACTATTGCTACATCCCACCGATCGCAGGGCTACAGGTTAAACCCAATGTCTTGATCGTTATGGACTTCTCAGGTTCAATGCAGTTTCCAGCTTATGTGCCATGCAATTTCTACGGATACTCAAATTATAGTACAACAAATAGAACGCTTAATGTAGCCCTGTGTGGAGCAAACACAGCAACATCTTCTTCCTCTTGGAAGTATGACCCTTCAAAGACTTACTATGGATACTTTGACCCAAACAGATGCTATACGTATAATGGGTCTCTCGGAGCTTTCCAAGAAAACAGTTGCAACTGCTCCAATAGAATTGGGACATCTAGTTGTATCTCTGGCAATCTGCTTAACTGGATAACAACCACACGTATTGATATAGCAAGGTGGGTGCTAACGGGTGGGAGAACAAGTCCCTCGAATCCAAACACCTTGGAAAGTGAAGGTGCAACATATACCATATATGACAATAATTTAAAGTGTAGCTTTACCGTAAGTGCGTCCACCACAACCAGCAGAGTACTTACCATCTCGAACTATAATGGCGCTTGCCCTATTTCAATAACAAACGCCAACATAAGAATCCGCCCATCTGACCCAAGCTCAATAAAAGGAGTCATACACTCTTTCTGCGACACTTCCGACCTAAACGGACAGATAAGTGAAAAGTGTCAGCTCATCATGGAATTTATGGTTTTTGCGAGTGATTCAAGATATGGATTAATTAGAGTAGGGAAAAACGCTACAATCTCAGACTTAATAAACGGTATAAACAGGGAAACTCCATACTGGGGGACACCTACCGGTGAAGCCCTATGGGAAGCCTACGATTATTACAAGCAAAGCAATGACTACCCCTATGCATCAAACAGTAACCACATAAACAGAGGAAACGCCAACGCGGACCCATACTACGACGGTAGTGGTGGAAACAGCAAACCTGTTCCCTGTAGAAAGGGTTTTGTGCTTTTGATCTCTGACGGAGCTTGGAACGGAAGAGTAGACCCGGTGGTGCCTGCCAGAATTATGGCAACCCAAGACCTAAGGGCTGACATTCCGGGCAAGCAAGATGTATATACCTACGCAATTTATGCCTTTGGCGACACAGACCCAACTACTGCCCTGCAGGGCAAACAGGCGATGATCACCACCGCCATATTCGGAGGTTTTGACGACAAAGATGGCAACACATGGCCTTATCCCTTTATCAATATACAATATCCAAACGGCTCTGGCATTTGTAGCAGTTTAGAAGGTACTGTTAGCATCAACATCCAAACTCCCACAACAACCTATTGCAACAGCAGGGGTGTTGTTTATCCTCTTCCTGAGTGTAATCCCTCTGGCACCTGGAATAGCCAATGTGCAGAGTGGGATACTGCGTTCAATTCTCCTAAAGACGGACTTCCTTATAACTTTTACGAAGCAAGCGATGCGCCCACTTTGAAAAGCGCACTTATAAGCGCACTTACTGACATCCTCCGCCGTGCGTCCTCTGGTGCCACCGTTGCCACCCTTACCTCAAGAACTAGTGTATCCTCCCTTATAGTCCAACCTTACTACTATCCCAAATACATAATGCAGGATGGCAAAGAGGTCTCTTGGCTTGGCTTTCTCAGGTCTTTTTGGATAGATACGACGCAAAACCTGAGGGAAGACACCACAAAGGACAGAATCTTGAACATAGCTGGCGCCGTTATTGACAAAATATTCCAATTCTTCTTTGATCCAAACGCAAATGAAACAAAAGTTGCCATACTGCAAGGCTCAGACACAACCTCCTCTTGTGTGATGGAAGGAACAAAATCCATAAATCAACTTATCCCTGTCTTTGATGCGGGTTGTCAGCTTGCCAACAGAGACCCATCAGACAGGAAAATTCTCTATAACAAAGATGGAACTCTTACTTCCTTTACCACCTCAGAGTCAAGCTACCTTAGCAACATATGGAAGGTTTGTTCCAACAACCCAGCGGTGCTTTGCACCAACAATGGAGATTGTGGTGGTGGGACTTGCCAACCAGCCGACGCCAGCTACATCATAAGATATCTAAGAGGTGAAAATCTATGTCCAGACCCCAAGAATTGTTCTTACCCTGATTATGTAAAAAGGACAAGGGAGGTGGATATAGCCAACTTCTGCCCAGGTGCGAGTGGATTGAAGACTTGGAAGATTGGAGATATAATAAACTCCACCCCCTCGGTGGTTAGCTATGAGCCAGTGAATATCTACCACCTACGCTATAACGACACTACCTACCTTCAATACATACGCACAGACGCATACAAAAACAGAACAAGCTTTTTGTTTGTGGGTGCCAACGATGGTATGCTCCACGCCTTTAGGGTGGGCAGAACAGTCCAAACGGGGGACACAAACAGACCAACAAGGGTGGTAAATGCCTACAATGATATGTCCAGTGATTTAGTGGGCAGGGAAGAGTGGGCATTTATTCCAAGGAATGCTTTGCCCTATTTGGTATGGTATGGTAATCCAAGCTATTGCAGGGTCCCAACGGTGGATTATAGAACCGTGATATTTGATGCATCAATAGGCGGTCCTGCTAACGCAGACAAAACGGTAAGCAGTTGGAGAACCATCCTGATCGGCACAATGGGCTTTGGTGGCAAGGCTATAACAACAAGTGCAGGGACCTTCTCTTCCTCTGTCTTTGCCCTTGACCTGACCGATTGGCTAAACGGCACAAGCGCCCAACCTACCCTTCTGTGGGAAGTATCTCTTCCTGATGGAACGCTAACCACCTCTTACCCCGCAGTGGTGCGTCTTGGAGACCCCAACAAAAACGGCGAGTGGTATGTAGTTATAGGTAGCGGGCCGTTAAACCCTGAAGGAACAAGCTTTACAAGTCAGCCCAAGCTGTACTTTATAGACTTGAGGAGCGGGAACATTGTTAATCAGATAAACATTCCAGCCACTGGTGGTGTGAGCTTTGCAGTGGGAGATATTGCGGTGGTGGATGTGGATAACGATTATCAGGACGATTTAATTTACTTTGGAGCTTATGGAAAGACCAACACGGGCAATGTCTGGGGCAATTTCTACAGACTGAGTTTGAAGTCTGGAACCGTCTACAAATCTGTGTCTGCCCTGACCTCAAGCGATATATGCACCGCAATAGACCTTAGCACCTTTGCGACCGCGGGCAACACTCCTCCTGTCTTTGGTGCCCCCAGCTTTACGAAAGATGAAAACGGCAAACTGTGGGTATTCTTTGGAACGGGTAGGTATGTAATGGACAGTTCCGATAAGGCTATATCTTACGATAACTACCTCATAGGCTTCAAGGATGAGAACTGGAACAGTGGCACATGTCCTACTGCATACACAAGAGCCCAGCTCACAGATATAACAAACCAGCCCCTCACGATAACAATAACCGAGGTAAAACAGGTCTGTATGTGTGATGCCAGCGGTTGTGGAATGCAAAATGTAGTCTATGATGCGTATAGTAGTAGCGTGCCTCCCGAACCACCAATAGGATGGTATTACAGGCTGACGGGAGAGGCTATTTACTCACAACCGCTTGTTATAGGTGGTATAGTGGATGCCCTAACCTATGTGCCACCGCAGGACATCTGTCAGATGGAAGGCAGTTCAAACTTAATATCTGTCTATTACAAGACAGGAAGACCTTTCCCAAGACCTTCTGTGCTCTCTCCGAACGTGGTGAGCGGAACCATTGAAGTAGGACGGTCTGCCCAATTACTACAGAAGATCTCGGTGGGTCAAGGGATTCCACCCATAGGCAATCCCTTCCAAGCCTTGCAATCTTCTCAGGCAAGCCAACAGTTGGAGAAGTTCGCCCAAATATCCACTGGAGTGGTGCTTAGGATGACACAGCAAAAGGCTACAACTGCGGAGGAGAAGTTCCTGCTATGGATAGAAAAGTAAAAGGTATAACCATAATGGAGGTGCTGGTGGTTATGGCTATAATTGCCATACTTGCCAGCGCCAGCATATTGGGTTTAAGAAATCTTGTGGAGAGGCAAAGGCTTTATTCTGCGATGACCCAAGTTGCCAACGACCTAAAGGAGGCTCAGTTTAGGTCTATGTCCTCCAACATGATCTGGGGTGTGAGGTTCTGTGGGGGTGTAAGCCAATACAAAATCTTTGCGGTTGATCCTGCCACCGTCGGTAGTGGATGCCCAAGGGACGCCAATCCATCTTGCACAAACGATGCAACCACGCAGAGATTGGTCTCATTTCCACCCGGTGTTTTGCCTCAGGCGGATTTTTATGTTCTCTTTGATAGAAGGGGTTATCCTCTAAACTGGAGCTGTGGCATAGGGGCTGGCAACATTACCCTAAGGAATAGCTACGGAAGTAGAACCGTGATCGTAGATAGCGTTGGGAGGATAAGGTATGAATAAAAAAGGCTTTACCATAATAGAGCTTTTGGTTGCCTTTGTGATCCTTTTTATACTCATGACGGGCTTTTTGAAGGGGATACTGCTTTACATGGACTATCAAATAAACAACGGGCTAAAAAACAAGGCAAGCGAAATTGCCGTCAAGATGTCCTCCCAAATACAAACTGCCAAGTTAGATACGAATGCCACATCTTGCTTGTCAAACAGCACAAATCCCTTTCTTTGCGATGCACGATACACCTATCCCTACAACTGGGGCTTCGCTCGGTGCGACAGTGGAAACTGCACCTTTGAGGTGCAAGACTTAGACGGTGATGGAATAGCGGACTTTTATGACCCCTACAATGGGCTGAATGGGAATTTCAAAACAAACCCCACCGATACCGCAGGATGGTTGCGTATAAGACCATGCAATTGTGATGGGAGTAGATGTGGTTGTTGTTATGCAGATGGCACTCAAATTAACAATGCCACCTTTACATGCGGTGAGAAGTATAGGGGAAGGTTCATATATGCTGGAACCACTTTGGCGAAGCTTATTAACCCTGCCACCAATTTAGAGGTGGGAAGGGTTGCTGGTGTGATAGTTTGGTATTTTGATACCAAGGGGAGATACAAGTATATTTCATTACCGGTTATGAGGGATACAAGATGAGAAGAAAAGGTATAACCCTTGTGGAACTTCTGGTGGTTATAGCCATAGTTGCCCTATCTGCGGGCGGAATTTTCTTTGCCTACAGAAGCTTGGTTAGAGAAACCATAAGACAGTCTCTTTTTGCAAAGAACGAGCAGGATGTGGAAGTGCTTTTGACGAGCCTCAGGAAAGACCTTGAGGGTATAGGCTTTGGCGTCCCTGTGGATAGGTTAAACTTGGGCACACCCGCCTGCAATGGGCTTACCGCTTTTGCTGGTTCCAACTCTGTTGTGGGTATTGCCCTTAACTGTCTCTCTGGAAGTGATGAACTTTACTTTTTGAACCTTGCCACCAGAAGCTTTAGAAATTCTGGCTGTTGGTGGGTAAGGGATGGTTCTGGAAACGTAGCAACTCAAGGGCGTAGATGGACCTTTGAGAACTGTCCTAACAACCCACCAACAGGAGAAAATCTTCTTTGTCTTAATATGGCAAGCAAGGCTACCACCAGTTGCAACTCACCGAACGTACTGATATTTACCATGGGAAACAGGGCTTCAGTTGGCGACTTTGCGGTTAGATACTATCTAAGCAGTGCAAACCTGCCAAAGGAATGTGCACCAAACACCTTCAATTTACTAAAGCAAGTAAACGGTGATGCGGTTGGACAACCCATTGCATCCTGCATTGCGGTCTTTAGGGTTAGATACTTTGACGGTCAAGGCTACACAACAACCATTGGTGATATAAACAATCTGCGTGCCATAAGGCTCTGCCTTTTGATGCAGGTGGGTGGAAAGATGGACACACCCATGGACCCACCTAACCGCTTTGAGCAGTGTGGATATATAACAATAAGCCCTGAGTGGAGGTGGTATAGATGGAAGCTCGTGGAAGAGGACATACCTCTAAGAAATATAAGAAAGTAAGGGGTGTGGCACTTATATCCGTTTTGGTCACGGGCATAATGATAGCCATTGTTATCGGTGGGCTTTACTATATACTAACACGCACAATGCTAACCGGAGAAAGGGTAAGGGTCTATACATCCACAAGAGAGGCTGCAGCGGGTGGTGTTAATTATGCAGTTTTGCAGATAAAGAGCGGTCTTTTTGATACCATGGACCGGCTTGGGTGCCCTGCTGGTTGGACTTCTGATGGAAACTGCTGCACATCAAACCTAAACTACCGCCTTTCGGGAACAACGCAAACCTTTACAAACAAGATAACAATCTGCCTGAAGGGTTATGCTCCTCCACCGGGAGAGGTTGTAGCTGGGGTTGCTTACTCCAGACCTCAAACGGGCGGAAGAGGATACATATACTTAATCATCTCTGAGGCTGACGGTCCTCAAAGCTCAAAGTCAAGGGTTGAGGCGGTTTGGGTGAGATAGTCTTTCATTCAACAAAGCACCGAAAGGGTCTAACATCCACCTGACACACCAGCCTCTGCCCAGTGGCAGAAAAGTAAGCGTGTAGCTTTCCAGCAACCAACTGTCCCGTGTTTGAGCATTGGAAAGCCTCAACTACAGTAAAATAAACAGTCCCACCCGGAGTGGTGCGGTTTGCCACACAGTTGGGAAATGCAGAATTTCCGATTATTGAGTAGGTCTCCGTTCCAGCTGAGGGAGGGTCTGTAGAACAATAGGAAGCCACATCCGCCATACAAGCCCTTGCCATCGGAAGGGCATAAGACACAAGCCTTGCCCTTTCTGTGTAGTTTAGGTATTGGGGAACTGCAATGCTAACAAGGATGGCAATAATGGCAATAACCACCAAAAGCTCTACAAGGGTAAAACCCCTCCTCATAATTACCTCCATAAAAAAGCCCCCAGAAGGGGGCTGGAGGGTTAGGTTATCTTACTATGGCCTCTTCTCTACCGTGCATCTAACGGATTGGTTTTCTGGTTTGCACTTTGCCTGGTAGTCATCTATACCTTGAATAGTTGCGATTACTTCAACGGTATCGGGAACTTGTCCATCAGGTTGGCAGTTAACGGTATCCGGTCGATTAAGATTCACCGTCTGACTTCCAGCTACCGTAATAGAAGTGTTTGCACAGTTAGCCAGCTGGTTAGTGTTTACGGTTTGACCTGCATTTTCCATACAATATGATGCTATATCCAGCATACAACCCCTTGCTATCGGCTCCGCGTAGGAGCTTACCCTTGCCTTTCTTTGGTAGCTGAGATACTGCGGTATTGCCAAGGATGCCAAAATGGCTATGATGGCTATAACTACAAGCAACTCAATTAGGGTGAAACCCTTCCGTTGCCTCATGGCTACACCTCCCATAAAGTTTTTCCCTCCCGGGACCGGTCCCATAGAGGGTTATGTTTAATTTTATTCCAGGCAAAACAAAAAAATCAAAGCTTCACAAATACTTCACAAAAACTCCCTATATTATATTCTCTATGGGAGACATCACCAGGGCAGGCTGAGACTGTTCTAAAAATCCAAACCCATTGACACACAAGAGTTTTAAAGTTAAAATTTAACCCTGATGTTTGTTAGCCTTCAATTCAAGCTTGAACTGAAAAGGGAAGATAGAGAAAAACTCATAAAGCTGATGCGTAAGCAATCCTCTGCCATCCGAGTGGCATACAACATGCTAAAGGAGTTGGAAAAAGAGAAAACAAGAAACCCACATGCCCAAATATATCAAAGACTAAGACAACTATTCCCTGAACTACCAACCAGATATATTGACTCAGCCATATACAAAGCTAAGCAGTATCCCACAGATAAACCAGTGGTCTTTGGAGGCAAAAGACTTTTTGAAAAGCTTTGCAAAAATCATCTTTCAGGAAAGGCAAGAGAAAAACTTAAAAAGCAGTGGAGAGAACTAAGACAAGGAACTCTTGTAAGCATCGGGTCAAAGGCAGACAAAGGAAACAGACTAATGAGATTTGAAGACCTAAAAGGACAGATTTACCTTAGAATTACCACAGGAAACAGAGAGTTTGTCTACGCAAAAGTGTTAAGAGAGCCAAGCAACAGCAAAGACAAGTGGCTCACCTTTATGGCTATGCTTTTAGAAAGTTGGCAAACTCAAAGCTACTTTCCTTACACAGTGGAGTTAAAACTAAGAGATGGAGAAGTTTATGGAAGTGTATCCTTTGAAATCCCAACGCCTGAAGTTAGATACACCAAAGAAAACGGAGTAATAGCCATAGACACAAACGCATCACCCATACACTTAGCCATAGCGGGAGTCTCAAAAACTGGAGAACTACTAAGCTATCAAACCATCAGCTTACACCACCTTTTAGGACTTTCCCAAAACAGCAAAGACCACCAAGAGTGGATATTAACCCATCAGTTAATAGATTTAGCCATTCAGAAAGGTAAAGCTATAGCCATAGAGAACCTAAAGAAACTCAAAAAGGGAATGCGTGGAGATGGGAAAGCTGAGTTAAGAAAAAGGCTTCATCACTGGAATGCCAAAAAGTTTATGCAAAAGCTAAAGAGGGTAGCAATGTTAAAGGGAGTGGAAGTGATAGAGGTAAATCCCGCCTATACATCAGTCATAGGCATGCTAAAGTATGCACCGCAGTTAAGCGTAGATAAAGACGTAGCTGGTGCTTATGTGATAGGGAGAAGAGCACTGGGCTTTAAAGAGGACATGCCTGAGAATTACGAGAGGCTTTTGAAAGACAAAGTATATTTAGAGTTTGCTCTAAAGAGGTATGAAGAGGGGGAAAAGGACCTTGTGGAACTCATAGAGAAGGAAAGCAACGAATACAAGAGAAACGCACTAAAAAGCGAACTAAGGAGTGTAGAGAATTCAAAGAAACTTTTAGCTAATCTCATACAAAGCCTTCAGAGTGAGCCAAGCTCCTGCGAGGAAGCCAACGGAAGGAATCCCGAGCAGGGGAGGGTAGCAAAAACTACCCTTCAAGGTGTTTGGCAAGTTCTGAAGGTAGCCCTTCTCTTCCCTATCCTTGGAAAGGTCTTGCCAAGGGACCTTTCTCCTCTGAAGCCTGTGTTGGTGGAAGGGGTGTGGGATAGGGTGAGGAAAGGGTTAGTTCCCTTTGAGGCTAGGGGGACGTCCCGATGAGGGATTTTTTAGAACAGCCTCAGGCGGGCTCAAACAGAGGAGACCTGGAAAGGGAGCTGGAAGATATTCTCCGATTTGCTAAGATAACCTATCAGAGGTATGTTTTAACCATAGAGGACTACACGCGGGAAGAGCTGGAAGGAGACCTGAAGGAATACACCCTACAGCTTGAAAACTTTGTTGCCCCTCTTCTGGAAAGGGCTGAAGAGGAGGGGTACGAGGATCTTGCCAAGGAGATAGAGGGCTACTACAAAAAGCTTATTGACGCAATAAAGCAGAGGCTTTCGGAGATATGATCGTTTACGGTAAAAATCCCATTTTGGAAGCCCTCAGGGCAAACAGACCCATTGAGAAGGTTTTGGTAGCCCATGATGGGCATCCTCCCCATCAGGTGGTAAAGCTCTGCAAAGAAAAGGGAATAAAGATCCAAAGGGTGCCAAGGCAAAAGATTGAGGAGCTGGCTGGCACAAAAAAGACACAGGGAATCGTTGCCATTATCAGCCCTGTGCCCTTGGTTCCCCCGGAGGAACTTTTTAAAAAAGCCTTTGAGAAGAACAGCTTCTTTTTGGTTTTGGACCACATAACGGACCCACAGAACGCAGGAAATCTCATAAGAACATGCGAAGTTTTTGGTGGGGTTGGCGTGCTTTTGCCCAAGGACCGGAGCGTTCCCATAAATCAAACAGTGGTAAAGGCAAGCTCTGGTGCGGTCTTTCACCTTACCTTTAGCAGGGTGCCAAGCCTAAGGAGGGCTTTGGAAGAGTTTCAAAGAATGGGTGGTTCAGTGGTGGTTGTGGAAAGAGGAGGAGAGGACATAAGGAAGGTGCAATTTCCTATGCCCTGTGCTTTGGTACTCGGTTCAGAGGGAGAAGGCGTCTCCAAAAGCGTCCTTGAAAGGGCAAACCTGGTGGTCTCCATTCCCATAGTGGGCAAGATCAACTCCTTGAACGTGTCCTCCGCTGGTGCCATTGCTATTTGGGAGGTCTTTAAGGCTTGCAAGCTGGCTCAAGGAGATTAACTTAATTTCTATGCTTACCTTTGAAATTGCCAAAGAGGAAACACTGAGCCCTAAGGATATAAAGGAACTTCAGGAAGAGATAAGGTCTTTAGCAAAGAAAAAGAACGCAGTGATCCTTGCCCATTACTACCAAAGACCGGAGGTGCAGGACGTTGCGGACTTCGTGGGAGATTCCTTAGAACTTTCCAGAAAGGCAAGCCAAACGGATGCGGACATCATCCTTTTCTGCGGAGTTAGGTTCATGTGCGAGACCGCAAAGATCTTGAACCCTACAAAGAAGGTGCTCCATCCAAACCCCGAATCAGGCTGTCCTATGGCGGACATGATAAGACCCGAACAGGTTTTAAAGCTGAAAGAACAGCATCCCGACGGCGAGGTGGTAGCTTACGTGAATACCTCCGCAGATGTAAAGGCGGTGTCCGACGTGTGCGTCACCTCCGCTAACGCAATAAAGGTTGTCCAAAAGTTGCAGAGCAAAAAGATCATATTCATACCAGACCAAGCCTTGGGCAATTGGGTAAAAAAACATGTGCCCGATAAGGAGTTTGTTATATGGCAGGGTTTTTGTCCCCCACACTTTGAATTTACCGCCAAAGAGCTTGAAAGGCTAAAGCAACAGTTTCCAGATGCTAAAGTGGCGGTACATCCCGAGTGCCACCCCAAAGTCATTGAAATGGCAGATTTTGTGGGCTCCACCTCCCAGATCATAAACTACGCCACCACCTGCGATTCAGACCGGGTTATTGTCATCACTGAGGTAGGTCTAAAGCATACCCTTATCAAGAAAAACCCTAACAAGGAGTATATATTCCCCCAATCTATGAACTATTGCGGAACTGTGTATTGTTGTACCATGAAGGCTATAACACTGCCCTTGGTTTACAAAACCCTAAAGGAGGAGCTAAACGAAGTGGTACTGGACGAGGAAATAATAGCCAAAGCAAGAAGACCTCTAGAGAGGATGCTTGAGCTGTCTTAAGCTTATAATTTTTACATGCGAGCTTTGATTCTTGCAGCGGGGTTGGGAAGTAGGTTCAAAAGCCAGAAGGCAAAGGTTCTGCACACCATCCTTGGCAAACCCATGCTCTGGTACGTGCTACGCACCTTGAGGGAGTTGAACTTTCGGGAAATTGGCGTGGTGGTTGGTCATCAGGCGGAGGAGGTAAAAAAGGTCTTTGAGGGAGAGGATGGCATCTCCTTCTTTCATCAGGAAAACCCAAAGGGTGGTACCGCAGATGCAGTGATCTCTGCCCTGGACTTTTGGAGGGATTACCAAGACTACCTTTTGGTGATAAACGGCGACAGCCCTTTGGTAAAAGTTCAAACCATAAAGAACATGCAAAGATACATACAGTTGGTGGAAGAATACGAGAACATAAAATTAAGTGCCCTGCTACTGTCGGGCTTTCTTCCGGATCCAACGGGCTATGGCAGGGTTATAAAGGACCAGAGGGGGAACGTGATAAAAATAGTGGAGGAAAAGGATGCTACCATTGAAGAAAAGCAGATCGGGGAGATAAACGGCGGTGTATATTTCTTTTACTGCCCTCATCTTTTGGATGTGATCTTTTCCGTCCAGCCCAGCCCAAAGAGTGGAGAGTTATACCTGACAGAGGCAATAGCCTTGATGCACAAAAAAGGTTATGTGGTTAGGAGCTTTATGGCGGAAGATCAGGCGGAGGTCATGGGTGTCAACAACCGATGGGAGCTCGCCATAGCAGAAAACGTGATAAGACTGAGAATTTTAGAAAGGCTTGCAGTGGAAGGCAACACTATCCACCAGCCAGAAACCGTATGGATAGAGCCCTCCGTGGTGCTTGAGGGGGAGGTGGAAATAGAGCCGGGCGTAGCCCTAAGAGGAAACACAAAAATAGGTAAAGGAGTGCGTATAGGTAGGGGAAGCGTTATAGAAAACTCAGTGGTGGAAGAGGGCGCGGTCATAGAACCCTACAGCATTATCAGAGACTCTCACATCAAGAGCGGGGCCATTGTGGGACCTTTTGCCCATCTCAGAAATCATTCCGTGATAGGGGAAGGCTCCCACATAGGAAACTTCGTGGAGGTTAAAGCCTCCGAGATTGGTAGCCATGTAAACGCTAAGCATTTGGCATACATAGGTGATGCCCAAATAGGTGATCGTACCAACATAGGGGCGGGAGTGGTCTTTGCCAACTACGACGGAAAGCAAAAGCACCGGAGTAAGGTAGGTCAGAATGCCTTCATAGGTAGCAACTCCCTCATAATTGCACCAGTCACCCTTGGCGATTACTCCTACATTGCGGGAGGTTCGGTTATCAACAAGAACATAGAAGAGGGAGACTTGGCTATTGCAAGGGCAGAGCTTAGGATATTGAAGGGTAAGGGCAAAGAAAAGCTTTTGTAATGTGAGCCGGGAGGGATTTGAACCCTCGACCCACGGATTAAAAGTCCGTTGCTCTACCAGGCTGAGCTACCGGCTCTAGTGTTATTTATTATAATACAAAAAATGCTGTATTACAAGCTAAAAATTATCAAAGCAGGACAACTTTTGTACAAAGAAGGGCTTGTGGATGCAAGGGCGGGAAACATTTCCGTAAGGCTGGATGGGAGTGTGTTAATAACCAGAACGGGTAGGCATGTGGGAGAACTTTCTTTGGAGGACATAATAGAACTGCCCTTGTACGGCGAAAGCATCCTTGAGAAGAGGGCATCTTCTGAGTGGGTGGTGCACAGAGAAATATACCTGCAAACCTCCCACAGGGCGGTGGTTCATGCCCATCCACCAAGGGCGGTGATCCTTTCCATGTCTTTGGATCGGATAGAACCCATTGATTCGGAAGGAAAAGCCCTGTTAGGTAGCGTAAAAGTTCTGCCCGATTATCCTTCGGGTAGCCTTGAACTTGCCCGTGCGGTCTCAGAAGAACTAAAAAATTCAAAACTTGTGGTAGTAAGAGGACACGGCGTCTTTTCCGTAGGCAACGATCCCTTAGAGGGCTACAGTCTTATTTCTGTTCTGGAAAGGTCTTGTCATATTTTGCTAAGCTAATCCCACCCAAGGTTTATACTCCATTACCTGCTCAAAGGTGTATGGGCACTCTTGAGGACGTTGTAATATATTTTCAATGCTCAAGATAGCCCTAACTGGCAACATAGGCTCTGGAAAATCCACTGTAGCGGAGTTTTTCAAAGAATGCGGTTTTTATGTTTTTGATGCAGACCGCATAATAAAGGGATTTTATGAAGAGAGGGGAAAGGTGTACGAAGAGGTTCTGAAAGCCTTCGGGAATGAAATATTAGACCAAGGGGGAAACATAAACACGAAAAAGCTTGCGGACATTGTGTTTGCAGACAGAGAAAAGCTATTGCTTTTGGAAAGGATCACCCACTCTGCCCTTTATGAGCGATTGGAGGAGGAGTTTAAAAAACTTCCCGAGCACGCCATAGCAGTGGTGGAGGCTTCCCTGGTTTTGGAGAAAAAAACACAAGGCAGGTACCACTTTGTGGTTTTGGTTTATGCACCCTATGAGCTTTGCAAACAGAGGGTCCTCGCCAAGGGTATGTACTTGGAGGACTTCGAAAGAAGGTGGCAAAAGCAACTTCCACCCGAAGAGAAGTTAAAAAGAGCCCACTATGTGATAGACAACAGCCAAAGCCTTGAAAGGACAAGGGAGAGGGTCCTTGAGCTGTGTAAAGTCTTTAGGAACCTTGTCCTTTTCCAGAGAGGGTGAGCCTTTGTTTTAGCCTACAAACAGTGCATACGTCTGCAGAAGTGGGCTCACCACAAATAGAACATGGCTTTAGCTCAAGTTTTTCCTCCCGCCTGAGAAGGGGCTGGATTTTTCTCAAAAACTCTAAGTAGAACCTAAGCTTGGTGCCGGGACTCTTTTCCTCTATCTGAGAGAGCAAAAGCTTATACTCAATTGAAGAGGCATCTACTGAGTAGGGACATTCTTCCTCCACAAAGTCTATGCCGGAAAGAAGGGCATACAGGGCGCTTTCCTTCTCTGTAATAAGGCACAGTGGTTTTACCTTTTTCACAAAGCCATTGCCCTCTTTTAAAACCGGATACTGCCTTTGCAGGTAGCCTAAGTTCCAAGAGAGGACGTTTCCCATGAGGGTGGCGCTTTCGTCATCTAAGTTATGCCCTGTGGCGATCACCGAAAAACCAAGCTCTTTGGCACTTTTGTTCATGTAATACCTTTTGAGATTTCCACACACAGAACAGGCAGGCCTTTTCTCTATCTCTTTTATGGTTGGTATATCCTCCACCAAATCCTTGAGCCTTATTACATGCAGGGTCCTTCCTAAGCTCTGGGCAAACTTTTTGGCTTTTTCCTCCGATAGGTTGGAATACTCTCCTATGCCCAAGTTTATGTAGAGCCCATCCGCTTGGTAGCCGAGTCTATGAAGGGCATGCCAGAGGGAAAGGCTGTCTTTTCCACCAGATACCGCCACTAAAACCCTATCATCTTTTGAAAACATCCTAAACTCTCTTATTGTCCTTTCCACCCTCCTTTCAAACCACTCAATGTAATGCTCTTTACACAGGGCAATCCTATGGTGGGGCAAATAAACAACCGCCTTTTGGGAACACTTAGCACATCTTTTCATAAGTTTTTAATCTTAACCCCACCCTCCCGAAATGGCATTTATCACCCGCACTTGGTCTCCCTCTTTTATGTAATAGTCCTCCTCCACCACTTCTCCATTGACCACCACAAAGGCATACTCCCTTGAGAGATTCATAGCCTTTAAAAGGTCTCTTGCCTTTACCTTGTCCCCTTCAAACTCCAACTCCAACTCCTTTCCTCTGTACTGAACCCGCAGTTTCATAATGAATATTTTCACCTAAAAGGCTGTTGCATCATATGTTGCAAAATGCAACACTATCTGAAAGGGTGCCCTCTTAAAAGGCTTGAAAATAAAGCCTTTTAAAACTGTACCCTTTTGGCACCATTTTTGCATGTACATGTATATTAAGTGAAAAACCTTTAGGGAGGTGTAAGCCAAGGCAACACTAATCAAGCTAAAAGAGCTTATGTCCATACCCGGCGCTGTTGCAGCTGGGATATTTTCAGATGATGGTAGGCTGATTGCCTACTACGGCGACATTAACGAAAAGGCTGCGGAGATAGCAGCCATGATGTGCGCTGCCAACAAGCTCATGGCCAACATGCAGGCAAAGGGCTGGAGTGCATACACCGGTCAAGAAGGCTTTTACCCTGTGTACGGCTTTGCGGTAGCCGGTGGAAAATACGCCGCCTGCATAATGGGCAATGTGGGTGTTTTTGTGGAGCTTGATAAGGCAGACTTTGACAAAACTTTTGAAGTATTGTCCAAATATATTTAAAAGGAGGTGAGTGCCATGGCAGACTTGGACAGGCTTATGAGCGTAAAGGGCGTTTGGGCTGCGGGAGAGTTTTCTCCCGATGGTAAGCTAATTGCCTACAAGGGCAACATATCTGAAGAGCACGCAGCGATGGCTGCGATGATGTGTGCAGCTAACACACTGATGGCAGAGATGGAAACTCAGGGCTGGACAGCTTTCTCTGGTCAAGAATGGACACCTCTGATAGGCTGGGCTCTGACCGGTCCCAAGTATTCGGTTTGCGTGGTGGGCAATGTGGGCGTCTTTGTTAACAACGAGGAGGTGTCCTTTAACGAAGTATTTAAGGTTTTAAGGGAAGTGGCAGGTAAATAAAACCATGCGGGGGCACGCCCGCCCCCTTTTTAAAGGAGGAGAAAATGTACAAGTTCCTTTCGGAAGATTGGATAAAGGCTTACAAAGAGGAGTGGAACAAAAACCAAAAGCTCAAAGAGGAATTGAAGGACTTTTCCGCCAGCATAAAGTATTACATAGAGGGGAAAGAAGGAGACGCAGTTCATCTTATAGTGAAAAACGGAGAGGCTGTTGAAGCAGGGAAGGCGGACTCAAAGGATTACGACTTTGAACTTTGGGCAAGCTTGGATAACTGGAAGAAGCTTGCAACAGGAGATATAGGACCAAAGGCTGCCCTGCTAACAAAAAGGCTAAAGTTCAAGGGCTCCATGATCACCGCCATGAAGTATATGTCCGCCTTTGAGGGTAGTTTAAAGATGATGGGCAACATTCCCACCGACTGGGACATAAAATAAAACCTGATGGACTTTGAGGTCTTTGAAAACTTTTTTGAGGGGGTCCTTGTTATAGACCAAAAGTTTAGGGTCGTTTATGCAAACCCATCTGCCAAAGAGATTTTAGGAGACAAGTTAAAAATAGGGGAAGGGTGCAGGGGGCTCTTTTCTATCTGCGAAAGCTGTCCTGCAAAGTTTGTAAAGGAGGAGGGAGAGGGTGTTCAGGTTTATGATGTGGAGACTGCCTCTGGCAGGCATGTGTGCTGGAGCATGAGCTTTGTAAAGAATGCCTACTTTGTGGAAACCTTCAGGGATGTTAGCAATGTGGTCCATTGTATAGTGGAGGCAGAAAGGCAAAGGGCGCACAAGGAAGCCATACTTAACTCCATAGTGGAAGCAATCCTTGTGGTGGATAAGGAGGGCTATGTGCTGGAGCACAACAAAACAGCCCATAGGATGCTATGCAGGCAAGAGGAAGAGAGCTTGGTAGGTAAGAACATAAAGGAGCTTATAGAACTCTCCTTGGAGGAGTTACCGCCGGAGGGTGAAAGGGCGGATGTTTATGTGGAAACACCCTGCGGAAAGCAGAAGGCTTCTGTGCTGGTGTCCCCCATGAGCTCCGGCTTTGGGTATGTAGTATCTTTGCATCCCATTCAGGAGGTACTGAGCTGTACCATCGGGGAAGAAAACGCTATTGTTTTCAAAAGCAAGGCTATGCAAAAGGTCCTTGAGCTTGCCCAAAGCGTGGCGGAGTACGATACCAACGTGTTAATAGAGGGAGAGACGGGAACGGGTAAAAACCTTCTGGCTAAATACATACATTACCTCTCTCCCAGAAGGGACAAACCCTTTGTGAAGATCAACTGCAGTGCAATACCGGAGGGACTCTTAGAGGCGGAGCTCTAAAGGACAAGTCCGGAAAGGTAGAATTGGCAGAGGGAGGAACGCTACTTTTGGATGAAATAGGAGACATGCCCCTGAGCCTTCAGGCAAAGATTTTGCATTTAGTTCAAGACAGGGAGTTTGAGAGGCTCGGAGACACCAAATTTCGCAAAGCCAACGTCCGGATCATAGCCAGCACCAACAAAAACCTATGGGAGTTGGTTCGAAGGGGCAAATTTAGGGAAGACCTATACTACAGGCTGAGCGTGATAAAGATAACCATTCCACCTCTGAGGGATAGAAGGGAGGACATTCCCATATTGGTGGAACACTTTCTTCAGAAGTTCTCCAAAAAAATACAACGGAAGGCTAAAGGGCATCTCCCCCGAGGCAATGAAAATGCTACTTTCTTATCCCTTTTACGGAAACGTAAGGGAGCTGGAGAACATAATAGAGAGGGCGGTTATTACCGCAAAGGGTTCTATGATAAGGGTGGAGGACCTCCAGTTGGACCACCAAGGTAAGGAAGAAGAGGAAAAGGAGAGGATCAAAAGGGTTTTAGAGCAAGTGGGAGGAAACAAGAGTTTGGCGGCGAAAATACTTGGCATACACCGAACCACTCTCTGGCGTAAGATGAGGGAGTACGGTTTGGAAAATTTGGTATAATTTTATATTGCATCCGGGGTAGCTCAACGGGCAGAGCGGGTGGCTGTTAACCACCAGGTTGGGGGTTCGAGTCCCTCCCCCGGAGCATTGAAAAAAAGATGATTGAGATAAAGGGTATAACTTTACCAGTGCTCTTGATCAGGATCTCTGAGGGGGCTGAGGAATCGGTAGTTTTTGAACAGTTAGAAAAATTGTTCAACTCTAAACTCTCTGAGGGTGCCTACTTCTTGGTGGAGGGGAACTCCCCCTTGGTAAAGAAAGTTGAAGAGTATTTAACGAAGAAGGATGTAAGGAACATTAAGAAGCTTGAAAAGGCTTTAGAAAAGAGGGCTCCGGAACCAAGGCTTTTGGTCATAGAAAAGCATCTCCGGTCGGGGCAAAGGATAGAGCACAATGGGGACGTGTTAGTGCTTGGGAATGTGAATAAGGACGCCCAAATTGTGGCAACGGGAAACATAATAGTCATGGGTACTCTCAGAGGCATTGCTATAGCTGGAGCCCTCGGAGATGAAAGCGCAGTGGTGGTGGCCTTAAGGATGGAACCACAACAGATAAGAATAGGTAGAAAGATAGCCATATCTAACGAGGAGGAGAGGATATCCCCCGGCTATCCTGAGATTGCAAAAGTGGAAGATGGTGCTATAATTCTTGAAAGGGTGTAGAGATGACAAAGGTTTTTGTGGTTACATCAGGCAAAGGCGGTGTAGGAAAGACAACCATGGTCGCAAACATCTCGGTAGCACTTGCAAAAATGGGAAAGAAGGTCTTATGCATTGATGCAGACATAGGGTTGAGAAACCTGGACATGATCCTGGGTCTGGAAAACAGGATTGTCTATGATGTGCTGGATGTCCTTGAAGGAAGGGTAGCTTTTCAAAAGGCTTTGGTCAAGGACAAAAGGGGCTTTAGCCTGTGGCTTTTGCCCGCCAATCAAACCAAAAACAAGGATGCTGTGGACCCAGAAAAGTGGCTAATGCTTGTTAAGGGTATAAAAAGTTCAGTGCAGTATGATTACATATTCATAGACTCTCCAGCGGGAATAGAGAAGGGCTTTCAGCTCGCAGCTTCCCCAGCAGACACTGCATTAGTGGTGGTAAATCCTGACGTATCCTCTGTAAGGGATGCGGATAGGGTAATAGGACTGTTGGAAAACATGGGAAAGACCGACTACAAGCTTATAATAAACCGAATAAGATGGGATGCGGTGGAAAAGGGTGAAATGCTTTCTGTAGAGGACATAGTAGAAATTCTAAGGGTACCCCTCTTGGGTGTTGTGCCCGAAGAACCAAAGCTTGTAGATTTTACCAACAGAGGAGAACCCATTGTTTTGGAAGACTATCCCGCGTCAAGGGCACTCATGGATATAGCAAGAAGAATAGCGGGAGAAGAGGTTCCCATGGTATATTATGGGCAGAAGAAGGGAATTCTTCAAAAATTGTTTGGAGGATGACAATGATCTTGGACTTTTCATTTGGAAACAGTAAAAGCAAAGACGAGGCAAAAAGGAGGCTTACCCTTGTGCTTGCCTACGAAAGGAAAGGACTACCGCCCAATTTTATAGAAAGGCTGAAAGATGAATTGGTTTATATTTTCTCTAAATACCCCCAATTTGATGTTAGTAGAATTGAAATAGATATAAAAGAGGGAAATGATGACTTTGAAGAGGTCTGGATCGGCATACCTTTCAAGCAATGAAGGGGAAGATTTTTTTGATAGACCTTGATGGCGTTCTGGTAGGAGACAAAAAGCTTAACCCTATAAAAGGGGCAAAGGAGTTCCTTGAAGTATTAAGGTCCGAAGGTATCCCTTTTAGGGTAGTATCCAACAACTCCACAAGGCCACCCTCTGAAATTATGAAGATTTTAAGGGAAAAGGGTTTAGAGTTGGAAGAGGGGCGCCTTGTGAGCCCCCTTAAAGTTCTGCCAAAGTATCTGATGTCAATGAACATCAAAAGGGTCTTACTCATAGGTATGGAACCAGTGAAGAGGTATCTTATGGAAGAGGGTATTGAGGTAGTTGAAGACCATCGGGTTCAAGGAGTCGTGGTAGCCCAGGACAGGAGCCTTGACTTTCATAAGCTAAAGCTGGCTGTCTCTGCGGTCTTTTTGGCATCCGCCAAGATCATTCCAGTGAACCTGAGCAGGATCGTAAAGGATGACGATGGGCTTTATTTCCCCGGTGCGGGCAGTGTGGCATTAATGCTAAAGCACGCCACCAACTACCCAGATGAACTTCCAAACCTTGGAAAACCTTCAAGGGAATTTATAGACTATGCCCTAGATGGGCTTGAGGGAGAGGAAGTTTATCTCATAAGCGACGACATATACACAGACCTCTTGGGTGCCAAGGCGTTAGGTATAAAGACCATCTTTATGACCACAGGCAAATATACAAGGGATGAGTTAAAGAGGGCGAACTTTGAGCCAGACCTTACCTTTGATAGCCTTGAGGAGTTGATGGAACATTTTGGTTTAAAATCTTCCTTTTAATGAAAGTTATCATTCTTGGCAGTGGTCCAAACCGAATAGGTCAGGGTATAGAGTTTGACTATGCCTGCGTCCAAGCCATCTTCGCCCTAAAGGAAGAGGGTGTTCAGACGGTTATGGTAAATTGCAACCCGGAGACCGTCTCCACCGACTACGATACCGCAGACAGGCTGTATTTTGAGCCCATAGTCCTGGAAAATGTCCTTGAGATAATAAGGAGGGAAAAGCCTGACGGACTTCTGATCCAGTTTGGAGGGCAAACACCCTTAAAGCTTTCCATACCTTTGAGAAACTTAAAAGTTCCCATCTTGGGTACGGACCCAGAGAGCATAGACATAGCAGAGGACAGGGAAAGGTTCAGGGACCTTATAAACCAACTTGGATTAAAGCAACCCGAGAGCCTGACTGCAAGAACTAAAGAAGAAGCCCTGACGCGTGCAAAGGAGCTGGGCTACCCACTGCTTGTGCGACCTTCCTATGTACTCGGAGGCAGGGCCATGAGGATCGTCTATGAAGAGGGGGAGCTAGTTGAGTATTTGCAAGAGGCGGTGGAGGTTAGCTACCAAAGACCCATCCTTTTGGACAGGTATCTCTCCGACAGCGTGGAAGTGGATGTGGATGCCATCGGGGATGGTGAAGACTTTTTGATAGGTGCGGTTATGGAACATATAGAAGAAGCTGGTGTCCATTCGGGAGATAGCGCCGCCTCTATTCCTCCCTACACCCTTGGAAAGGATACGGTGGAGGAGATAAAGAGGCAAACCAGACTAATAGCCAAAGCCCTAAAGGTAAAGGGGCTTATTAACCTTCAGTTCGCGGTAAAGGATGGAGAGGTGTATGTTTTGGAGGTTAATCCGAGGGCTTCTCGGACTGTGCCCTTTGTTAGCAAAAGCATAGGGTATTCTTTGGCAAAGCTTGCTGCCAAGGTGTGCGTGGGAAGAAAACTAAGGGAACTTGTGCCAGAGGTGTTTGAAAGGCTTGAAAAAGGCAATGTCCATTACTGCAGTGATTTCCTGCCAAAGGATTGGAATTACTACACCGTTAAGGAAGTGGTTTTTCCATGGAACAGGTTTCCTGAGGTGGACCCCCTTTTGGGTCCGGAGATGAGGAGCACGGGGGAGGTGATGGGCATAGACAGAAAGTTTGGTCTTGCATATTACAAAGCCCAGCTTGCAGCCGGTAGTAGGTTGCCCACAGAGGGCAGAGTTTTCATAAGCGTGGCAGACAGAGACAAGCCCAAAGTGTTTGAGCTGGCAAAGGGATTTTTGGACCTTGGCTTTGAGGTACTTGCAACTGCAGGAACCTACAGATTTTTAAAGGAAAGGGGGTTGAATGTTAAGCAGGTTTTAAAGGTCTCCGAGGGAAGACCAAACATAGTGGATATGATCAAAAACGGAGAGGTACAGGCGGTTATAAACACACCCACCGGCAGAAGGGCAAGGTCTGATGCCTACCACATCCGCAGGGCGACAGTCCAGCAGGGCATTCCCTACACTACCACCGTAAGAGGAGGCTACGCTATGTTAGAGGCGATAGGGTGCTATTTAGAACACAACAAAAGCCTTGAGGTCTATTCCCTGCAGGAGGTTTTTGGTGAGGTATAGGTATAGACCTTACTCCTATGAGCGTCCTAAAAGACCCCTTTTCTTAAAACTCATAAGAAGGCTCGCGATCCTCTCTTTGCTACTTTTGAGCTTCTATGCCCTCTTTTTCTCCCTTGGGGGAAGACCTCAGTTGGAGGGTGTGGAGTCTTTAAAGTTCATCCCAGCGGAGGGCGAGTATAACCTAAAGGTGAAAAACGGCAAAGTAAAATCCGCCAGGCTCTATGTAGAGCAGGAAGGAAAGAACTGCAAAGTTTTTGAGGGAAATTTCCCAGAGGGGACAGATTCTTTGAAGATAAGCATAAACGCCAAAGCCTTGGGAATAAAGGAGGGAGATGCCAAGGTCAAGCTATGGGTAAGCGCAGGCTTCCTTAGAGAAAGGGAATACACCATTGACGCAAAGGTAGACCTAACCCCGCCTTCTCTTGAAATTCTTTCCTATCCTGCAAGCTTGAAGGAAGGTTCCGTGGGCGTTTTGAGGGTAAAAAGCAATGGTGTGGAGGTATCTTTGGAATGGAATGGTAAAAAGGTTTTAATGACTCCAGTTTCTCCGGAGGGTTATGTTGCCCTTTTCCCTGCTCCTCTAGATGCGGGGGGCATAGACCTACTCATAACTGCCAAAGACCAGGTGGGCAACTCAGCCCAAAAAACTTTAAGGATAGCCATCAAAAGGGCAAACTTTAAAAAGGAAAGGATAGAGATAACTGATGACTTTATAAACTCGGTGATCTATCCTCTCTTGGGAGAACAAGCCAAAGGGTTAGACCCCATCTCCGCCTTTAAGATGGTAAACGAAGAGTGGAGAAAGAAGGATGTAAAGAAGCTCTCTGAGATAACTCAAAAGAGCGAGCCTGTAAAACTCTGGAAGGGTGCCTTTTTACGGCTAACCAATAGTAAGGTGCTCTCAACCTATGGCGTTGAGAGATTCTATTACTACAAAGGAGAACTGGTTAGCCAGAGCAGGCACATGGGTTACGATTTTGCCTCGGTAGAAAGGGCACCTGTTCTAGCTTCCAACGATGGCGTTGTGGTCTTTGTAGGCACATTGGGTATATACGGCAACGTGGTTTTGATAGACCACGGGCTTGGGCTCTTTAGCCTTTACGGACACCTTTCGGAGAGTTCCGTCAAGGAAGGACAGTATGTAAAGAAGGGGGACGTCATAGGAAGGACGGGCAGAACGGGGCTTGCGTTGGGGGACCATCTTCACTTTGGGATCTTGGTGCATGGGCAAGAGGTGGACCCTATCTACTGGTTTGATCCCAAGTGGCTCAAAAACAACATAGACATTGCCTTTGAAAAATGATAAGAAAACTTAGAAGGGAACTTGTTATACTTCTTTTGCCCTTCATATCCTTACTTCTCAGGTTGTGGGCAAGGACCATAAGGTGGCAAAACAGGCACGACTTTGATAAGGACAAAAGGAAAATATACGCCCTTTGGCACGGATACGCCTTAGCCTTGGCTTTTTTTGGCATAGACAGGGGTATAGTGGTCTTGGTTAGCCGGTTCAGGGATGGAGACATAGCGGACGGTCTTCTAAAGAGATTTGGCTTTGAGACTGTTAGGGGTTCCACGGAGGAAGGAAGGGAGGAAAAGGGAGGAAGGTCTGCACTTTTAAAGCTAATGAAGCTATTGAAAGAGGGTAAAAACGTAGCCATAACGGTAGATGGTCCCAAGGGACCGCCCTTCAAGGCAAAGGATGGGGTCATTTTCTTAGCCCAAAAGACCGGTGCGGTGATACTCCCCGCCTGTGTAAAGTTTGAAAAGTTCTTCCGCCTCAACACCTGGGACAGACTTGTAATTCCCTATCCCTTCACAAAAGCCCAACTTTTAGTGGGCAAAGAGATAAAGGTAAATCCAGAAGACACTTTAGAAGATAAAAGAAGGGAGTTAGAGGAGGAACTATTGAGGTTAGAAAGAATAGCTTCTGGCAATCCTGGATAAGCCTTTATGAACCTACCCTTTTCGTCAAAAAGATAGGTGGAGGGAAGAAAAACGATCCGGTAGTAATCGTTGAACTTCACCTCCGGGTCAAGAACGGTAATAAATTTAGGGCTTATGCCTATATCTCTGTAAGACTTGACCACATCCTCCCGCACCATGGCTACCGCATAAGATATGATGTAAAGGTCCTTTCTCTTCTCTGTGAGCTCGTTGAGAAGTTTTAACTGCTCCGAGTGTCCCGCACAGGTCCTACTCCACACGTAGAGAACTACCTTCTTTCCCTTAAACTTATTTAGAGATAACTCACTCCCGTCTAAGGTCTCAAGGGAGAGGGGAGGAATAACCTCCCTTTGGGCACAAGAAACAAAAAGCAAGGTCAAAAAAAGCCCAAGTAGTCTCAAGCCCTAACCAAAATCTTCTCTTTGAAGTCCGAAAGGGTCGGCTTGATCCTTATTGTTTCCTTTACATGTCCTTCCAAGACCTCCAAGGTTTTGTAGCCGTTGCCCGTGATGTATGCTACTACTACCTCATCCTCTTTGAAGGCACCCCTTTCTGCCAACTTCTTGAGGACCGCAATGGTAGTTCCTCCTGCGGTTTCGGTGAAGATACCCTCCGTTTCCGCCAGCAATTTAATGCCTTCTATGATCTCTTCGTCTGTGGCAGTTTCCCAATCTCCCCTGCTTTCTTTGGTAACTTGAAGGGCATAGATGCCGTCCGCCGGGTTGCCTATAGCTATGGACTTAGCTATGGTGTTGGGTTTTACGGGCTTTATGTAATCTCTGCCTTCCTTCCAAGCTTGGGCAATGGGACTACAACCTTCCGCCTGGGCACCATACACTCTGGTGTTCATTTCATCTATTAGACCCACGAGCTTTAACTCCTTCAGCCCTTTCCATATTTTTGTTACTAAAGAGCCAGATGCAGCAGGAGCAACTACCGCATCCGGTGCCCTCCAACCCAGCTGTTCTACCACCTCAAAGGCAAGGGTCTTGGAACCCTCCGCATAGTATGGTCTTATGTTTATGTTGACAAAAGCCCAGTATAGCTCGTTGGCGATCTCAGAACACAGCCTATTCACATCGTCGTAGTTGCCCTCCACCGCCACCACCGTGGGGGAGAAAACCAAGCTACCATAGATCTTTTGAGATTCAAGGTTTGCAGGTATGAACACAAAACAGTTCAGTCCAGCTTGGGCACAGTGCGCTGCAACTGAGTTGGCAAGGTTGCCCGTAGAGGCACACGCTGCGGTGTCAAAGCCGAACTCCACCGCCTTTGAAAGGGCAACGGAGACCACCCTGTCTTTGAAGGAAAGGGTAGGATGGTTCACAGAGTCATCCTTTATGTAGAGGTTCTTAAGACCGAGGACTTTACCTAAATTTTCAGCCTTCTTCAGAGGTGTGTATCCAGCGGTAAGCCCTACCTTGGGCTCCTCCACGGGCAAAAGGTCTATGTATCTCCAAAGGCTCTTTGGTCCTCTTTCTATCTTCTCTCTGGAGATGTTCTTCTTTATTTCTTCGTAATCATAAACCACCTCCAAGGGCCCAAAGCAAAACTCACAAACATGGATAGGTTCAGCAGGATACTCCTTTCCACACTCCCTGCACTTTAAACCCTTCACCTTTGCCATGGGATAAAATTATAACTTCTTTTCTGTTTTGTAGGGCACGGGTATATACTGCACAGAAGGCACCTGAGCACCCATAGGCTGAGGGTAAAGCTCCATCAGTTGATAAACCTCTTCTGGCACTTCGGTGGATACATTCAAGCCAAGCTCCCTCAGTTTATCAACCCCTAGGGGAAAATCGTGGGTGTACTTGCCAGTGGCGAGCTCTTGGGCTATAGCCTTAGCCCTTTCCTCCTCCATACCATTTTCCATCAAAAGCCAAACCACATAATTCACCATCTGCTCTATTGCCTTTTGGGCTACGTCTGCCATTATCAAGGTATGGTCTTCTATGTCTTTTATATCCTTCTTCTCCAAAACCTTTAGTATGGACGCAGCGGGTATGCCCTGCAGTTGTGGGTCCACGGGACCGAGCACCGCGTTGGGGTCCATTATGATTTCGTCCGCTGCGAGGGCTATTAGAGTGCCACCAGACATGGCATAGTGGGGAACTATTACCCTCACGGGACCTTTGTGCCTGACGAGGGCGTTGGCGATCTGGGTGGATGCAAGGGCTAAACCTCCAGGCGTGTGAATGATAAGGTCTATGGGCATATCTGGCGGTGTAAGCCTTATAGCCCTCAGAACCTGCTCTGAGTCCTCAATGTTTATATACCTTATGAAAGGTATTCCAAAAAAGCCTACGCTCTCTTGTCGGTGTATGAGGGTTATCACCCTGCTGTTTCTTTTCTCCTCAAGGGTGGAGATGAGGGCTTCCCTTGCCTTGTTAAGGCTGTACCTGCGTAAAGCGGGCATCAAAAAGAGGAAAAGGAATATGAACCAAAAGATAAGGCTCAGAAGGCTGTATATAAGGCTGTATATGGGGTTAATGACACCCGGCTCCATGACTGTAATTTTAACAAATAAAACCCCCGGGGTATAATACGATATGATATAATGAAAGTATAACAGGGAGGATGGGATGAATACTTATAAGCTTGCAGGAAAGATAGTGCAGGGTAAGTTAATTATCGTGTTTTCCCTTTTGCCATCAGCGATCCTTTTTGCTAAAGAAAAAAGCCCAACTTACCAAAGAGGTGCTCCATACAAAACAGAGGAAAAATACTACCAGTCTTTAGTTCAGAGCCTTTTGGGTGCCAACGACCTACAAAACGCCCTAAGGGTGCTTGAGGATGCGGTTAAAAGATTTCCACAAAATCCCAAGTGGTGGGAGCTATACGGACAGGTGCTAATTTGGAACAATATGGGAGACAAAGCGGGGGAAGCTTTTTACGAAGGTTACAAAAACACAAAAAACAAAGAACTTGCCAAAAAAGCCTTTGAAATCTCCCTCGCCTTTAATAGGATAGATATTGCCAAGGAACTTATGGAAGTAGTTTCCGTTCCTCCCAATGTAAAGGTCTATATCTACGACCAATTGGGAGATGTGGAAGGGCTTTTAAAGCTTTTATACACTCTAAAAACCAAAGACATGCTTTTAATGAGGGCACAAATACTCAATGCGTTGGGAAGAAAAAGAGAGGCAGAAGAAACTATTGATGAATATATAAAACTATATGGAAAGGATGAAAAAAGTGTGCTACTTCTGGCAAACATCTATTATTCGGGCAGGAGGTTTGAACAAGCCTTAAAGGTTTTAAAGGACTTTTTGCCAAGTGTCAAAGAGGATAATGTGGAATTTTACAGAACCCTAAGCGACCTTGCCTGGATGCTACAAGATTACGACGCCACAGCTTTAGCTTCCGAACAGTTAATTAGCCTTTCCAAGGGTGAGGTGGCGGATTACATCAGACTATCTGAAATATACTTTAGAAGAGGTTCAAAAAGGGCGGTTTCCCTTGCGCTGGAGGGCTACAAAAAGTTTGAGGATCTAATACTTTTGAAAACCGCTTTTTACTATTCTTACGCTTTGGGATTATACGATCAAACCGTTGCCATCTTTAAAGACCACAGAGACAAGCTACAGGATGACGTAAACACTGTGCTTTCCTATCTGCTTGCTCTACAACAGCTTGGTAAAAAGGAAGAAGCCCTTGAAGAGTTAGAAAAAATTTTGGCAAAGGCTAAAACTCCTGAGCTTGTCTCCTTCTACATCTACTCCCTGGTGGAAGCCCAACGGGTGGAAAAGCTAAAAAGTGCCCTAAAGGAGTATGAAGCATACGCAAGGAATCCTTCAGTAGCCCAAGCTTATGCAGTAGCGTACATATTCTTACAGCAGGGTCAAACCGCCCTAAGCTATTACAAACTATCCGGTTCCAAGGATCCATTACTCTATGCAGACATTATTAACGTGATGGGTCTGGAGGAGGAAGCCAAAGCTATAAAGCTAAAAGCGTACAGAGAGCTAACGAGCAGTGAATTACCTCTGGATGACCTTGAGAAAGTGAGGTTATACCTCTCTTTGGCTATGGAGTTTGAAAATCCAGAGGTCTTTGAGAAAAAACTCCAAAGGGCGAAGAGAGTTCTCTCTGATGCAGTTTGGAAAGATATATATTTTGCCTATCTCTTTTCAAAAGAGCAAAGGGAGAAGGCAATTATACAGCAAAGGTTATACAAATATCCACTAAAGCCTTGGATGTGGCTAAATTTAGCCCTCTGGCAGGACGATAGGTATCTGGCACTGCAACTCTTAGAAAGTAAGTTAGAAGCCCTTCCCATAAGGGATAGGGTGGAAGCCCTAAAACGAGTAGGTCAGCCAAGGAGAGCCTTAGAGCTTGCCTTCAAGGGCCTGGAGGAAAACCCATATGACTACCAGCTTTATAAACAGTTCAGAGACTTGGCGGTACAAGAATCAAACAAAGCAAGCTTGGAAGTATCCCATCAAAAGAGAGACGCTTACGGACAGTTTGTTGAAAGACTAGAGGTAGAAACTAAATTGGGAGACACCAATTACTCCGTTGGGTTTAGGTCTTCCACCTTTCAACCCACATATAAAGATGATCAAGTCATAAGACAAAAGGTAGGGGGTTATCAAGCAGAGATCTACCTACGCAGGCGGTTTGATAGGGGATACCTTGGCTTTGGAATAGGACAGTTGGAAAGGCTCAGGTCGGTGGCGAATTTCCGTCTCTTTGGAGAGTCCTACCTATTTAGCGGATTATCGGCGGGTTTTGAGGTAGGATACAGACAGCCCAGCACAGAAAGCCTTTACCTTGAGCTTGGCGGTTTAAAAAACTACGCTAAGCTTAGCCTAACATTTACTCCTTACAGCAGGTTTAGCTTTTACTCCAGCTTAGAGTTAAGTGAGTTTTACTCACAGGATATAAAAAGGTTGGGAACGGGCTTTTACACGTACAATCAAGCTCAATATAAGCTAAGGTTTGGCTATCCTGATTACACACTAAGAGTGTTCTATAGCTATGGCAATTACAGGGAAAAAGCGGGTAGCAAGGGAGTTATAGAGCAACTTTCTCCTTTTACCGCTTTTAGGGTGCTACCGGAGAACTACTATACCATTGGTCTAGGATTTTCCTTTGGCTTTGAACACAAATACTCATACACACGCTTTTGGAGACCTTTCTTTGATGCAAGTTTAGCATACAATTCCCTTGGCAGTTTGGGTATATCCACAGAAATAGGTTTGGGTGGTGCGGTTTTTGGAAGAGACAATTTCTCTGTGGGACTATCCTTCAGTAAGAATACGGGTGGGACAAAGGAAACTGTAATAGGTCCCTATCTTATCTACAGATACTACTTTATTCACACTCCAAAGCTAAGAAAAGTAGAGGAGAGTAGATAATGACCCTTAAGATAATATTTAGTGGCAGAGTTATGTGTTATAATTTATTTATTAAAGGAAGTGGATGGCATGAAAAAAAGCTTTTATTTGTTTATGCGCGCCTTTAACCGTTATAGTCTAACGCAGACATTTCGCCACCGCAAAGAAAAGCTTTATTATTTAAACTGTAGAAGGAGGTGAAAATGAGAAGGGTATATTTTGCAGTCTTGGTTCTCTTCCTGATTGTAGGCTGTGCACGGGTTGTAAATCAAACGCCTACTCTCCCTATGAAGGGAGAGCCCTATGCGGTACTACCCTTTGAAAACTACACAGAGACACCCTACGCAGGCTACAGAGTGGCATCCATCCTAGAGGGAGTGCTTGCAAGCAAGGGCTACAACCTGATCCCAAGGGTTTGGTCCATAAAGGAAAGGGAACTTGCAGGAGAGGAGATTGAAAAGTTAAAGGAAAGTGCAGTAAGGAACGGGGCAAGATACATAGTGTATGGTTCCGTCAATGAGTTCAGATACAAAACAGGCTTGGACGGCGAACCGGCGGTAAGTATAACCGTCTTTGTCTATGACGCAAAAGAAAACAGATTTGTTAAAAATGTTGCGGTATCTGGTAGTGGTTGGGTGCATGAATCATTGGGAACACTCGCCCAAAAGCTTTTAAACCGGGCTTTCTGATGCGTGCTTTTAGGCTTGGTGAAAGAATAACGATTGAAAAGGTTATATTCGCAGAAATTTTCCTATTAACCACTCTTTTGTTAGCTGTGGGTTGGTATTTTAACCGAGAGGACCCATTCTTTATAAAAAGTGAATACGACTTAATAAACCTTTTAGTGGTTGCTCTTTCCCTTTACTATGGGTATTTTGGGGCTATTGTGCTAATATCTTTTCTCTCCGCGGGATACTTTTTCTTTTACCAACCGTTTCCTCTAAATACCTTCTTGCAGAATCTCCTTTTTGCCCTTTTGTCTTCTGAATTCAGACACATATGGGACAAAAAAATAAAGCTTGCACTTGCAGATAAAGATAAAACTTACACAGAGCAGATGAAAGAGTTCCATCAAAGACAGCTCTTTAGCCTAAAGTTTGATTACTATACGAGTGTTATATTTGTAGAGATTTTTTTATTAACTGCTTTGTTTTTAGCTGTGGGTTGGTATTTTAACCGAGAGGACCCATTCTTTATAAAAAGTGAATACGACTTAATAAACCTTTTAGTGGTTGCTCTTTCCCTTTACTATGGGTATTTTGGGGCTATTGTGCTAATATCTTTTCTCTCCGCGGGATACTTTTTCTTTTACCAACCGTTTCCTCTAAATACCTTCTTGCAGAATCTCCTTTTTGCCCTTTTGTCTTCTGAATTCAGACACATATGGGACAAAAAAATAAAGCTTGCACTTGCAGATAAAACCTATGCAGAGCAGATGATAGAGCTTTATCGGAGAGAGCTCTTTAGCCTAAAGTTTGAATACGACCTGCTGGAAAGACAGTTTGTGCTTTCTCCTTACAGCTTAAGGAATATTTTGGAATGGTTTAACGTTCCCTCTTCAAAGGCTTTCATGGAGCTGATATCAGACTTCTTCGGCGTTATATCCGCAGAGCTTTACAAGTACGAAGATGGAAAGCTTATTTCTTTGGAAAAGTGGGGTGGCGGTGTGAAGGTAGATAAAGAAGACCCTTTGATTCAGGAAGCCTTGGAGCTGAAAAAATCCTTTTACATCCCACCCAAAGACATACTGAGAAATCTTATGAGCGAAGAGGTTAACTTTATAGCCCTTGTGGTGGCAGAGTCTTACGCGGGCAAGTTTTTACTCGCAATAAAGGATATGGATTTCCTATACATAAACGAGGAAGTGCTATCCTACATAACGGTTCTTCTGGAACATTATGGAGACAGCATAGCCTTTGAAACTTCAGGTTTTTCATGCACAAAGTTTTGCGATAGGGAGTTTGAACTACAAGCTTACAGGATGCAATTGCTAAAAGAACGCCTCGGAATAGACTCCTTTGTGGTTGTTTTTGAATATCCTCCCGAAAGAAGGGAAGAAGTGGTTAAACTAAAGAGCATGGTTAAAGGTTTAGACAGGGTTTGTATAAACGAAGACAAAGTTTTTGTCCTTTTACCCATAACGCCAAAGGAAGGAGTTGAAAGATTTTTAGAAAGGATAACAAAACACATGGACTTTTTGGAAGTAGAAGAGATAAAACCCATAGGGGAGTTTTGCAATGGTCAGTGATTATATAAAATTACTACTCGCTATATTGTTAGAAACGACAGGATTGTATACGTTAATGCAATATCCAACCGTGTTCGGATTTATAATCTATCTTTTTTCTCACTCTATTGCGTCCTACTTGCTTGCCATAACAGTGGCAGGGATTTTAAAAATCTTTTATAAATACCCTTACATACATGCTTTAATACTTAACTTTTCCATATTTTTCTTTCTCGGACCTTTTGCAATTTTGTTTGGTGTGATAAGCGTTTTGATCTATACAAAAATTTCAAAAGTGCCCGCTCCTGTAAAAGAGGTTGATTACGAAATACTCTTCAGTGTTAGGGTTTTTTCCGAGAAAAGAAGGCTCGGAGAAGGAAGCTTAAGATTTTCAAAAGTAAAGAGCTTAGAAGAAGTGGTATATTTCACCAAGTTCTACCATCCTCTGACGGTAAGATTTTTTAAACAACTTCTATTTTCTGATAACGACGAACTAAGATTGCTTGCCAACAGTTATCTAAAAAACGCTGAAAAATACCTTCAGGAGCTAATATACGAATTAGAGAGAGTTCTGGAAAGTCAAGAGCTAGGGAGAGATGTTAAATTTTTTGTGTGCAGAGCACTGGCATTTCTAAATTGGGATGTTTATTACTTAGGTTTTATGGAAGAACAAATAGCAAAAAAGTATTTGGATAATGCTAAAGAGTACGTCATAAAAGCTTTAGAAATCAAAGAAGATCCCAGTCTTTATCTACTGATGGGAAGAACGGAGCTGAGTTCAAGAGAGTATCAAAGGGCGTATGAACATTTCAAGAGGGCTTTGAATTTGGGTATGGAACCCGTCAAGGTTTTACCTTACCTGTTGGAAGCTCTTTACAAACTCCGTGATTTTAAAGAGTTAAAACAAGTTTCAGAAAAATACATAGGAACCTATTCAGTTAATCCCAAAAGAATGGCTCTGATCTCCGCATGGGTATAAAGCTCGTAGATAAACAAACCAATATAGATGTGCTCTTTATAGCGGAGGGAACCTATCCCTTTATGAAGGGAGGAGTATCCACTTGGATCCATCAAATAATCACCGGGATGAGGGACCTAAACTTTGGAGTGCTCTTTCTTGGTTCAAGACCCGAAGATTACAAAGGTGTTGGCTACGAGCTTCCGGACAACCTGGTTTATCTTGAGGCTGTGTATTTGTTTTCGGAGGAGGAAAATGTTCAAACAAAAAAAGCCAAAAGGGAAAGTGAAGGGGTAAAACTTCTAAGGATATTTCTTGACGACAAAGCCTTTGAAGAGCATTGGCAGGAGGTTGTTAGCTTTTCTTACTTTAATGAAGTTTCTTACGAGGACTTTTTGTATAGCAAAAGCTCTTGGGAGCTCATAGAGGAACTCTACGAAGAGTTGGAAATTGATGTTCCCTTTGTGGATTACTTTTGGACCATGAGAAACCTTTTTGCACCTCTGTTTGTGGTGGCAAGGCTTGGAATGAGCCTGGACAAAAAAGAAATAGGCTTAATCCACAGTCCATCAACGGGTTATGCGGGCTTTTTGGGAAGTTTAATGAGCAGAGAATACAAAATACCCTTTGTCCTTACGGAACACGGGATCTACACAAAAGAAAGAAAGATAGACATTCTAAGCGCAAAGTGGATAGGAGTTCAATACAGGTACCTATCCAAGAAATACGACATAGATACCCTCAAAAAGCTTTGGATAAAGATGTTCGTAAACCTTGGGAAAATTTCATACTACACCGCTGTAGAGGTCCTTTCTCTATTTGAAGATGCAAGAAAACAGCAGATAGGCTGGGGCTGTCCGCCTGAAAAGACAAGGGTTATACCAAACGGCGTGGATGTGGATAGACTTTCAAAGCTTTTAGAAAAAAGACCAAAGGAAATTCCGAAGGTGGTTTCTCTGATAGGAAGGGTTGTGGCCATAAAGGATATAATAACCTTTATAAAGGCTATGAGTTTGCTGTGCCAACAGCTACCCGAGGCGGAGGGTTGGGTGGTGGGTCCCGAGGACGAGGAGCCCGAGTACGTCCAAGAGTGCAAAGAGCTTGCAGAAATACTTGGAGTTGAAAATAGGGTAAAATTCTTAGGCTTTCAGAAAATAGATGATATTTTGCTCAAAACGGGGGTATTTACACTGACCTCCATAAGCGAGGGCATGCCCATGACGGTTTTGGAAGCTATGGCAAGCGGTGTGCCCTGTGTCACTACTGATGTTGGTTCCTGCAGGCAACTTATCTATGGAGGGCTGAGTCAAGAAGATGCAGAAATAGGTAAGGCGGGAGAGGTGGTTCCTGTGGGTGATGCAACAGGGCTTGCAAAGGCATACTACGAACTTTTGACTAACGAAGAAATTTGGAAAAACTGTCAAAGGGCTGGGCTTGAGAGGGTCCAAAGGTTTTACCGCTTTGACAAATTTATAGAGAACTACAGAAGTGTGTATAGAAAATATTTAGGAAAATAGCCATGGCGGGTATTTCTTTAGAGTTAAGAAGGCTTTACAGAGAGGGAAAGCTGGGAAGAGTCCTTTTGGCGGTGGGCTACTCTGCGGTTTTGGGAACAGGCAATTGGCTCTTTGCCATACTCAGCATCTTTGTATCTGCTTATATAGCAGAAAAACTTTGGGGAGTGAGCGAAACTTTAATCAAATACCAGATCTACGTCACCTACAGCGTTTCCTTGAGCCTGATTCTCTCGGGCTTTTTCCAGCTTTCCTTTACAAGGTATATATCCGACAGACTCTTTGAAAAGGAGTTTGAAAGGGTTCTTCCAAACACCAACGGTGTGGCAATACTGACCGCAAGCTACAGCTTCTTGATAGCCCTTTTGCTGTCTTTTTTCTTCTTTGAGGGATATCCGTACTATTACCATGTGCTATTCAGCTTTACCGTTGCTACCCTTTCCGTTCTTTGGGTAGTGAACGCCTTACTTACTGGATTGAAGAGCTACAAGCACATATTCGTATCTTTTGCTATCTCGTACTCAATAGCAGGGCTTGGGGTAATTTTTCTATCAAACCTTGGATTAATCTGGCTTATGCTTAGCTTTTATTTTAGTCAGACCTTACTGCTATCTTTAATACTTTTCAGAGTTGCAAGGGACTATAGGTCTTCAAAACTTCTGGAGTTTGATTTTTTGAGAAAGGACAGGCTTTACAAAAGCTTGATGCTGATTGGGTTTTTCTTTAACTTAGGTATTTGGATAGACAAGTATGTGTTTTGGTACAGCCCAATAACGGGGAGCCATGTGCTGGGGAACATGAAGGCGTCTGTCATTTACGATGTGCCCTTTACCCTGGCTCTCATTTCAATAGTGCCCGGTTTTGCGGTGGCTTTTCTGAAGATTGAGCTGGAGTTTTTTGATAACTACGACGCGTACTACAAGGCGGTAAGAACTTGGGGAAGGTTGGATGACCTTTACAGGCTCGCAAACAAGATGATAGAAAGTGCCCGCTCAGCCCTTTTTGAAACTTTGAGGTTTCAAGCCCTTACCGCCATACTGCTCATCTTCATTCACGAGTACATATTTAGGTTTCTCAAACTGCCCACCGCCTACATTCCACTGTTTGAGATCTTTCTCGTTGCCAAAGTATTCCTGATGGGATACATAGTTATTTATGCCCTTCTTTCTTACTTTGACCTAAGGAGGGAGCTGGTTAAAACGACTTTTACTTTTGCCTTGCTAAACTTTGTCTTTACACTCCTAACTCAATTTCTGGGAGCATACTTTTACGGTTATGGCTATATGTTTGCTTTAATATTTTCTATGATATTGGGTATGGAATACCTAAGGAGGTTCTTGAATGATGTTCATTATAGGACTTTTGTTCTTCGTGAGTAGTTTGTTGGCGCAGGAACTAAAATGTGTGCTACTTTACTATCATCACAAACCTTTGCCCGATGATGTGCTCTATGCCTACGATTGGGTGGTGCTGGATGCGGACAACCCTTATATGGAGGTTTTGAAGGAAAAGGGCTTTTATCAAAAAAAGAGGGCAAAACTCATAGGTTATATGAGCGTAGGAGAGATAGAAACCTACAGGGATTACTACAAAGACCTTAAAAAGTATTCCATTGGGACAAATCCCATGTGGAAGTCTTTGGTGGCTGATGTGAGGAATAAAGAATATAGACGGTTCCTTTTGGAAGTGGTGGCAAAAAGGATTGCGGACAGAGGTTTTGATGGGTTTCTTTTGGACACCTTAGATTCATACCAGCTTTCCGCCAAAAAAGAAGAGTGGAAAGACTTTCAAGACGCCCTTGTGGATTTTGTAAAGGAGCTAAGGAAAAGGTATCCCGACAAGCTGATAGTTTTAAACAGAGGCTTTGAGTTTATAGATAGGGTAAAAGATGACGTAAATGGCGTTTTGGTAGAAAGCCTTTTTAGTGGGCTTGATGCAAAAAAAAGATACAGGGCAATTTCTGAGGAGGAAAGAAAGTGGCTATTGGACCGGCTAAACAGGATAAAGTCCTATGGCATTCCTGTCATAGTGGTGGATTACGCAGACCCAAGGGACAAAAAGAAGGCAAAGGAGCTCGTTAGAAAGATCGCAGAGCTTGGGTTTGTTCCATACGTGGCAGACAAGGAGCTTTCAAGGGTTGGATATTCTCTCTGTTCTTTAATTCCAAGAAAGGTTGCCATCCTCTATAGTTCAAAAGAAAATCCGGTAGCCCAGTATGAACCCACCCACAGGCTCACATCTATGGTGCTTGAATACCTGGGCTTTGTGCCAGAGATGTTTGACATAGAAGAGGGGTTGCCCGAAATTTACCCAGAGCTTGGCTATGCGGGCGTAATGGTGGGTTTTTTAAGAAAGATTGACGAAAAATTAATCGATTGGTTGATAAAGGCAAAGGAAGAGGGTTTAAAGCTATTCTTTTTGAATTCATTGCCCTACGATGAAAAATTTTATAGAGTTTTTGGCATAAGGGCGGAAAGGAACAGAGAGAGGTCTATAAATCCTTTTAGGCTGATAAGACCGAAGGAAAACAGGGGCTTTGAGGCACCAATAAAGGTATCCTACACGGATACTCTGTTAATTGCAGAAAAGGGAACACCCATGGTTGAGGTGGAAAACTCCCTCGGACAAAAACACCATCCTTTTGCCCTCTTTGATTGGGGAGGATACGCAGTTAATGAGTCCCTTTTGAACGAACGAGAATTGTGGAGCTTTGACCCTTTTGAGGTGTTTAAAAAGGTCTTTGGGACCACCCTTTTGATTCCTGACCTTACCACCCAAAACGGTGGAAGAATACTTACCACCCATATAGATGGAGATGCCTTCTTTGGAAACGCAGACTTTGACCCTTCCAAAACCACGGGAGAGGTAATAAGGGACGAAATAATAAAAAGATATCCCATTCCGCATACTGTTTCCATAATAGTGGGAGAGGTTTCCAAGGATGGACTGTATCCGGATAAGTCAGAGAGGTTAATAAACATAGCAAAGAGCATATTCTCACTTGAGTGGGTTGAACCCGCAAGCCACAGCTTTTCCCATCCCTTTGACTGGCAACCCAAATACAGAAAAAGGGAGCTACCTTACGGCTACAACCTCCCAATAAAAGGCTATAACCTCAACTGGGACAGTGAAATAAAGGGTTCAATAGAATGGATCAACAGAGAGGTTTTGAATGACCTTGGAAAAAAAGTTAGAGTTTTCCTCTGGACGGGCGAATGCAACCCAAACAGAGAACAGCTAAGGCAAACCTACCAGCTTGGCATTTTTAACGTTAATGGGGGTTTGACCACCATAACCCAGCAGGAGCCCTTTCTGAAGAACATAGGTCCCTCCGGTGTCAATTACGGACCCTACTTTCAGGTCTATGCTCCCGTGCAGAACGAAAACATATACACAAACCTTTGGACGAGTCCCTTCTGGGGCTATTTAAACGTTATACAGACCTTTGAGCTTACAGAAAACCCAAGAAGGCTAAAGCCCATCTCTATTTATTATCACTTTTATTCAGGGCAAAAGATGGCTTCTTTGAACGCTTTGAAAAAGGTTTACGATTGGGCTCTATCAAGGGAAGTAAGTCCCACGTTTTTGTCCGAGTATAGTAGGTGGGTTTTGGACTTCAGACAGACTGCAGTAATGAGATGGGAAGAAGGCTTTAGGGTAAAAAACGCGGGCGGATTGAGGACCCTGAGGTATCCAAAGGAATGGGGCTATCCGGACACAGAAAAGAGCAAGGGAGTGGTGGGCTACAGGGAAGGAAAAGATGGCTACAACTATCTCTTCTTGGATGGTTCGGGGGACTACTATCTGGTCTTTTCCTCCCAAAAGCCAAAGCTTGCACTTTTATACTCAAACGGCTACGTGGAAAGCTTTGAAAGAAAGGGAAAAGAGTATAGCCTCAGGCTAAGCTCCTACTTACCTTTGGAGGTTCGTTTGGAAACCTCTTGCAAAGTGTTCATAAACGGAAAAGCCTACGACCCTGGGGTGGTTGAGTTTAAAGGAGGAAAACATGCAGACATCAAAGCGGTATGCACTGATTAAAGCCTTTTCAATAAGGGATTATGTGGGAATAATTCTGACCGCACTGCTGGCGGCGATCCCGCTTTTTCCAAAAGGCAAGTTAGAAGGATATCTGCCAGAGTCTGCGGAGATAAACACAGACCTAGCTCTTGCTTACTACAGAGCCCTTTTAAGGACGAACCCTTCGGTGGATATATACGACGCCCTAGTCAAGTCCTACATTAGGGTAGGTAGGACTAAAGACGCCATAGAAATAGTTTCAGAAATGGAGAGGAAACATCCCAATGACCCGGAGATATTGTTTTTAAAGTATCAACTGCTAAAGGCAGAGTATTTCTCCGCCAAAGATGAAGAACAAAAGAAGAGTATAAAAAACGAGATAGAAAAGCTCTTGAGTCTTTACATAAAACTAAAAACGGACACAGCCTCCTTGGAAAAAGCCCTCAAGGAAGCGGAGAGTATGAACATTCCTGAGATTGCATACAGAACTTCCACTGTATTGGCGGAAAGAACGGGAAACCTTTTTTGGGTTGAAAAGGCCTTTTACTATTCAATAGCCTTCAAAAACTATGCCATGGCTTCAAGGTTTGCGGATTTGTTGGTAGAAAAGAAGGGTAAAGCTTTTGTAAAAGACGCCATTAACCTTGCACTGCTTTCGGGAAATCTACAAAAGGCTTTTGACTATGCAAGAAGCTACTATCGGGAACTTCCACCAGCGGAAAGGCACAGTTTGATAAAAAGGCTCATAGAAGTAGGGCTTACCACAGAAAACTATCTTTCCTTTAGGGAGTACATGAAGAAAAACTTTCCTTTGACACCCGAGGAAAGGCTATACTTGGAAAAGGAGGTTATGAAGCGCGCCCTTTGGGCAAAGGATTATGAAACTTTGAAAAGGCTGATCCTTGAAAACCTATACCTGAGTCAAAGCCTTGAATACAGGAACTTCCTTTTGGAGCTTGCTTTGGGAACGGGAGACCCTTACTTTGCTCGGGATGTAGCCAAAAGGCTTTACTCTGGTAATAATTAGTTCAATTGCTATTTTATAATTTTAGCCTATGGAAAAAAGCTACAATCCAAGGGATATAGAGCAGAAGTGGCAAAGGCGCTGGGAGGAGCTTGGAGTTTTTAAGGTGGAGGAAGGAGAGAACAAGGTCTATGTGCTTGAGATGTTTCCATACCCGTCGGGGCGCATTCACATGGGTCATGTTAGAAACTACACCATTGGGGATGCCCTGGCGCGCTTTTTGAGGATGAAGGGAAAAAGGGTTTTGCATCCCATGGGATGGGACGCCTTTGGTTTGCCTGCGGAAAACGCCGCGCTAAAACACGGAGTGCATCCCGCCCAATGGACCAAGGAAAATATAAATTACATGAGAGAGCAACTCAAAAGTATGGGCTTTTCCTACGATTGGGACAGGGAGATTGCTACCTGCGAACCAGAGTATTACAAATGGAACCAGTGGATCTTTTTAAAGCTTTATGAAAAGGGCTTGGTTTATAGAAAGGATGCGGAGGTTAATTGGTGCCCTAACGATGAGACGGTCCTTGCAAACGAGCAGGTTATAGAGGGCAAGTGTTGGCGTTGTGGAACGCCCGTGATAAGGAAAAACGTGCCCTCTTGGTACATAAAGATCACCGATTATGCGGAGAGGCTTTTGGAAGACCTAAAGCTCTTGGAGGGAAAGTGGCCCGAAAGGGTGATCCTTCAGCAAAGAAACTGGATAGGTAGGTCCGAAGGTGCGGTAATAAAGTTCTATGTGGACGAAGTGCCTATAGAGGTCTTTACCACGAGACCGGACACGGTTTTTGGTGCCACCTTTTTGGTGCTAGCACCCGAGCATCCACTAACTTTACCCCTTGCCAAGAGGGGGGGTAAGCTGAAAGAGGTGGAAGGGTTTGTCAACAAAATGAAGCACATGTCCTCAAGGGAGAGAGGGACCCAAGAGGAAAAGGAGGGCGTATTTCTTGGAGTGTATGCGAAAAACCCTGCCAACGGTGAGCTGATCCCCGTATGGACCGCCAACTATGTGCTCTATGAGTATGGCACTGGGGCGATCATGTGCGTGCCCGCCCACGACCAAAGGGACTATGAGTTTGCCCAAAAGTACAACCTTCCCATAAAGGTGGTAGTCAAACCCAAAGACTCAGAATTGCCAGAGGGCAAAGCCTACAAAGATCCTGGCATTCTCATAAACTCCGGACCCTTTGACGGAATGGACTCTGAGAGGGCAAAAATAGAAATAACCCAATGGCTAAAGGAGAAGGGTCTGGCAGACTTCAAAATCACATACAGGCTGAGAGATTGGAACATATCCCGCCAAAGATACTGGGGTACACCCATTCCTATAATTTACTGTCCAAGCTGTGGCACTGTACCAGTTCCAGAGGATCAACTCCCTGTTTTACTGCCAGAAAAGGTGGAGATCACCGGACACGGAAATCCTTTAGAGAAGGTGGAGGATTGGGTAAATACCACCTGTCCCCAATGCGGAGGTCCAGCCAAAAGGGAAACGGACACCATGGACACCTTCTTTGATTCTTCTTGGTATTTCCTTCGCTACTGCGACCCGAAGAACGACAAACTGCCCTTTGACCCCAAGAAGGTGGAAAGCTGGATGCCAGTGGATTACTACATAGGTGGCATAGAGCATGCGGTCTTGCACCTCCTGTATGCCCGGTTCTTCCAGAAGTTTCTCTTTGACCTGGGGCTTGTGAAGGATCCGGAGCCCTTTGAAAGGCTAATTACCCAAGGTATGGTGCTAAAAAGGTGGGTAAGCATTGAGAAGTTCTTGGAGTATTTGGGACTGAGTTTGGAGGATCCCGTGGAGCTTTTGAAAGCTAAAATCTCTGAGCTTACTTCTTGATAATTATCATTGTTATCTTTTGTTTTTTCCCTAAAATAAAATCCATCAAACCTAGGAGGTGTAAGCCATGTTTGAATACAGCGAAAAAGTATTAGATCACTTTTTGAACCCAAGGAATGTGGGTGTTTTGGAAGATGCCAACGGCATTGGGCAGTGTGGAAACCCCGCCTGCGGAGACGCTATGCTATTTACCATAAAGGTAAACCCCGAGACGGACGTTATAGAGGATGTGAGGTTTAAAACCTTCGGCTGTGGCTCTGCCATAGCGGTTTCTTCTATGCTTACAGAGATGGTCAAAGGCAAGACCATAGACTATGCCCTCAACCTAACCTACAAGGACATCTTTGAAGAGCTGGGCGGACTTCCTCCTCAAAAGATCCATTGCACCAACTTGGGCTTGGAAACCCTGCATGTGGCCATCAAGGATTACCTCATAAAGCAGGGTAGGCTTGAAGAGGCGGAAAAGATTCCCGACTGCTACGAAGAGCAAGAAGAAGAAAAGACCGAGTTTGAGTTCCTATCCCTGTGAGCCAAATAAAAGCTTTGGCACTGCTTTCGGGTGGATTAGATAGCACGCTGGCAATAAAGTTAGTGCAGGAGCAGGGCATTTTTGTCCGTGCCCTGCACTTTTACACAGGCTTTTGTATAACTGAACAAAAGAGAAGGTTGGGAATAAAAAAAGAGGACGGTTTCCAGTATATGAACCCAGCCCTAAAGGCTGCGGCGCAGTTGGGTGTTCCCGTAGAGATTGTGGATATCTCCGAAGAATACTTTAATGTAGTGCTGAACCCAAAGTACGGCTACGGTAAAAGCGTAAATCCGTGCATAGACTGCCGGATAATGATGCTGAGAAAGGCAAAGGAAATAATGTACAGGGAGGGCTATCACTTTGTGATCACCGGGGAGGTGGTGGGTCAAAGACCCATGAGCCAGAGGCTACCCATACTAAAGCTTATAGAAAAAGAGGCGGGCTTGGAAGGCTATGTCCTTAGACCTTTATCCGCTAAGTTACTTCCACCAACGGTGCCGGAAAAGATGGGTTGGATAGACCGGGAGAAGCTACTGGACATAAGTGGAAGGGGCAGGAAGGTGCAGATAAGCCTTGCAAAAAAGTATGGCCTAGACTACGAACAGCCCGCTGGAGGATGTTGCTACCTAACAGACCCCAACTATGCCTTAAAGTTTAAAGAGGCTTTAGCAAGGGAAGGCTCCATAACAAGAGAAGACCTTGTCCTTTTATCTGTAGGAAGGCACCTAAGACTTCCCTCCGGCGTCAAGCTTGTAGTAGCAAGGAACGAGGGAGAGGTTAGTTTTCTGAGTGGTTTCAAAAACCGTTATGGCTATGCCCAGAGAAAGGACCAACAGGGCACCCTTGTTATAATTAAAGGAGTTCCAAAGGAGGAAGAGTACTCCCTAATAGCGGGCGTGGTCTGCAGGTACTCAAAGAGGGAACCTGCAGAGGTGATAATAAAGGTAAAAGACGAGGAGAGGGTGATACTAGGGGAGCCTTTGGAGGATGAGATCTTAGAAAGCTTTAAAATACTCAAAGGAGCGTCCCATGGAGTTGGATAAGATAAAGCCCGATGTGGTTCATGATGTAGTGGGAACCTTTTGCCCTGTGCCCGTGGCAGAAACCTCTAAAATGATCAAACAGATGCAAATAGGGCAGATTTTAGAGTTGATAGCGGATGACCCGGGCGTGGTGGAGGACATTCCCGCCTGGTGCAAGGCTACAGGGCAAGAGTTCTTGGGCATGTACGAAGAAGACGGCGAGTTTCATCTCTTTATCAGAAAAGTAAAAGAACTATGAGGGAGAGGATCACCTTAGACATAAACCTCAAAGAGCTTTTGGAGAGATACCCGGAGACTAAGGAAATACTGTGGGATTATGGACTTGGTAAGTTGGAAGAGGAAGACCTTCTTGACGTAGTGGCAGACAAGCTAACCCTAAAGGGCTTTTTTAGGTTGATGGAGTTGGATGAGGAAGATCAGGGAAAGCTCTGGATGAAAATCCAAAATTTAATTAGAGAGCTGGAGGACCCATCATGGAAAGAGAAAAGCTAAAAGAAGTTGAACTGATCCTTGAAAAAATCAGACCAGCCCTTAAGGAACATCACGGAAACCTAAAGGTTGTGGACATCAAAGGGGGTGAGGTGTATTTACAGTTTGAGGGTGGATGCACCGACTGTCCCATAGTGGACGTTAGCGTAAAGGAAGTGGTGGGCATTGCCCTCAAGGGCAATCTAGACTGGGTAAAGAAGGTGGAAATCTCCGTTCCCAAGCACAATCTTTTATGAAAATCTCCGGAAAGACCGCCCTCTACGGCGTCGTCGGATATCCTATAAGCCACTCCCTTTCTCCTGTCTTTCAAAACAGAATCTTTGAGCATTTGGGCTTAAAGGCGGTGTATGTTCCCTTTGAGGTAAAACCCGAGAGCCTAAAAACTGCCCTTGAAGGGCTAAAGGCACTGGGAATAAAAGGTGTGAATGTTACTATCCCACACAAAGAGAAGGTCCTTGAGCTCGTTGATTACGCAGACGAGCATGCCAAAAATATTGGGGCGGTAAATACGGTCAAGTTTGGAGAGAGAACAGAAGGCTACAACACTGACTGGGTTGGCTTTTTAAAAAGCCTTAAAGAGATTCTCCCAGAGCTAAAGGGTAAAAAGGTTTTAGTTTTGGGAGCTGGTGGTTCTGCCCGGGCGGTGCTCTATGCCCTAAAGCAAGAGGGAGCGCAGGTCTTTCTGTGGAACAGAACAAAGGAAAAGGCTAAACTGCTTTCCCAGAGCTTTGGGGTGGATGTGGTGGAATCACCAGAGGAGGTTGTGCCAAACGTAGACCTAATAGTGAACACCACCTCGGTGGGCTTGACGGAAGACTACATGCTCTTTGATTATTCCCTCATAAGAGAGGGACAAGTGGTCTTTGAACTGCTCTACAACAGGCAAACCCTTCTAAAGGAGTGGGCGGAAAAAAGGGGAGCTATATACTCAGATGGTCTGAAGATGCTCGTATATCAGGGATTGGAGAGCTTTAGGTTATGGACTGGCTGTGAGCCAAGCCCGAAGGTTGCCCTTCAAGCCCTTTCTGAGCATCTAAAACTAACTCTTTGAGAAGGGCTATGTAGGTGGGATGGTCCTGCAAAGTGGGAATCCTCACATACTCCTCCACCCCTAACTCTTTGGCAAGACTGCCATACTGATGGTCAAGTTCGTAAAGGGTTTCCGAGTGCTCGCAGGTAAAGGAAACGGGCACCACAACGATCCTTTTATGGCCAGCTTTTATTACCTCCTCTAAAAGCCTTTGTGTCTCTGGCTCCAACCACTTAACAGGTCCAATCTTACTCTGATAACCCAAGGCGTACTTAACTCCGGGAAAATGTTCCATTATTAGCCTTACCGTCTCCTCCGTTTGATCCTTGTAGGGGTCTCCCCTCTCTATGACTTTTACCGGCAGGCTGTGGGCACTGAAGAGGAAAAAGTATTTTTCGGGTTCTTTTACCCTCTCTTTGATCCTCTCCACCATTGCCCTTATGTAAAGGGGGTGGTTGTGATAAGAGTGGATTTTTACGACGGGAAGGTTCAAGCCAAGCCTTTTATAGACCCTTTCGAATTCATTAAAGGAAGAGCCGGTGGTGGTCTTGCTGTATTGGGGATACATAGGAAGGAGCACGAAGGCCTTTACTCCTTCTTCTATAGATTCCTTTACTGCAGTTTCTATAAAGGGCTTCCAATATCTCATGGCGGGCTTTACGATGAAGTTTTCGGGCAGAATTTTTTGCAGGGCTTTTGCTTGGGCTTCTGTCTGTTCCCTCTGTGGAGATTTGCCTCCCATTAGCTCGTAGTAGTGCCTCGTCTTTTTGGCCCTGAAGAAGGATATAAAGAAGGCTACAGGTTTTTGGATGAGTCTTGGTATTTCTACGATGTCGTGGTCCGAGAATAGATTGTATAAGAAAGGTCTGATGGCCTCCAAGGAGTCTGGTCCTCCCATGTTTAAAAGCAGAACCGCAATTTTTCCCATAGCTTTATTTTAGTTCCCTCAGGTCTATTTTACCCTCGTAGATTGCCTTTCCAACCACTACTCCTTCCACCAAACCGTAAAGTTTTTTCAGATCCTCAAGGCTTGCCACCCCACCGCTGGCGAGGAGTGGTTTTTTTGAAACCCTTTTGAACTCCTCGTAGGGCTTTGGGTCCACACCCTCCAGGGTGCCATCCCTTTCCACCACCGTATAAAGATAGCCCCATATGGGCTTTGGATCCCACACCTTAGCCAAATCCTGAGGTGTATATGGACTCTCCTCCTTCCATCCACCTACGGAAACCTTTCCTCCCTTGCTATCTACCGAGAGTATCAACCTGCCGGGAAAGGCTGTTAGCATCTCTTCAAAAAGCTGAGGGTTCTTGAGGGCTACAGTGCCAACCACAAAAAGGTTTATACCTTCTTCGTCAAGGATTTTCAGGGTTTCCATAGACCTTATGCCACCGCCCACCTGAATGGTTCCAGAAAAAACTTTTCTGATGTTTCTTATTGCCTGTAGGTTCCTTGGCACACCTCCAAAGGCACCGTCCAAATCCACCACATGGAGCCGAGAAAAACCGAGCCCTTCAAAGAACCTTGCCATCTCTTCTGGCTTTTCCGAATAGACCTTTGTATGGTCCTCCTGCCCTCTGTATAGCCTTACCAAGCGCCCTTCCTTTAGGTCAATGGCTGGGATCAGAAAGTCCTTCAAGTCAGCACCTCGGGTCTGCCTATGTAAAAGCCCTGTTTGTTTATTTTGTATAAGTCAAGCAGTATTAAACATTCACGTGCCACGTAGATAAATTATAAGACGGGTTATAATTACTTCACAGGAGGTGAAGGATGCACAGGAGTCTTTTGGAGAGCCTTACCGTTCGAAAGGAGAGCCCAGAATACCTTCAGATAAGCATGGCTGCCGCCATGACCTTAGGGCTTGTGCCCGGGCAGTTTTACAGAAACACTAAGCTCAGTTGCATAAACACCCTTTTGACCTATCCTTCCGGATGTCATGCTACCTGTGCCTACTGTGGGCTTCAAAAGGCAAGGGAAGTGGAGTATTCAAAGAAGAACTTCATAAGGGTTGAGTGGCCTACAGTTGCCTTGGATGAGATCATAGACAGGGCAGAAAAAGTAGTGCATGTGGAGAGGCTCTGTATAGCCCAGATCACCCACCCGAGGGCTATAAGGGACACCAAAGAGGTCTTAGAAAGGGTTTTAAGGAGGCTGGGAGATAGGATATTTGTCTCTTTACTCATAAATGCCACGGGAACTACCTATCAGGATATACTGGATTATAAAAAGTTGGGTGCAGACACCGTTACCGTTGCCATAGACTGTGCGACGCCAGAGATCTTTGAAAGGTTGAGGGGCAAACCCATGAACAGCCCTCACAAGTGGGAAACCTTCTGGAAGGTCTTGGAGTGGGCTTGTGAGGTTATGGGTGATGGCTACGTGGGATGTCATCTGATTGTGGGCTTGGGAGAAACAGAACAGGAGATGATAGAAACCATACAAAAGGTCAGGGATTTGGGAGCAAGGACGCACCTTTTCTCCTTCTGGCTAGAGGAAGGTTCTATGATGGAAAAAGAAAAGCCCTGTCCTGCACCTCAATACAGAAGGGTTCAGTTTGCAAGGTATTTAATAGACAACAGAATAGCCCGATACGAGGATATGAAGTTCAACGAGAAGGGTCAGGTTATAGACTTTGGCATTGACAAAGACACCTTTGAAGAGCTCTTTTGGAGCGGAAGACCCTTCATGACCTCCGGCTGCAGAGGAAAGACCACAGAGGTTGCCTGCAACAGGCCCTTCGGAGACAGCTCCCCCACAGATATAAAGAGCTATCCCTTCAAGCCAGAAAAGAGGGATTTGGAGCGTATCAGGAAACAGCTCTTTGACTATGAGATGACCACCAACTATCCGGACATACTTAATCCTAGCGTCTTTAGGTACCAATGAACTGGGAAAACTTGCTTACAGACTTGGGTTATGCGGGCTTTGCGGGCTTTGTGGTGGGCTTCGCGGTAAAAAAACTCATAAACCTATTTCTCATGTTCGTCGGGCTCTACCTTCTTTCCCTTCTTTGGCTTCAGAGCAAGGGAATTATTGACATAAACTGGGAGCAGTTTTGGGTGCTCTTTAAATCCCTCTTTCACGGTGTTGATGCCTTTGTAAAAGGTGCCCTAAAGACCGTTGCCTTTTCGTCAGCCTTTGCGGGTGGGTTTTTCTTGGGCTTTAAGGCAGGCTGAAGGTTGGAAAGTATAGTCCTTTGCATCACAGGTGCCAGCGGAAGCATATACGGGCTCAGGCTTTTGGAGGTTCTGTACGAAAAGGGCTTTCAAATAGACCTCATAGTATCCAGTGCGGGTGCTTTGGTGCTAAAGGAGGAGCTTGAGCTCTCCGTTAGGGACCTCCAAGAGAAGTTTCCCAAGGTAAGGCTCGTTTCTGAAAGGGCTGTGGGAGACAGAATAGCCAGCGGTTCTAGGCTCATCAAATATAAAGGTGTGGTGGTGGCACCCTGCTCTATGAGCACCCTTTCCTCCGTTGCCAATGGCATAAATCAAAACCTTATCCACCGGGTCTGCGAAACCGCCCTCAAGGAGAGGGTGCCCCTTGTTCTGCTCATAAGGGAGGCTCCCTACTCGGTCATCCACATAGAGAACATGCTACGGGTAGCAAGGGCGGGTGGCATAATCATCCCCGCAAGCCCCGCTTTTTATCACAAACCCAAAAGCGTGCAGGAAATGGTGGATTTTGTAGTGGGTAAGGTATTGGATGCCCTAAGGATAGAGCATGAGCTTTTCAAGAGGTGGAAAAGCTAAAATAAGGGCGGGAGGGCTCCTATGGCGGAGATATTTTTTGTAGGACTTGGGAGGATGGGAAAAGGTTTGGGAAAGCGGTTAGCCCAAAGAGGGCATAAGGTGGGAGGCTACGACCCAAAGGAAGAAAACCGCAAGATTGCAAGCCAGCACTTTTTGACCTTTGACAGCCTTTCCAAGGTAAAGGACTTCTTTGAGGGCAGGAGGGTAGTTTGGATTATGGTTCCCCACTCTGCGGTGGATGATGTTTTAAGACAGCTTGAAGATTTTTTGGAAGGGGGAGACATAGTCATAGATGGCGGGAACTCCCACTACAAAGAATCCCAAAGGAGGTATGAGAGCCTTAAGGCTAAGGGAATACACTTTTTGGACGTGGGAGTGAGCGGTGGCGTTTATGGAGAAGAGCTTGGATACTGCCTGATGGTGGGAGGAGACAAGCCAGCCTTTGACTTTGTGGAACCAATACTGAAAGAACTTTCCTACCAAGGAGAGGGTTATGCCTATTTGGGCATATCTGGTGCGGGACACTTTGCAAAGATGGTACATAACGGCATAGAGTATGCTATGATGCAAGCCATAGGTGAGGGCTTTGAACTGTTGAAGGAAAGCCCTTTTGACTACGACCTAAAGGAGGTGGCACGCATCTACAACACGGGCAGTGTGATAAGGTCTTGGCTTATGGAGTTAACCCAAAGGTCCTTTGAGGAATTTGGCACGCTGGAGGACATAAAGCCCTATGTGGAGGACATGGGCGAAGGAAGATGGACCACCTTATCAGCGGTGGAGTTGGAAGTGCCGGTGCCTGTTATAGCCCTTTCCCTTTTTATGCGTTTTAGGTCAAGGCAAGAAAACTCCTTCAGAGACAGGCTCTTGGCGGTGCTTAGGTATCAGTTTGGAAGGCATGATATAAAGAAGAATGAGTAAGCTCAAAGCCCTTTTTATATTTGGTGGCACGGGAGATTTGGCAAGAAAAAAGCTCTTTCCTGCCTTAGCAAAGATCGTAAAGCGTAGGGATGACCTAAAGGTGGTCTATTCCATAGCCCGTTCCAAGAGGGAGGACTGGGAGAGCGTTGCCTGTAATTTGGACGCGGGCTTTACCAAACTCTGCCATTTTATACCCCTTGACGCGGTCAATTGGGAAGATTACAAAAAACTCGGTGAAGAACTACAAAAGCTAAAAGGCTATGAGCTGATCTTTTACCTTTTCCTCTCTCCCTTTCTTTACGAGGATACCATACTCAACCTTGGAAGGCTCCTCAGGAACTTTTCAAACCCAAGAAAGGTGGTGGTGGAAAAGCCCTTTGGCTTTGACCTGCAATCTGCCAGAAGGCTAAACAGCCTTCTCTACAGGTTTTTTGTGGAGGAGGAAATATACCGAATAGACCACTTCTTGGGAAAGGACACGGTGCAAAACATATTTTCCTTGAGGTTTTCCAACATAATCTTTGAGGGCGTATGGAACAGAAACTTTATAAACCACGTGCAGATCGTGGCTTTGGAAGATGTGGATGCAGACAATCGCATAGAATTTTACGACAAGGTGGGAGCCATAAGGGACATGCTCCAAAATCATCTTTTGCAGATACTTGCCTTTACCACCATGGAACCACCCTGTGCCATGGCTCTCCAATTCATAAGGGATGAAAAAGTCAAGCTGTTGAGAAGTTTAAGCTTTTCTGAGTTTATAAAAGGACAGTATGAAGGATACTCAAAGGAGGACTCAAAGACCAAAACCTTAGTGGTAGCAAAGGGATACATTGAAAACTTAAGATGGCAGGGCGTTCCCTTTTACTTTATGACTGGAAAAGCCCTCGGCAGAAAGCTAACCCAAATAACTATAGTCTTTAGGGAGATACCCAAGAGCTTTGTCTCCCTCCTGGACTGTATGCCCAAGCAGAACAGAATAGTTTTTCAGGTGGCACCCAGAAACTTCCTCAGCATATCCTTTGAGCTGAGACCACCCACTGGTCGCTTTATAGCCTGCCCCGTGGAAACCACCATGAAGTATGACTTGGAAGAATCCCTAGGACAGCCCCTACCGGAGGCTTACGAGACCCTCTTGGAAGACATCCTTGACTCAGACCAGAGTCTTTTCATAAGGGCGGACGAGATAGAAACAATGTGGGAAAAGGTGGAACCTATGATTTCTTCCGAAGAAAACCCACAAATCTATCCCCGTGGCAAACTGCCAGACTTTGCCATAGAGTTTATACAGAGGGATGGGAGAAGTTGGTTCCTCTGATGGAGAAAAAGCTTTTAAGGTTATTTGTTAGACTGATAAAAATCTTTTTGAAGAATAAGGAAGATGTGCATATTGCCCTTGCGGGCGGAAAAACACCCATGCCCTTTTACAGGATGCTCTCCCTTGAATGCCTTCCTTGGGAAAGGCTTTACTTTTATTTAACTGACGAAAGGTTTGTGCCCCTAAATTCTCCCCAAAGCAACTATAAAAACATTCGGGAAAACCTCGGAGCTAAGGCAAAGATAATCTATGTGAATACAGAACTGCCCTTGAGGGACGCCTGCGTAGATTACTCCCAAAAGCTTCCCCAGAGCTTGGATATGTGCCTGCTTGGAGTGGGAGAGGACGGACACACCGCATCCCTCTTTCCCAACTCCCCCTGCCTTACCATAACTCCAAGGGTTTGCACCTCCATTGCTCCAGATGGCACCCAAAGAGTTTCCTTGAGCTACCAATACCTAAACTCCTCCTGCGTGGTGGTCTTTGCCCTAAAGAGCGAAGAAAAAAGAAAGGTTTATGAAAAACTCCTCAAGGGCGAAGACATTCCCGCAAGCAAGGTAAAGGGAAAAAGGAAAACCTTTATAATATATTCAACTTGAGAAGAGTTCTTTCCTTTGCCCTCTATGATATAGGAGAAACCATCCTTGGTGCAATTGTCTTTTCTACCTTTTATCCACTGTACATTACCAAGCATATAGACCCCAAGCTTTACTCTACCCTCTATGGCTTTGCCTTTTTTCTCTCCTTTCTTATGGCGGTCCCCCTTGCAAAGCTTGCAGACAGCAGGGCATACCGCAAGCGGTTTTTTGTTCTCTTTACCCTCTTGACCACAGTCCTTGGCATCCTTCTTAGCTTTACCCTCCACATGCCCGCTTTGAACCTTTTTCTCTATCTTTTGATGGCGGTCTTTCACCAGCAGGCTATGGTCTTTTACAATTCACTGCTTGGTGGTTTTGAAAGCAAGGGAACTGCCTCTGGCGTGGGCGTTGCCTTTGGATACCTTGGCTCTGCCCTTAGCCTTCTCTTTCTGGCAGAATTTTTAGAGGTGCCGGAGGTCTTTTACCAAACCGCCCTAATTTTTCTCTTCCTCTCCTTGCCAGCCATCTTTCTTCTTCCAAACCCACCCCAAAAAACCACCATAAGCCTACGAAAAGAGCTAAAGGACAGGAGGTTTTTGCTTTTGGTCCTTGCCATTCTTAGCCTGACGGAAGTGGCAAACATGTTAATTGCTATGATGGGCATATACCTAAAGCATGCCTATGGTCTGGAGGAGCGGGAAATATACAGAGTGATCGGGCTTTCTGCCTTGGGTGGTGTCTTTGGCGGACTGCTCTTTGGAAAACTAACGGACAGACTAAAGGCAAGGCGGTTATTTCCCCTGGGTTTCATCCTTTGGTCTTTGTTTTTGATTGTTTTATATTCAACACCAAGGGAACTGCTACTCTTTGTAGGCTTTTTAGGTGGACTTTCCCTTTCTCACCTTTGGACTACCTCAAGGGTTCTACTTTTGGAGCTTTTTCCTTTGGAAACTGTCTCCCTTCGTATGTCCTTTCTTTCTCTGAGCGAGCGTATAGCATCCACCACCGGGCTTTGGGTCTGGAGCCTTTTTATGCTCCTGACGGGCAACGACTACAAGCTCTCCGCCCTCTTGATGGTTGTCTTTCCTGTGGTTGGGATATTCTTTTATTTGTTCTCAAGGAGATAGCATTCCCACCTTGGCGGGTTGAGACTGACACTACAGCCAAGGGAAGAAAGGTCATAGATCTTAAAGTGCTTGGGCTGATCGGGCGTATGCACAAAAATAAAGGTAGTAGTTTGCGGAATGTATTTGTTGCTCTCTTTCCAGCCCTTTATTAGCAAAAAGACCTCCCTCAGTTTTTCCCTCGCCTGCTCTAAATCTAACTCCGTCTGTGTGGAGTTCTCCACAAACACCCACCTTCCCCCTGGCATCCCTGCCAAAAGCTCCAAAGCCCGGTCTTCGGATGGAATACCATAAAAACGCATGCTTTTATTTTAAACCCTCTTTTGGTAGCCAACCACAATAAGCAAATCTCTTAATCAACTGTATTCTACTCCCAGAGCTTCTGCAAATAGTTGCACAATAAACAGGCCTACAGCAACAGGTATAGCAATTAAGGTCCATGCCGAAAATAAAATGGAAAGGAAATTGTTGCCAAAAAGGTTAAATGGAAAGAACGAAGCGCCAAAAAAGGTCACCAAAATAGCAATCAAAAACCCCATCACGTAAACACTCAAAAATGCCCTTTTAGTCCAACCCATTTTGTTTTTTCAAAATAGTTATTAAAAACGTCTGAAAACAACACTAAAGACAAAAGATAAGCAAGTATATAAACTGCCCCTAGCGATTTAAAATTGTCTATGTATTGTGCCATGGTATACTCATTATCCTTAGAAATGTAGATATAAAAGACGCAGGCTATTACATAGCCAACCACCCAACCAGCTGTATAAATTACCTCTCCCCTGTTCATACCTTTTATTTTACCACTCTTGCAAAACTCTGTTAGTTTCTTACCAGCTCTTTAAAACCCCTGATTTTCAAGAACCCTCTTGCTGTCCCCTATTCATCTCCTTTACTCTCAAAGCTTCAACTTCTTAACTACAGAAGTTGAACCCTGCTAAAAAACCTATAAAACAGCCCATGCCTTATCCTGCCAAATACCTTCATAGGGTTTTAGGTATAATTTTAATCAGACATGGAAATTTTCGTGCTTGATACAAGCGTATTTACAAACCCGGATGTGTATTCTCAGTTTGAAAGAGATCAGCTGGGTGCCATAGAGAACTTTCTCTCTTTGGCTTATCACTCAAAGGCTCAGTTTTATATGCCCCTTTCGGTTTATGAAGAGTTCAACAAGATGGTCTCTCTTGGAGAGCTAAAGCCCAAGTTTGAATTGGTGGTGCGAATACGTTCCCCAAGGAGATATAACCTTATGATCCCGGCGGAGTTTTTGTATGAATTCATAGAGGAGGTCAGATACAGAATAAACAAGGGCTTGAGGGTGGCAGAAGAGCACACAAGAGAGGCAGGAAGGCTAACAGAAACCGAAACGGGTAGAGTAATAACCAAACTCAGGGAAAAATACAGAGAAGCCCTGAGGGTTGGCATAATAGACAGCAAGGAGGATGCGGATGTTTTACTGCTCGCTTACGAACTGGACGCCATCCTGGTAACGGGAGATGAAGGGCTGCATCGGTGGGCAGATAGGGTGGGCATAAAGCTTATAGATCCAAAGAGTTTTAGATACATATTGGAAAGCTTGGCAGGGATTAGGTGATAACCATCATATTGCATTCTATGAAAGTGATATTATCTTATAACTAAAACCTTTAAGGAGGTAAGTCATGCAAAACGTAACCTACAACTTTTTTGCCACCGAAAGGGCTGTTCAGGAGGTAACACGCATAGCAAAGGAAAACAACATAGAGGAGCCCATCCTCAGGATAAGGGTCGTTCCCGGCGGATGCTCTGGCTTTCAGTATGCCATGGGCTTTGACGACACCATAGAAGAAACAGACTTCGTCTTTGAATACCCCGGGCTTAAGATAGCCATAGACCAATTCTCCATGCCCTATGTAAATAACGCAGAGCTGGACTATGTTATGGACTTTATGGGCGGTGGATTCACCATCAGGAACCCCAACGTCACTGGCACCTGCGGTTGCGGAAACAGCTTCTCCTGCGGATAAAACTATCTTTCCCCCCTTTGGGGGGCTTCCTGAATAATAACTTCAATCCTTTCCGGCTCCACTTTATCCACAAGCATTAAGAATTTATAAGGGTTCCTCACTTCTACCTTTAACAAATACCTTCCGGTTTTCAAACCCCTAACATCCACAAAGGGCTGTAGGTTTTCCAAGGCAGTCTCTGAAACGAGTCTTTCCACAAAGCTAACCTTCATCCTGACCTTTTTTCTTGATAGCTTGTAGGCATAGTTGTTTTGGGCGTTTTTCAGCTCTACCTCTTTTTCCATAGATAGGCTTGCCCTCGTTCCAAAATTTACCGCAGACCACAGTAAAAAGCCCACAATGAGGGATACGACTTTGTATTGAATATCTTCAAAGAGTAGTTTCCTCAGCATGTCAGCCTTTCTAAGTCTTGGAAGAAGTTAGGGTATGAGACCGCCACACACTCTGGATCGTCTATTTGGGTTTCTCCCTCTGCGGTAAGCCCAGCGATGGTGAAGCTCATGGCTATTCTGTGGTCTCCGTAGGTTTTTATGAGGGCACCTCGTAAGGGAGTTCCTCCCTCAATAGAAAAGCCATCTTCGTACTCCTCTACCTTGGCACCCATCCTTCTTAGGTTCTCCACGATTGCCTTTATACGGTCGCTCTCTTTTACCCTAAGCTCTCCCGCTCCCCTGACGGTAGAAACACCCTGTGCGTGGGCCATAACTATTGCAAGTATAGGGATTTCGTCAATAAGGCTTGGGACCTCTTCAGGATGAACATCCACCGCCCTTAGCCCTCCCGAGTATTTGACATACACATCTGCAACGGGCTCGCCGGATATTTCCCTCAGGTTTTCATACTGCACATGGGCACCCATCTGTCTTAGCTTTCTAAAAAAGCCATCCCTTGTAGGATTTACAAGGACATCTTTAAGCAGAATCTCGCTACCTTCCAAGAGGACCGCACCCGCAGTGAAAAAGGCGGCGGAGGATGGGTCCGCAGGACAAAGGATCTCCGTAGCCTTCAAGGTCTGCCCTCCCTCCAGCTTTACAACCCTGCCATCCTTTCCATCGTAGGAGATGAGCTTTACACCCATTGCAGAAAGTAGCCTTTCAGTGTGGTCCCGAGAGAGGTAGGGCTCATACACCTCTGTAATACCCTCTGCCCTTAACCCAGCTAGAAGTACGCAGGATTTTACCTGGGCAGATGCCTTTTTGTTAAAGAGGGATATGCCCTTTAGTGCTCCACCCCTTATGGCAATGGGTAGCTTGTCTCCCCCTTCTCTGCCATCCAAGTGGGCACCCATCCTTCTTAGAGGTTCCACCACCCTGAGCATAGGTCTTCTTCTTAGGCTTTGGTCTCCCGTGAGGACCGCAAAAAACCTCTGAGTAGCCAAGACGCCGAGCATGAGCCGGGCTGTGGTGCCCGAGTTCTTTGCGTCAAGAACCCTTTGAGGTTCCAAAAGCTCAAAGTTTGAACCCTTTATCCTTAAAGTGCCATTTTTGTACCGGACTTTAACACCCAAAGCTCTTATTATGTTAAGGGTTGCCAAGGTGTCTTTGGACAAAAGCCACTCTTGAACGTAGCTTTCTCCCTCCGCCAAAGCTGGCAGTATAACCGCCCTGTGGGAGATGGATTTGTCAGAGGGAACCCTTAGCTCACCCTTTAGGCACCGACCTTTCCTTACGCTTTTCACTTAAAAGATTATCTTACATCCTCTGTTATAGGTCAAGAGGAAAGACTTAAATTACTCTAAACTCCCTAAAGCAGAGGTGGGCACTGTAGTGCTTTTTTATGCGGATAAATAACTCACTGTCCATCCTTTGGGCATGCCTTTGCAAAAGCCTTAGCCCTAAGCCCATGCCTCTCTTAGCATTTTCCACAAAGTCATTTCTTACGCTGAAGAGCACTCGGTCCTTGCCCACGGAGATCCTCAAATGTATAAAGCTCTTTGAATACTTTATGGCGTTGCTAAGGAGGTTATAAAGCACGTCCTCCAGAATTCGTTCGTCCGTATGCAAGTAAAGATCTTTTCCTTTCCTAAAGATAAATTTTTTTTCCTTTACCTCATCCTCAAAAAAGCTAAGCACATTCTCCAGAACACTCCAGAAATCCACCCAAACCTTGACAGGCTTTAGTTCTTCCTCCGATAGCCTGAGGATCAAGCTAACGTCCTTCTCAAGCCTCTTTATACTCCTTTGCATCCTACCTAAGGCTTGAGGAGAGTTGGTTTTTTGCAAAAGGTTAAGGTTTGTCTTTTGAACCGCCAGAAAGTTCCCAAGCTTGTGGCTTATGGACTTTATTAAAAACCTACCAAACTCCCTGCCCTCTTCTACATTTCTCCAAAGTTTTTCCAAAGCCAACTGATAGACCAAAATCAAAGAAAAGATCAGCAAAAACTGAAAAAAGAATAATCTCTTTAGGCTCGGCTTTATGCTCTCCTTTAAATACTCTTCCCTCACAGCCACATAGACATTTTTAGAAGGGTCGGAAGGGTCCCTAAAGGAAAAGGAAAAGCCCGTTGGAATTTCCTCGGAGACAAGGAAGTATTCATCTCCCCTATGGTTTTTGCTTATGGTGTAAAGAAGATAATGGGAGTATGCCCTAAAGTAGATGCCTTCCTCTACTGTTCTTTTTAGTTCAAAGAACACAAGAATGTTCAACGCTATAAAGCCGACGGTGATCAGGGAAAGGAAAATTAGCATAAGCTTTAGCCTTTCACCCAACGCGGTATCCCCTTCCTTTCATGGTCTTTATAAATCCTTCCGGTAGCAACTTTCTAAGGTTCTTTACGTGTGCCCTCACTACATCTTCCCCCACCGGTTCGTCACCCCACACATAGTTAAGGATTTCTTCTTGGGAGACAAAGCGCCCCCTGTTTTCCACCAAAAACTTCAAAACAAGCCAGTCCTTTTTGCTCAAAGAAATGGGCTTTCCCTTCACCTTTACCATCTCTTTGCTAAAGCAGACCTCCACTTCGTCAATAACCACCACATCCTGCGGGTTTTTCCTTCTGTATAGGGCTTTTAGCCTCAAGATCAGCTCCTCCATCTCAAAGGGCTTTGTTAGATAGTCATCTGCCCCAAGCTCAAAACAGGTGCGTTTGTCTTCAAGCCTTTGCTTGGCGGTAAGAACAAGGATGGGAGTTTCTTTGTCCTTTTCTCTGATAGCCTTTATAAGCTCCTCACCCCCTATGTGTGGCATCATCAGGTCAAGGACGATCACGTCGTAGCGAGATACCTCCAAGAGGTCCATAACCTCCCTTGGGTCATACACCCAATCTGTAATAAATCCCTCCGACTGCAAGTACTCTGTTAGGCTCTCCCCCAAAAGCCGGTCATCTTCCACCAAAAGCACCTTCATAGCAAAAGCTCAAGGGCTTCTTTTATGTGGGAAACTGCGTATATTTCCATATCATCCATCTCAAGGATGTTGCCCTTTGGAACCATTGCCCTTTTAAAGCCAAAGCGTTTGCCCTCTTTTAGTCTCATCTCCGGAAAATGCACCGCCCTGACCTCTCCACCCAAGCCCAGCTCTCCAAAGACCACCACATCCCCCAGCTCTTTTCCTTTCACGGAGGATGCTATGGCTAAGGCTACCGCCAGGTCCCCCGCAGGCTCCACGATCTGCATACCTCCCACCACGTTCACAAAGACATCTTTATCCCTTGTGAATATTTTAGCCTCCTTCTCAAGGACCGCAAGGATGAGGGCAAGGCGGTTTATATCATAGCCCTGGGTCCTTCTCTGAGGTGTTGTGTACAGGGCGTCTATGACTAAGGCTTGCACCTCCAAAAGCACCGGCTTGTTGCCCTCCGTGTGAGGAAATACCACACTGCCCGGGCTTGCCCTTCTCTCTTGCAAAAATAGGGCTGAGGGCTCGGGCACCTCCTCCAATCCCCTTTCCGTCATCTTAAAAACTACCATCTCCCCACTTGCACCAAAGCGATTCTTAACCACCTTTAAAACTCGGTAAAAGCTGAACCTTTCTCCTTCAAAATAAAGGACTGTATCCACCAGATGTTCCAGAACCTTCGGACCTGCAATGCTTCCCTCCTTGGTGATCTGTCCTACTATGAACACTGGGATGTCCCTTCTTTTGCAAAACTCTGCCAGCTTGTATGCACACTCCCTAACCTGTGCCACTGAACCGGGTGCAGATTCCAACTGGGAAGAATGAATGGTCTGTATAGAATCCACCACCAAAAGGCTTGGCTTTAGCTCTTGGATGGTTTCCAAAATATACTCAAGCTCAGTCTCGGGCAAAAGGTAGAGGTTTTCCCCTTCCACTTTTAGCCTTTTTGCCCTCGTTCCTATCTGACTGCCCGACTCTTCCCCAGATACATACAGCACCTTTCCGTAAGCCTTTGAGTATTTTTCCGCCAACTGCAAAAGCAGGGTAGATTTTCCTATACCTGGCTCCCCTGCAATCAGCAAAACCTGCCCCTTTACAAGCCCTCCACCCAATGCTAAGTCCATCTGTTCAAAGCCAGTAGATAGCCTTTTTAGGTCCTCCTCCACCCACATGGGTAAGGGCTTGTAGGTCATGGCAGGACCAAGGGTCTTGGTGGCAACCCTTTCCCTCTCTTCCACCATACTGTTCCAAGCACCGCAGGAAGGACACCTTCCAAACCACTTGGTGGAGGAGTATCCACACTCCTGACAAACGAAGACTGTCTTTTCCTTCTTCATCCCCCTAACTTAAACATCTCCACTTTTTTGGGCTTTATGCCCTTTTCCAAAAGCTCAAGCCTTTCCTCTGAATACCTGTCCTTTCTTTTTTCCCAAAGGGCCACTATAAAATCCCTTATTTTCTCGTCCCTTGCGCCACCCCTTAGAAGGCTCTTTAGGTCATAGCCGTCGCTTGCAAAGAGGCACGTGAAAAGCTTGCCATCTGCGGTTAGCCTCAAACGATTGCACTCCCCACAGAAGGGCTGGGTTACAGACGCTATTATCCCAAACTTGTAGCCATCCTCCAGCATAAGCCTCTCTGCAGTTTCTCCCTTCCTTTGCCTTCCGATGGGTTTTACTCTGTACCTTTGGGAGATGGCGTTGATAATATCCTTGGCGGAAAAGACCCGTTCAAGGGACCATCCGTTTAAAGTTCCCACATCCATAAACTCTATAAACCTAACTTCCACCCCCAAGGGTCTGAAAAACTCTATAAAGTCTAAAATTTCATCGTCGTTTATATCCCTCACCACGCATACGTTTACCTTGACCGAAAGCCCAAGCTCCAAGCTTCTGTGTATGCCCTCTAAAATCTGACCCACTTTAACATCCCTTCCCACAAGCTTAGAAAGGGTCTGATCCCTCAAAGAAGGAAGGCTCACAGTTACTCTCTTTAACCCTGCCAAAGCTAAATCTTGGACCTTGTCTCCTAACAAAAAGCCGTTGGTGGTAAGGGCTATGTCTTCTACCTCTTGGCTTATGAGGGCTAATAATTTTTCTAAATGCCTTCTAAGAAGTGGCTCTCCGCCGGTAAGCCTTACCTTTTTAACCCCAAGCCCTTTGACTATACGCACCACCCTTGCGATCTCCTCAAAGCTCAGAATCTCTTCCCTTTTGAAGAACTCATAATGTTCCCCCTCTGGCATACAAAACTGACATCTAAAGTTGCACCGGTCTGTTACCGATACTCGCAGGTCCTTTAGCTCTCTTCCAAGCTGGTCTATGGGCATTCTTTAAAATTTAAACCTCGTCGGAAAATATCACCTCCGGTGGAGGGACCTCTATAATCCCCCTTTGGTAGCCAAGGCTCAAAAGTAGCCTCACCGCCCTCCTGCCATCCTCTCCGTAATCTATTGTCCTCTCATTCACATACATGCTTACAAATTTTTTTGTTTTTTCTGTGTCTTCCTTTATGTCCCTTGCGTACTCCCTTGCGTATTTTAGGGCTTCCTCCGGGTGGGACAAGGCGTACTCTACGCTCTTTCTCATAAGCCTTTCTATCTTTTGGATGACCTCCTTTCCCAAGTCCTTCCTAACCACATTGCCACCCAAGGGCAAAGGCAAACCAAAGCTTTCCTTCCACCACTCACCCAAATCAACCACCTTGCTTAGTCCCTTATCTTTATAGCTCAGTTGTCCTTCGTGGATCACCAAGCCCGCCTTTACCTCCCCCGAAAGCACTGCGTCAAGCACTTTGTCAAAGGGTATAACCACCGGCTCAAAGTCCGGTTCATAAAGCTTTAAAACCAAGTAGGCAGTGGTCAATTTCCCCGGCACTGCGACCCTTTCCCCCTTCAAGCTCTTTAACTCCTCCTTTGCCACAACCAAGGGACCGTAGCCATCCCCCACACTACCACCGCTCGGAAGCACTAAGTATTTGTCCGCTATGTATGGGTATGCATGAAAAGAAACCGCAGAAACTTCGTAGGTCCCCTCCAGGGCACGTTGATTGAGGGTCTCAATATCCGCCAAAACGTGCTCTATCTCTAAACCTTCCGTGTCTATGACCCCCGCAGTGAGAGGATAGAACATAAAAGCATCGTCTGAATCTGGGCTATGGGCAATCCTAATACGCACAGGAAAAATTATAATCCCTTGCCTTCCTTTTGTGCTATAGCAAAAATCAGTTTACAGCAAAGTTATCCGCTTTCCTCTTTCATAAACTGCCCTAACTGCCCTCTCTTTTTCCGCATCCTTCCTGTACTTATCCACGAAGAACATCTCTCCCACAGCCCTATCCTTTGTAAGCGTAAGGACCGAGTAGCCCCATATTTTATGCTCTAGATACTTAGTCCAAGGGTTTTGGTTCTTTTCCGCTTGGGCAAACTCCACGTGGTTTGACACGCCGTAATCTTTCCACCAGGTGGTCTCTGCGGCACTGATGGAGGAAATGGCTGGCGCCATAAACTCCATCGCAAGAACCTTTTGATAGTCTCCTTCAAACTTGTCTGGGACCTCTGCCACCAGCCCCGCATGCCTGTCCCCCGTTATGATAACCAGATTGTCTATAGCCTTTGACTCTAAAAACCTGAGGATCTCTTCCCTCTCTCCTGCGTAGCCATCCCAAGCATCCAAAGAACCAAAGAGTCCGTTGACCCTACCCTGAACGAACTGAACCTCGTTTGCCCAAACTTTCCAGTGGTAGCCTCTTTCTTCCAGCTTTCTGAAAAACCAAGCCTTTTGTTCCTTTCCCAGCATGGAGGTTTTTCTCTGTTCGGGACAGCCTGGGTCCGCATACCTCCTATTACAAGGTTGAGGTGTCCTGTAGGACCTCTCGTCGGTGCATATCAAGTGAAGGAGGTCTCCTACCTTGAAGTCCCTGTATATGGTTATCCACTTCAATGGATCCCTTGAGTTTAGGTCTAACTTTACCTTGGCGGGTGTGTAGGTAAGCCATGCCTGTATGGCTATCCTCCTTAGTGCCAAGCTCTGGGCTTTTTTCCTGTAAAAGGGGTGTCCGGGCAACAGGTAGTAGCCTCCCTCGTAGTCGTAGGAGTAATCGTTGGCGTACTCGTGGTCATCCCAGATGTATATAAAAGGATGCATAGCACGGGCAAGCTGGTAGTCCTTGTCAGAAAGATAGGTTCTGTAAAGGTAAAGGTAGTCCTCTAAGGTGAGGGCTATTTTCCCACCGGAGGGAAGGTTCAGGTCCCTTCCGGGCACCCTTGGCGGTCCGTAGATTTTCTCGTAAATTTGGTCTCCCAGATGCACCACAAAACCTACGTCCTCTTGGGAAATGTGCCTAAAGGCGGAGAAGTAGCCGTCCGCATAGTTTTGGCAGACAACAAAGGCAAACCTAAACTCCTCCGGGCTTCCAGCGGGCAGTGTTTTGAACCTTCCCGTCAAAGATGGAACATCTGCGTACACAAAGCGGTAATAGTAAGTGCCCCCTGGCTTTAATCCATCTATGGTAAGCTTTACCGTGTAGTCCCTTGAGGGGTTTATTCTGTCTGCAGGGACACGAACTTGGACCACCTCTGAAAAATCAGGCTTTGTGGATATCTCAAGCACCAGGTCCCTTTTCATGCTTTCGTGGACCCTCGGCTCAATCCTCGTCCATAACACCACACTGTCCTGGGTAGGGTCTCCGCTTGCAACGCCCTGGGGAAAGACTTCGGGTGTGTCGCTGGCAAAGGCTTCTAAGTTCCTGGCAATTAAGTACAGCAGGGGTACGCTTACGAACTCTCTTCTTGTAAGCATGTCTTTACCTCCTTAGCTGATACTCTACTTCCACCCTCAGGTTGACGGGCTTTCCAGTTGGAGGAGGAGGAAACTTTAGACTCCTTATGAGCCTGAGGGTTTCGTTGTCTATGGAGGGACTTCCGCTGGAGCTTACAAGCCTTACATTGACGGGATTTCCAGATTCATCTATGGTAAAGCTAACCACCACTGTGCCCTCCTCTCCCCTCCTCTTTGCCTCTTCTGGGTAGCGTTTTTCGGACTCTATTATAACCTTCACCAGGGCAAAGTATCCGCTCAGTTGGTCTGCAGGAGGGGACGAGGTGGACTTTTTTTCTTGAACCTGCGGTTGGCTCTCCACCCTTTCGCGAGGAGCTACCTCCTGTCTTTGAGCCTCTCCACTGTGAGGAGCTTCCACCTGCCTGTTAGCCTCTCCACCAGTTATCCCCTTCTCCTCCCTTGGAGTTTCTCTTGTGCCTACCTCCTGAGTGGTCAAAGGTTTAACCTCCTGCGCCACTGGGCTCTCTTGGACTGGGGTCTCTCTCTTTGGCTCTTCTTTTAACTTTTGCTCCTGCGCTTTTGGTGGCTGTTGTGGAGATTTCTCTTGGGTTTTTCTTTCCATCTTTTCCCTCTTTGGTTCCCGCTGTGTTTGTCTTTCAACCCTTTGTTGTTGAGGTGGGCTTTGGGGCTTTTGCTCCAGAATGGGGAGGCTTATCACCTCCACCACCTGCTGAGGAGTTTCTGGCAAAGAGTAAAGGGTGAGCCTTGAGAAGAGGAACGCTACCGCCACAGCTGAAAAGGAAGAAAAAACAAAAGAACTAAAAAGGGTAAACAACCTCTCTCTTTTTAGCTCCGCGTTCATTTTCTCTCACCCGCTATGGCAATCTTGGAGATTCCCTCCTCCTTTAATACATCTATTACATTCATAAGGTGCTGAGCCTTTGAATCTCTATCTGCCACTATAACCACCACCAGTTGATCCTTTTGGGTTATACCCTTTAGGTGGGACTTTAGGGCTTGAAGTCCCTTCCCTACCTTCTCAGTTTCTACGTCCCCGTCTTTGCTTATGTAAACCTTAAGGGGCTCTTTCACTTGGGCGGTTTCAAGGGTGGAAGAGACGGGAAGATTTAGGTTTTGAAAGAGCATGGGAAAGACGTTCAAAGTGTAGAGAATAAAGAAGGTGAGCAAAAAGAGCATTATGTCTATCATTGGGATTATTTGTATCTCTTCCCTTTCTTGCTCGGGTTCCTCAAGCATTGACAGAAGCCTTTGTCTCTTCATACTCCTCCTCCAAAAGCTTGATCTTTAGCTCTTCCTTTATCTGGTGGTGCTTTGAGATGAAGAACTTATACCACAGATAAAACCAAAGGGACATGGCTATACCCACCGCAGTAGCCACCAACGCCAAGCCTATGGCACCGCTTATCTCACCCGCACCCGCCACTCCCTTCCTTCCCAATTCCACAAAAGCTATTATTAAGCCTATTACCGTTCCCAAAAGTCCCAGGAGAGGGGAGGTGGTGGCAGAAAAGTCCAAAAACCAAAGACCCTTTTTAAAGTCTAAGAGCCAACGCATCAAATCCACAGGTTCTGTGTTTGGCTTTTTTCTCAGGCTCAACAGCTTTAAAAACACTATGTAGTTTCCATAGAAAAAGACAAGGAACATCAGTATAAAGACCGCTATCTTAACCGTTTGCATACTTAAAACCTCCCGCTAAGTCCCACAGAGATGGTGAAGGGTGCTCCAGCATAGTAGGTTCCGGAAGTGGTTCCGGTAGATATCCTTCCCACATACTTCTTATCCGTTAAATTCACCACATCCACGAGTAAGTCTATGCCCTTGTATATCCTCCTCTGCACGTTAAGATTTACCAGAGTGTATGAAGATACCTTTTCCGTGTTGATAAGGTTTCCGTACCTTGAGCCAATGTACTGCACGCTTGGGCTTATTCTAAAGCCCATTAGTTCAAACCTACCGCCAAGCTTTACCATATATTTGGGAGTGTCGGGCACTGTTTTATCCTTTATGTTATACTTTTTATTTCCATCGTAAAAGCTCTCATCCTTAAACTTGGCTTCGTTGTAGGAGAAGGATGTATATATGCTTACCCTCCTTACGGGCACAAAACCCAGTTCCAGCTCCGCACCGTAAGCATCCACCTTTCCTGCGTTCCTAAGGTATATGAGGTTCGGGTCTGTGGGGTCAGCAATACGTATAAGCCTGTTTTTGTATTTCACATAGTACACAGAAGGTGCTATGTAGAACTTATCAAAGTCAAACCTTACGCCCAAGTCGTAGTTGTCCGCCTCTTCTGGCTTTAGCTGGTCCGCCACAAACTGTGCAGAGACGCCTGCGGGTATATCGCCTAAAAAGTTCTGGGGCACCCTATAGTTCTTTGCATAGGCAAAATAACCGTAGGCAAAGTTTGTAAATTGATAGCCAACCCCGAAGCTGGGAAGTGTCTTTCTGTAGGTCTTTTCGTAGGAGAGTCTTGGATCCAGAGTTAACCTTGGGTCGTCATAAACGCCATCTTCTGGGTAATAAGGGAGTCCTGTAGTTCGGTAACTTTTAAAGTCTCTCTTTACGCTTGCAAATCTTACTCCGAGGTTGATGTCCATTTTATCCAAAAGCCCCTTGGACTCAAAGAATAAATAAGGTGTGTTTGTGGTGGTCTTTGTGCGTTGGATGAAGTCGTATCTAAAGTTAGCTACATTATTCAAGGTGAAGGTGCCGTCCGGATTTACTTCGACTCTGCGGGATGGTCGCCACTCCTTTAGGTCCGCATACTCATACCAGTATCCCAGAAATAGTCTTGAGTCCTTTGGCAGTTCAAACTTCAATTCTGCTATGGCACCCGGTCTGTCCGTGTAGTTGAAGAATTCTCTGAAGAATAAGTTCCCACCGCTTATTATGGCACTCGTTCCCGAACCTCTACCTATCCACATGTAGGGCTTTAGGCTCAGCTTTACACTGTTTGTTATGTTCAGCTCTATGTTAGCCCTGAGCTGTTGGTTGGTGTAGGGGTTTTTCCAAAACTCGAAGTAATTTACGTTTTCATTTAGGTTACGTCCTGTATTTGGAAAGAGCAGTCTATCATTATAGTCTCTCCTTCTGAATATTCTATCGTCGCTCAGTTCACTAAATTTAAACCCTCTGTATTTGTAGTTTAGCTGGACGTTCTTGTCGTAGTAAAACTCCCAAAAGAGCCTGCCTACTTTGTGGGATATGCCTACTGTGTAGTGGTCTCTGTATTCGGGGTTTTTGCCCGGACCCTTCCATTTGTCCGCTTCGGTGTGAGAGTAAGATACAAACAGTTTGGGAAGGTTTCTGTTTCCTAAAAGGTATCCCGTATCAAGTCTTATAAAGTACCTCTTGAAGTCAAAGGAACCGTACTTTCCGCTGAGAGTGATCCCAAACTTGTTGGCGGGCGGTCTTGTTCTGATCCTTATGGCACCTCCTATTTCCACGTAGAAGGGGTTCCTTTTGCTCACCGCACCTCTTTCCACCGTGATGCTCTCTAAATTTTCCACGTCTGCGTACTCATGAGGATAAAGCCTGAAGTTTCCAGAGTCGTTCAGGGGCATGTCATCAATGGTTACTCCGATTTGAGTATCGTCAAAGCCTCTCAGTCTTATGCTTCCGCCACCAAGACCGTAAGCATCATCCGTTTGGATGTTCAAGGAGGGCGTGAGTTCTATGGCTTTGAAGATATTTACACTTCCCGCACCAGACCTGACTTTTAGCTCCTCCTCCTTTACAGTGGTCTCCGTCTTTGGAGTTCTTCTTTTTACTTCCACCGGCAGGATAGCTTCCTTTCCACCCTCTTCTTCTACTCTAACTTTTATTAGTGTCTCCTGAGAAAAAGCCAAGCTACCAAACAGTGCAGAAAGTAGAATAGCAGTTCTTCTCATGCTAAACCTCCGTGGGAATGCAGTTTAGCAGAAAATTGTTAAGTTTTTGTTAAGCTGACTGTCCGCTGACGTCCTCAAAAATTTCTCAGGGAAAGGCTTAAATATCTTCCATGATACCCTATGGTTCGTTGGTTTTGTCCTTACTGTTGGAATGAGGTAGATGAGAGGAACGAAGTTTGTCCTCATTAATGTTCTTAGAAGGGCACCTTTAATGTAAAATTCTTTTCTTATGGATTGGCGCACTTTGGAGCAGTGGGATAAGGAATACTTCTGGCATCCTTTCACCCAGATGAAGGTCTATAGGGAAGAAGAAAACCTGATCTTTGAGAGGGGAGAGGGTGTTTATCTTTACGATGTAAAGGGCAGAAAGTTTATAGATGCCATATCTTCCCTTTGGTGCAATGTGCATGGACACAATCATCCAAAGCTAAACCAAGCCCTAATAGACCAGCTTAAAAAGGTTGCCCACACCACCACGCTGGGCAGTTCCAACGTGCCCGCTATTCTGTTAGCCAAAAGGTTGGTGGAGATATCTCCCAAATGCCTAACCAAGGTTTTTTACTCCGAAGACGGTGCAGAGGCGGTAGAAATTGCCATAAAGCTTGCCTACCAGTATTGGAGAAACAAGGGAGAAAAGAGAAAGATCTTTATCACCCTCTCTGAGGCTTATCACGGAGACACCCTCGGTGCGGTCAGCTTGGGCGGAATTGACCTCTTCCATGGCACCTACAAAGACATACTCTTTGAAACCATAAAACTTCCTTCTCCTTATATCTTTTGCAAAAAGAACTACGGAGGGCTCTCCGAAGAATGCAAGAATGCCCTCTTGGAAATCTTGGAAGGAATTCTAAAAAGCAGGGACGATATAGTGGCGGTTAGCTTGGAGGCGGGCATTCAGGGTGCAGCGGGTATGTTGCCCTTTCCGAAGGGCTTCCTTAAGGGCGTTAGGGAACTGACTAAAAAGTATGGGGTTTTAATGATCGTGGATGAGGTTGCCACGGGCTTTGGAAGGACGGGTACTATGTTTTACTGCGAGCAAGAGGATGTGTGCCCAGACTTTATGTGCTTGGGGAAGGGCTTAACGGGGGGCTATCTTCCTTTGGCGGCAACCTTGACCACGGAGGAGGTCTTCAATGCATTCCTTGGTGAGTTTGGAGAGATGAAACACTTTTACCATGGGCACACCTACACGGGCAACAATCTAGCCTGTGCGGTAGCCCTGGCAAACCTTGAGGTCTTTGAAGAAGAAAAAACCTTAGAAAAGCTTCAGCCAAAGATTGAATACCTGAGCCAAAGGCTAAAGGAGTTTTGGGAGTTGGACTTTGTGGGAGATGTCAGACAGCTTGGCTTTATGGCAGGCATAGAGCTGGTAAAGGACAAGGAAAAGGGAATACCCTTTCCCTACGGAGAAAGGACGGGCTTTAAGGTAGCTTACAAGTGCAGGGAAAAAGGCGTATTCCTCAGACCATTAGGGGATGTGATGGTTTTGATGATGCCTTTGGTAGTGGAAAAGGAACACATAGACCAAGTGTTGGATGCCTTAAAATGGGCAATTGAGAGCTTAAAAACATGAAACCACTCCTTATAAAAGGAAGCCGGCTAATAGACCCAAGCCAAGATCTGGACACAGTGGGAGATCTATTAATAGAAGACGGAAAAATAAAAGCGGTGGGCAACAACTTAAACTTTCCTTATGCGGAAATAATAGATGGGAGGGGTCTGATCCTTTGTCCATCCTTTGTGGATGTGCACGTGCATTTTAGGGAGCCGGGACAAACTTACAAAGAGGACATAGAAAGCGGTAGCAAGTGTGCGGTAGCGGGGGGATTTACCACGGTGGTGTGTATGCCCAACACACAGCCAGCCATAGATAGCCCGGAGGTTGCCCAGTATGTGATCCAAAGGGCGAAGGAGGTGGGATTGTGCGAAGTTTTGCCCGCCGGCGCTTTAACCAAGGGAAGGCAAGGAAAGGAACTGACAGACTTTTTTGCCTTAAAGAACGCAGGCTGTGTGGCACTTACCGATGACGGCTCTACTTTGATGGACTCAAGGCTTATGGAGAAAGCCCTGAGGTTGGCAAGACAGCTTGGGCTTTTGGTGATGAACCACTGCGAGGACGATGGCTTGGCAAGAGGGCACATAAATGAAGGGTATGTTAGCTCTTTGCTCGGCATTGCCCACAGAAGTCCAAGCGCAGAGGATGTTTTGGTGGCAAGGGATTGTATCCTCTCCTATCATACCAAAGGAAGAATACACATCCAACACCTATCTTCCAAGCTCTCTGTGGAGATAATAAGGTTCTTTAAGGAAAAATCCGCACCTATATCCTGCGAAGTGAACCCTTATCATCTTCTCTTTGAGGAGGATGAACTTTTAAAAAGCGGTGCCAACGCCAAGGTTAATCCGCCTTTAAGAAGGGAGGAGGACATACAGGCCCTTTTGGAGGGCATAAAGGACCGCACTATAGATTGCATAGCCACAGACCATGCCCCACACGCCAAAAAGGAAAAGGGTCTGTTGGAAAGCGCCATGTCCGGCATGATAGGTCTGCAGACTGCACTACCTATGGCTTTAGAGTTGGTAAGAAGGGGGATCATAAACCTAAAAAGAATGGTGGAACTGCTCTCCATAAACCCTGCCAAGCTGTTGGGATTGGAAAGAGGCATAAGGATAGGTGCCCCAGCAAACTTGGTGCTTTTTAACCCAGACCAAGAATGGGTCCTCAACGAGGAAACGAACCTCTCCAAATCCCAAAACACACCCCTCTGGGGAAAAACCCTCAAAGGCCGGGTAGTTATAACCATTAAGGATGGTAAAATAGTCTATAAAAGCGGTGCGTAAAATTGGATTAATTCTGGCTATCTTTTTTGGTGTTCCACTTCTTGTGCTTTTCGTCATCCTGGTAGCCTTATACAACAGCTTACCTTCACCTAAGGCATTAAAAGACTGGAAACCCCCAGAGGCAACGGTCATATACGACTACAAAGGAAGACCCTTTGGAGACATAGCCCTCCAGAGAAGGTACTACGTTACTCTTGATAAAATACCCGCCCACACAAGGTACGCTTTTATAGCCGCAGAAGACAAAAACTTTTACAAACACTTTGGCGTAGACCCCATAGCCATTCTAAGGGCACTTATCGTAAACATCTCCAGAAAAGACATCAAACAGGGCGGTTCCACCATTACCCAACAGTTGGCAAGAAACCTCTTCTTAACACCCGAAAGAAGCCTAACAAGGAAGATAAAGGAAGCCCTCTTGGCGATAAAAATAGAGAGGGAGTTTTCAAAGGACAAAATCTTGGAACTTTACCTTAATTACATATACCTTGGACAGGGAGCCTACGGGGTGGAAGCAGCATCCCGCATATACTTTGGCAAATCGGTAAAGGACTTAACGGTGGATGAGTCCGCAGTATTGGCGAGCCTGCCAAAGGCACCCACCAAGTATAACCCCTTTAGAAATCCAGAGAGGATCTTAGAAAGGCGCAACTATGTGCTCTTAAGAATGTTAGAAGACGGCTACATAACCCAAGAGGAGTATGAAACCTACTCAAAGAAACCACTAAGACTAAGGCTTGAAAACAAATATTACGGCATGGATTACTTCTTGGATTATGTAAAGGATTACGTAGTGGAAAAATACGGCGAAGCCATTTTAGCAGGGGGCTACGCCATATACACCACCATAGACAAGGACCTTCAAGAGCACGCAAGACAAGTATTAGAAAAAGGAATATACCGGGTGGCAAAGGCAAACGGCATACCAGCCCTTCCGGCGGATTACTCTACCGCAGAAAAGCTCTACAAAGAGCAAAAGGTGGATATAAAACCAGGCAAAGTGCTCATAGGAAAGATAAAAGACGTGCAGGGTGGTGAGTATGTGGTGGAAATAGGAGACAAAGAGTTTAAGGCAGAGAAGGGGGAGCTTCCCTTTGAAAAGGGAGACTATGTTTTTGTTAGGTTTTATCAGGTAAAAAAGGAGCTAAGGTGGGAGGTTCTGCCGGACCTTCAGGGTGCTTTGGTAGCTTTGGATGCAAAGACAGGTGCCATAAGGGCAATGGTTGGGGGATATTCTTACATGAGGAGCCCTTACAATAGGGCGGTGTATGCCAAAAGGCAACCGGGCTCTGCTATAAAACCGATCATATATCTCTCTGCCCTTATGAAGGGCTACACACAGGCCAGTTTAATAGACGCCACACCCAGAAGTTTTTACGACCCATCCACGGGCAAAGATTGGACACCAAGGAACTACGAGGGAGCTGAGTATGGATACGTGTCCTTGAGAACTGCTTTAGCCAAAAGTATAAACACCGCCACTGTAAATCTGTTGGCAGACATAGGCTTTGATTTGCCAATTCAGGTGGGAAAAAGTTTGGGATTGGAGCTAAAACCTTACTACTCCATGGCTCTTGGTAGCATAGAAACAACACCTTTACAGCTAACCTCTGCCTACCAAGCCTTTGCAAACCTTGGTGTTTGGTGTAAGCCTTACTTTATAGTCAAGATAGTCTCTTCGGACGGGCGGGTTTTGGAGGAGAACAGCCCCCAATGTGAACAGGTTTTGCCACCACAAGAAACAAGGGTGCTCGTTGATATGCTTAGGGCTGTGGTTTTGAATGGAACCGCAGTGTCCGCATCTTCCATAGACAGGTTTGTAGCAGGAAAAACGGGCACAACCAACGAATACATGGATGCGTGGTTTGTAGGTTTTACTCCTCAAATAGTCGCTGGTGTTTGGGTGGGCTTTGACATAAAGAGAAGCATGGGCAAAGGTATGGCTGGTGCCCGGGTAGCCTTGCCTATTTGGATTGATTTTATGTCTGTGGCCGCATACATGTTTCCAAAGGAGGACTTTCCAGTACCGGAGGGTGTTATCTTTGTAAATTGTCCCACCCCAATGGCTTTTGTCGCCGGTACAGAGGAAATATGTTTTCAAAAGCCGGAACAACAAGAACAGGAAAAACCCAAGGACGAGCTTGAAGGCATAGTGGAACCAGAGTTTTTACCAGAACAACGAAGAACACCAGAACAACCAAAGGTGAAGGAGGTGCCCTAATGGCTATTATAAAACCTTACAAGGGCATATTTCCAAAAATTCATCCATCTGTTTATATGTCCGAGAATGTGGTGGTAGTGGGAGATGTGGAAATAGGTGAAGACTCAAGCCTGTGGTTCGGTACTGTAGTTAGAGGAGATGTCAATTACATTCGTATAGGGAAGGGAACAAACATCCAAGATAACTCGGTGATCCATGTTACTCACGATACCCATCCCACCATCATAGGAGACTACACAACGGTGGGACATAGGGTTATATTGCATGGATGTAAAGTGGGAAGCTATGTGTTGATAGGCATGGGGGCTATAGTTATGGACGGTGTGGAAATAGGGGATTACGTGCTTGTGGGCGCTGGTGCCCTACTAACCCCTAACAAAAAATTCCCTTCCGGCGTCTTAGTGGCTGGCTTTCCCGCTAAAGTGGTAAGAGACCTAAAACCCGAAGAGATAGAATACATAAAACAGTCTGCCCAAAACTACATAGCATACAAAAATAGCTACTTAAATGGGTCTGAGTGAGCTTTTAGATAAGCTCAGAGAGCTTTCAAAGACAGCAGTGGTAGTGGTGGAGGGTAAAAGGGACAAAGAAGCCCTAAAAAAGCTTGGAATAGAAAACGTGATCACCATTGCGGGCAAAAGGCTAACAGACTTGGCAGACATACTTGAGGGCACCCCGCAGGTCATCCCCCTTTTTGACCTGGATGAACACGGAGAGAGAATCCATAAAAAGGTAGTGGCAATTTTGTCCTCTCAGGGTTATATTTTGATAGATGAGTTTAGGGAAAAGCTCAAAGAGTACGGAGTGATACACGTGGAGGATTTGTATGGGAAAGTTAGAGGTGCTAAAAAACCTGCTGGTTCAGGATAGGATGATTAAGTTTAACTTGGACCTTTTGGAGGGGCTTCTCAGAGAAATAAGGGCAGACATAGAGGAGATAAAGATCCTTGTGGAATCCTGCCTTGAGGGAGAAGAAAAGGAAAGCCTATTAAGAACTTTGGCGGACTTTGAGGCTAACTTTAAAAATCTGATAGTCCAAGCTTTAGACTATATATACGACCTTTACGAGATTTTCAACTTTGACATCACCTTTCTCTCAAACATACCCGAGGAGCTGGGCAGAGAAATAGAGAGATTGGACGCAGTAAACAGTATAAACAAAAACTTAGAGACCCTTGCCAAAGCATTAGAAGATATAGTAAGCCTGGCAGATCGGGATGAGAAAATAAAAGTTATACTCACGCCCCTTCTGGTTTACAGAGAGGTTTTGGAACATGGTATGGCCTTTAATCAAAAGTTGGCAGGGGGAGCTTACGTATTCTGAAGCATTTCATAGACCTTTTTAGCAGCCTCTTGCTGGGCTTCTTTTTTGCTCCTTCCCCTTCCTATTGCCCTGTATTCCCTTATCTGACACTCCACCTCAAAGATTTTCTCATGCTCTTTACCGCTCACACTTACCAACCTGTAGATGGGTCTGTCTTTCCATCTGCCTTGGGTTAGTTCCTGTAGTAATGTTTTGTAATCCTTTTTGTATGCGTCCTTTTCCACGACTTCCTTTATTCTTTCTCCATACCTTTCAAGGAATAGCTTTTTTAAGATATTCATATCTCCGCCCGAATCCATGTATATGGCACCCAAGAGAGCCTCAAAGAGGTCCGATAGTACCGAACTGCTAACAGTTCTTCTCTTGCCCGATATTCTGACGTACTTATCCAGTTCAAGCTCTTCTGCCATAGAAGCCAAAAACTCTTCGCTAACCAAATAAGCCTTAATGCTTGCCAAAACTCCCTCTTTGTAATGGGGGTAGTTTTCCACCAAAAAGCTAACCACCAAAAAATTTACTATGGAGTCTCCTAAAAATTCCAAAAGCTCGTAGTTTTCTCTGCTGTTTTGGTAAGACCTATGAGTGAGGGCTGTTTGCAGATAATGTGGGTTTTTAAAGTGATAACCTATTTTATCTTCAAGTTCCTTATAGTTTTCTGAAGACAAGGCATGCATTGGTGCCTCCAAAGCCGAAGGAGTTAGAGATTGCCACCACCACCTCTTTTTTGACTGCCACGTTGGGAGTGTAATCTAGGTCGCACTCTGGGTCTGGATGTTCTAAGTTTATGGTGGGTGGAATAATTCCCTCTTGAATGGTCTTTACGGTTGCCACCGCCTCCAGGGCACCCGCTGCACCCAAAAGGTGCCCCACCATAGATTTGTTGGAACTGATCTTTAGCCTGTAGGCATGCTCTCCAAAGAGCCTTTTTATTGCCAGTGTTTCAGATTTATCGTTTAATGGGGTAGATGTTCCGTGGGCGTTTATGTAATCTACCTCCGTGGGTGGAATGCCTGCATCCTCCAAAGCCAACTTCATGCACATGTATGCCCCCTCACCATCCGCACAGGGAGCGGTTATGTGATAGGCGTCGTCGGTAGCACCGTAGCCCACAAGCTCTGCGTATATCTTTGCCCCTCTGGCCTTTGCCCTTTCGTACTCCTCTAAAACGAGCACCGCCGCACCCTCTCCCATAACAAAGCCATCCCTTTCCAAGTCAAAGGGTCTTGATGCCTTCTGGGGCTCATGATTCCTGGTGGATAGTGCCCTCATGGATGCAAAGCCAGCCACTCCCAAGGGTGTGATGGCGCTTTCGCACCCACCCACTATGGCTACATCTATATCTCCCCTTTGAATAAGCCTAAAGGCATCCCCTATGGAATGGTTGCCCGTAGCACAGGCAGAGACTACGCAGTAGTTGGGACCCTTAAACCCAAAGCGAATGGCTATAAGCCCACTTGCCATGTTGGATATGCCATAGGGAATAAAGAAAGGAGACACTCTTCTGGGACCCTTTTCCATAAGGACCTTTTGCTGTTCTTCAATGTCCCTGAGACCACCTATACCCGTGCCAATTATCACACCCACCCTGTAAGGGTCAAACTTGTCCTCCAAAAGCCCGCTGTCCTTTATAGCTTCCTCCGCCGATGCCACCGCAAACTTTATGAAGTCGGAGACCTTTTGGGCTTCCTTTTTGTCAAAGTACAGCTCTGGGTTAAAGTCCTTTACCTCCGCCGCTATATGAACGCTTAGACCTATTTCTACTGGATCAAACCTTTTTATTATATCTACTCCGCTTACGCCAGCTACTAAATTCTTCCAGAATTTTTCAACTCCAGTGCCTATAGGGCTTACTACCCCAAGGCCCGTAACAACAACCCTCCTTTTCAAGTCTGCACTCTCTCTTTTAGATAGTTGATGACATCCCCCACCGTTCTTATCTTTTCTGCGTCCTCGTCGGGTATTTCTATACCAAACTCCTCCTCAAAAGCCATTACAAGCTCCACCACATCCAAAGAGTCCGCCCCAAGGTCCTGCACAAAATTTGCATCATCTCTAAGTTTTTCAATCTCCACACCAAGCTGGTCTGCGATTATTTCCTTAACTCTAGTTTCTAGGTCCATAATCAAACCTCCTTACTTATGGTGTTTGTATTATTATCTTACATCTTTTTAAAAAAGTCAAGCGGTTTAAAAAGCTTGTGTTAAACTTTTCCAAGCAAGCTAAGGCTTGGCGGGAAGTTATTATTATCCTGACTTTTACAGGCGGGGAGTGATATAATCCCGACAAGCTTTAGCTTGCTAAGGGGTTAGTGTGTCTTTTTTAAAGTTTTTTTGAAATTGAGTATCATTTGCAAGCGGTTTTAAAACCACTTGACTTTTTGGGTGAAATGTGGTAAAAAAAAGGGAAAGGCGAGGAGGGATAAGCAATGCGGGAGAAAGTCTTAGGCTGTGATGTTAGCAAAGATTATATCATACTTCACGATGGCAGTCAAGCATACAAGCTTAGCCTTGAGAACTTCCAAAGCATCTAAAAGCTGGTCAATAATAGCATTGTGGTTATGGAGCAAACGGGTGCATACGGGCTTAGGTGGGGGCAAGTCTTAGAAGACTTGGGAGCAAAGGTCTATATAGCCGATGGCAAAGACTTTAAGAACTTCAAGCTCTACCAAGCGGTAAAGAAAAAAGATGATTACACGGATGCATACTATCTTAGGCTTTTCTTCTTTGAAAGACCTAAAAGAGTTTGGCGGTTTAACGAGGAATTGGCTCATCTTAGGGCTTTGATTAGGCAACATATGAGAAATGAAAAGGACATAACCAAGCATGCAAACAGATTAAGCCAATACTTGGCGGTTATCTTTCCCACTAAAAACTATTGTGATTTGGACAGAAAGAAGTTTTTAAAGGTTTTGGATGAGATAGAACAAGAGCTAAAGCAAACTCCACATGCTTTAAGTGGCTTGGCTTTGATGGAACTAAACAAGCTTAAGCTTGTGTTAGATTGGCATAGCAAACTTGAAGCTGAGATAACAAGCATAGCAAGGAACCATAAAGATTATGAAATTCTCAAGTCTTTTCATGGTTTGAACGATATTCTGATTGCTACCTTGATAGCTTACTACTGGGACATAGAACGGTTTAAGGATGTGGATAGTTTCATTGGCTACATGGTTATGGGTGCAAATCCTGAAGTTTCAGGAACTTCACTTAACAGAATGAAAACGGATAAGGCAAGGTCAGAAGTTAAGGGCAAGTTTTTTATGCTTTTCCTTCAGTCCCACAAAGATAACAGTCCATACAAGCCATTAATTGACTTGCTTAGGTCAAGGCTTGGCGGTGGGAATAACCAAAAGAAAAGGTATATCAAGTTTTTAACGGACTTGCTGGAGCTTGTTTATTATGCTTTGAAGTATAGACTAAGCTTTAGCCAAGCGGTGGCTTGGAAAGTTAAGGAGTTAGAGAGGGAAAAGGCAAGGCTAAGAAGCCAGTTAGAGAGAGCAAGGGAGCAAGGGAACCAAGAGAAGGCAAGTCTTTTAGGCTGGGAGTATGAAAACATCACATTGAATAAACAAGCTTGGGACTTGGTTTTAAGCAAGGTGGGAAGGTGTGAAGATATTCCCGACAAGTCCCCAGAAGGAGCCAAGTCCGATGGCTTGGCTTTGGATGGGGGCTTGGCGGGGCATCTACCTTATTCTTCTACTTGCTTAGAACCAAGTCAAAGCTTGGAACAAAACCAAAGCCAAGAACTGAGCAAAGAGATAAGCCAAAGCTTGGAACCAAGCCAAACATTAAGCCAAGAACCAAGCCAAGAGATAGGGCAAGGCTTGGAGTATGCTTTAGCTGGTGGCGGTAAGAGAAAGAAAAGAAGGCGGTTAGAGAGTTAGCAAAGCAAGGGCGCGGTAGTTTATCCGAGCATTGGTTAGGTGTTTGGTTTTGTGCTATGCGGTGGTGCAAAGTGTGGGTGCTAAGCAAACAAGCTAAGCAAGGGCTTGGTCTATCTTAGCAAGCATGGGCGGGGCTTTGCTAAAACCTTTCAAAAAGTGAGGGGGTGTATTTGATTTACGGACAGGTCTTAAGTGCTTGTCTTTCAATGCTCGGAAAAAACGAAGGGCATTCTTTAACTTAGAAAGAACCTTATCAAGTGCTTGAGTTTCAGGGGTTTGATTAGCATCAAGCAGGTGCTTGTATCTCAACGGTTTTAAGCATGCTCAAGGGTGCGGGGCGGGGCTTGGTTATAACACAGTTTTTAGCAATTGTCAATAAACCGAAAAGGAAACGAAAAGCAACCGAAAAGAAAACCGAAAAGCTTTCAAATGCTACTCTATCAATGATTTGATTGATTTTTTATTTTTTGTTTTTCGGTTTTTCGGTGATAGAGAAATGTATAGAAATGCTGGGCTTCCTGCCTGCAAAAATCGTGCCAAGGGGGTGGGGGTGGGTCGGGTAGGCGGGTTTGGGTGGTAAAACCGAAAAACCGAAAAGAATTTTAGCAAGTGCTTGATTTTCAACGGTTTGACGCTTTTCGGTAGTTTTTCGGTGCCTTTTCGGTGCTAAGAAAATCCTTGATTTTCAACGCTTTGCCAACATCAAGCAAGTGCCTGATTTTCAACGGTTTTATGCATCTTTGCAGTGCTGGGGGTGGGGTGTTAAGCAAGGGATAAGGTGGCTTGGTTTGGTGTTTGGTTTGGTGCTAAGCAAGGGTGCAAAAGGTTTGGTTTAGTGTAGGGTGCTTGGTGTGGGTGCTAAGCAAGGATGCAAAGCAAGGGTGCAAAGCAAACAAGTAAGGATAGGCAACCAAGCAAGGTTAAGGTGGTGCGGGTGTATATATAACAAGCAAATGCTTGGTTTGGTGGTGGGGGGCAGGTTTTGAGATTAAGTATCAATTTCAGTTAGTGTTAAGTTTGGTGCTTGGTTTGGTGCTAAACGGATAAGCAAAGCAAGGGTGCTAAGCAAACAAGCAAGGGCTTGGTGCTGGGTGTAGGGTGCTAAGCAAAGGTGCCAAACAAGGATAAGGTGCGGGTTCCCAGTAGATAAAGCATTTCTGTAGGAACAAGAATACAGGTCGGGCGGGCGGGCTGTGGGCAGTTCAGGATGCGGTGCGGGTGCGGTGGCGGTGCGGGTGCTAAGCAAGGTGGATAAGCAAAGGCTTGGTGCTTGGTTAGGTGCGGTGTGGGTGCAATGGTAGGGTGCAAGGTTTAGGTGCTGTGCGGTGGTGGGTGCTAAGCTAACAAGCAAAGCAAGGGAGCTAAGCAGACAAACCAAGCAAGGCAAGGGTTTGGTGCGGGTGTTAATATAATGCGTAAAAAGCAAGAAGTAAGGAGTAAAGATAACAAACTAAAACTGGATATAACTTATATCACAAACCCAAAAGCCCAAAGGTGTGTTATAATAAATAGTAAAGCCGGAGTGGCGGAATTGGCAGACGCGCTGTCTTGAGGGGGCAGTGCCCGAAAGGGCGTGCGGGTTCGAGTCCCGCCTCCGGCACCAACAGACAATGAAGCTCATAAAACACAGCCTTTCCTTTTCCTTAGCAACCCTTCTGAGCAGGATTTTAGGTTATGTTAGAGATACCCTCATAGCATACCACTTTGGCGTCTCCCAGATAACGGATGCCTTTTTTGTTGCCTTTAGACTACCCAACACCTTCAGAAGGCTCTTTGGGGAAGGTGGGTTCAACGCCGCCTTTGTGCCAATATACGCTAAGCAGGTAAAGGAGGGCAAGGAAAAGGAGTTTTTGAAATCTGCTTTGGGCTACTATTTACTCATAAACCTATCGGTAGTTCTTTTGGGAGTGTTGTTTGCTGAATATCTCATAAGTATTATCGCACCAGGCTTGAGGGCTAAGCCTTACTTTGATCTGGCAGTTTTTATGGGTAGATGGGTGTTTATATACCTTCTGTTTGTGGGTCTATCTGCCTTTTTTATGGCCCTTTTGAACACCCGCGGTGTGTTTTTTGTGCCTGCCTTTGCTCAGGCAATTTTTAACACAGGCTTTTCTTTGGTTATTGCCCTTTTTGCCCAGAGTTTTGGCTATTACGCACTGATAGGTGGTGTTCTGGTGGGAGGATTTTTACAGTTTGCCTTTCATCTACCCTTCTTAAGGGGCGTTCCCTTAGGTTTTAACCTTAGGCTTCATCCTGAGGTTAAGATTTTGTTCAAAAGGCTGATACCAGCCCTTATGGGCTTTGGCGTTGCCCAGCTCTCTTTTTTTATAGACACCTTTCTGGCTTCCTTTCTGGCTTTGGGCGCTATATCTTACCTTTATTATGCCAACAGGATATTCCAGCTACCTTTGGGCGCCATATCGGTGGGAGTGGCAAACTCTTTGCTTTCTGCCCTCTCTTTGGGTGAAAACAGAAGCAAAAACATAACCTTGGCTATGCGTTTTCTGTTTTTGCTATCCTTTCCTGCAGTGGTAGGTCTTCTTGTCTTCTCAGAGCCAATTGTAAGGCTTTTATACGGTAGAGGAAACTTCTCTGGAACTGATGTTTTGATGGTCTCTTATGTGCTAAAGGCTTACAGCTTGGGGCTTGTCTTATTTTCCCTCCAAAAAGCCCTCAGCAGTGTATTTTTTGCCAAAGGGGACACCCTCACACCCATGAAAGCTAGCCTGTTGGCTATTTTGTCTGAGGGCACGAGTGCCTTTATTTATGCCTTTGTGTTAAAGCTTGGTGCAGTGGGTTTGGCTTTGGGCACCGCCACCTCCTCCGTCTTCTCCTTTGGATACCTCCTGAGAAAAACTTACCAATTGATAGATTGGCAGACTTTAATGGAAAGTTCGGTAAAGGTAGCCCTTGCCAGCCTTCTGATGGGACTGTTTGGTCTATTTTTGAAAGACAAAATACACCTGCTTTTAGCTATACCTATGTGTATTATTCTTTACTTTAGCCTTTTGGTTCTTTTTAGGGAGGAACTATTGGTTGCCTTCCTGAGCCTTGGCAAGGGCTTTGTTAAGAAGTTTTTGAACCCTTGAACACCTTCTGCTTGCCTCGTTTTTGTGGATCACGCCCTTTGAGGCGGTATGCTGTATGATAGATATTACCTTTGGTAGAAACTCCTTTGCCTCCTCCAGCCTACCTTCCTCTATAAGCTTTTTAAAGTTCCTTATGTAGGTCTTCATACGCGAAAGGTGATACCTGTTTCTCAACCTTCTCTTGGCGTCCCTTCTCATACGCTTTTTAGCCTGCCTAGTGTTCGGCATACAAAACCTCCAGCAAGGATTTTAATCTAATTTTCATAAAAATTATACCACAATAATCCTTTATAATAAAATTAATAAAATAATCCTTTGTAATACACTTTAAGGAGGTGCGCCATGAAGAAGACGCTGCTTTTGGGACTTTTCAGCTTGGGCTTTTTGGCGGTGTCCTGCCAGCAAAAGCCTGCAGAACAGCCTGCAGGGGAACAAAAGCCCGCTGAACAGCAACAACAGCCAGCCCAGCAACAACAGCAGCAGCAACAACAACCTGCTGGCGAGCAACAGCAGCAACAGCAACAACAACCCGCCCAGCAACCTGCAGGGGAGCAAAAACCCGCCGAGCAACCAAAGTCTGAGGCAAAGCCAGCCCAGACTACTGCAGCGGCAGATGCGGAAGCTTTAGCTAAGGCTAAGGGCTGTTATGCCTGCCACGAGGTAAACGCCAAGAAGGTGGGACCAGCATATAAGGATGTGGCAAACAAGTATGCAGGCAAAGCTGACGCAGTGGATTACCTGACAGGAAAGATCAAGAAAGGTGGCGTTGGTGTATGGGGTAATGTGCCCATGCCTCCTCAAAATGTAACCGACGAAGAAGCCAAGAAGCTTGCGGAGTGGGTTCTCTCTTTTAAGTAATTTTTAAAAAGGGGGCAATGCCCCCTTCCTTTAACACGCGCTACCAGGCGCTCCTGAACAATCTGAACAGAGAACAACTCCCTTGGCGCCAAAGAACAGCTTGAGACCTTCCTCTTCAAAGAAGGGGGCAATGTTTCCGCTCTTTATCTTCCACATGAAATACTTTTCAAAGGCAGATTTTATGTAGTGTGCCCACATGCCTTTGCCAGACCTTACCTCAGCCCTTGGGGGTATAACTGGGTTTGCATAGAAGAAGGCAGCATCCTTTCCCATGTCTGCAATGCATATGGCAGAGAGCTCTGGTGCATATCTATCTGTAGAGTTCCTTATGTCATTGATTATGTTCTTTGCCACCGCCATAGCCATCTGTTCTATCATCATACCCGTCTTGGGTGCACCAGTAGGTATAGGTGTTTGCTCCACAGGGGGTATGGCAGTTACGACGCCCACACCGTAGATGTTTTTGTAAGTGGGGTTTTGAAAACACCTGTTGACGATCACCATCTTGTTGGCAGGGTTTGCCACCTTGTCTCCAGCGGACGCGACCACCTCGGGACCCATGAACCTTGGCATCAGCATGGATAGCTTACAAGGCACCTCATAGGTGTTGCCGTTTAGGTCCTCGTAAATTACCTTGTCCGCTTCTACCTTGGTGATCTTTACGTTAGCAATCCATTTTATGCTTCTCTCCGCAAAAAGGTCTTCCATCATTCTTCTTGAAGGTCCCACACCACCAAGCCCCATATGACCCACATAGGGCTCTGAAGTGATAAAGGTTATGGGTACCTTGTGTCTTATTCCTCTCCTTTTAAGCTCATAATGTAGCATAAAGGCAAATTCGTAAGCTGGTCCGAAACAGCTGACGCCTGGTATTGCACCAATCACAACAGGTCCTGGGTTCTTATAAAATTCCTCAAGCTTTTTCTGAAGTTCCAGGGCGTGCTCTGCGGTGCATACAGAGGTGGAGTTTTGCTCTTGCCCCTCTGCACCAAAGACCAGCTTTGGACCAGTGGCAATTACCAAGTAATCGTACTCAATCTCTTTACCGGATGTGGTCCAGAGTTTGTTGGCATCTGGGTCTATTCTCTCTCCGTTCTCCGGCACATACTCAATACCGTGCTTCGGCAGTAAGCTTCCCAAGGGAATAGTTAGGTCTTCAAGCTTCCTCCAGCCCAACGCTAAATGCGGCCAAGAGGGCGTAAAACCAAAGTAGGGCCTGCCTGAGACTACCGTGATCCTCAGGCTTTTGTCCATCTTCCTTAGGTTGTAGGCGGTTGCTAAACCACCTATACCACCACCTAGTATAACTACATGCTTGCTCATGGCACACCTCCAAAAATTAGATTAGCTTATAAAATTAATATAAGCATATTTTAAAGAACAGGCAGTCTGTTATAATCTTTGGTTGGCATGATCCCCTTAAAGGATATAAACCCAAGCAGAAGCTTTCCAATTGCCAATTTAGCCATCATCCTTGCTTGCTCTGTGGTATGGCTGTATGAAGTAAATTTGGGGGAGTACGAGTTTAACGACTTTATCTATAACTTTGGTTTGGTGCCGGCGGAGGTCTTCTCCAAACCTTACCAGTTGTTTACCCACATGTTTTTACACGGAAGCTGGCTTCATATCATTGGCAATATGTGGTTTTTGTGGGTTTTTGGAGATAATGTGGAGGATCGTTTGGGAAAGTTTAAGTATCTGCTGTTTTATGTGCTGTGTGGTCTTGGTGCTGCATTTATTCAATCCCTTGTTAGTTTTTTAACGGGTGCTGTGCATGTGCCTATGGTGGGTGCTAGCGGGGCTATAAGCGGGGTACTGGGGGCATACCTTTATCTTTTCCCACATGCCCGTATTCTTGCCCTTGTGCCCATTTTCTTTTTCCTAACCTTTACGGAATTACCGGCAGTGTTTTTTATAGGCATGTGGGTGTTTATTCAGATTATAAACGGGCTGATTACACTGCCCTTTGCAGGTATGGGCGGAGTGGCTTGGTTTGCCCACATAGGTGGATTTTTTGTAGGCTACAAACTCGTTAGAGTGTTTTACAGGAGGAGATTGTATTGGTGAGGCATGGGCTTTTGTTAAGCGGTTTGATATTCTTAGGATCACTGTTAGTTTTGCTGTTCGTTAGAAGGCTGTTTTTTGGCTTCATTAAAAAATCTTCCCAAAACTATGCGGTAATGCTTCTTCGGGTGCTCCGCCTACCTTCTCTGTTTTGGGCAATTGTTATTAGCCTTTACCTTACGGTAGAGCTCAGCCCTAGACAACTTTTGGGGTACTCCTCGGTAGTAGAAAAGGTTTTAATATCCCTATTGATCCTTTCCATAACTTCTTTCTTTTCTAATCTGCTTCCTGAACTTTTACAGGTTTATATCTCAAAGGCAAACTTAAAATTCCCCAGGACTGGGATTGCGTTTGTGATAATAAAATTGTTCGTCTATATTTTGGGTATTATAACCATCCTATCTTATCTTGGCATTCAGGTAGCCCATTTTATAACTACCTTAGGCATTGCTGGACTTGCGGTATCCCTTGCCCTTCAGGGCACGCTTTCCAACATCCTTTCCGGGCTTAACCTAATTGCCAGCAGACAGATTGAAGTGGGAGATCTTGTTAGGTTAGAAAACGGTGAAGAAGGTTATGTGGAGGACATAACATGGATGAACACAATCATTAGGAGGCGAGACAACAACCTTGTGTTGGTGCCAAACTCCCGGCTTGTTAACTCCATAGTAATAAACTACGGAAAACCAATACCCTCAATGAACATTACAGTTTCCATTGTGATCTCATATTCTTCGGACCTTGAAAAAGCAGAAAAGCTCGCCTCAGAGGTTGCAAGGGAGGTGCAAAAAACTGTTGAGGGTGCGGACCCAAGCTTTGAGCCCCTTGTGCGCTACAGTGCCTTTACAGAGCTTGGGATTACCTTAAACACCACGCTCAGAGTTCTTAACCCAGATAGTCAATTTCTTATTCGCCACGAGTTTATAAAAAGGCTCAAAAAGACCTACGAGAGGGAGGGAATAGCCTTCATTCAACCTTCAGCACAACCTTTCCGAAATGCTTAGAGCTTTCCAAGTATCTGTGGGCTTCCTGGGCATCCTTGAGGTCAAAAACTTTATCCACCACTGGCTTTAAAAGCCTCTTCTCAAAGAGTTCGGTGATCTCAAAGAGGTCTGCCCTTGGTCCCATGTAAACACCCAAAAGTTCAATTTCCCTAACAAAAACATACCTTATATCTATCTCCGCCTTTGAGCCCGTGGTAGTGCCAAAGAAAACAAGCCTTCCACCCTTTTTAAGACATTCCACGCTTCTCCAAAAGGTCGCCTCCCCCACATGGTCCATAACAATATCCACTCCCTCTTTAAACATTTCTCTAACCTTCTTTACCACATCCTCCTCATAGTGGTTTATGACCACATCCGCCCCAAGGTCTTTGCACATCTTCGCCTTCCTTTCGTCCCCCGCAGTGGCTATCACAAAAGCACCAAAAAGCTTGGCTATTTGAATACCTGCAACACCTACACCCGAGGAGCCAGCCCATATTAAAACCCTACTGTGGGGCTTTATACCTCCCTTTCTAACCAGGGCATTCCAAACGGTTAAAAAGGTAAGGGGATAGCTGGCGGACTCTTCAAAGCTCAAGCTTTTTGGCTTTGGCAGAACATTCCTTGCGGGCACCTTTACAAACTCCGCATAACCACCTTTGCTTCTTAGCCCAAGTATATCGTAATCTTTACAGAGGTTGTCCCTTCCAGACTGACACTCATAACACACACCACAGGATAGACCGGGAGCAACTATCACCTCCTCTCCCACCTTTACATTCTTCACCAAGGAACCAACCCTTTCCACCACACCGCTAACATCTGAACCAAGTATGTGAGGAAGTTCTGGCTTGACCGCCAAAGCACCCATTCTGACCCATATATCCAGATGATTAAGGGCAACCGCCTTTACCCTAACAAGGACTTCATCCTCCCTTATATCCGGGATGGGAAAATCCTCTACATACTTTAAGTTCTTTTCGTCTCCAAAGTTCTCTAAAATAACCGCTTTCATAGAAGGATATTATAGGGCTTTTTTCTTTTTATCCTATACATAAGTCTGTCTGCTTCTTTAACCATATCCAACCAGCTTTGAAAGTTTTCTCCACATTGTACAACACCCGCGCTTATAGATACCTTAAACCTCTTGCCTTCTGCAAGTATTTCCGAGGATGTCAACTTTTCAGGTTCATAATCGTATAAATAACAATAAAGGAGGCTAACCATCTATAGACGGTTTCATACTTAGCATTCCAAGGAAACCTCATTCCTCTTCCCAAAAGTCTCATGTAGCCATTCCATTGCAAGCCCTTTGACCGCACTCACATACCAAGGTCCCTTGTCAGTGGTGCATCCCTTTGCCTTAATAGCAATTGTATATATTGCCTGAAGAGCTTTCCCTAATAACCCTTGTGAAGTAGGAACTCCCTTACTGCTCTTAGAGAAAGTCCCTTAAAGTAGAGGAGCACAGCTTCTGCTTTTAGGCTTACGGGAAACCTATGTCGCTTAAAAGCTTTGCTTAGTATTTCTTCTATTACTTGTATCGCCTTCATATCTCTAAGCGTATCAGCCCAGTCTATTAATGCCAAAAGTTGACATCTTCGTATTTCCATTTTCCCTAGTTGGAACTTTATACTTTCAACAACCTTTTTTGCATTTTCCAAACCCTTGTTTGGCATTACAACCACAAACTCATCTCCACCCCAACGACCCACTATATCCTTTGCACGCATGCTTGTTCTTAAAACCTTTGCTACTTTCGCTAACACAGGGTTTTCCACATGGTACCCATAGTTGTAGTTTACCTTTCTTCTGTTACAAAGCCTCATTAAAACCCTGTCTTCGAGCTTTTGCTCGCTTACAAAAGGATTACTAGCTAAAAAAATATATTAAAACCTTCTTTCATAGTTTTTGGGTGTGGGCGGTATTTGGTTTTTCAGAGGCTCCCCTCTACTTAGCTTTTATTGAGGAGGACAAGTTTTTATATCAAACATTTAGAATTCCCTGTTCTATAATTATACGACATGAGGCTGGAAAAAGAAATTGCGCTTTCCAAATATACCACCATAGGGATCGGGGGGGTAGCAAAGTACATGGCTTTTCCAGAAAACGCAAAGCAGGTAAAGGAATGCCTCAAAGTAGCCCAATGGGAAGGTATCCCTCTCTTTGTTTTGGGTAGGGGTGCAAACACCATCTTTGGGGATTTTGAAGGCATAGTGATCAATACAAAGATGTTGAGAGATTTGAAAATAAGGGAGCAAAATGGAGGTTTGGAGATCACAGCCCAGGCAGGTGTTCCTTTAAACACTTTGGTAGAGCTCGGGGTCAAGGAAAACTTGGAGGGTATATACAGACTGGTAGGCTTTCCTGCTACCGTAGGCGGAGCAATAGCCATGAACGCAGGAGCCTTTGGCTATGAAATTTCCCAGCATTTAAAAGCGGTGAAATTTCTCTCCTATGAAGGTGAAGAAATTCTTTTAGAAAGAGAAGATCTTAACTTTTCCTACAGAAGCTCTCCTTTCCCTTCTATGGGTATAATCTTGGAAGCAGTCTTTTTCTTTCCCAAACTGAATTGTAGTGTTTACGAAGAGTATGAGAGGATAAAAAGCAAAAGGAAAGAAAGTCAGCCCATTCAAATGCCCACTGCGGGTTCTACCTTTAAAAATCCACCCACTGACAGTGCAGGACGACTTTTGGAAAAGGTAGGAATGAAGGGCTACAGGGTTGGGCAAGTTGCCTTTTCGGAAAAGCATGCAAACTTTTTAATAAACTTAGGTGGGGCTGTCTTTGAGGATGTTGTTAAAATTATCAATCACGCAAAGAGAAGGGTTTTTGAAGAGTTCGGCATTGAGCTTGAAGAGGAGGTGAGGCTAATTGAAAGTAGTAGTGCTTATGGGTGGAAGGTCAGCGGAGCGTGAAATATCTTTGAGAACTGGCGAAGCCGTCTTAAAAGCCCTAAAAGAGTTAGGTTGTGAGGCTATAGCTCTAGATTTAGATGAAAACCTCTGTGAAAGGCTAAGAGAAATAAAGCCCGACAAGGTTTTTATAGCATTACACGGTCCTTACGGAGAGGATGGAAGGGTGCAGGGGCTTTTGGACATTCTGGGCATTCCCTACGTGGGTTCTGGTGTGCTGGGTAGCGCCTTAGCTATGGACAAGGACTTTACAAAGAAAATTCTCAGGTTTCATCAAATTCCTACACCCGATTGGGTAGCAGTGAGGAGAGGAGAAGAGGTATCTTGGGACCGCTTTCCTGCGGTGGTTAAGCCCGCCGACCAAGGCTCGAGCATTGGACTGTTCGTGGTAAATGATAGAAAAGAGTTAGAAACTGCTATAGAAAAACTCTGGAGTATAACTCAAAAGGTTCTGGTGGAAGAGTTCATAAAAGGTAGAGATATCACCGTAGCTATATTAAAAGATGAAGCGTTACCTCCCATAGAGATAAAGCCCAAAAAGGGTATATACGACTATGAAAGCAAGTACACAAAGGGAATGAGCCAGTATGAATTCTTGGAAGACGAAACACTGGCGAGAGAATTACAAGAGTTGGCACTGCGTTCCCATAGAGCCCTGGAGCTCAAGGACATGTCCCGGATTGATTTTAGGGTGTCTGATGAAGGTAAACCCTTTGTTTTAGAAATCAACACCATACCAGGTATGACAGAGCTTAGCCTTTTCCCTATGGCTTGCAGAAAGAAAGGTATTGACTTTAAAAGAATGATATCTACATTAATATTTTAGTACACCTCGGATGAGATATTCCGAGAAGCTAAGAACCTTTTGAGAAAAAAGTCTTGGCAGGGAAAGGGCATATAATACCCCCGAAATCCACCAAGGGGGTAATTTCTCATCTGACGTATATTTTAATATATGCTGATATTTTAATATGCTAATATTTAAACCTGTGGCTATGAAAAAGGAAAGGAAAAGAAGGTGGGTAGCAGTCCTTGAGATCACATTAGCTTTAGTATGGTTAATTGCTATGGCACTTGCCGGTTTTTTCTTCCCTGGTTTTTTGACCGCCCTTCCAACGTTCAAAATAAAGGAAATTCATATATACGGCACTAACAGCATCCCTCCTTCTGCCATTTCCTCAAGCGTTTATCAGGTTTCAAAAAACAACTGGCTCTTTTTGGACTCCAAGAGGCTTTTGGCAATAGCCAACGAATTAACAAACAATTCTCTGGAGAGTGTAAAAATAGAAAGAATACCTTCTTTGGATGGTGCCCGTGTGAATGTTCACGTTCAGGAGAGGATTCCCATAGCCTATGTAGTGCATGAAAATAGTCTTATGATGATAGACAAGCACGGAGAGCTCTTTTACAACCCAGCTATGGAAAGCAAGTTACCCACCATATACACATTTTCCTTTGAGTATGTAAAGAAACATTACACCAATTTAAACAATTTAGTAGAGTCAATTAAAAACATGGGTTTTAGCATTAATGAAGTATATGTTACCGATAGGAATACCATTATTTATGTATCGGGCGGGAGAATGGTTCTGCCCCAACTTGGCCAGATATCTCCGTTAGTTCTTGATAGGATGAAAAAAATTTATAATAAAATTGGGATGGGAAAAGTGGATGTTTTTATAACTTCTGAAAATATGGCAGTAATAAAGGAGGAAAAATAAAGGTATGAAGTTTGTAGCTTCATTAGACCTTGGAACCAGTAAAACCGTGGCCCTCCTTGCAGAGATAGACAGCTACGGAGATATGCACATTATAGGTGTAGGAGAGGTGCCAAGCAAGGGCATAGAGAAGGGACAAATAACACGGTTGGACCTGGCGGTTGCCTCTATACTAAAGGCTATGAAAGAAGCCCAAGAAATGGCTGGTGTCAAGTTAACCTCCGTAAACCTTGGAATATCCTCCCCTGTTCTAAAAAGTCAAAACGAAAGGGACACAATAAACGTATCGCCACAGCCTGTAGAGATAGATGAAAGTCAAATAGAAAGGCTTTTAGAAAGGGCTACCACAAGGGCAAAGGAAGAAGGATATGAGATAATAAGTGCCATTCCAAGAAAGTTCATATTGGATGACCAGGAGGGAGTTCTAAATCCAGTAGGGCTTTTAGGCTCAAAACTAACTGCAGAGGTGCACCTTATAAAGGTAGGCACAAGCCTTCTAAAAAACGTTGAAAAAGCTGTCCTCTCAAGTGGTTTAACCATAGCGGATAGATATCCTTCTATTCTTGCCAGTGCTGAGGCAGTTTTATCACAGGAAGAGAAGGAAGAGGGCATATTGCTCTTAGACATAGGGGCAGGACTTACGGACTTTATACTGTTTGTGGAAGGCTCCCCCCTGCTAACTGGCACAGTACCTATGGGTGGGAACAGCATAACCAAGGACATAGCCCACTTTATGAAAATAAACATAGAACAAGCAGAGAGGATAAAAATAGAACACGGTTTTGCCTTAGCGGACATGGTCAATGAGTCAGAAAAAATAAAGGTAAAACCAAGGGGAGAGGATAAAGAAATTATGGTGGGGAAAAGGGAAGTTTCTGAGGTTATACAGATAAGATTGGAGGAGATAGCAGACAAAGTTCTTGAACATATAAGCAATCAGGGAATAAATTTGTCCGCAATAAACGCAGGGATTGTTTTAACTGGTGGTTCTTCAAAGCTTGCGGGCATAAAAGAATTTTTCGAAAGATACATGGACCTACCGGTTAGGATAGGTAATCCAACGGGTGTTATAGGTTTGAGGGAAAGAGTTCAGGATCCTGCTTACGCTACTGCAGTAGGCCTGCTTAAGCTAAAACCCCAATTGGTACATGGCTATTCTTTTAACCAGAACTCAGAAAGTTTGGGTAGGAAGGGTATAGTTAAGCTTGGCTCTCTACTAGAAAAAATAAAATCCTTCTTTAAGGAGGTGTTGTGATGGAAATAGTGAATCCAACAAGGATAAAGGTCTTTGGGATAGGAGGCGGTGGGTCCAATGCGGTAAATAGAATGTACTTGGATGGTATTGAGGGGGTGGAGCTTTTTGCAATCAATACGGATATACAACATCTTGCTTCCCTCTCTGTACCCAACAAAATACAGATAGGAGAGAAGGTTACTCGGGGTTTGGGTGCAGGAGCAAAACCTGAGGTAGGAGAGCAAGCAGCTTTGGAGGATATTGACAAGATAAAAGAGGTGCTAAGAAACACGGACATGCTATTTTTGGCGGTGGGCTTGGGTGGTGGAACTGGAACGGGCGCCGCGCCAGTGATTGCGGAGACAGCTAAGGAAATGGGTATTCTTACAGTGGCAGTAGTTACAAAGCCCTTTAACTTTGAGGGACAAAGACGCATGCAAGTCGCCCTAGAGGGTCTAGAAAAGCTGAAGGAGGTAGTGGACACATACATAGTCATAAATAACCAAAAATTGGTGGAGATAGCGGAAAAGAACTTTAGCATAAAGGATGCCTTTAAAATGGTTGATGATGTGCTTTCTAAGGCAGTTAGAGGTATAACCAGCATAGTGGTAACACCAGCTCTGATAAATGTGGATTTTGCAGATGTGCGCACTGTGATGGAGAGGGGAGGGCTAGCCCTTATAGGTATGGGTGAAGGAAGAAAAGATAATGCCATAGAACAGGCTATTGCCAGCCCACTTTTGGAAGGAAACACAGTCGCAGGAGCAAGAAGACTGCTGGTAACCCTCTGGGTAAGCGAGGACGTGCCTTTCAAAGATGTAGAGGAGACTATAAGCAGAATAAGAGAGTCTGCTCATGATGATGCACTGATCATATTTGGTGCTGTATTAGAAAAGGATAAAGAAGACTTTATGCGCGTAGCAGTCGTGGCTACGGACTTTGAAAACGCAGTCCAGCAGACGCAATTCCGCGTTGTCAAGAAGGAACAAAAGCCCCTCCAAAAGGTAGTTCCTGAGTCTACGGTGGAACCCGTCCAACCTGATATAGAGGAGTTACCTGCTTATCTCCGTAGAAAAAAGAGAATCTAAGATAGCATGGTTTTTAAAAGGATCAATGTTATATGATGAATGAGCAAAATCAAACCCAAGGTGTAGTATAGCTTGATATGTTTGTCTATCCATCGCAGTATGATTTGAAAAAGTAAGAATGCAAACAGAACAGCAAAAACTACATTCATCACTTGCAAAAGGTAAGATTCTCTCTTTTTTTCCTCAGGAACAAAGAGTTTTGATACGGTTAATTCGTAAGTCTTAAACTTGGTAAGATAGTATTTATCGTCCTTTTTAACAACCAAAGAACCGTCCTTTAAAATCAGTTTATCACCTTTAAACTGAGCCTGTCCTGCGCTTACCGAAAAGTCATCAATTTTGAGAAAAACACCCTTTAAAAGGTCCCCTTCTCTCTTCTCAATTCTTATAGTTATTGCGCCAAAGGTGTAAAAGCTCTTCTCAGGTATTGTTCTCACAACCTCCGTGTAATACTTATAAACAAAAAGCTTTCTCATGTAAGACACGTCCTCTTGCCTTATAAAGTAGCCTACAAGCAAAACAGAAAATAGCAAAGGAGAAGACATCAAAAAAAGCTTGAAAAATAAAACCTTTGGGTCTATACCAAAGGAAGCCAAAACGCCCAATTTTTTAGACTCTTTTAGTTCAAAAATTAGCCAACTGGAGGAAACGAAAAAGGAGGATGGTGAGAAGTAGCTAACAAAATACAAAAACCAAAGACCCAAAAAGGTGAAGGATTCTATGAAGGGAGTTTTAAAAAGAACTTGGTCTATTTGAACAAGCTGAACGAATAAAAAGAGAAAAGACAAAATTATGCTTATTAAAAGGGATAACTTTACTACCTTCCAGCTTAGAAAGCTGTACAGCATCAGGGCTCTAATTTTTTCTTTAGTCTCTCTTTTTGCCCCGGCTCACTCCTTTTGCCCTCTTCCAAAAGTTGCCAGGCTTTCCTGTAAGCGTCCAGTGCCTGATCTTTTTTGTTTAACTTCATCAGAACATCCCCTATGTGTTCCCATATTACAGGGTCTTCCTTTTCCTTTTCTAGGGCTTTTAGCAAAAGCTCGTATGCCCTTCGGTATTGTCCTTTGTAGTAAAGTACCCATGCGTAGCTGTCAATGTATGCAGGATTTTCTGGGTCCTTGCTAAGTGCCTTTAGTATGAGCTCTTCTGCCTCTGATAGCCTTGCATCCTCATACCACAAAAGGAGGGAGTATCCAAGATGGTTATAGAGCTTAGGGTCGTCGGGGTTTAGCTTTATTGCTTCCCTTAGGCTCCTTTCCGCATCTATGATCTTTCCCAACTTGTCCAAGATGATAGCTTTTAAGAAGTATCCTCTGTAATCCCTTGGGTTTAGCTCTATTGCCTTATCCACAAAGTGCAAGGCTTCTGCGTTCTTCTCCTGCTCGCTTAGAAGGTTCGCCATAAGCAGATTAAGGTCTGGATTGTTTGGTTCTAACTCCAAAGCCTTCTTAACCAAAGCCTCAGCCTTTTTGTAGTCCTTCTGGTCCATATAAGCCACTGCGAGCCTTTCCATGATTTTGGGGTTGTTAGGGTGCTGTTCCAATAGCTTTTCATAAACCTTTAAGGCTTGGTCTGTCTTTTTGTTGGCTTCAAGGGATACGCCGTAAGCAAAGGCTACGTCTAAGTTATCGGGCTCTTGAGAGTAAAGCTCCCTTGCCAATTCCTCCGCTTCGTTAAAGTCTGAAGTCTTTATTAGCAGATAAATGTATCTTAGCTTGTAGCCCTTCTCTGGGTAGTAGTCAATGAGCTTTTTATAAACATCCTTAGCATCCTGAAAGCGTCCGGTTATTGTGTAAAGGTTTGCGAGCCTTTCAAGGGCAGTGCGGTTGGTGGGTTCCTCCTTCAGCACACTCAAATAAAGACTTTCAGCCTTTGAAAACTCCTTTTCACCTTCGTAGATGCTTCCCAAGGTAGTAAAGCCTGCCTCAAAAGTTTTTTTTATTTGCAGGGACTTGTTTAAATACTCTATGGCCTTTTCCTTTTTACCCTCAGTCAGATAAATCCGAGCTAACATATAGTAGGGCAAGGGGTTATCAACCGCCAAATTTGCCAACCTTTCCAACACTTCTTTTGCATCCTGTAGGCGGTTTCTCCTTATGTATTCGTCTGCCAAGAAAATCATAATCTCCTTAGAGTTTGGGTTCGCTCTGTAGCCCTCCTCCAAAGCTTCCAATGCTTTTTGACGGTCTCCTTTGAGAACATAGATGCTGTGAAGCGCCAAGTAGGGCTCTTTATCTTGAGGATATTCCCTTTTAAACTTTTCCGCATAAACAAGGGCTTCTTGGAATCGTTTCCGTACCGCCAAAAGCCTTATGGTATCCACATACAGGGTGGGAGTAGGAGCCTTCTGCAGTGCCCTAAGGCAGAAGTTGAGTGCCTCTTGGGGCTTATTCTCTTGCAGATACCTGCAGAAGACATAATCCCTGTATGGATTGTAGGCAAAGGCAAAGTATAGAAAAAAAGAGAGAAAAAACAAAAGCTTCATAAGGGCATACCTTTATGGATCAGCACAGGAACTTCCACTCTCCTAAGAACCTGAGAAGATGTGCTACCAAGTAGCACACGCTTGAGACCCGAAAGTCCTCTACTGCCCATCACCACAAGGTCGTAATCGCCCTCCTTTACAAACTCCACTATGCCATCGACGGTATTGCTGTGCTTTTTTACCACAAGCTCTGCCTTCCATCCCTTTTCCTTAGCCATTTCCAAAAGGGAATTGAGATAGTTAATTTTCTCTTCTTCTATCTTTTTGACTAGCCCCTTCGTTAGGGCATCCACCATGGGTAGCTCTATGGTTTCTTCCACATGCAAGAGGGTTAGCTTTCCATCCTCTTCTGGTGGAATTAAGTTGAGGAAAAATTCAAAGGCAGATTGGGCATGCTTTGAAAGGTCGTGGGCGAGGCATACATTTTTAAAGCTCTCTGGGGCTTTACCCTTCAAGACCAAAAGGGGCTTGTGGCAATACCTTGCCACCCTCTCGGAGGTGGAACCTATCAAAATCCTCTCCACCAAACCCTTGCTGTGGCTTCCCAAGATTATAAGGTCTGCTATATCTTCCTTTGCCAGTATAACCTCCGACGGTTCTCCCACATCTACCACCACCTCCACGGACAGTTCTGCTAAGAAATCCCTCAGGGCTTCAAGGCGCCTTTTGGCGGATTCAATGCTTTGGGCTTCTAACTCTGCCAATTTGGAAAGGTCAATGGGACTAATTCCGAAGCTCTCAGGGTATGGAAGGTAGATAAGGGGAGATACCGCGTGCAGCAGGATCACGCTGGCGTTGTGCTTAAGGGCTAGGGATTTGGCTAGTTTCAAGAGAGGGTTCGTTATGTCGGTAAAATCCACGGGAACTAAAAATTTCATTTTCACACTCCCAGTTTTAATTTTACCACCTCCCATAGATAAGGAAAGAGGTTTGGAGTGCCCGCCACAACGTCAGTACCGTTGTTTAAACCCTTTGTAAGCTCCGCTATACCTCCCGCTTCCTTCACGATAACCATTCCCGCAACCACATCCCAAGGGTTCAACTCAAACTCAATAAGCCCGTCAAAAACTCCCTCCGCCAGAAAGCACAGATCCACAGCCGCTGCGCCCGGTCTTCTCATAGACCCTACCTTTTCAAAAACCTCCTTAAAGACCTCCCAGTAAAGGTTTAAGTTCCTTTTTGCCCTTGAGGGAAAACCATAAGAGACAGACATCCTCCGCATTTCTTCCCTCGTACTCACCTGGATCCTTTTGCCATCTTTGTAGGCACCAAGTCCCTCTCCCGCGTAATAGAGACTGTTAAAGTAAGGGAGATAGACCGCACCCACGGCGGGTTTTCCTTCCAACACCAAACCCACCGACACACCAAAGATGGGAAACCCACACAAAAAGTTCTTTGTGCCATCCAGGGGATCTATATACCAGACCGCCTCTCCAAAGGTAGATCCGCCGTTTTCCTCTCCTACCACCGAGTGGCTGGGGAAGTGCTTTAGGATATAATCTCTTATTCTCTCTTCTGCTTTCTTGTCTGCCTCGCTTACCACATCCTTTTCGCCCTTGAAATAAACCTGGTTAGATAAAAGTTTGCGGAAGTACTCCTTTATCACTAGACCGCCAATCAAGGAAGCTTCCTTTGCCACCTGAAGAAAGTTCTCTAAATTCATCAAGGTAAAATATTATCACACATGAAAAAAGTCTTGGTTTGGGGCTTAGGAGTAAGCGGAAGGTCTGCCATTGAACTTTTAAAGAGTAAAGGTATTGAAGTTTATTGGGGTGATGATAAAGACAAGGTGGACTTTAGGGAGTTTTTGGAGGTTGTGGATACAGTTGTTCTCTCACCGGGTATTCCCCCAAGCCATCCCCTTTGGACGGAAGCACAAAAAAAGGAGATAGAAGTTATCGGAGAGTTAGAGCTGGCATGGAGGTTCTTTGAGGGGAGGGCAATTGCCATCACGGGCACTGATGGGAAATCCACAACTACCAGGCTAACCTACCTTATGCTGAGCTCCTATTTTGACAATGTGGAGGAGGGTGGAAACATTGGCGTCCCCTTTTCGGATATAGTCCTAAAAAACCCAAAGAGCTTGGCGGTATTGGAGGTTTCTTCCTTTCAGGGTAAAACCTTAAACACCTTCCGCCCTGTGGGAGGAGCCTTTTTGAACTTCTCTCCAGACCACTTAGATTGGCACCACACCCTAGAAGACTATCTACATAGTAAATACAACATCTTTGCAAGGCAAACGGAAGAGGATTTTGTAGTGTTAAACGAGTTCCAAAAGGAAGTAGCAAAAACACCCACAAGGGCGCAAAGGATTTTTATAGGGCAGAGGGATGCCTTCATCAAGGATGGCAAAGCTTACCTTTTTGGGGAACCGCTCTTTGAGTTGGAAAAACTCAAGCTCTTTGGTCTTCATAACGCATACAATCTTCTGTTTGCCTCCGCCATAGCAAAGAGGATGGGGGTACCTACCGAGAACATCCGGGAGGTTGCCTACACTTTCAAAGGACTTCCTCACCGTTTAGAGTATGTGGGAGAGATAAGGGGCGTGAAGGTTTATAACGACTCTAAGGCTACTACACCTCATGCCCTTCAGTCTGCTTTGGAAAGCATGCCCGATGGCAAGGTTATTCTCATCGCAGGAGGCAAGGATAAGGGATTTAACTTTGAGGAACTCCTACCGCTAGTTAAGAAAAAAACAAAGGCTTGCCTTTTGATAGGGGAGGCAAAGGAGAAAATGGCAAAGGCTTGGAATGAGGCTTACCTCTGCAACGGACTTGAGGATGCGGTAGAGAAGGCCTTTGAGTTGGCAAAGGAAGGAGACATTATCCTCTTTTCGCCCGCCTGTGCATCCTTTGATATGTTTAAGGATTACAAAGAGAGGGGAGAAGTCTTTAAAAGGCTCGTATTGAGCTATGTTGAGAAGTAGTTCACCTAAGCTTCCACTTTGATATGGTATAATAAATACCTTAAAATCACTTTGGAGAGGTAAAAGGATGAAGACTTACAGGGTAAGACCTGAGGATGTGGTCAGAAAATGGTGGCTGATAGATGCAGAAGGTAAAATTCTTGGAAGGCTTGCCAGCGAGGTGGCAAAGCTTTTGAGGGGCAAGCACAAGGTCTATTATCAGCCAGATGTTGATTGTGGAGATTTTGTGGTGATAATAAACGCAGAGAAAATAAGGGTTACTGGCAAAAAGCTGGAAAATAAGATCTACTATTCCCACACCAACTATCCGGGCGGACTCAAAGAGAGGAGCCTACGGTGGATGTTGGAACACAAGCCAGAGGAAGTGATAAGACTTGCGGTTAAGCGTATGCTTCCTAAAAACAAATTGGGGCACAGAATGCTAAAAAGGCTTAAGATAGTGGTAGGACCTAACCATCCCTATCAAGCCCAAAAACCACAGCCCTTGGAGGTTAAAGCATGATAAAGCAGTTAAGGGACTTCAAGATAGGCCCTGACAATGCCTTCTATGGTACCGGCAAGAGAAAGGAGAGCATAGCCCGGGTTTGGTTGGTCAAAGATACAAACAAACAAATAGTTAAGGCAAAAGACAGTGGCAAAGAGTTTGACCTGAGGGAGTATCTTCAGAGGGAGACCCTTTATAGAAAGGTAATGTTCCCTCTAAAGCTAACTGGTTTGGAGGATAAGTTTGGTATATATGCCACCGTTGAGGGTGGAGGTATATCTGGGCAAGCGGAAGCCATAATGTATGGAATCGCCAAAGCCCTTCTGAAATATAACCCAGAGCTCAGACAAACGCTGAAGAAGGCGGGTCTGTTGACACGGGACGCAAGGGAGAAGGAGCGCAAGAAGTATGGCTTGATGAAGGCAAGGAAAGGCTACAGGTGGAGCAAGAGATAATAAAAGTTGCCATATACGGAGCTACCGGATACACCGGTGTAGAGCTTTTAAGACTACTTCAAAACCACCCCAAGGTAAAGGTTACTGCCCTAATCTCCCAGTCCCACGCTGGTAAAAGGTTAAGTGAGGTCTTTCCTTTCTTTTACGGAGAACTTGGAAACTTAACGTTCACAGAGGAACCAGAAAAGGACTATGAATTAGCCTTTCTGTGCTTGCCCCACGAAGGTTCATTAGAACTGGTGCCAAGACTTTTGGAAGAGGGTAAAAAGGTGATAGACCTCTCCGGCGCCTACAGGTTAAAGGATCCCTCCCTTTATCCTCACTATTATTCCTTTGAGCACAAACATCCAGAACTTTTGGAAAAGGCAGTCTATGGCCTGTCAGAGATATACAGAGAAAAGATAAAAGGCGCAAACTTGATCGCCAACCCAGGGTGTTATCCTACCTCCGTGCTTTTGGCAATTTATCCACTTCTAAAGGAAGGTATAAAGATAGAAAAAATTGTCATCACCTCCCTTTCGGGTGTGTCTGGTGCAGGAAGAAAACCCGTACAGCATTTTCACTTTCCTGAAATGTTTGGAGACTTTTTTGCTTACTCTTTGGAAAAACACAGGCATATACCAGAGATGGAGGGGGTTATCAAAGACCTTTACGGAATGGATGTACCGTTGAGGTTTTCACCGATAGTTGTGCCTACCTCAAGGGGAATGCTTTCAAGTATAAGCGTATTCTGCGAGAAGCTAAATCCAAGAGAACTTTATATGGAAACCTACAGAGAGGAACCCTTTGTGAAAGTTGTCTCTAAGCCACCCCACACGAAGTGGGTGGTTGGTACCAATCTTTGTTTTGTTTACCCCCTATGGGACCACCGAGTTGGTTGTTTGCAGGTGGTATCTATTATTGATAACTTAGGCAAAGGTGCCTCCTCTCAGGCAATCCAGAACTTTAACTTAATGATGGGCTTTGAAGAGACGATGGGCTTGAACCTTAGTCCAAACTTTCCTTGATTAGCGTGTAAGATTAGCTTTGATAATCTCAAAGAGAGTAAGAAGGGCGTTTTTGACGCTTTCTTTGTCTATAGCGGAGACTGGAATAACGGGTATACCCTCCTCCTCATCTATATCAAGGGCTATTCGGATATCCTCAGGGCTCCAGGCATTGGGTAGGTCCTGTTTGTTCGCACCAACCACAATGGGAACGGGAAACCTTGATTGAAAGAAGTTTATGATCTTTCTTGCCTCATGGAAGGTTGTTGGGTCTGTGCTATCCACCAGCACGATAACTCCCAAAGCCCCCTCACCTAAGATTTCCCACATGAAATCAAAACGAAACTGTCCGGGGGTACCAAAAAGGTACAGTTCGTGCTCATCATCTATGCGAATCTTTCCAAAGTCCATTGCAACGGTTGTATAATCTTTAACCTGCTTTTCGCTTGAACGCCATATTCTTTTCTCAGTTTTAACAGTTTTAATCTCACTAACTGTGTTTATAAACTGAGTTTTCCCTGCTGCGAAAGGTCCAGCTATAACAACTTTGATCTTCTTTATTTGCTTCATAGCGACTTTATCCTTTCTATTATTTTTGCAAGAAGTTCGAGGGTTATAGGTACTTGTTTTTGTTTAACTTCCTTCTTCTTACGTCTTATCAAACCCAGAGCTAGAAAGGCATACAGTGCCCTATCTACAAGTAAGCTGTCCTGATTGACCATTTGCCTTATCTGCAGGACTGTCCTTTCGCCATCAATTAGGGAAAGAATATGCTCTTCCATCTGGTTCAGTTTTGCTTTCTGCAATACTTCTTCCTTACCGGGAACCCTCTCAAAAAGTAGCATTTCGTCCGATATTTTCCTTTCAACCTCCTCTGGAGTTAAATTACGCGATGCAAGAACTATAAGCTGTTCTATTGGATACACCACTGGATATTCCCTTCCGTATTTTATGAACCCCGGCATAAAGGAAAAAATGCCTTCCTTCATATTCAGTCGTGAAATTAGGAAGCGCTCTATTGTTTTTGGTAAGCTCTCCGCGTTCATGCGCAATTTGCTGAGTAAAAGGTCAAAATCCTTATCTGTGTAAACTCTATAAACCTTATCTATGGGTCTTGCAAAAACAATCTCTCCATCCTTTACATAATAGGCACAGGTTAGGTCTTTCCACTCTACGAAAAGAATTCCGCTCTTCCGATCTCTTCCAATTACCTGGAAAATGTCCACAAAGTTAAAATTTCTTAGGTCCCCCGTCAGAGCCATGACACTTCAAAAGAATTCCTTAAGTTTCTCTTGAGCCTTCTTGATCTCCATAAGAAGGAGACCCAGCTTTGCGTTGTTGTCTGCGAGGACCACCATCACCGCATCAGTTCCAACGCCGGTCAGTATAACATATCCGTCGCTACCTTTTATGGTTATCTGCTCTAAGGTCCCCTTGGCCAGCTCCTCAGCTACCCTTTCGCCCAGGGACAAAATGGCAGCGCTCATAGCCGCTATTCTGTCTTCTTCCATACCAGGCTTAAGCACGGAGGATATAGGCAAGCCATCTGCAGATACTAAAGATGCCCCCTCAAGCCCTGTGTTTTTAATCAATTCCTGAAGGATCTGTGAATACCTATCCATATTTCCCTCCTTACCTTATTTATAAAATCTTATTTGTAAAATAGTGTATCATAAATTAGCCCGGTTAGTATAGAAAATATAAACCATCCTGCAGAGTATGCAAAAACCACCTTTCTGGGAAGAAAGGAGAAAAGGGCAAAGATGGTGGGCAGACAAACACCACTACTACCAAGCATAAAGGCTATCGCCTGACCGGTGGTAAAACCCACATCCAACATTGCCTTTCCTAAAACCACATCCTCACCGGAGCACACATATATAGGCACTGCCACTAAAGAGATCAGAGGATAAGCCAAGGGCGTTTTGGAAAGGCTGGCAGTGAGCCACGTAGGAGTAAAGGTTTTTATCAGAGATGCTATCGCAATGCCAATGAGTAGATACTTTACCACTGGCAACTGTTCTCTTAAGCCCTCCAAAAAGGCGGACCTTTTGGAAGAGCTATCTCTTATTTTCATCTGAAGGGTAGGCGGTTTTTTAAAGAAGTATTCAACCGCAAAGGCTACCAACAACGCGTAAGCCAAAGAAAACACAAGTCTATAGATGAATACATCCAACCCAAATAGTCCATAGGTCAATAGCAGAATCACAGGGGACAAGGTAGGTGCAGTTATCAAGAAGGCAAGAACGGGACCATAGCCTTTAGAGTGGCTGTTGATAAAGTTAGCAAAGGGTAGCATGGAGCAGGAACACATAGGTGAAACTGCACCCAAAAGGGCTGTAAATATAGGTGCGGAACGCCTTTTGGAAAGGAACTTTAGGAAAAAGGAAGGTTTAACCATTGCCTTTAGGAAGGCGCTAACAAACATGGCCAGCACAAAGAAGGGAACTATTTCCACAAGATAGGAATAAAAGTTCTTAAAAAATTCCATAGTCCTAAATATTAATTTACCGCCTCAGGGAGTTTATGACCACGCTCAAGGAAGAAAGAGCCATAAGCAATCCCGCAAACTCCGGTTTTATAAACAGGTGAGGATAAAAAACTCCGTCTGCAATAGGTATAGCCAAGATATTGTAGCCAAAAGCCCACAGGAGGTTTTGCTTTACTCTTCTCCTTACCCATTGGGAGAGCTCAAAAAACTCCTTAAGTCCAACCAAGCCTGAGTTTAGGATCACATTGGTGGAAAACTTTGCCACATCAGTGCCAGAACCCATGGCAAAGGATAGGTCCGCCTTTGCGAGCACGGGTGCATCGTTTGTCCCGTCTCCAACCATTGCAACCCTATAACCCTTAGCCTGCAACTCCTCCGAAATTTCCAGCTTTCCCTGTGGGTCCCTTTTGGCAAACTATTTTTCAATGTTTAATTGCTCTGCCACTCTCTTTACCCTCTCCTCATCGTCCCCGCTTACCAAAATAACCTCAATTCCCATCCTTTTGAAGTATTCCAGCACCTCTTTGGCAGATTCTTTTATGGATTCCTCAAAGTAAAACTCTGCCAAGACTTTGCCGTCCTGTACCAACACCGTTTGACCGTTTTTGCCCTTTCCCAACATATAGCCCTCGCAAAAGACGCCCACGCCCACCTCTCCCCTACAGTCTTTTAGTGAAAGCTGTTTTGCCCCAAGGCTTTGGCAGTATTCCCTTATGGCAACAGAGTATGGATGGTTAGACTTTAAAAAAAGGCTGTAGGCAAGGTCCAAGTAATCTCCGTAGGAACGCACCTCTTTTACTTTGGGCTTTCCTTCCGTTAATGTGCCCGTTTTATCCATAAGCAGAATATCAACCTTCTTTTCAAAGGCTTCCGGATTTTTAATGAGCACACCCCTTTGGTAAGCCCTTGTCAACCCTACCATTATAGCTAAGGGCACCGCTATGCCAAAGGCACAGGGACAGGATATTACCATAACAGCCAGAGAGAAGGTAATAGCCCTTTGGATGTCTCCCGTCTTGAAAAACCAAAGCAGGAAAACCAAAAAAGACAGGGCTATAACAAACTGCACAAAGTAGTGGGATACTCTGTCTGCAAGGCGTTGAACCTTTGGCTTTTTAACAAGGGCGGATTCCACCAACTTTATAAGCAAAGACACATAGCTTTTGGAAAAGGACTTTTCCACCTTGGCTACTCCGTATCCGTTCAACACTACGCTTCCCGAAAGCAAAAGGTCCCCTTCCTTCTTAAGAACGGGCAAGCTTTCCCCTGTAAGCATGGACTCATCTACCACCACCTTTCCCTCCACAAGCCTGCAATCTAAAGGAACCATATCTCCAGTCCTAAGCACGATTTTGTCTCCTATGAAAACTTCATACGCTTCCTTTTCCTCCTCTTTGCCTTCCTTTAGGATTTTTACTCTTAAACTCTGAAGACCGAACATCCTGCGGAGACTCTCGGTTGCCTTTCTCTTTGCCCTCTCTTCCAAAAATTTACCCGTTCTAACAAAGGTGATGAGAAAGAGGGAAGTTTCAAAAAGAGGTTCCTGGGGTTCCTCAGGAATGAGCTTAAACAGTGCCAGGTAGCTGTAAAGCAGGGCAGAGGTGCTACCCAAAGCTACAAGAAGGTCCATATTCCCGGTGCGTGCTTTAAGGGAATAATAGGCTGACCTGTAGAATTTAAAACCACCCACTAACTGCCCAAGGGTTGCCAAAAGGGCTTGCAAATAAACACTCCAAGGGTTATGCCAAAACATAGAAAGCATAACAACTGCACCAGACAGCCAGCAAAAGGCTAGTATGTAAGTTTCATACTGTTTAACATCATCCTTTTCCACTGTGTAGCCCAAAGACTCTATGGCTTCCTTTATATTTTCCGAACTCAAAAGTTCCTCGTTAAACTCTACCCATACCCTTCCCAGCTCAAAGGACACCTTTACATCAGAAACTCCGTGAAGTTTTTTAAGGGTTAATTCTATTGCCCTGGCGCAGTTGGCGCAGGTCATACCAGATACTTTTAAGCTGACTTTCATAGGTTTGTATTCTAAGCGTGAACTTGTGTTAATTCAATCCTTTAAATGTAATGATAAAATAAAGAAAAATGCTCAGCAAAGAAGAAAAGGATAAAGAAGCAATCCTTAAGTATCTCCCACTGGTAAAGTCTATAGCCTACAGAATATACAAACATCTGCCCGACGCGGTAGATTTAAACGACCTTATAGGTTATGGCATACTGGCGGTGGTGGAAGCCCTGCCAAAATTGGATGAAAGCAAAAATCCGGAGGCCTACCTCAGACTACGTATCAAAGGCGCTACGTATGATTATCTTCGAAGCCTTGACTTTGGCAGTAAGTCTCTAAGAAAAAGAGAGAAGGAAATAAAAGCAAAGCTTGAGGAACTTACAAATCAGTTGGGAAGGGAACCCACCGACGAAGAACTCATCAAAGCCCTCGGCTACAAACCGGATGAATTTTACTCGGACCTTCAGAAAATCTCCGCTTCCTATCTTCTTTCCTTGGATGACCTTTTTAAAGAAGGAAGAAGCTACGAAGAGGTTTTTTCTTCCCCGGTGGAAGAGAACCCGGAAGAGAGAGCAATAAAACAAAACCTGAGAGGGAAAATCCTCAAAGCCATAGAGGATTTAGACCACAGGGAAAAGTTGGTTCTACAGCTCATCTTTTATGAAGAGATCCCAGCCAAAGAAGTAGCAAAGCTACTTAAAGTTTCCACCGCAAGGGTCTCACAGATAAAGGAAAGCGTCCTGAGTAAGTTAAGAGAAAAACTAAAGGATATGGTATAATAGTAGCACTATGGCTAAGGTGAAGATGAAATCAAACAGGTCTGCAAAGAAGAGGTTTAAGATAACTCGCACTGGAAAAATAAAGAGGTGGAAGTCGGGCGGAGCCCACTACAACACTAAAAAGTCTAAAAAGAGAAAGAGGGCTTTGAGAAAGCCAGACCTTGTCCACCCAAGCTGGGAAGACAAGGTGAGGGGAATGCTAAAGGAGTTTTAACCTTTAGCCAGACAGTTCCCTCCAAAGTCCTTTAGCCCACTCCTCATACCTCTTTGCGGTTTTCCCTCTTTAGTTGATTAGCTACGGAGATACCACCATAGCTACCGCCCACCATAACCACTTGCGACTTAGCCCTTTCTACTAACAGTAAATGACTTGTTTCACGTATTTACTCACCTCCATAACAACACATTTATCCACAAGTTCCTTTGCCTTTGCAATACTGCCGTAGGTTTCCCTTAACTCCCTTTTGTAATTGTCAAAGAACTAACTGAACTGATCCACTCCCAAAATACCAATGGCGTAGAATTTGCCCCCTTCCTCTTGTATAACCACTGATGCCAGAGGAACTTCCGGCGGTCCATCAACAACCTTTCCCCCTTCCCTTGGGTCATAAACTCCCAAGTGGGCACAGCATTGTATTATACCGGATTTTTTTGTAGTCTCGGAGGGTTTGTCCGGAGGATAGTAGTTTATGGAGTACTGCTTTGTGGGATAGCTCCATTGGTGGGCACAGATGGCGGAGTATGCCACTATGCTCTTTTTGCTTCCTACTCCACCTTGCCATTTGTAGGTTTTGCCATCCTTTAGCTTAACATCCACCGGTTTTACCTCTTCCCCGAGGTCTATCAAATAGCAAGGCGCGCTTGCGTGGGGGTAAAAGAATATGTAAGCATTGTGAGGTTTAAGATCCTCCTCCCTTAGGGGAGAACCGTCTTCCTTTACAAGCAAGGCTTTTTTGTATGCTTTGAACATTCCCTCCTGTGCAGAAAGCAAATTGGAAAACACAAAAGGGTCTATCATAGATGCTACAGCAACCGTACTACAGGCTTTTAAGAAATCTCTTCTGTCCATATCTCAAACCTCCAAACATGAAAACGCCCCCAGAGGGGACCTTACCACATTATGTAAACATGTCTCTGTATAAAGCCTTTGCCCACTCGTAGGTAGCGTTCGCCAGCGCCTTTAAACGTTCGTTGATAACCCTCACCCTAGGCTCAATCTTTCCGTCCTTTAGCTCGTATGTAACGCTTATGACTATTGCTTCCTGAGGGTCGCCGTTTACCATAGAGTAGCATGTGTTGTCGGGAAGGGTGGGCTTGTATTCTTTGCCCTTGATCCTTGAAGCTATGACCTTGGCTACTATCTTACCCTGAGAATTTGCCATGTGTCCGCTCTTGGGATAAGGAACGCCACTGATGACGTCTCCCACCAAGAATACATGCGGGTCCGCCTTTGCTTGGAAGGTAAGAGGGTCCTTGGTCTACCCATCCCGTGGGCTTGCCCTCCTTGTCCTTGGCTATCAGGTCTGCCATCCATACTAAATCACCCGCTTGATGGGGTGGAACCAGGTTAGCATCTGTAAACTTAAAGTCTCCTGCAGTCGTCTTGATGATTTTCTTTACGGGGTCCACCTCTTTTATGACTGCGTTTGGCACATACTCTATTATGCCAAGGTAGAGTTGCTCATAAGCTGCCCTGAAGCCCGGACCTTTGGGTGCTATGTCTCCTTTGGGGTCAAGAATAATCACCCTTCCTTTTACCTTGTTCTTTTTAAAGACATAGGCGATCATCGCTGCCCTCTCGTAGGGTGCGGGCGGGCATCTGTATGCACCGGGAGGAACTGTAATTACAAAGTCGCCCTCTTCAAACTCCCAGACCTTTCTCTTTAGTGCGAGATTCTCGGAACCCGGGATGAAGGCAAGTGGGTAATGCACCCTTGCGTACTCAGCCATCTGCTTGTCATCCTTGAACCAAGCGGAGTAGTTGTATCTTATACCCGGTGCCAACACTAAGTAGTTGTATTCAATGTATCCTTTATTGGTATAAACTCTCTTCTTGTCCCTTTCTATTCCCAATACAGTTGCATTGATGAACTTGTAGCCATACTTGGCGGCGGGTTGATAGTAATCGTGGGATAGGAAATCAAGGGAAACCAAGTCTGCAAGCCACAGATTGGATATGGGACAAGAGAGGAAGTTAGGTCTTTTTTCAATGAGGACCACTTCAATGTTGGGGTCTTCTTTTTTAAGGTATTTGGCTGCTGTTAAACCTGCCCATCCTCCACCGCACACCACCACCCTGTTTCCTTTGGGTGGCGGAAGCATGGCTCCCATTTTACCCACCTTTTCGGCAGCGGCAAAGGAAGGCTTTGAAGGCAGTGCAGATACAAGGGCACCCACACCCGCAAGCTTAAAAAGGTCCCTCCTGCTTACACTCATATTACCACCTCCTTGTTGATTGTTTTTTCTTAGTTTAGCTTTGAATTTTCAACCTTGCAATAATAAATGGTTAAAAAGCTATTAAGCTTTGTTATATAAGCCCTTTGAAATATTTGAATATTTTTATTTGCTACCACAAACGTAACAAACACCCTCCTGGGTTCTTGCCCAGTGGCGGGTGCCAGCCTTTATCTCCAGGCGGTCTCCCTCCTTCAGTTCAAAGATGCCCTCCTCCGTGCCGATCACAATAGAACCCTTATAAACCACCCTTATTTCATCCTCTGGGTGTGTGTGCCAGTCATAGAAAGTTCCCGGTGGGTCGCACCAAGTGTAGAGATTTTTATAGCCTTCCCTTCTTAGCTCCTCCATTATGGCTTTTGGGTCTAGCATAGTTTAAATTTTAACCAATGAGGGGTAAGGATTTTTTAGCCCTTACTGTAGGCTTCAACATTTTGGGTGGCGTTTTGGCGGGTCTGCTGGTGGGTTATGCCTTTGACATCTGGCTGATGGAGGGTCTTTTTGGGAAAAAAACTTTTCCCTTTGGACTCTTTTTCTTTTTCCTTGTTGGTGTGATCGCTGGCTTTAGAAACGCCTTTAGAGACTTAAAAAGATTATGAATAGACTTTGTATATTTTTTAAGAAAGATTATAATTTATTTGCTATGGACAAGTGGGAAAAATTTTTAATAGAGCTTTCAGATAGAGTTATTAAAGGCGAAAAGCTGGGTAGAGAGGAGGCCCTTGCCATTTTACAAACGCCAGATGAATACATAGCCCTTCTGGTGTATCTTGCCCAAAAGGTCAAAAATCACTTTCATGACCCTAACAAGGTGGAGCTCTGCTCAATAATAAACGCCAAAAGTGGGGCCTGCTCAGAGGACTGTAAATTCTGCGCCCAGTCTAAGTTTTATAAAACTCCCATAAATGTTTATCCTTTGGTGCCAAAAGAAGAGATTGTGGAGGGTGCCTACAGGGCAGTGGAGTTTGGGGCAAACAGATACTGCATAGTTTTGAGCGGAAGGTCTGCCACACCGGAAGAGGTGGAAAGGATCAAAGAAAGCGTGGAGGAAATAAAAAAAGTAGAAGGCTTGCCCATCAATGTGTGCGTGTCTGCGGGCACACTGAATGAGGAGGCCCTCCTAAAGCTAAAATCAGCGGGTGTCAAAAGGGTCAATCATAACTTGGAGGCTTCCAAGAATTTCTTCCCAAAGATAGTCAGCACTCACACTTGGGAGGAAAGATATGAGACTATAAAGAGGATAAAAAAGGTTGGACTTTCCACCTGTTGTGGGGGTATCTTTGGGATGGGTGAGTCCGATGAGGACCGGGTAGATTTAGCCCTAACTTACAGTGAGCTGGAGGTGGATTCCATACCCTTGAACTTTTTGATGCCCATCGAGGGAACGCCCTTAGAGAAGGCACCGGGTGTGGAGCCATTGGAAGCCCTCCGTATAATTGCCATGTTTAGATTTACAAACCCAAGGGCAGAGCTAAGACTCTGCGGTGGGAGGGAACAAACCCTCAGAGACTTTTACGGCATGGCAATGCTAATGACCAACGCCATGATGGTAGGAGGTTATCTAACAAGGGCAGGAAGGGACATAAAGAAGGATTATCAGCTCATAAAGGACCTAAAGCTTGAAAGGCTTGAAAAGGTTTTGGAATGATCGAGGTTTGTAATGGCTATGAGAACATGCAAAAAGATTATGAAAACTTCCTGCGGGTTGAAGAGGGTAGAGGGCCTTTTTTTAGGATTTACCTTTGGAAGAAACCTGTAATCAGCTTGGGATTTCACCAAGAACCAAGGGATTTTCCTGTGGATGTAGTGAAGAGACCTACCGGTGGTGGCGCCCTTTTGCATGGATGGGACATCTCCTTCTCAATGGTGGACGTAAAGGAAATGTGGGGCAAAAGCCCAAAGAAGATCTATCTCAGGCTTATGGAACTTTTAAAGGAGAGCCTTGAGCGTTTAGGTCTTTCCCTTGAGCTTTCCAACTACGGAGGCTCTTACAGGGAATACTTTTGCCTATTCCAGCCTACCTTTGGGGAGATAACATACAAGGGAAAAAAGTTGGTAGCCTGCGCTATGAGGATGGGAAAAGGGGGTTTTTTGCTCCACGGGAGCCTTTTCTGGACTCTGGACTATCTCAGGGCTGAGCAAATAATGGGTATCCCAAGTGAAAGGCTCAGGGATAGGATGGTCACCTTTGAGGAGCTATCAGTATCTTGGGAGGAACTCCTGAAGGCTGTTGAGGATTTTTTCACAAGGGTTATGCTCTGCAAAGCGAGTTATAGCCTTTGAAAATTCCTCTCTGTTGGAAAGGATCTTTTCCAAAAGCTTTAGAACAGTGTTAAGCTCAGCTTCCTCTTGCCTTATAACCAATCCACCTCCAAGCTCTTCTATCTCCTTGGCGTTGTAATACTGATGATCTCTGATTGCATGAGGGAAAGGGACAAACAGGGCAGGAACTCCGTAGAGGGAGAGCTCAGCTATGGTGCTGGCACCCGCCCTGCACAAGGCTAGATCGCAAGCCCTGTATATCAAGCCCATGTTTTCGGTAAAAGGTAGGACTAAGACGGGCATGTCTTTGTAGGCATCTTTGAACCTTTCGTAATCCCTCTCTCCTGTTATATGCACACCTTGAAAACCCGTCCTTTTAAATATCTCATAGGCTAAGTTGTTTAGAAAGACTGCACCCTGACTGCCACCCATCACCAAGAGGGTTGGCTTGTCAGAAAGGTTTAACAACGCCCTTGCCTGTTCTTTGGAGAGCTTTAGCCCGTCTATTAAAGCCTTCCTCACTGGCAAGCCCGTTTTTACAACCTTTTCCTTTGGGAAAAACTTTTTGGAGTATTCAAAGGATACAAACACCCTTTTGGCAAACCTGCTGAGGAGTTGATTGGTAGTGCTTGGGATAGAGTTCTGCTCGTGAAGAAAGAGGGGAGTTCCTCTTAGCACAGAGGCAAGACCAAGGGGAAGGCTCGCATAGCCACCAAAGATAATGCTAACATCCTTCCTTTCAAGCCTTGGTACAAGAGACAAAGAAGAGGAAAAAATACTATAAAGGGACCTTAACTTTTCTACAGGGGACCTTCCAAAAAAAGGATAGACCTTTAAAAATTTTCCCTCCACCGGCAGTAAATGGCTAAGCTTTCTTTCTATACCCCTCTCCGCACCTATGAACTTACAGGGAATTTCCCTCTCCAAAAGGCACTCTATTAGAGCCAACGCTGGAAAAAAGTGCCCTCCTGTGCCACCGCCTGCAACGTAAAGCATTTCAAAAAGAATACCACACCAAGCCTAAGTATTCCCTTAGGGCCTTGTAGCTGTCTGCAAAGACGCCCATTTTTGGTAAAAGACTGTAAAGATTATACTTCATATCCCTCTTAAAATCGGTAGGGTATGGAACCACCTCCAAGCCAGCCCTTTGAAAGGCAAGCACAGCCCTTCTCATATGGTAAGCTGAAGTTACCAATACTACCCTTCTACATCCCAGCCTTTCGCAGAGCTTTTTTACCTCTTGGGCGTTCTCTTCTGTGTCTTTGCTATTCACTTCCGTGTGGATTTTACCTTTATCCACACCTAAGGTTAAGAGGAGTCCCTTCATGGTCTCCGCCTCGGGCAAGGCACCAATGGAGGCACCTCCCGAAAGTATGATGGGAAGGTCTGTCTGTTTGTGAAGCACAAAGCCCGTAAGCAGTCTCTTTGTGGAGTCTTCTTTGAGGATGCCCGTGTTGTAGGCACCACCACCTAATATTACTATGGCGTCTCCCTCCGGTTTGGAGGGCACAGGGTATGCCTCCTCCAAAGGTTTATAAAGCACATCCTTTATGGGCTCTATTGAAAGTAGATAGACGAAAAGGGCAAAGGAAAAGGCAATAAGTTTTGCGAGCTTTCTCTTGGTTAAAATACCAAGGAGCACAAAAGCTATTACCAAAAGCCCGGGTGGAAGGATAAAGTAAGCAATCAGCTTTTTCAAAAAGAACATCAGGGTCTTCTTCTGGTGGCAATGAGCACTTCTTCCACCTGCTTAGCCTTTGCTATGTCCATCAGAGAAACCACAAACTTGTGGGCGGTATCCTCGTCTGCTTCTATTATCAGTCTTTTTGGCTTTTTTTCTTCAAACACTCCTGCCAACTCTTCTAAAGTAGCCCCTTTACCTTCGTAAAGATATTCTCCATTTTTCAGAACTTGAACCCTAAGCACTTGCGTGATCTGTCCCTTTTCGCCTTCTTTGGCAAAGGGAAGTTTAACCGCCAACAGGGTTATAGGAGACTGAAAGGCAAGCACCGCCAAAAAGAGGAAGACCGCCAAAAGGGTATCCACCAACGGAACCACATCTATGTATGCCCTCTCATCAAAGCTTAGCCTACGCCTCCTCACGGTAATAACCTCACAAACTCCAACAGTTCCTCCTCCAAGCGGTTCAGAAGGTTACTTCCCCATATTCTAAAGACCCAATAGAAGAAGAGGGCTGGAATGGCAACTGCTAAACCCGTCGCCGCAGCCACCAAGGCTTCACCGATGCCCGACGCAAGAAGGTTCAGGGCAGTTTCAGACTGGTTTATGGAAAAGGCGTTGAAGACCTTTATGAGCCCCGTAATAGTTCCAAAAAGACCAATCAAAGGAGAAAGACTAGCAATCGTTGAAAGAAGGGCTAAGTTCTTTTCCACCTTTGGCACCAAAAGGTCAATCTCTGTTCTCAGAGCTTCTGTTAGCCCGTTCTTGGGAACCTTTCCACTTTTGAAGTCCTCCAAAACCCGCAAAAGGGCTTTGCTTCCCAGGGATGTGTCTAAGGAAAGCAGTTTGATTGCACCTTCAAGGTCTCCGTTCCTCAGCAAACTTTTTGCCTCTTTTAGATTCTTTGAAAGAAAGTTTGAGGAGCGTAGGTTTATTAACCTTTCTATGGCTACAGCCCAGGAAACCACAGAAAGGAAAAGCAAAGGATATATAGCCAATCCGCCCGTCTTTAAAAGGGCAAATACTCCCTCCATCATCGCACCTCACATTTTGGAAGTTCTCTTCTCAACCTTTCAATTTTAACCCTTTCCTCCCGAGAAAGGCTATTAGCATCAACCCTTTCAAGAAAACAGCTGGCATCCCTTCTCAAACGTAGCTCTAAAAAGATTCGGACACCTTCCAATATGGCTGAGTTGTATACTTGGGCACCTTTGTTGTTTAGGGATATATCCACAAGGTACTCGAGGGCTTCCCTTGGCTTTCCTTCCGCTTTTAAGAGTTTTGCCATTTCCAACTTGGCTTTGGCGGAGAGGTTAATATCTTGACTTTTTGTGAGGGCAGTCAAGATGTTTCTGTCCTTGGTATTCTCGTATATTTTCCATAAAGTGTTATCAAAGGAGGGACTTCTGTAGCCAAGGCTGATCAACTGGTTGGCGATGGCTCGGGCTTTGTCCCACCTTTTAATGTTTGCATAAATCTGCATTGCCCTCTCCTTATCTGACAGGTCTCCACCTTCCAATAGCTCTGCCATGCTTTGTTGATCTCCAACCTCTTCATATAGCTTTACAAGCTCCCTCCTCGCAATGGCAGATTCTTCGCTGTTTCCTTCTTTATACACCTTATAAAGTAGCACCGCCTTGTTTCTTCTATCCTCTTCAATAGACGCCAATTTTAGTAATGCTTTGTATTTTAAGGGTGAGTTTCCTTCAAAAAGCTCTATCAGGAGTTTTTCAGCTTCCCTCTTTTCTCCTCTCTTTATGAGCAGGTCTGCCAACTGATACTTTAGCTCCGGGGCATAGGGAGAGTTAGGTTCCTTTTGAAGATAGCTCTTTATAAGCATTTCTCTATTGCTTGGGGGCAATTCCCTCTCTTCCATTCCCAAGAGGGCAAGGGTTGCCTGACTTGCCAATGGGTCCTCCGGAAAGTTCTTTAATATCTCCCAATAAACTTCCTTTGCGGAATCCACTTTCCCCAGGTTATACAAGGCATCTCCAGTTTTCATGAGCGCCCGTACACCAAAAGGACTATCCTTTGGAACTTTTTTAAAGTAATCTATAGACCTCTCATACTCACCTTCCATAAAATAGCTCAGCCCCAAAAGGTATAGTTCTTCGGCAGAACTTTCTGTAAGGAAGCTCCTTGCCAAGGAGGGTTTGCCCAAAAAGAGGGCAGACTTTGCCTTTAAAAGCCTTGCCTTTGGATGGTCTATCCTTTTAAGAACTTTTAAAGCATCCTCGTATTTTTTAAGGTTATAGTAGCACAGTGCCCTGTGGTAGGGGTCCTCAAAGTAGCTTAGGGCTGAAAGCCAATCCCCTTTTCTAAAAAAGCTCCAACCCAAGTATTCCTTATAGAGCTCCGGATAACGCTCCTTTACAGCCTTCAGTGGTTCCTCCATGGGCAAATTAGCCCAATAAGCACTTTCCAAAAGCCAGAGGTAATCTTCTCTATCCTTTTCCCTTTTGCCCTTCAAAAGGCTATAGGCGGTCTTGTAGTCGCCCATTCTAATGGCAGAATAGACTGCGTATTTTATGCTTTTAGCTTCAAGAAAGTTGGAAAGGGCAAGCTGATAGTCCCCTCTGTTGTATGCTATAATTCCCGCAAGCTCCAAAAAGCTGGGGTCCTTGGTTATGCTATATGTGATCCTCGCCAAAAGCACATCCCTTTGGGCTATTTGAGAGTAAAGGGAATTGGCGTATTCTCTGTTTATAGTCTCAAGGAGACTGGCATACTGATAAGCCCTATTGGTTTCCTTCTTCTGCAGGGCTATAAGCCCAAGGTAGTATAAGGCAACATCTCTGTAGGGTTTTGTGGGTTTTGAGTATTCAAGGAATACTCTTTCTGCCTCATCCAGCTTTCCTGTCTGAAAGAAAACAATAGCCCTTCTCAGAGTGGTGCTGTCTTTGTATTCTTCTCTAACCTTCCCTTTAACGAAGTCCAAAACATAATTGCAATAGTTTTTAAACACAACCTCCTGACAGTTGGGCTCCCTGTAGGTTTTTTTCTCCTTAATCTCGTAAACAACACTCCACAGGGGGTTTTCGTTTTTAGGAACACTGCCCTTCAGCCCAAAGTTCAGGGCGTAATAGAGCTCGCAGGCAGAATCTCTGTATCTATGGGGAATCCTACAGGAATTTTCAAAAAATTTGAGGGCTTCTGACCTTTGCCCTTTCTCAAGCTTCATAAGACCGAGCACATACTCCGCCATAGGTCTGTAGGGGGAGGACATTGTTAAAATTGAGCCAAGCTCCCTTTCTGCACTAAGAAAATCACCCTTGAGGTAGTAATCAACCCCAACTTTGTATGCGATGGCATCCTTGGGTTTTCCACAACTTAAACCATCTCCTTCCACCTTGGCGACCGGTATAAACTCCATCTCCTTTGGAGGTTCTAAAAGCCGTGGGGACAGATCCATGGGCTCAGACCCTTTCAATGGAAGGTTCTGAGGGGGGCTCAGTTTGGGCTTTTCCTCCACCTCTTTGGCTACTATCTCCACCCGAAGGTCAAACTCCTTCTTTATCTGCGAGAAAGCTATTAGCAACAAAGATAGACTAAAGAGCGTGATGAGCCTGAACATACCACTCTCCCAGGTGACAAGTTATGTTTAACTTTACTATAACATTTCTTTTTTCTTCCATACGCACCAAGCTATAACTGGCGTTATCACAGCCAAAAACCCAAAACTTTGAAAGGTCTATGTTCAAAAGTGCACAGAGCATAGCCCTTATTGGAACTGTGTGGGAAACTATAGCCACCGTTTGTCCCCAGTGTTTTTCTCTTATAAACTCCAAAAAGTCCTTTACCCTTTTGAAAACATCCTCCAAAGATTCACCCCCTTCAAACTTTACCCGGTGCGGTTCCTCAAGCCACATTCTGAAATCCTCCGGAAATCTTTCCTTTACCTCCTCCACAAGCATACCAGACCAAACCCCATGGTCTATCTCTATGATCCTTTTGTCCTCTATAATCTCTAACCCTTGCCTTTTGGCGATCTCTTGGGCAGTTTGATAGGTTCTCTTCAGGGGGGAAGAGTATATAACATCTATCTTTTCCTTCTCCAGAGCCCTACCCAAGAGCTCTGCCTGTTTTAGTCCGCGCTCAGAAAGCCCAGTGTCTAAAAGCCCCTGATACCTACCTATTGGGTTCCACTCGCTCTCTGCGTGCCGAATTATAAATAGCTTTACCACAACCCGCCCTCTGTTAGCACCTCAGAGTAAGCCTTCACACCCTCACCCAGACCATCAAACAAGCCAAGCCTCTTTAACACCACCTCCAACATTCCCACCAGCATGAGCCCATCCTTTGGGTCCACGCCCATATGGGATATCCTGAATATTTTACCCTTTAGCCCATCCTGCCCGCCGGCAACCCTCACTCCATACTTCAAAAGGAGCCTTCTTATGTCCTCTGCCATTGGGGAAAAAACTGAAGAAACTGAAATGGAGGGCTTTTCTGCAAAGGGCTTTAGTCCAAGCACCTCCACCGCCCTAAGTGTAGCCTTCGAGATCAGCCTGTGCCTGTTTTCTACCCTCTCCATACCCTCCTCCAAGAGCATGCTGAGGCTTTCCTTTAGGGCTAAGATCAGACTTATGGCGGGCGTCCAGGCGGTCTGTCCTTCCATCTGCTTTTTTAGCTCCTTCTTTACGCTAAAGTAAAAGGCACGGTCCTTTAGCCTTCTTTCTGCCCTTTGAGAAAACCAAAGCACAGAAAGTCCCGGAGGCAAAAGAAGGGCTTTTTGGGAGCCACCAACTAAAACATCAATGCCCCATTGGGAGGGCACGATCCTATACACACCCAAGGCGGTTATGGCGTCTGCTACCAGTAAAACCTCCCGATCCCTGCACAGTTCACCGATCTCCTTTGTGGGATGGTAGGCACCAGTGGAGGTCTCTGAAATTTGCAAAAGGACACCCCTACAATCTGTATGCTTGTCCAGAAGCTTTTTCACTTCCTCCGGGTCGGCGGATTTACCCCATTCAACCTTATACTCTATAGGCTCCAAGCCCCAGTGTTTTGCCAGATGTAGCCATCTTTCCCCAAACTTTCCACCGTTTATTACCAGAACCTTTTCCCCCTGCTCAAAGAAGTTCAGGATGGCAGACTCCATGGCACCGGTGCCCGAGCTGGCAAAGAACACAAAGTTTTCGGAGTCTTCCTCCAACAGCCTCTTAAAGAGCTCTCTGACCTCCAGAAAGCTCCTTTTGAACTCCTCCGTTCTGTGATGGATGATCTGCTCCCCTAAAACCTTCCTTACCCTCTCGGGAATTTCCACAGGACCGGGTGTAAAAAGCCTCTCCTTCATCTTTCCCTTTCTCCTCTTATGAACTCCTCCACCATCTTCTTTGCTTGCCAGTCAGGATATTGGATGGGTGGATGCTTCATGGTGTAGGCACTTATGGAATACAAAGGACCGCCTATGCCCCTATCCCTCGCCAACTTACAGCACCTTATGGCATCTATCATAGAACCCGCACTGTTTGGCGAGTCCTCCACATCAAGCTTCAGCTCCAAGGATATGGGCACATCACCAAAAATCCTTCCCTCCAACCTTATGTAAGCGATCTTTCTATCCTTTAACCAGGGTACCCAGTCGGAAGGTCCTATGTGTATGTTTTGGTCTCCTATATCGTAAGGAAGTAAAGACTCTACTGCCTGAGTTTTTGAAACCTTCTTGGTTTTTAGCCTGCTCCTTTCTAGCATGTTCAAAAAGTCTGTGTTTCCACCAAAGTTTAGCTGGTATGTGCGGTCTATCTTTACGCCCCTGTCCAAAAATAACTGCACCAAGGTTCTGTGTACTATGGTTGCACCCACCTGGGACTTTATATCATCTCCCACCACTGGTATGCCTTCACTTTCAAACTTCTTTGCCCACTCTGGGTCAGAGACTATAAAGGTAGGCATACCGTTTATAAAAGAGACGCCCGCCTTCAGGCACGCGGTAGCGTAAAACCTCGCAGCCTCCTCTGAGCCTACAGGCAGATAATTTATAAGTATTTCTGCACCGGTATCCTTTAGCACTTTAACCACATCCTCCAGTTCGTCTTCTTTTTCATCTGCAAGCACAAAGGTCCTGTCGGGTGGGTAATTCTTCATATGCTCCGCAAAGCCATCCAAGACCTTTCCCATGCGCACCTTTACACCAGTCTTTGGCACGTTTGGTTCAAAAATTGTTGTACAGTTTGGTGGAGAAAAAATTGCCTCTGAGAGGTCTTTGCCTACCTTTCTTGCGTCTATGTCCCACGCAGCCACCACTTCAATATCCCAAGGTTTGTACCCTCCTACGTCCTCAAACATTAAACCACTGACCCCCTGACCTTGATTTCTTTGGTAGTAATAGATACCCTGAATCAAAGCACTTGCGCAGTTGCCCACACCCACTATTGCCACTTTGATTTTTTTACCCATTCCAAACCTCCAAGAAGCTTAAATAACTATTATACGAAGACCTAACCCTTTGGTGCCCTATAAAATAAGCCTAACGCCCTCGCAGCTATGAGGGACGCGATCCCAAAGGACCAAAAGAATATATCCATTCCAGAAAGCTTTCCCTCAAATAGATGTAGCATAAACTCCCTTATAACAAAGGCTATTAGGACTTCTAATAGTATATCCACCCTAACCCTTTAGTGTTCAAAGAAGCCTATAAGAGCCCTTAAAAGCCCAAGAACTATAATCCAGGAGAGCAAGTCGGTAATCCAGGAGAGCACGTCGGTAACCAGCTCTTCAAAACCCAATCTGACCGTAGCTTCCGTGACGGTAAGACCAAGCTCCGAAACCGTCCTGAATATACCTACGAAGAGCCCAATTATGAGAGTTATTATGGTTATGTTAAAGGCCAGTCTAACAAACTGCTTGTATAGTTTAGATATGGTGTCCTGGAACATTTCCTACTTTTATTTTAATGTTTTAATGTAGAAAATACATTGGGTGAGAAATTACCCTTCCAGCCTTTCTGAACTCCTCCCACAAGGGTATATTTTCCTTATCTTATTTTTTATGCTGGTTAGGCTGAGCATAGACAAATTCCTTCTCATAGAAGGGCAGGAGCTGTTCTTTGACAGAGGTCTCAATGTGATCACGGGCGAGACGGGAACAGGAAAGTCCATGACCTTTTCTGCCCTTTCGTTTTTGATGGGGGAGCAGGGGGACTACGAGGAAGGCACCGCGGTGGAGGCGGAGATAGTCTTAGAGGATGAGGAGTTTATCCTAAGAAGAGAGATAAACAGAGGAAGGAGTAGGTTTTACCTCAATGGGCTCAGTAGTACCCAAAAGGTGGTCAAGGAAATCCTCTCAAGGGCTTTACTTTTTCAAAAGCAGGATGACAGGCTAAGAATTTTGAGAAGGGACTTCCAGAGGGATGTCTTCGATAAAAGCACGGGAGCCATTGAGCTGAGAAGGGAGTTTGAAAAAATCTACCAACAATTAAAGGAGGTAGAAAAGGAGTTGGAACAACTTGCCCATCTGGAGAGGGAAAAGGACCTCCGGCTTAGAATACTCAAAGAGGAGCTAAGGGATATTGAAAAGGTGGGATGGTCGGAAGAGGAGTACGAGAGGGCTTTGGAGGTGCTAAAAAAGTACGCAGAGGGGGAGAGGATCAACAGGCTATCCCTTGAGGGGGTTGCACTGCTGGACGAAGTGTTAATACCCGGTTTGAAGAACTTGGCAAAGCTCTTGGAGGGCTTGGGGTTGAGCCAAGAAAAGGAAAGCCTCACGCAAATTCAGGAGGAATTTCTTGAACTCAGAAAAAGGCTCTCCAACCTTTATGAAAGCTGGGACCTTGAGGAGATAGACCGGCTCAATCAGAAGGTCTTTGCGGTGCAGAGCTTGGAAAGAAGATACAAAAAGAGCTACAAAGAAGTTTTAGAGTTTGCCAAAGAGCTCAAAGAGGAGATAAAAAGGTTAGAAAGTATAGAGCTGAACCTTGAGGAGCTTCAAAGCAAGAGAGAAATACTAAGGGCTAAGCTCAGAGAGGTGGGGCAAAGGCTCAGTGCCAAGAGAAGGGAACAAAAGCCTGCCTTTGTAAGCATGGTAATGGATAGCTTGAAGGAGCTTGGTTTGGAAAAAGGGGTCTTTGATGTGCTCTTTGAAGAGAGGGAGGGACCCTTTGGCTTTGAGGATGTAAGGTTCTTGTTTTCCTCCTCCGGGGGAACACCCAAGGATTTGGCAGAGGTGGCCTCCGGTGGAGAAATCTCCCGTTTAGCCCTGAGCTTATTTTTGCTCTCTCCGGCAGCCCAGACTTACCTTTTGGACGAGATAGACGTGGGCATAAGCGGAGAGACGTCCCTCAAGATGGCAAAGTTTTTGAAAAAACTCTCATCAAAAATGCAGATCATAGCCATAACCCATTCGCCCGCCCTTGCTTCCGCAGGAGACAAACACTTTAGAACCTACCGGGAGGGCAACCAGGTATTAATAAAAGAGCTTGAAGGAGAAGAGCGCCTGCAAGAGGTGGCAAGGCTCATGGGCATAATAAACGACCAAACCCTTAAAGGTGCAATGGAGCTTATGAAGGAGGTGTGTGGTGTTTGAGGATGTCCTTCTGGCAAAGGAAAAAGTTGGAAGCTTTGTCCGTAGAAGGCTGGAGGAGTTTGAAAACTTGGGAAGGTTTGGAGAGACCTACTTTAACTTTAAGCCCTTTTTGGATGCGGAGTACAAGGCAGACCTATTCTCGGAACTTTGCTTTTGCCTGCTAACCGCCAACTCCTCTGCAAGCCTTGGCATAAAGGCACAGATGCAAATAGGAACGGAAGGGCTTAAAAGCTTGAGCTTGGAGGAGCTAACAGAAATGCTCTCTTCCCTTGGTCATAGGTTTGCCCGCCAAAGGGCAGAAAGGATCGTAAAGGCAAGGGAAAACTTTCACAGAACCTTAGAGCTTTTAAAGAATGGCTCAAACCCGCAAGAACTCAGAGACCTTTTAAGTGATGCTCGCTCCAAATACAAAGTGGAGGGCTTTGGGTTAAAGGAAGCGTCCCATTTTTTACGAAACATCGGCTACAAGGATGTGGCAATAATAGACAGACACATATTCAGGTTTTTGAAAGAGAAAAAGCTCATTCCAGACTACAAAACCGTAACGAGGAAAATATACCTTCAATCAGAGAAGGTCCTCAAGGAAGTGGCACAAGGGCTTGGCATGAGTTTGGCAGAACTTGACCTTTACGTGTTTTATCTAAAGACGGGAAAGGTGTTAAAGTAGGGCGAGCCTTTCTACGGGGATTTTTTTGAGGTTTTCAATTCCATAGGGGTCTTCTACCCTTGGGATGCTAAGTTCTTGGGTGGGTTCTTCAGAGCAGTTTATAACCCTCTTTGTTTTTATGAAGGTATTCTTTTCTAACATCTGTGCCTCTTGGAGGGCTAAGGGCTCCTGCCTTGCCACCGCAAAGAGCAATCCCTTTTCCCTTAAAGTTTCTGCCAAGAACTTTACTTTTTGGAGCCTTTCTTTGAGAAGTTGGGGTAGGTTTCTCTTCCTGTTCATAAACCGGTCTATCTCCTCCTGCCGTTGGCTGAGCTGGACCAAAAACTCAAGCCACTCTTGAACCAGGTTTAGAGAGTCAAAGAACCTGAGCACCTGTCCAGTGGGCGCAAAGTCCAAAACCACATACTCATACTGGGGCAAAAGCTCAGAAAGCTTATCAAAGACCGCAGTTTCCAAAGAGGTGGGAGAAGAAGAGATCAAGGACGCAAACCTTTTTGCACCCTCCAAGACGGAGGGAGAAAGGACATCCTCCAAGCCCTTTAAAACTCTATCCACATAGCTCCGGGCTAAGCTTTGGGCATCAAATTCCACCGCATAAAGATTTGGGAGAACCTGAGTAATACTGCTTCCTACCGATGTTTTGAGTATGCCGGAAAGGGAATGTGCTGGGTCCAAGGAAGCCAAAAGGGTTTTGCCCTTCTCAGAAAGCCACAGGGCTAAGGCACAGGCTAAGGTGCTTTTGCCAACGCCACCCTTCCCTCCAAACATATAAACCTTTTTTAACAGCACGGTAGAAAGTCAAGCTTGGAGTGGTCTATGCCCAAGGTTTTGTGCCAAAGGTGAAATTCAGACAAAAGCTCCGGATAAAGGTCCAAAAGGTATATACCTAACGGATTGTCAAGACCGAACCATTCTAAGAACATAGAAAAGAGGAGGGCAGACCTCAGGTCTCTGAAGTCCGTCTCCACGGGTTTTTTAAAGTGAAGCTGGACAAACTCCGAAAAGAGTTTTCTTACTTTATGCTCAAGATCCACTGGGCGAGTTGCTTGGCTTCTGCGTCGGTCACATTTTGAGGAGGCATGGGTATAGAACCCCAAACGCCAGCACCACCTTTCTTGATCTTGTTAGCCAAGTAATCCACCGCGTCAGGCTTGCCCGCATACTTCTTGGCTATGTCCGCATAGGAAGGTCCCACCTTCTTGGCGTTCGTAGCGTGGCATGCCATACAGCCCTTTTGTTGGGCGAGCTGTTGGTTGGCAAAGGATACGCTTACAAGACCTACCGCCAGTAGCATAAGCACCTTCTTCATGACAACACCTCCTAAAAAAGGTTATTCTGTATATTATAATTTAGGAAAACCCACATGAAAAAAACATGAAAAATATCATGAAAATTGGCGTCTTTGACTCAGGCGTGGGTGGGCTAACCGTTTTAAAAGCCCTCAGGGAAGAGTTGCCTTCCGTAGATTTTTTTTACCTGGGGGATACCGCCCGGGTGCCCTACGGTGGCAAGTCCAAGGAGACCATCCAAAGATACAGCCTTGAGTGTGCAGAGTTTCTTCTGTCCTTTGGCATAGAGCTATTGGTGGTTGCCTGCAACACCGCCAGTGCTTACGCCCTTGAACTTCTAAGAGAGAGCTTAACCATACCCGTGGTTGGGGTAGTCCAGCCCGGCGTTGAACAAGCCCTGAAGGTCTCAAAGACCAAAAGAATAGGTGTAATAGGCACGAGGGGCACAGTGCAAAGTGCGGTATATCAAAACCTTTTAAAGGAACAGGGCGCACAGCCCATAGCCAAAGCTTGCCCCCTCTTTGTTCCCTTAGTGGAGGAGGGTATAATCAACGGCAAGATAGCCCAAAGCGTGGTGGAGTATTACTTGGAAGAGCTGAAGGGTAAGGTGGATACCCTCATACTTGCTTGCACCCACTATCCCCTATTAAAAGAGACCATAAGGGAGTACATGGGAGATGTGGAGATTGTGGATTCTGCCCAAGCGGTTGCCCAAGAAGTCAAAAAGTTGGCAAAGAACGAAGGGAATGGGACCCTGAGGCTCTTTTTTACCGATAACTCACCCAACCTAAGCCATCTTATAAAGCTGATCCTCGGAGAGGAGCAAAGCTACGAGACTATACCTGTCCTTTGTAAGCTCTGAACATGCGCGCCTTAGTGCAAAGGGTAAAGGCTTCTTGGGTGGTGGTGGATGGTAAAGAGGTGGGGAGGATAGAAAAGGGACTGAACATACTCCTTGGGGTCAGGGTGGGAGACACGGAGGAAAAGGTGGATAAGCTGGTGGAAAAGGTGGTACATCTTAGAATATTTGAGGACGAAAGGGGTAAGTTTCAGTATTCCCTCTTGGATGTGAAGGGCTCCGCCCTTGTGGTTTCCCAATTTACCCTTTATGCCAACACTCAAAAGGGCAGAAGACCCAGCTTTGAGGAGGCAGAAAGGCCAGAGAGGGCAAAAGAACTCTATGAACTCTTTGTCAAAAAGCTTTCCCAGTATGTGCCCGTGCAGACGGGCATCTTTGGTGCCCATATGGAGGTTTTCATAATAAACGACGGACCCGTAACCATCCTCTTGGAGGTTTAAAGCTCAATCTCCAAGAGCATACCAAAGGGCACTGCCAGACCGCTCAGATATAGTGCTCCCGGTCTAAGAAGAGACAACAAGTTCAAAAGCCCCCACTCCCTCTCTCCAAAGAACACGGACACCGCGTCTAAGTCGTTCTTGGAAACCAAACGGAATGTGGCTTGTGTATTCATCTGAGAAAGTATGTATTTATTCAAGTTTGCGGGTCTTTGGGTTATGGCTATAAGACCAACGCCAAACTTTCTACCCTCCAAGGCTATCCTCTTTGTCATCTGAAGGGCTATGTTTTCCCTTCCCGTAGGCAGGTCAATGGCACCCCTCTCCGGTGCAAAGTTGTGGGCTTCCTCAAGGACTATTATCCGCTTCCCACCATCCTTCATTGAAGAGAGGAATATCTCCTTCATGATAAGCCCCAATATGTTCAGGCGGGACTCTGGGTCTGCCAGATCGCTCAAATCACATATAACCAGTGGCCTTTTAGAATTCACCACCTCCTTTGCCCTTTCCCATATTAACCTTTGATTTCTCACTACATCCTCTCCAAAGTCCCTTGAAAGGAGCTCCAAAAGGTCTTCCGCCTGCTCTTTAATGTCCGCGGGTGCATCAAGGAGAATATCCTCCAAGCTCCTTTCACTGTAGGCGATCTTTTCCAAATCTGGCTTTAGGGACCTCCTTATTTTTCCAAAGAAAGCCTGCTCTTGGGAGGACCTTTCTCCCACTTCAAAGCCATACTTTTTGAACAACTCCTTTATGTCCTCCACACCTACGGGAAAGAGGGTATAGGGAAACTTCACATAATCTATGAATTCTTCGTTTTCTTTCAGCTTTTTGAAATACTCTCCAAAAAGGTCTATGACAAAAACTTGGGCGTAGCCTTTGTCCTTTATGTCCTTTAAAAGCCGAATTACAAAGGTGGTCTTCCCAGAACCTGTGGTGCCAAGCACCGCCATATGCATGGTGGCAATCTTTGTAAGGTCCAAGTAGGCGGGTATGCCCACGCCAAAAAGCTTGCCCGCAAGGACCTTAACCTCCATCGGATAGCCGGACATGTTGGTACCCATAAGTTCCTTCAATTCCTCCTCTTCTTCCATCCTCACAAACTGGGTGCCCACCTCCAAAGTCTTCAAGGGAACTCCAAAGAGGCTCTCCTTTTCCTTTTCCCTGTGCTTTATGTATTCGCAAACTACATGAACCTTCCCCACCTTTATCCTTCCACCCTCCTCCGCTATGCTGTTTATGAGGGCAACTACCCAGTCCTTTTGAAGGCTACTTAGCTTTAGGCTAAGGCTATCAGGACCCAAGGTGCTAACGTTTCTGAGCTTACAGACCAAAAAGCCCTTGTCTGTGTTTACCTTCAAGAAGCTCTCCTCAGGTAGGTCTTCCAAAAGCAAAACCTCCAACTCGGTGGAAGAGTGTGCCCTCAGAGCAACCGCCACTGTGTTTTTGTCCAGCTTAACAGACGATCCCTTTAAAAGCTCCCAAAGGGCCAAAAGCTCCTTTATCTTCTCTTCCTCTTCAACCAGCACCATCGCTTCCAAGTTGCCTTCCACAGTGCCCGAGTAAGTGAGGTTTGCAGACCCCACATAGGCTTTTTTTTCATCCAATATCAAAAACTTGGCATGCAATCGTGGGTTTATGTACACTTCTCCACCAAAGTCCCTTATGGCTTTGAAAACCCTGTAGTCTGTGATTTCAAGGTCCCTTCTTTCTCCAGCCCTCAGGATAACCTCCAACTTTACCTGAGGTTTGAGGGCTTTTATAAGTTCCTCCAAGACCTCCCCTTTGATCCACGGAGACGCAACCCTGAGGGAATTTTGAACTTGGGAGATCTCCCTTATAAGTTTGTCAATGAGTGCGTCCACAGGAATATTTTATTCTTCATGGAACTCTTGCTCTATGTTCTATTTCTTGTCCTTTTAACCCTTTTTATTTTTGGCTTTCTTCATTGGTATGGCAAGTTTATGAGTGGAGGCTGAAGGCTCAGAACCAAGTTTTTAAGCCCACCCCTTCCGCTCTTCACACCGTGGGGAGATGCCACACCCTTCATGTTCTTTTCCCTCAGCACAAGGCTTACACCCTAGGGCTTAACACTAAAAGGCTAAAAACAATTAGCTTTTTCATGGCGAAAACCTCCTTTTAAGGTTGATTTTTTAATCTTAGCCCCGAGGGAATGTTAATTCAAGCCTTTTATTTAAAGTCCGGCGCCCTCAGGTCTTTAAATAATGCCCCAACTTTGCTTATAATTAATATTAGTTAGGAGAGGTGACCGAGTGGCCGAAGGTGCAGCACTGGAAATGCTGTGTGCGGGTTAAACCCCGCACCGCGGGTTCGAATCCCGCCCTCTCCGCCAAAAAACTATGAAAAGAGCCATCTTAGCCCTTGAAGACGGAACCTACTTTGTGGGTTATTCCTTCGGTGCAGAGGGGGAGACCTTAGGAGAGGTGGTCTTTAACACCTCCATGACCGGATATCAGGAAATCCTCACGGACCCCTCCTACAAAGGGCAGATCGTAGTCTTAACCTACACCCAAATAGGAAACTACGGGGTAAATGATAAAGATGTGGAGTCCGATAGGGTTCAGGTCAATGGACTTGTAATAAAGGAGCTTTCTCCCATATACAGCAACTGGAGGGCAAAGAAGTCTTTGGATGAGTATTTGAAAGAAAACCAAGTTTTAGGTATATGGGGAATAGACACGAGGGCTCTGGTCAAAAGAATAAGGGAAAAGGGTGCCATAAAGGGCATCATATCTACCGTAGATTTGGACCCAAAGAGTTTGGTTCAGAAGGCAAAGAGCTACGCAGACATTTCGGAGCTAGACCTGGTCCAAGAGGTTGCCACCAAAGAGATATACTACTGGAATGAAGGAGACTGGGACCTAAGGAAGGGATACATACTTAAGGAAAACCAAAAGCCCCTCATCGCGGTGGTGGATTTTGGTGTCAAAAAGAACATACTCAGAAGGCTCACCCAAGAAGGAGCAAGGGTGGTGGTGATACCACCGGAGAACGCCCAGAAGACCATAGAGCAAATTAAACCTTCCGCCATCTTTCTCTCCAACGGACCGGGAGACCCCCGAAGGGTGGTGGAGGGCATAAGGCTGGTGCGCGCATACATGGAAAAACTGCCCATCATGGGCATATGTCTCGGGCATCAGATCATAGGCTTAGCCCTCGGTGGAAGGACCTACAAGCTGAAGTTTGGACATCATGGAGGGAACCATCCGGTAAAGGACCTGCGCACCGGGAGAATTCACATAACCGCCCAAAACCACAACTTTGCGGTGGATCCTGAGAGCCTCAAAGATGTAGAGATAACCCACATAAACCTTTTGGACCAAACCTTGGAAGGCTTTAGGCACAAGCATCTGCCCATATACTGCGTCCAGTTTCATCCGGAGGCATCTCCGGGACCACACGACGCCTTTGACGTGTTCAAAGAGTTTATAAACCTTGCATGCCAAACACAGTAAAGAACGCCAAAATCTACCTGATAGCGTTTTTTGTCTTCTTGGGCTTCTTGGTGGTGATCATAAGGTATGCCTACATCCAGCTCTTTGGAAGGACTGCATACATAGAGAGGGTTGTGGAGAAGTTTCCAAAGGCGGTGGTGGAAAGGGTGCCCGTCTACAGGGGAGCCATAAAGGATAGAAAGGGAGTGGAACTTGCCATAAGCATGCCCACCTTCTCCATCTTTGCCTTTCCAAAGTACGTCCAGAACAAGGAAGATTTAGCGAGGAGGCTCTCTGCGGTCTTAGACCAAAAGGAGGAGGAAATACTAAAAAGGTTAAACACAGACCGCAAGTTTGTATGGCTGGCAAGGAACATAGACAAGGAGTACATAAACTATGTGAGGGGCGTTATAAGGGACACGCAGAATCAAAATGCAGTGGGCGTCCAAGAAGATTACAAAAGGGTTTATCCACATGGTTATTTGGCGAGCAACCTTATAGGCTTTGTGGGTGCGGATGGAAGAGGTCTTGAAGGCGTTGAGTATATGTTTGACCATAAGCTCTACTCAAAGGAGGCTAAAAAGGTCTTTTTGTATTCACCAAAGGGTGGAAGGCTTGTGCTCAACTTGGAGGAGGAAGAGAGGGACTACAAAACCCAAGACCTCCAGCTAACCATAGACTTTGGCGTTCAGGTAATCCTGGAAGACATAAAGGAAAAAATAGTAAAGGACTGGAGCCCACGGAGGGTCGCCATAATCGTTATAGATCTACAAACTGGAGACATTCTCGGCTTGGCAAACTATCCCCACTACGACCCCAATCACTACCAAAAGGCAAGACCGGAAAACAGGAGGAACTACGCAGTAACGGACACCTTTGAACCGGGTTCGGTGATGAAACCCTTTTTTATAGGGCAGGCGTTAGAAAAGGGATACATAGGCTTTAACTACAGTGTGGATACAGAGGGAGGAAGGGCAGAGTTCTTTGGAAGAACCATAAGGGATGTGTATCCCTACAGAGTTCTTTCCTTGGACCAGGTGCTCATAAAGTCTTCCAACGTGGGAACCGCCAAAATAGCCCGGTTCCTATCAAAGAAGGATGTAGAGGAACTGTTTGAAAAAATACACTTTAAATCCACCTTTGGGGTGCTACCCGGGGAGGCAAAGCCAAAGCTTCCAAATCTTAACTATCCTGCAAACATAATCTACGCCAGCATAGGACAGGGCTTGAGTGTGAACCTTTTGAACCTCTGCGTAGCCTTTGGCGGGCTTGCCACCAACCAAATAATCCAGCCCCGCATAGTCTATGAACCAAACCAACCACCCAAGGTGCTAAGGGATAAGCTCTTTTCTGATAAGGTCTTAGATTGGCTACATAAAAACCTCATAAGGGTGGTGGAAGAGGGAACCGCAACCCAAGCCAGGTCCAAATACTTTACCATAGCGGGCAAAACGGGCACCGCCCAGAAGTTTGACTTTAAAACGGGCAAATACTCCATGGAAAAGGTGGTTGCCTACTTTGTGGGGTACTTTCCTGCCACCAACCCCAAATACGTGGCGGGCATAATGGTGGATGAGCCAAAGGGTAGAGCCTCTGGTGGCACCGCCGCAGCATCATACTTTAAAGAACTCGTAGAAAGAGTAGCCTTTTATGAAAGGCTAGAACCCGACAAGACTAACAAGGCTATCTCGGAGGGAAGGCTCAAGAATTAGTCCATTCACCCTTGGCACTTGGAGGGGTTTTATCCCCGTCAGCTCCTCCACTATGATCGGGTTAGTCCTTTCTGAGACATCCTTCCCCTCAAAACCGTTCATAACTATTCCCAAGATGTTAAGCCCCATGCTTTTAGCGTAAAAGTAGCTAAGGTAGGTGTGGTTTAGGGTGCCAAGCCCAGCCCGGGCTACCAGCAAGATGGGAAGCCCCCAGTCTAAGGCTAAGTGGGCGTAGTTGTAATCCCTCTTTATGGGCACCGCAACGCCACCCGCCCCTTCCACCACCAAAAACTCATACCTTTCCAAAAGCCTAAGGTAATGCTCCTTTAAATCCGCAAGGGAAAAATCCTTCTTCTCCTCCAAGATGCCCGCATAGGGAGAAAGGGGCAGAGAGTATCTAACCGGCACCGCCTCCTCCAAATCCTGCCCTGTAAGACTGCAGAGCAAAGCCCCATCTTGTGGCACATCCTTCACGTCGGTCTCTATGGGCTTTAGGTAGCCTACCTTTACTCCCCTCTCTTTTAGGGCATAAACCAAGTTGTAGGCAATAAAGGTCTTTCCTACGCCCGTGTCTGTGGCAGCGATTAAAACAGACCTCATTGCATAAGGTAATACAGCATCAAGGGAGCATCCACACCAAAGCCCGCACCAAGGCAGTTTTCAAGGAGCCTTCTGAGAAGGCCCTTTGATTCCTCCACATAAAAGACCCTTGCCTTTTCTACCTTAGAGAGCTCCTTTGCCTTCTCTATTGCATCTTGGAGCCCACCCAAGCCATCCACCAGCTTAAGCTTTTGGGCATCCTCTCCCGTAAACACCCTGCCGTCCGCTATCTCCCTGAGTTTGTTTGGGTCTACCTCCTTTCTGTGCTTTAGTATAGCGTTCAAAAACTGCTCGTATGCCTTGTCTATGAGCTCCTGAAGGTATCTTTTTTCCTCTTCTGTGAGCTCCCTCGTGGGAGAGAGGGTATCCTTGAACTTTCCGGTCTTTATGGAGGTGGTTTTTATGCCAAGCTTTTCCAAGAGCTCTTTTAGGTTTGTATGCTGGATGATAACCCCTATGCTACCGGTTATAGTCCCAGGGTTTGCGTATATGTAGTCCCCCGCCATAGCCAGGTAAAAGCACCCAGATGCACAAACATTACCCATAGACACCACCACCGGCTTTTTGGACTCCTTGAACCGCTCCAGAGCCCTGTATATCTCCTGAGACGCCCCCACCGAGCCTCCTGGACTTTCCGCCCTAATCACCAAAGCCCGCACGCTTTTATCCTCTTTTAGTCTTTCTATCTTCCTAACGATGGGCTCCGAATTTACCAAAACTCCCTCTATTTTCAAAACCGCCACCCGGTCTCCCACCGGGAGCCTTGCCAACAAACTTCCCAAAAACCCAAGCACAAAGAGTAATATAACAAAAACAAAAAACCGCCTTAGCCACTTCATGGCTTTAATTATATCAACCCACCCCAAACAGAGCCCACTGCAAAATTGCAAAAAAGTGCGTGAGGATGTCAACTTTTTAGGTTCATGATCGTATAAATGACAATAAAGGAGGCTAACCATCTATAGACGGTTTCATACTTAGCATTCCAAGGAAACCTCATTCCTCTTCCCAAAAGTCTCATGTTCCCATTCCATTGGAAGCTTTTTGACTGCACTCACATACCAAGGTCCCTTGTCAGTGGTGCATCCCTTTGCCTTTGTGTTGTAAAGAACCAACTTAGCTGTCCAAGAGTCCCTTCTTCTTGAAAGATGCACAAACACAGGCAAACCTTATAGACCCAAATAGCAATCGTATATATTGCCTGAAGAGCTTTCCCTAATAACCCTTGTGAAGTAGGAACTCCCTTACTGTTCTTGGGGAAAGTCCCTTAAAGTAGAGGAGCACAGCTTCTGCTTTTAGGCTTACGGGAAACCTATGTCGCTTAAAAGCTTTGGTTAGTATTTCTTCTATTACTTGTATCGCCTTCATATCTCTAAGTGTATCAGCCCAGTCTATTAATGCCAAAAGTTGACATCTTCAAAGTGCGTAAGCATCAAAAACCCACAAAAACACGACTTCCAAACACCCAACTGCAAGTTTGCATCTAAAAAAAACCTCTTGACAAATTTTTTCCCTTATGCTATCATTAAAACCATCCAAAAAAACTTTAAAGGAGGGTATCAACATGAGGAAGAGCCTTTTAGCCATGGCAGCACTGATGGGTGTTGCTACTTTGCCAGCCCACGCCTGGAGGGTGAACATTGACAAGGATACCTACGCAGACATCCTCTTCGGCGCCCAAATAACGGGAACAGTCCAGGGCAAGAGGACAAACGCAGACAAAGAAGAAACAAACTTTGCTGCGAAGTTGGTCAGCATAGGTGCAAGCGGGCAAGTGAATAAGCTGGTGTATTTTGGCATCTTAGCAGAAGCAGCAAAAAAACCTGGTCTTAGGGAATCATTCGTTGTTAGGGACGCTTTTGTAGGACTGAAGTTTGCGGATGAGTTTAGGGTCCAAGCGGGTGCAATGAGGATTCCCTTCTCCAGAATAACCCTAACCTCCTCCTACAACCTCCTCATCCCAACCCAAGATGATAGGGGTATATATGGTGTGGGACTGTCTATAGACCCAATAGACGGACTAAGTGTTCGTGGTGATGCGGGTGAAAGAAACAGGGACGCAGGAATAGTCGTTTGGGGTATTGTGGCAGATGGAATTCTAAAGTACTACTTAGGCGTCACTGACGGTAGGTATGATAGGAGAGGAGGCTTCTTTGGTGCCAACACCAAAGACAACCTCGCCTACACCATAAGGCTTCAAATTACCCCCACCATACTTGGCTTTAAGCCAGAAACGGGATACAGCCTTGCGGACACCTACCTTGGCAAGCAGAATGTTCATAACGTCGGCATAGGTTATAGGGTAGTGAAGGCAGAAACTACTGGTCTTCCGAGGAACTACTCAAAGACCGCCAAACTGTTTACCGTGGATGTGATTTACGAACAAAAGTTTGGAGAACTAGTTCCTAACTTCCAAGTGGGATACATACAGGCAAAGGATGTGGCATATAGCTATAACCCTACTACTCGTGTTGTATCCTATGGCAAAGCAACCCAAATTTATGCCCAAGGACAACTTCTGTATGACCAAGTGGTGGGCTTTGGAAAGCCAGCCTTGGCAATAAGGTGGGAGCAAAACAAGAATAAAGATAGGTTCAGCTTCGACACTAACACTGGAAGAACTTCTCCAATAGCAGGCGAACCCAAGAACACAAGGGTTGGCGTGTTTGTTAACTACTACATCAAGGGTCAGGATGCAAAGATATCCCTTGGTGTAGACACTGTAAACAGGAACAGAGACTCAAAGGGTGCAAACGGAAAGAACTTCACCGACTTCACCCTCTACCTCCAAACCAGGTTCTAAGTGTTAGAGACTTCACCGCCCCGCCCTCTGGCGGGGCTTTTTATTTTTGGCATGAGAAGGGCTTTTACCCTCATAGAGCTTTTGGTGGTTATTGTGATTTTGGGTATTCTTACCGCCATTGTGGTCCCAAGGATCACGGGCAGGGTTGATCAGGCAAAGGTGGAGGCAACAAAGGTTCAGATGAAGGCTATAAAGGATGCCTTGGAGCAATACAAGCTTGACAATGGCTTTTATCCTACCACCGAGCAGGGTCTAAAAGCCTTGGTGGAAAAGCCAAACACTCCGCCGGTGCCAACCAGGTGGAGGCAGTATTTGGACAAAGTGCCAAAGGATGCGTGGGATCAGGATTTTATTTATGTTTCTCCGGGGGTAAACAGACCCTTTGAGCTGAGGTCTGCGGGTCCAGACAGAAAAGAAGGCACAGAAGATGACTTAGATGTTTGGAACTTGTAGAGGCTTTACCCTCATAGAAGTTATAATTGCCCTTTCTGTTTTGGTGATCACCTTTAGCGTTCTCTTTGAGCTTTTGCTTTCTGCACGCAAGGATTACGAGCTTGCCAGAAGCCTTTACCAAGATATGAGCTTTCTGAACAACAAAATTTTGGAAAATAAGCTGGAGGGTGTGCGGGTTAGGGAGAGGGAGTTAAGGGACTATCCGGGCATAAAAGAGGTGGAGCTCTCTTACGGCTCTGCGGTGATATACCTTTTTAAAAAATGAAAAGGGCGTTTACCCTTCTTGAGTTAATCATAGTCATAACCTTGCTTGGGCTTGTCTTTGGGCTTTTTTCTTATGTTTTTAAATCCAGCGTGGAATCTTCTGTGTTTCTTGCGGGGGATAGCCAAAGGCTAAAGGAGGAAGCCCTTTTGGTCTGGAACATTCAAAGAAAGGTCGTCTCCGCAAAGGACGCCTACATGGAAAGGGATAAGCTATTCTTACACACCTACGCCGGGGATTACCACCAGGGCTTGGTAAAATGTGCCTTTATTTACAAGGATGGTGTGCTTTACTATTACGAGTTTCCCTATCCTTACGGGGATATAAAGTTCTACGAGGATGACAGGCTTATAAAGTTGGGAAAGTTTGAGGAGCTTTCCTTCTCTGCAGTGAAGGGTGGTAAGACTGAAGAGACCTATAAGGGACTGCCAGACCTTTATCGTATAACCATAGAGGGCAGGGAATATCTTATAAAGCCATGAGTAGGGTAAAGCTATACAGGGGCATAGACCAGTTTGGGAATATCAGAAGTGGCAAGATTGAGGTGCCGGAGGGAATGTCTGCTTACGAGCTTTTGATTTCTCAGGGCATAAAGCCCCTAAAGATAGAGGATGTCTCCGAAAGCCTTTGGAGTAGGGAACTCTTTAAAAGAAAGCCCTCCCAAGAGGACGTTGCCTTTTTGCTAACGCAGATCTCTATGCTACTCTCTTCTGGGCTAAACTTACCAAAAGCCTTAGAAACTGCCATCCAGCAGGCGGAGGATAAAAGAATCCAGCAGGCTCTACTTTCTGTAAAGGACGCAATAGAGAAGGGGGAGCCCTTGCATACTGCCTTTGGCAAAGCGGACGTATTCCCGGAGTTCTTTTTGGAGATGCTAAAGACCGCAGAAAGGGGCGAAAACTTAGAAAAGGTCTTTGAAATTGCGGGGGAATTTCTCAGCAGGATGGCACAGGTGAGGGCAAAGGTTCTATCTTCTCTGACTTACCCTGCCTTTGTGATCTTCTTTAGCCTTCTTTCGGTGTTTGCGGTGGTTAAGTTTGTGATCCCAAAAGTTGCTGGCGTGCTGGCTGGTTTGGGAAAGGATTTGCCCTTGATAACAAAAATTCTTCTCTTTTTCTCCAAGCTGATGGGTTATTTCCTTTACCTTTTCCCTCTGCTTATCCTGCTTTTTGTCTTTAAAGGAAGGCTCATAAGCAGGGAAAAAATAGACAAGTATTACCTTAAACTTCCCATCTTCGGCAAAGTTTCCTTTTACTTTCAGCTTTCAAGGTTTGCGGGCAGTTTGCGGATGTCCCTGCTTTCTGGCATCCCCCTCGTTAGGGCTGTGTCTTTGGCAATAGATACTATAACCAATCATTACATAAAAAACAGGCTAACGGAGGTGCCCAAGGAGGTTGCCAAAGGCAAAAGCTTGGCGGAGGTTCTCAAGGCTACCGGCGTCTTTCCTTCCCTATTTGTGGGTCTTTTGGCAACTGGTGAAAGGAGCGGAGAGTTAGAGAAGGCTCTAGAACTTTTAGAAAAGCTCTACGACCAGCAAGCTATGAGAAAGATAGACCTCTGGATAAGGTTGGCGGAGCCCATTGCCATGCTGATAATAGGCATCTTGGTTGCCTTTGTGGTCCTGAGCGTGGTGCTACCTATTACAGAAATCTCCAGCGGAGTTAGAAGGTAGTATAAACACCTTCGCAGTTTTTTAAAATAAATTCCTATGACCATTGGTGAATTCCTAAAGGAAAACAAGCTGTCTGTGGGAGATAACTTTAAGTTCTTATTGGAAAGGCTTGGCATCTACCAAGAGGAATTTGTAAAAAGGGTAGAGTCCGCGGTGGGTGAAACCGCCAAAATGTCCAAGTCCAAGGCAAACACCGTAGACCCAGAGGACATGGTCAACAGCTACGGGGCAGACACAGTTAGGCTCTACATACTCTTTGCAGGACCTGTGGAAAAGGACTTTGAATGGACAGAAGAGGGTCTTCAGGGTGCCCACAGATTTCTAAAGAGGCTCTGGAGCTTTTTCCACGAAAACCTTGAAAGGCTAAGGGATCTTCAATACACAAGGGAGGAACTCTCAAAGGTAGAAGGTAAGGCAAAGGATGTACGAAAGAGAGCCCACCAAACCCTAAAAAAGTATTTGCAGGACATGGAAGAGCTCTCCTTCAACACCGCCATTGCGGGCATAATGGAGCTTTTGAATGCCCTTCAGGATTTTAAACCGGAAACCCAAGCAGACTACAAGGTCCTGAAGGAAGCCCTTGAGCTAATTCTTTTTATGCTTTATCCAATTACGCCCCACATTTGCGAAGAACTCTGGAACGAGCTGGGTAATCAAAGGCTCATGGTCTTTTACACCTTCCCACAGCCAGACCCAGAGGCACTAAAAGAGGAGGAGGTGGAGATAGCGGTGCAGGTCAACGGAAAGCTAAAGGCAGTTATCAAGGTTCCCATAGATGCCCAAGAGGACACTGTAAAGTCCATAGCCTTAGCCCAAGAAAAAGTTGCAAAAGCGTTGGAAAACAAAAAACTTCAAAAGGTCATATATGTAAAAAATAAGCTTATAAACCTGGTGGTTATAGATGAATGAACTTTTGGCTTGGCTTTTGTTCTTTGGAAAGCTCTTTCTGGTTATGCTTTTGGTGGGTTTGCCCTTGCTGTTGATCATAATATTCCTGGCGAACGCCCTCTATAAATTGCTTTCGCCCAAGCTTGAAGAGTGGGAGAGGAAAAGGGATCAATCCAAGAAGTAGCCTATGATGAAAATCATACCTTTTAAACTTGACAACAGTGCAATGTATACTAACTTTATGATAACTTAGCGTTGTAGGAGGTAAGGAATGAAGGTAGTCCCAGGACCCGCCGGTTATATACCTACACCAGCCGTCTTTGAGGGTGTGGAATTGCCACCCCCGGGAAAAGCCCTTCTCTACGGAGAGATAGTAGATGAAGAGATAGCAATGAGAGAGGCGGCAAAAGCCCTGCTTACCCGTAGGAATCCTACCATATTCCCTGGTCCTCTCGTCCTGTGGGGATGGAACGCCAGTGCCATGGAAAAGGCAAAGGCAGTGCTGGAGCTTGCCATGGAAATACCCAACTGCCGGATCATACCCATGCCCGACTACAGACCCAAGTATCCCAAAATAGACCCAGAGGCGGAGATAAACCCAAACCATCCTAACCTGACCATCCTTCACAACAAGATAGAAGTTTGTATATTTGTGGGTGTCCATTGCCATTATGCCAATCTATCTTTGAGAATAATCAGGGCAGGGACCAACTGCTTTACCATAGCCTTGTGTGCGGAGATGGGACACGAAGATGCTATGGTATCCCTCAGGGATGTGCATGCGGAGGAGATAAGAAGATTTAAAGATGTTGTTGTGCAAGTCAGAGAGGAGCTCGGTATAAAGTGGGAACCAAAGCTTCCACCAGAGAATCCGTCTCTGCCCAAAGAAAATTGGGAGGCCCTTTCGGTGTTGGATTACGGAGAGTATTCATACTTACTTATTCCCAGAAAGGGTGAGTATGTCCCTGAAAGCGAATAAAAAATGGAGGTAATGCCATGCCAGAGCAAAGGGTTGTAGATGCAGATTACCTTTTGTTAGAGGCTCCGAGGGAGCGCAAGTTTATCACAGGCGCCCAAGCTATGGCGGAAGCGGTAAAGCGCGCCAACGTGGATATAGCCATAGCCTATCCAATTACTCCCCAGTCTGAGGTTATGCACCTGGTGGGAGACCTGTGGGCTCAGGGCTACCTCAAGGACTACTACAGGGCTGAGGAAGAGTACGGCGCCATGTCCGCTATAGCTGGTGCGGTCAGAGGCGGTGTAAGGGCCTTTACCGCCACTTCTGGACCTGGACTTCTGAGGGGTTTTGAAGCTATAGCTTCTTGGCCTGGGCACAGAATACCGGCGGTCTTGGGAGTTCTCACAAGAGTCGTCAACGCACCCCTTTCCATACAGCCCGATAATATAGAGATTGCTTACCTTCTTAATTGTGGTATGATTGTCCTTCACGCAGAGAACCAGCAGGATGTTTTTGACTTTACCTTGGCGGGCTTTGTGATCTCTGAAAAAGTGGATGTTTATATTCCCGTGGCAGTATGCACAGAGGGCTTTTTCGTTACCCACGCAAAGGGTTATGTGAACATGACCCCTGAGGATATGAAATTACCTCCAAGGGATCCCTACAAGGCACCCGTTCCCCCCACCGACTGTGAAATACCGCCCGCAAGAATTCAAAGGGACGCACCCGTGCAAAAGTCCAACTTCATGAGCTACCTAATTCACGCAGTATGGCAACAGGAAGTTTGGGCTTCTAACAGAAGGGCTATGAAGTACATCTACAAGTACCTGGGTGGTCCCATAGAGGTGGTCAATCCCGATGCGGAAGTGTTCATAGTGGCTTCCGGTTGTGCAGCGGCGCAGGGCAGAGAGGCGGTGCGCTATGCCCAGATGGAAGGCCTCAATGTAGGTCTGGTAAAGGTAAAATCCATAAGACCCTTCCCAGAGAAGGAAATAAGGGAAGTGCTCAAAAAGGCAAAGGCGGTCATAGTGCCCGAGCACAACATCATAGGATGGCTTGCCAGAGAAATAAAGGCAACCATTCCGGACAACGACAAGGTAATAGGTGGTCCAAGGGTCTACGGTGGTATGACCCTACCAGTGGAGCTTATAATGGAAAAGATATACGACGTATTTGGCATAAAGAAAGAAAGGAAGGTTGTAGTGTAAAAAACTTAAAAAGGAGGTGTTACCATGGGCTTGGAGTATGTAAGAATATCACCAGGCTTTGAGAGATACATGCCCAAGGACTATGTAGACCTAGTCAATTATGGGCCGTTTGGCAGGCAAGTAGACGTCCAACAGCTGGGACAGTTCAAGGAGCTGGTGGAAGAGCACCCAATGTGTGCGGGTTGCTTTATGGCATACTTCATCAGGATCTTCTACGCAGCCCTCCCCAATCCAGAGGATACCATAGTCATCGGCACCGCAGGCTGTGCAAGGCTGGCACTATCTCAGGCGGCAGTTCCCTTCGTCTACGGAAACTACGGAGACACCAACGCGGTGGCATCCGGTCTAAAGAGGGCACTAACTATTAGGTTCCCCGACAAGGTGAAGGATGTGGTGGTTATCGCAGGAGACGGTGGTCTCATAGACATAGGCTTTGGAATGACTATGCACTCTTGGTTCAGGAGAGAAAAATTCACCACCATAATGGTGGATAACGAGGTTTACGGAAACACCGGTGGGCAAGAGAGCGGAATGTCTCCAAAGGGTGTTCAGCTAAAGATGGCCCCCAAAGGAAAGCAGTTTGACAAGATCAACGCGGTGGAGCTGGCAAAGGTCGCCGGTTGCGTCTATGTGGCAAAGCTTGCCCCCACCAATCCTAAGAGGATCGCAAGGACCATAAGGAGGGCTATCCTCGCCGCAAGGCACTTTGGACCCACCTTTATACACGCTTACACCTCCTGCAACATTGAGTACTCCATACCCACCGATAAGGTCCTTGAGGACGCACGCAAGAGGGAAAAGCAAGACTTTGCCTTTTACGAGTGGATGACCGACGAAGTAAGGGAATACTTTGAAGAAATAGAGAAGCAGTCTCAGGAGGTCAAAGTATGAAGCGTTATAACATCAGAATAGCGGGCGTTGGTGGGCAGGGGGTGGTCACCTCCGCCCACATCCTTGGAAATGCCATGTCCGCCGCGGGCAAGTATGCCACACTGGTTCCCTTCTTTGGCTCCGAAAAGAGAATGGCACCCGTGGAAGCCTATGTGCGCGTGTCCGACCAGCCCATCTACGAAGTGGGTGAGGTGGTCTATCCCAACGTGATCATGATCTACCACCCTCAGGTTATCACCCACGGCAAATCCTACACCATGCCCTTTTACTCGGGGCTGAAGGAAGGTGGCATGGTAATAATAAACACCGATGCGGATATAATCCCACCCGAAGATTGGCAAGTTCTCAGGGAGCTAAACACAAGGGTTTACATGTTCCCCGCTACTAAGCTTGCCTTAGAAGTAGCTGGTACTGAACTTGCCACCAATATGGCAATGGTAGGACTTTTCTTTGGCATAACCAGGCTTGTGGGCTTTGAACACATAGAGCAGGCGGTAAGGGAAAGGTTCTTAGGTAATACCTTCGTGGCATCCGGAGGAACTACCGCCTTGGACAGTGCCATAGAAAAGAAATTCAAAAAGAAGATGGAACTCCTTGAAAAGAACATGCAGGTTATCAGAGAAGCCTTCAAAATCGCAGAAGAGCGCGGTTGGGTAGAAGAAGAAGCATACACACCATAAACAGGAGGTTTTTGGAGCATGTATTACGTGGCAGAGGTGAATGAATCAGAGTGCGCCAAATACAACTGCAAGCAGTGTGTACTGTTCTGTCCAGAACCTAACACTTTGATGTATCACAGTACCAAACATACCGCTTGGGTCAATTACTCAAGGTGCAAAGGCTGTGCCATATGCGTCTATGTCTGTTCGGACCTTTTGAAGAGAAACTGCATCCAAATGGTTATGATGACTGCAGGAGATTGAGCCATGGAAGGTGGTATGAAGGAAAAGTTGGAAAGGCTGGCGGAAGAGGTTCAAAAAAATATGGCAAACCCGGATGTGGATATAGATGTTTGCTTTGATGAGGCTTGCGGAGTTCCCTACCTGACCGTAAGGTATGTGGTGGAGGGACACAGCGTCCATGAAAAGCGCATAGACATAGACAAAGAATACTGGGAGAAGGATCTGAAGGATTTGGCTAACTTTGTAGCCTTTCAAATAGAACAGTTTATGGAGGAGATAGATTCGGTGGAATACGGAGGAGAGTAGTCTTGATCCCGGCTTTCATAATTACGGGCTATCTTGGAAGCGGGAAGACTACTCTTCTCCTAAACGCTGCTAGGGAACATTTTTCTGAGAAAAGGGTGGCGGTTATCGTCAATGAGCTCGGAGAGGTGGGCGTTGACGGGAAGGTTCTGAAAAACGCATATTCTGAGGTTTTGGAGCTTCCAGAAGGCTGTATATGTTGCACCATACACGCAGAATTTGAAAAAGCCATCAGGGAACTGAGGGAAAAGTACGAACCTGAACTGCTCATGGTGGAAACTTCCGGTTCCGCCGAGCCCTTTCCTGTTATGATAAGCCTTCAGAACTTAGGATGCATAATAGAAGGAGTAATATGCCTTATAGACGCCAAGAACTTTCACCTTTACAGTCAAGAGGATACCGCCAAACACCAGATAGGCAGTTCCAACGTGCTGGTTTTGAACAAAACAGACCTTGTGGATGAAAGCACGCTTAAACAGGTAGAGGATAGTGTGGTGGACATATGGAACAGGTATTTGCTTAGGAACCTCTTTACCAACGAGCCAGTTTTTAGGAGCTTTAAATTATACAAAACTTCTTTTGGAAAACTTCCCGCAGAAGTGTTTAGCGGTGTCTTTGCTCTGCAAGAAAAACTTTACCATCTTAACGGCGAAACGCACAGCCATAATCACGCACAGCAAGTGGTTTATCTTGACGAACCCATTGATTATAATGAACTTCTTGATATAATCAATAAACTACCACCGGACGTTATTAGGCTGAAGGGTATATTGAAGTTAAAGGACTTCCCTGAAGCGTTAGTTGTTAATTACTCTTTTGGCAATTTGGATACAGGCTATACATTGCCCCATTACGAAGGGAAGTCCTTCCTTGTCCTGATACGATCCCTTAGTTAGAAACTCCCACAAGGAGGGTCGGCATGGTTTTTGAAGCAATCGTCGTTATTATACCTTTGCTTTCCATAATAACTTCTCTGTTTTTGGAAAAGAGGCTTTATTCAAAAGCGAGCACCATTTTTACAGGCATTGCCTTCCTTCTGAGCCTGTATGTGCTTTTATTTACCAACAAAGAAACTGCTTTTACCTTTCTTAGGTTTGATGGGCTTGGCACTCTTCTTGCTTCCTACATACTCCTTGTGAGCCTTGTGATCCATAAGTACTCGGAAAACTACATGAAGGACGAGCAAGGGTTGAAGAGATACTTCATCCTGCTTGACTTGATGACTTGGAATTTATTAACCCTTGTGCTTTCAAACCACCTGCTCGTTCTTTTTGCCTCCTGGCATTTGATGGGAGTAATTCTTTACTTTCTGCTTACCTTTAACAACAGAAGGGAGCAAGCAGTAAGGTCGGGAAGGCTCGCACTCTTTACCCACAGGCTAGCGGACTTTCCCCTTCTAATAGCAGTCCTTTTACTCTACAAACAGCATGGCACCTTTGAGATAAGCAAGTTAGCCCAAGCGATCACCACAGGGTCTTCAGATACCCTATGGATACCAACACTCTTGATAATACTGAGCGGTATATTAAAGTCCGCACAGATACCCTTTCACGTTTGGTTGGTTTACAGCATGGAAGGTCCCACCCCTGTATCCGCCCTTATGCATGCGGGCATAGTAAACGCGGGTGCTATTATAGTAAGCAAGTTTTCCTTCTTGTTTGCTTACGACTTGTATGGGCTTAGCCTTTCCTTCTTAGTAGGCATAATAACTGCTGTGTTGGGCTCCACCCTTATGCTGATGCAGAACGATGTAAAGAAGGCGTTGGGATACTCCACCGTAGGACAGATGGGTTATATGATGATGGAAGTGGGCGTGGGTGCCTTTGCCCTTGCCATCTACCACATGATGGCTCACGGCGTATTCAAGGCTACCCTGTTTCTCTCCTCGGGTGGTGTTATACACGAAGCAAGAAAAGACCCCAACATCCCAAGGGACGAGGTTTACGACGCATTGATAAAAAAGGAGGAACCTTACAAAGATATGCCCACAGTGTTTTATGTAGCCATTACCTTGTTGGTGCCACTTTTGTTAGTTTTGATTACCCACTATATCTTTGAACCCGATTTATTTAAATATCAAGCCCCATTAATACTCCTGTTCTTTGGTTGGATCACGTCCGCCCAGGTACTTCTGAACCTTTTCAAGGTGGGCAGGGAAAAACCTCTGCTTACTACCTTCTTAGGTGTAGTTTCCCTGTTTGTTATTCTGAGCGTATATGTCCTTATGTCCCATCTCCTTAAAGGCTTTGTCTTTCCTTACGAGGGTCTGCAGGAAAAGATATACAAAAGGGCATTCTCTAACCCTGTCCTTCTCGCACTCGGTATAGCCATAAGCTTAATTTTGGTGGTGGTGGGATGGATACTTATATACTTTGCCAACAGGGAGGAACCTTTGAAGGTTCACCTGAGCCTTTACGCCCATCTTTCTAGGGAGCTTTACTTCCCAGACCTTTACAAGCTTATAGGAGATGGCTTTATGAAGTTGGCACGCCTTTTATCCTTTACTTCTCTTTCTGCGGTGTCTGTTTATGGAATTTTCTACGCAGGAGAAACCCAGAAGAATTTCCCCCTGGACGCACTCATACTTGCATTGTTTATTCCCCTGTTTCCCATAAGTCTGATAACCTCTTACCTCATAAGAAGGTTTTGGATATACTCTTATCCGCTCATTGCCCTTTTGGGTGCGATAAGCCTTGCGTTCATAAAAATACTAGACTACGAGTTCCTTTACTACCTCGCAAGCTTTACGCTACTCTTCCACTCGCTAAGGGCTGTGGTAAGCCAGAGCTTTAAGGAAAGTATTTCAGAGCTGTACCCTGCGCTCCTTAGCCTGATTTGGCTATCCAAGGAAGAAACCCACTTTGTTTTACTCCTACTACCTTCTGCCCTTCTCTATCTTCTTGGCATTTACACTAAAAGGACGCTACATACAGATAGCTTTTATTACGCCGGTGGGTTTATAGAAGAGATGCCCATCTACTCCCTTTTGTTAGTGATCGCCTCTTTGCAGGCATGCCTTATACCCCTTATGCCGAGCTTCTATCCATTCTTTGATGCACTTTTGAAAGCCAACGTCCTACAAGCAACTCTGCTAATAACAGGATGGTTTATGCTTGGTGTAGCCATGGCACTTACTACATGGAGACCATTGCACGGCTTGCCAAGGGAGGACATAAATTATACAGACCTTTTGAGGAGGTGAGCCCATGGAAAAGGGAAGAAAGCTGTACATAAGGTCTCTTGTAAATATATCCGCTGAGCCGATAGCATACTTTTGGCCTATGAGAACTTTCATAACCCGGAATCCACTAAGGGAGTTTGAAAATAAACCCTTTAAGGACGCCCTAAAGGACGGAGAGCTTCTGTTTGGAGGCAAGGGTTATCTCAAAAGGGAAGACTACAGAGAACTTTATTCTAAGGGCTACATGAAGGAACGGTTTCTAAGGGAAGGCATAAGAAGGTTCCTTTCCTTTGTGGAACCTAAGGCGCCACTTCCCTACGAAGAACTGCTTTTTACCCTTTTGGTGGAGGACATAAAGGAGCCCGCTTTAAACGACCTATACAGAGGAGATATAGACGAGGAAACAATGAACGCCCTTTTAGAACACTTTACAGAGGACCCAGCCCAAGTGTGCAGGGAGCTTTTGCTATCCATAGGCCTAAAGCACACTATACAGGACATTATAAAACTACTAACCGGTAAGGACCTCTCCCAAACCATAGATGAGCTTACCATAAAGACAGCCTTTGACTTTTTGGACGAAGGACAATCCACCATAGACATGCCCGGCAGGAGTGCGGGCTTTTACAAGGCTTGGAGAGAGCTCGCAAAGAGGAACCTAAGGTTCTTCTTATGGGCAGGGAAGGGTTTAAAGGAAATGGTGGAAGCCTTTGATGAACCTGAACCTGCCATAGAGTATGTGCTAACTTCTTTTGAACTCCCCCAAGCCCTTTGGGAGGGATACATAACCCTTGAACTGGCACGTCTAAAGGGTATAGTGGGTTTTATAAAGTGGCGTTCTCACAATAAGTTTTACTACTGGCAAAAGGTCCATCCTGTTGATGTTGTGGATTACACCGCCATAAGACTTTTGATAGCCAAGGCGGTAATAGAGGCCAACAAGAAGGACCTTCCCTTTGAACCCACCTACAGGGCGTTGGAGGAGTTTTTAAGCAAAGATTACGCCAAAGCCTACCTCAAGTACGAGCTTGCCACAAAGAGATGCCCACCTCAGCTCTGGGACCGTATAAGGGATTATCTAAAGAAGCCCCACGAAAAAGTAGAAGAATACACAGAAGCAAAGGCGGAAATACTAACGCTTAGCTATTATCAGTTTCTGGCAAACTGGACAAAAAAGGCAGGCATAGACATAAACAGCATCAGCCCAGAGCATGTCCTTGAACTGGTAAAGGTTTATGAAAAGTTCAAAGAGGAAGAAGGATACATATGCCTCAGGGCCCTTGAGGACACACACATAGAGAACCTGATAGAGTCCATAAGGTTATCCCAAGAGACGCAAGAAAAGCCCCTTGCTCAGGCCCTGTTCTGTATAGACGTGCGTTCTGAGCGTTTTAGGAGGAACCTTGAGAGCATAGGAAGATATCAAACTTACGGTATAGCAGGCTTTTTTGGTGTTCCCTTTGCCTTAGTAAACCTTCAAAAAGGGCACGAAGAGTTTCTGTGTCCTGCGATAGTAATTCCAAGAAATGTGGTTTTTGAAATGCCCTACAAAAAGGGTGGAGTAGAAAAGGAAAAAGTCATACACCAGATTCTCCACGGTGTAAAAGACCACATATTGGCACCCTTTGTGGCGGTGGAGATGGTAGGGTTTGCCTTTGGTTTTGACTTCTTGGGAAAGACCTTCCTACCGGAGAAGTATCTAAAGCTAAAAGAGTTCGCTTTCAAAGACCACACAAAAACATCCCTAATGGTAAACAAACTCTCCGAGGAAGAAATAGAACAGATAACAAGAACTTACTACTTTAACGTTATAAGGTCAGTATTACAAGAACATCTTGGAATGGAAGATGTTGACGACAAGGTTGTAAGTCGTGTGTATGAAGCCTGTATAAACGGTGAGGACACGATTGATGAAAACCTGAAAAAGGCAGTTGAAATTCTGAAAAACAAATACAAAGTGGACCACGGTTATGTGGAACTTTTCAAAGAAAGACTTAAAAGCGTAGGCTTTACAAAGGAAGAACAGGCGTTTCTAATATCCACAGCCCTAAAAAGCATTGGTTTAACCAAAGACTTTGCCCCAATAGTTTTTGTGCTCGGACATGAGAGCAGGTCTGAAAACAACCCCTACGAGTCCGCCTTAGATTGCGGTGCCTGCGGTGGTGCTTCAGGTATCTATAACGCAAGGGCATTTTGTATTATGGCTAACGACCCTGAGGTAAGGCAGATAATAGCCCAAAAGCACGGATTGGAGATACCATCAAGCACTGTATTCGTCCCCGGCATACATAATACCACTACCGATGAAATACTCCTTTACGACCTTGAGTTTCTGCCTGCAAACTATCTTCCGTTACTTGAAAACATAAAGAAAGACTTTGAAAGGGCCAGGGAGCTCACCCTTATAGAAAGAGGGCAGTCCTTGGATGCAAAGAAGCCGGAGGAGGTTTACAGGAAAGCCTACGACTGGTCTGAAGTTAGACCCGAGTGGGGTCTTTCTGGCAACTACGCCTTCATCATAGGCAGGAGAAGCCTCACCAGCTCCGCCAACTTGATGGGTAGAGTATTCTTGCACTCTTACGACTATCGCGTAGATAAAAAAGGTTTCTTGCTGGAAAACATACTCGCAGGTCCAGCGGTTGTAGGTCAATGGATAAACTCCGAATACTATTTTTCAACAGTGGACAACGAGGTTTACGGTAGCGGAAGCAAGGTCTATCACAACGTAGTGGGAAGAATAGGAGTAATGACTGGTAATTACAGCGACCTAAGAACAGGTTTGCCCGCCCAAACGGTGCTAAAGGAGGGCAAGCCCTTCCACATACCCATAAGGTACACGCTTGTTATAGAGGCGCCCTTTGAGTTGGCAAAAAGAGCCATCAACAAAATAAGGAAAATAAGGGAACTTATGCAAAACGAGTGGATAAACGTGATCATCCTTGACCCAGAAAGCGGAGTATTTTATAGATACTTAGAAGGCAATTGGATTGAATATCTTAAAAAAGAGGAGGTAAAGGTATGAAGAGTGTAAAGCTTCACGAGATGAAAAAAGTAGAGATAGTTGTCAGAGGAGAAGATTTAGACTTTGTGATTGACCTGCTTGAGAGGGCAGGCGTCAGTGGCTACACTATAATACACAACCTTTCCGGAAAGGGTAGCCACGGTTTCCACGAAGGACACCTCCTATTCAACGAAGAGGATACCCTTGTAATGGTTATTTCGGTAATGCCAGAAAACCTTGTTGAAGCGGTGCTTGAGGGCATAACTCCTTTTCTAAACAAGCACTCTGGAGTCGTGTTTGTAAGCAGTGTTATGGTGAGCAGGGTAGAAAAGTTCGGTAGTATACCAACAAGTGCGGGTGGAGGCAGTTGAACTGACCTTTAGGGCTTACTAGGAAGTGCATAATTGCAAGGGAGTGAGTTTTTTTAGCTTAAAATACTGCAATAATGTGGCTTTTTGCTCTCATAATCTTTAGTTTTAGCTTCGGGATAGACCTGAAAACTGCCATAGAAAGCGCCTTGGAATACTCTCCCTCAATAAAAGCCCTAAAGGAGGAACAAAAAGGTTTTGAAGGGAAAGCTTTAACCTACAGGAGTTTCCTTAACCCTTCGGTGAGCGTTAGCTTTGGAAATTTTGGAACCTCAAAGGAGGGTTTTAACAAAAATCCTCTTTACGGAATTTCTTACTCCCAACCTATTCTTCTTTATCCCTTGGGTAGGCTTTCAAGGGAAGCGACGGAAAAGGAAAAAGAAGCCTTTGGCTTACAGATAGAAAGGGAGAAAAACCAGCTAAAAGCAGAGGTTTATAGAAGCTTTTATGACGCCCTTTACAAAAAAGAGCTTTTGAGAATAGCTCAGGAGAACTTAAAACTTTCTGAAGAGCTCTACAACTTCGTAAAAAGGCTCTATGAGCTTGGAGAAACCACCAAGTTGGAGCTATTCAGGGCAGAGAGAGAGCTCCAGACTGCCAAAACGGAGCTTGAGCTGGCAAGGGTAGATTACCAAAACGCACTGAGGAGCCTTTCCTCTTTTGTGGGAAGGGAGGTGCAGGAGGTGGAAGGAAGAATTGAGGAGCTAAAAGACTTAGAACCCTTAAACCCGGAGAACACGCCTCAAGTGAGATATTACCAGCTTGCCATAGACAGCGTAAGAAAGAACATAGAACTGGAAAAACTCTACGCGAAACCACAGGTTAGCATAGAACTAGTCGGCGAAAAGGTGGCAGACAGAGAGTATGGCTACAGGCTTCTTGTGAGCACCACTCTTCCATTTTTTTACAAAAGGGAGGGAGAAATAATACAACTTTTGGCACAGGCAAATTCCCTGAAATACCAAAGGGAAAAGGAACTTATAAACACAAGGAGTCAGTATGAGGCGATCAGAGAGAGATACAACACCCTAAAGAGGGAGTTTGAAAAGACCGAGAGGGAACTCCTACCAAGAGCACAGGAGGAGCTAAGCCTTGCAATAAAAAGCTACAATCTTGGCACCATAACACTCTTGGAACTATCCGACACAAAGAGGCGGTATTTAGAACTTCTAAAATACAGGGCGGAGCTTTTGATGAAGGCTCACGAAGAATTTTCCAAATACCTTTCCTTGGGAGGAAAACTATGAGAATTATTTTGCTTTTATTCCTTCCCTTCTTGGTGTTTTCCCAAAGCATAAAGGTTGATGAAAAGACTCAGCAAAAGCTTGGTATAAAGCTCTACACAGTAAAGCAGGAGGAAGTAAAAGAGAAGCTAACCCTTCCCGCCACCGTAAGCGAATACGCAGGGCTCGTGGCGGAGGTCTATTCTCCGGTCAGCGGAGTTATAAAAAAACTCTACGTGAAGGAAGGAGACAGAGTTAAGAAGGGCTCTCCCTTGGCACTTATATACTCTCCACAGGTTGCAGACCTTTTGACTCAAATAAGGAACGCAGAAGTTAGACTAAAGACTGCAGAAGAGACGCTTAAGAGGGAAGAGATGCTATACAAGGAGGAGGTAATTCCTTACGCCCGATACTTTTCCGCAAAGGTGGAATACGAAAAGGCTAAGGGAGAGTATAGGGCACTTCTTTTGAGCCTACGCTCCTTCGGAGAAGTTGTTGGAGATTCTGTTTTGATTAGGTCTCCCATAAACGGCTATGTGGTAGAACAAAAGGTGTTTCTGGGAAGTGGCGTGGATGTCTCAAAGGAGATGTTTAAAATTCACGGACATGAAAAGCTCTGGGTCTATGCCTATGCACTTCCTGAAGATGCTACGAAAGTAAAAAAAGGAACAAAAGGCTATGTGCTGTGGCAGAATGTAAGAGTTCCCGGCTACGTGGATTACATATCCCATGAGGTGGATAAAAACACAAAAAGAGTTCCCATAAGGCTCTTGGTGGATAACAGACAGGATCTTCTAAGACCCGGGCTTATGGCAACGGTGGAGTTGGAGCTGGGAAAGGTTTCTGGCTTTTGGCTACCTGCGGAGGCGGTTTCCAACGTAAAGGGAAAGGATGTGGTCTTTGTAAAGACTCCCGAGGGTTTTTCAGTAGTGGAGGTGAAGGTGTTAAGGAGGGAAAAGGATAAAGTTCTTGTGGAAGGCTTAAAGACAGGAGAGCAAGTGGCAGTTAGCGGTGTAATATTCCTAAAGGCTCAGGTGGAAAAATGACGAAGATTTTGAAGTTTAGGCTTTTGGTGCTTTTCTCTTTGATGTTGATGGTCGGAGTGGGAATATGGAGCTTTTTGAAGCTTCCAATAGACACCTTCCCAGACCCTACACCCGTTCAGGTGGTGATCTATACAGAAACTCCTGGACTTTCTGCGGAGGAAACTGAAGTTTTGGTTACAAAGCCCATAGAGTCGGTGATGTCGGGGCTGGAAGGTGTGGAACTTGTGAGGTCTGTAAGCTTGCCCGGACTTTCTTATGTTACGGTCTTTTTTAAGGAAGGTACGGATGTTTATTTTGCCAGAAATTTAGTGTCTCAAAAACTCCAAGAAGCCCAAGCCCAAATACCTCCCGGCTATATCCCGAGGATGGGTCCAAACACATCAGGACTTGGAAACGTGCTCTTTTATGCCTTGGTGGACGAAAGCGGAAACCACTCCCTGGAAGACCTAAAAACCCTCCAGATGTGGAAGGTAAAGCCACTGATAAAGTCGGTGGATGGCGTTGAGGAGATATCCCAATGGGGACCTGAAAGGGCTTACCTGATAAAGCTTGACCCAACCGCCATGAGCCTCTACGGAATAACCTTCCAAGACGTGATAAAGTCCTTAGAAGAGTATAACCAGATAGCGGGTGGGGGCTTTTTGATGTCTCCGCAGGGGGACTTGGTGGTGAGAGGTCTTGGAAGGATAAAGAGCTTGGAAGAACTCAAAAACGTACCTATAAAGAAGGCGGAGGGAGTTTCTGTACTCTTGGGGCAGATAGCCCAAATAGAACCGGGGGAGCTTCCTAACAGAAGGGGTGCCTTTACTCTAAACCGCAAAGAAGTTCAAGGGAACATCGTATTAAAGAGGATCAACACCAACACCATGGAACTTGTTTCTGTGTTAAAAGAGAAAATAAAGGAAGCTCAGAAAATTCTTCCAGAGGGTGTGAAGATAGAAATCCTATACGACCAGTCTTACCTTACGGAGCGTGCCCTTTCTACCGTTGAAAGAGCCCTGCTGGAGGGTATAGTGCTCGTATCCATTGCCATAATGCTCTACCTTTGGAACATAAGAACCGCCCTTTTGGTGGTTCTCTCTATTCCTTTTACCATGCTCTTGACCTTTATCCTAATGAAGCAAACTGGACTTTCGGGAAATCTCATGTCCTTAGGTGGTTTAGCCATAGGCATTGGACTCTTTGCGGACGCCACGGTAGTTGTGGTGGAAAACATCTACAAACATCTCTCTGAAGCAAAAACACACAACAAGCTTTCGGTGATAGCAGACGCGGTGAGTGAGGTTATAAAGCCCGTAAGCTTTGCCATAGCTGTGATAATTGTGGTCTTTCTGCCCATCTTTACCTTTGAATCGGTGGAAGGGAAATACTACAAGCCTCTTGCCCTCACCATCATATTCGCCCTCTTATCCTCCTTGGTGGTTGCCTTGTTCTTTATGCCCATGCTCTCATACTACTTCTTGAAGGGTGGAAAAGAAGAGACCTATATATTTGCCAAGCTAAGGGAGAAGTATTTGGCTCTGTTGGAAAAAGCCCTTAAGATAAGACCAATTCTTATAGTCCTTGCAGTGGTTTCCTTTGTCTTTTCACTCTTTTTGCTTTCCAGGGTGGGAACGGAATTTGCCCCGGAGCTTGAGGAGGGTGCAGTTTTGGTAAAGTCCTTTTTGGACCCGAACGTATCCTTGGAAGAGGCAAAGAGGGTTGCCAAGCTCGTAGAAGAAACCGCCTTGCAGTATCCCGAAGTGGTCAGAACCTTTTCCAACATAGGAAGGGCGGAGGTGGGAGAGCCTGAGGATGTTAGCTACATAGAAACTTTTGTTATTCTAAAGCCTGCTTCCGAATGGAAGACTTTTAAAAGCAGAGAGGAGTTTGTAAACATACTCAGGGAAAAGCTAAAAGACGTGCCCGGCGTGGAGTTTAGCTTCACTCAGCCTATACAGATGAGGATAGACGAGCTAATCTCGGGCGTAAAAGCAACGGTTGCCATAAAGATCTTTGGGGATGACCTACAAAAGATAAACGAGCTTGCCCAACAGGTGGAAGAAATCGTCAAGAGCGTAAAAGGTGCTGTGGATGTGGAAACAGAAGCCCAATCGGGAAAGGCACAACTAAGGATAATCCCAAAGATGGAGGAGCTAAAGCGGTATGACCTCACCACTGCGGAACTTATGGAGTTGGTTGCCTATGCCCTCGGTGGAAAGGAGGTGGGCTACCTCCAAAAGGACCAGATCCTTTTCCCTATAGTAGTTAGCCTAAGGGACAAAGACTTAGAGACCTTGAAAAACCTCCCACTCCTTTTAAAGGATGGTAGCTTGATAAGTCTTTCTCAGGTGGCAGACCTTGAAGTTGCCGAAGGCTTTCAAAAGGTAAGAAGAGAAAACGGTATAAGGTTTGCCCTTGTGCAGTGCGACGTCTCCGGAAGGGACTTGGGTAGCTTTGTGAAAGAGCTAAAAGAAAAACTCTCCGAAGAAGTTAAGCTTCCACCCGGCTACTTCATAACCTTTGGGGGTCAGTTTGAAAACCAGGAGAGGGCTATGAAAAGATTAGCGGTGGTAGTTCCCATCGCAATAGCCTTAATATTCTTACTCCTTTACATAAACTATAACTCGGTAAGGGATGCCCTGATAGTTATGCTAAATGTTCCCTTTGCCACAATAGGCGGAGTGTTTGCCCTGTACTTTTCCGGCTACAACCTCTCGGTGCCCTCCGCCATAGGCTTTATAGCAGTCTTTGGCATAGCTACCCTAAACGGTGTGGTGCTTGTCTCTTACATAAAGAGCCTTTTAGAGGATGGCTTACCCATCAGGACCGCGGTGGTTCAAGGTGCCAGTAGAAGGTTGAGACCAATCCTGATAACTGCCACCGCCACATCCCTCGGATTGGTGCCCATGCTTCTGTCAAAGGGCATAGGCTCGGAGGTTCAAAAGCCCTTAGCCTTGGTGGTTATAGGTGGGATTTTTACTTCCACTTTGCTTACACTGCTCATTCTGCCCTCCGTCTATGAAAAGTTTGGTGTTAAAATGGGAAAAAATGAAGATAGGCGTTAACTTCAACCCTGCACCCTTTCTCGTTTGGTTCAAGGACTACGACAGGGATAAGTTTATTAAGGATCTTATAGCTGGGCTCACTGTAGCGGCGGTTTTGGTGCCCCAGGGTATGGCTCACGCCTTGCTGGCGGGCATGCCACCCATCTACGGGCTCTACGCATCCTTTTTGCCGGTGGCTGTGGCTGCCCTCTTTGGCAGTTCAAGGTTTTTGGCAACGGGTCCAGTGGCGATGACCGCCCTTCTTGCTGCCTCTGCGGTGCAAGGGCTTGCAGAACCGGGCTCCCAAAGATGGATAGAGCTGATGGCGGTCTTAGCCCTCATGGTGGGCTTCATAAGGCTTTTTGTAGGACTCTTTAAGTTAGGCTTTGTGGTAGAGCTTATATCCACCAGTGTAATAACGGGTTTTATAAGTGCGGGTGCCTTGGTTATAGCCCTATCTCAAGTGGGGCACTTCTTGGGTTTTAAAGTGGTTCAAACTACCCATATATATGACATGGTCGTGGATATAATCCAAAAGATAGAACAAACTAACCCATACACACTGGCAATAGGGGTCTTAGCCTATGCCATTATTTGGTTCTCAAGAAAGGTCCATCCCCTTGTGCCGGGGGCATTGCTGGCGGTTATAATAACCTCCCTTCTATCTTACTACTTTCAGCTTAAAAACTTTGGCGTTTCCATCGTGGGAGATGTGCCTCAGGGTATACCAGGTCTACACTTTCCATCAGTAGGTTTTGAAACTTTGGCATCCCTTTGGGGTGGTGCCTTGGTGGTGGCTGCCTTTGGCTTGGTGGAGGCGGTGTCTATAGCTAAACGTTTAGCCCTTCAGGCGGGGGACAAATGGGACGCAAACCAAGAACTAATAGGTCAGGGGCTCGCTAACATCGTGGCAGGAATATTTAAAGGCTTTCCGGTGGGAGGCTCCTTTTCAAGGTCCGCCCTGAACTTTCAGCTGGGTGCCAAAAGTCCCATGGCAAGCGTAATAACCGCCTCGGTTATCGGTCTTACCCTTTTATTTTTAGCTCCCGCTTTTTATTACCTTCCAAAGGCGACCCTGTCTGCGGTAGTGCTCTCTGCGGTCATAAGCCTCATAAGACCTCAGGAGATTTTTAAGCTTTATAAAATCAATAGGATGGATGGTATCATTGCAGGCATAACCTTTGCCAGCATTTTCTTTATGGACCTGTGGGTTGCCCTTACCCTTGGTACTGTAATATCCCTTGGCTCTTTTGTCTATAAAACCATGTATCCACGTATTGTGGTGCTAACAAGAAATCCCCAGTCTCAGACCTTTGTAAACGCAGAAAGGGAAAAATTGCCCGAATGTCCTCAGATACTATACGTAAGACCCAACATGTCTATATACTATGCCAACGCAGAGTATGTTTATGAATACATTCTCCAAAAGGCACAGGAAAGACAAAAGGACAGACCATTAAAGTATGTGCTAATAGATTTTGAGGCGGTCAATTACATTGATGCCACCGGTGGTCAGACCCTTATGAGGCTCTTTGATGAACTAAAAAGGATGGGCTTAGAGCCAGCCCTTGCAAACATTGGCTGTGATATTTTCCCCATACTGGACAGGTTTGGCTTTGACAAAAAGGTTAGAGAGGACCTTGTCTTTGACTCAAAGGGTCAGTCCATAACCGAACTGTTTAAGAGGATAGACCATGAGTACTGCGCCAAGGGCTGTCCCTATGCAGTCTTTAAGGAGTGCTACAATGTTAAGCCCGCCGATTTCAAACCGGTAATGAACTTGTAATATAATATTAAGTCCTTTAAAAAGCGGAGGTAAAGCCATGGGTGGTTTGTTGCAAGAGGTTCAAAAAGTTTACACCCCCCAAAGGGAATTTCCCGAACTGAAGGTGGGGAACACAGTTAGGGTTTATTACAAGATAGTGGAAGGTGAAAAGGAAAGAGTTCAGCCTTTTGAGGGTGTGGTTATAAGAATAAGGGGCTCAGGGCTGGATAAGACCTTCACAGTCCGCAAGGAGTCCTACGGAGTGGGCATAGAGAGAACATTTCCCTATTACAGCCCTAACATTGAAAAGATAGAGCTCGTGAAGTATGGAAGGGTGCGTAGGGCAAGGCTCTACTTCCTGAGAAAATACAAGGGTAAAGAAGCCCTAAGCAAGATAAGGGAGATCAAACCCTGGGAACTCAAGAAAAAGTAATGCTTGACTTTGAAAGGTCCCTCTGGGAGAAGGGGCTTGTGGTGGCAGGTGTAGATGAGACAGGGCGGGGACCCTTGGCGGGTCCCGTGGTTGCCTGTGCGGTGATCCTCCCACCCTTCACAGAACCCTTTTTAAAGGGCGACTCTAAAAAGCTCTCCCAAAAAGAGAGAGAGGAAGCCTACGAACATATTAAAAAAATAGCCATAGCCATAGGCACCGCGGTGGTGGATAGCACGGTAATAGACAGGCTAAACATCCTAAACGCCACCAAGTTAGCGATGGAGAGGGCTTTGGAGGATCTAAAAACGAAGTTTGATGTGGTGATCTCAGATTATGTGAAATTGGAAAAGTTTAACTGCATTCCCTTGGTTAAAGGAGATGAAAGGAGTTTGAGCTGTGCTTGTGCTTCTGTGGTGGCAAAGGTGCTAAGAGACAGAATTATGGAACACTACCATAGACATTTTCCAGGCTTTAACTTTCATAAAAACAAGGGCTATCCTACCCCGGACCACCTGAGAGCCTTGAGGGAATTAAAACCTACCCCAATACACAGAAAAAGCTTTTCACCTTTAAGACAGCTGGAGCTATATGCATATTCCCGTTCTGCTTGAGGAAGCGGTAGACCTACTTCTGGGAAACGGAGGAAAGCTTTTCGTAGATTGTACAGTAGGACTTGGGGGACACACAAGGAGAATTTTAGAAAAGAACCCGCAAGCCTTTGTTATAGGCATAGACAGAGATCCCTTTGCATTAGAAAAAGCGGAGGAAAACCTGAGAGAGTTTGAGGGAAGGTTCAGCCTATACAAGGCAAACTATTCGGACCTTGACTTGGTTTTAAAGGAGGAGGGCATAGAGGCGGTAGATGGCTTTCTCTTTGACCTTGGCGTGTCTATGCTACAGCTAAAGAGCCCGCGAGGTTTTTCCTTTCAGAGGGATGAGCCCTTGGACATGAGAATGGACCCAGAAGAGAAGCTAACCGCCTTTGATGTAGTCAATAAATACTCGGAGAAGGATTTGGAAAGAATACTTAGGGAATACGGAGAGGAGAGAAAGGCAAAGGCAATAGCAAAGGCGATAGTTTTGCAAAGGAGCAAAAAGCCCATAGAAACCACCGGCGAGCTTGTGGATGTGGTGCTATCTGTAGTGAAAAGAAGTGGAAGAATCCATCCAGCCACAAAGGTCTTTCAGGCAATAAGGATAGAAGTAAATAAAGAGTTGGAGCATTTAAAGATTGCCCTCTGGAAGGTTCCCCGTTATCTCAAAAAGGGCGGAAGACTGGTGGTAATATCCTTCCACTCCTTGGAGGACAGGATCGTTAAAAATTTCTTCAAAGAGCATGCCTCTCAATTTAAAATTCTCATCAAAAAGCCGATTACTCCGAGGAGGGAAGAGGTGATGAGAAACCCAGCCAGCAGGAGTGCCAAACTTAGGGCGGGAGAAAAACTATGAGGTATATAGTTCTGTCTGTCCTTCTCATAGCCTTTAACCTTATCTACTCAGCCTACGCCATAAAGTTCTCAAGAGAGTACGTGCAAAAAACCATGGAACTAAAGAAAGAATCCGAAAGAAACCTGCTTTTGAAGGTAAGGTATGCCAATCTGATCAACTACACAAAGGCAAAGAAGTGGAGCGTTGAAAGGGGCTTTGTCCCCGTAGATTGGAAAAAAGTGGGCTTTGTGGATTAAATACTGTTTTAGAACAGCCTCTATAGGACCTTAGGCGGTATGAGGTGCTTTATGGCTTGGTAGATAAGCAGGGTTGCCCTTGATTTGTTGAGGGTGTAAAAGTGAAGCCCGGGGACCCCATTGGCTATTAGGTCTTCGCACTGCCTTATAGCAAACTCTACGCCCCTTTTTGTAGTTTCCTCCGGGTCCTCCGCATAGGGCTCCAAGGTATCCACCAAGCTCTGTGGTATGGTTGCCCCGCACATGCTGGCAAACTTCCTGATCTGGGAAAAATTGGTTATGGGCATAATGCCCGGTATTATGGGTATGTTTATACCTTCCTTATGGCACCTTTCCACAAACCTGTAATAGTATGAGTTATCAAAGAACATCTGAGTTATGGAAAAGTCAGCACCCGCCAAGACCTTTTCTTTGAAAAACCATATCTCCCACTCCATGTTGGGAGACTCGGGATGCTTTTCTGGATAGCTGGCAACACCTACAGAAAAAAAGTTGTCAAAATTTTCCCTTATAAACCTTACCAATTCCACCGCATGCTTGCAAGCACCTTTGGGAGCCTGAAAATCTCCCTTTGGCATATCACCTCTGAGGGCTAATATGTTTTCAATGCCTATGTTTTTGTAGTCTTGAAGGATCTCCAAAAGCTCTTCCTTTGAGTGGGCTATGCAAGTCAGATGTGCCATAACAGTGAGCTTTGTTTCTGTGTGTATTCTATAAGCTATCCTTCTTGTTCTGTCCCGAGTGCTCCCACCTGCCCCGTAGGTAACAGATACAAAGGTGGGCTTGAGTGCTTCAAGCTCCTTTATGGTTTCAAAGAGCTCTTTCTCTCCCTCGGGAGACTTGGGAGGGAAAAACTCAAAGGATATGCTGAACTCACTCTTGAGAAGCTCTCCGATCTTCAATGAGCACCTCCGAAAAGTTTATTAGCCTTATTTTACACGGAACGGGAGACTTTATGAATAAACTTAAAAGCTTTATAAGGGTTTCCACATCCTCCGGATGCTCTTTAACAAAGCTTGCAAACCTCTCCAAAAAAGCCTCAATACCCAGGCTAAGTTCCTTGTTTTCCTTTACCTTCTCTAAATCCTCCTCCCTAAGAGCCCTCAGGGCTTTTATGGACCTGCTTATGAGCTCGTCCTTACTCCTTCCAAAGGTAAGGTCAGTATGTTCCTTTGCTACGCTTAAAAAGAGCTCAAGGGTGTGGCGCATAAACTTATAGGCTCTTGAGGTCCTCTATTAGCCTTTCCACCTCTATGGCGGGCATGGTAAGGGTCCTTATGGTTCCCCTGGAACCAAGCTCTATTGCCATCTTTACCACAGTGTCGTTATCGGGTGCTTCAATGATATTGACAGAGTCATAGGGTCCCATCAGGGCATACTGGGCGATGATCTTAACCCCAAACTTTTCCATCACCTCCCTATCCACCTCTTTGATCCTTTCGGGCTTGTGCTTTAGGGTTTTCATACCTTCATCGGTTAATGTGGTTAGCATTACAAATATTGGCATAGCACCACCTCCTTAATTTAGATTATAACCCTAAGCTTTTTTGATTTTCCTTAGGTTTTTTTATCCTCCACAGTGCCCGGCTGTCTTCGGGCGTTGCAAAGCTGTAGGCTTTCCCGTAGTTCCCAATCCTCCCAGTTCTACCTATGCGGTGGATATATACCTCATCGGTAGCCACTACAATTTTTACCTTTCCATCCTTAAAGAGTCTAAGGGCATTTTCCCTCTGCCTTTGGGTCATGTCTCCATGCAAGGCAACCACTTTAAAGTTCTTGGCCTTTAGCTTTTCTGCCAATTCCTTTGCATCCTTGCGAGTTTTAACAAAAATGATCACCTTCTCCAAAAGGTGCTCCCTTAGAAGCTTCTCCAACTCTGAAAGTTTTTGCGCAGGAGAGCTAAGCCTTATTAACCTTTCCTCTATCTTTGGCTTTAGTTCAGCGTTTATCACTCTCACCAACTTGTAGTCTTCCCTTAGGTATTTCCTCGCAAGCTCTTCCACCTGCCTTGGTATGGTGGCGGAGAACATAAAACTCTGCCTTTGGGTAGGGATATGGGAAATGATCTCCTCCACATCCTCAATAAAGCCCATATCAAGCATAAGGTCCGCCTCGTCAAGGACAAAGTAAGAAACATTGCTAAGGTCAAAAGCGGAACGGTTTATAAGGTCCTTGACCCTGCCGGGCGTCCCCACCACTATGTTGTGGGTGTATTTTGCTAAAAACTCAATGTTGCCCGCCACGGGTGTTCCACCGTAAAAGACAGATACCCTCAGACCCTTATACTTGGCAAGCTCTTGCGAGACTGTTCTAAAAATACAAACCCATTGACACAGAAAGGTATTTCCTCTAAAATCTACCCATTATGTTTGTTAGCCTACAGTTCAAGCTTGAGCTGAAAAAGGAAGACAAAGAAAAACTTATAAAGCTGATGCGTAAACAATCTTCAGCCATCCGGGTGGCATACAATATGCTAAAGGAGTTGGAAAAAGAGAAAATAAAAAACCCACACGCCCAAATATACCAAAGACTAAGACAGCTATTTCCTGACCTGCCGACAAAATACATTGATTCAGCCATTTACAAGGCTAAGCAATATCCCACCGATAAACCAGTTGTATTTGGAGGCAAAAGACTTTTTGAAAAGCTTTGTAAAAATCATCTTTCAGGAAAGACAAGAGAAAAACTTAAAAAGCAGTGGAGAGAACTAAGACAAGGAACACTTGTAAGCATTGGGTCAAAATCAGACAGAGGAAACAGGCTAATAAGGTTTGAAGACCTAAACGGACAGCTACACCTTAGAATTACCACAGGAAACAGAGAGTTTATCTACGCCAAAGTTTTAAGAGAACCCAGCAACAGTAAAGACAAGTGGATAACCTTTATGGCTATGCTTCTGGAAAGCTGGCGAATCCAAAGCTACTTTCCTTACACAGTGGAGTTAAAACTAAGAGACGGAGAAGTTTATGGAGGTGTATCCTTTGAACTTCCAACGCCTGAAGTGAAATACACCAAAGAGAACGGAGTAATAGCCATAGACACAAACGCATCACCCATACACTTAGCCATAGCGGAAGTGTTAAAAACTGGAGAACTATTAAGCTACAAGACCATCAGCCTACACCACTTTTTGGAACTTTCTCAAAACAGCAAAGACCATCAGGAGTGGATATTAGCCCATCAGATAGTGGATTTGGCTATTGAGAAAGGTAAAGCTATAGCCGTAGAAAACCTAAAGAAACTCAAAAAAGGAATGCGTGGAGATGGGAAAGCTGAATTAAGAAGAAGACTCCACCGATGGAACGCCAAAAAGTTTTTGCAAAAGCTAAAAAGGGTAGCAATGTTAAAGGGAGTGGAAGTAATAGAGGTAAATCCCGCCTATACATCAATCATAGGCATGCTAAAGTATGCACCGCAGTTAAGCATAGATAAGGATATTGCAGGTGCTTATGTGATAGGAAGAAGGGCACTGGGATTTAATGAGGATATGCCTGAGAATTACGAAAAACCTTTGAAAGACAAAGTATATTTAGAGTTTGCCCTAAAGAGGTATGAAGAAAGAGAAAAGGAACTTAGAGAACTTATAGAGAAGGAAACCAACGAATATAAGAGGAATGCCTTAGAAAGCGAACTAAATAATGTCCAGAATGCAAAGAAGCTATTGACCGATATCCTACAAAGCCTTCAGAGCGAGCCAAGCGGATGTGAGGGAGCCTATGGAAGGAATCCCGAGCAGGGAAGGGTAGCAAAAACTACCCTTCAAGGTGTTTGGCAAGTTCTGAAGGTAGCCCTCCTCTTCCCTATCCTTGGAAAGGTCTTGCCGAGGGACCTTTCTCCTCTGAAGCCCGTGTTGGTGGAAGGAGTGTGGGATAGGGTGAGGAGTAGGTTAGTTCCCTTTGAGGCTGGGGGGACGGTCCCAATAAGGGATTTTTAGAACAGCCTCCAAAATATCGTAGTCCTTGAGTGCTAAGGGTATTGCTTCCCTTTGTATGGGTGTGGGCTTTTCAAACCCTAAATCCTTAAGCGCCCTCCTCAGTGGTTCGCTCAGCTGTGAAAAATCAAATTCCATAAAAACCTCCGCCTTTAATTATAAGCCCAATAGGAGGATAAAGCAATAAAGTTTTGAGTTATAATTTTTGTCATAACTTTTTGACGGAGGTAGAGTATGAACCTATACGAATACGAAGCCTACGATAAGATCTTCAAAAAGTATAGCATACCTACTCCCAAGTATATATTTGCAGACCATCTGAACGACGAAGTGGTAGAGTTTATCAACCAACTGGGTGAGTGCGTGGTAAAGTCTCAGGTGCTGGTGGGCAAAAGGGGTAAGGCTGGGGCGGTTAAGCTGTGTAAAACTCCCCAGGAGGGTGTGGAAACGGTAGAAGCCCTTCTGAAATACCCCGTGTATGGCGAAATGCCCGTTGGTGTTTTAGTCTGCGAAAAGGCAAACATACTTAAGGAACTTTACGCATCCATCACCTATTCCACAGAAGTGAGGGCGCCCGTTTTGACCCTTAGCTTAGAGGGCGGTATGGACATAGAGGAAGTTCCACCGGAGAAGGTAAAGAGCTGGCCCATAGACCCCATTAAAGGGCTCTATCCCCACATGGTAAGGAACTATCTTTTGGAGCTGAACTTTCCTCAGGAGTTTATGGGTGTTTTAAGGGAGCTCTCCGAAGTTATAACCAACATGTGGAGGGCTTTTTGGGAGGTGGAAGCAAGGCTTTTGGAGATAAACCCCTTGGCTATATGCGATGTAGGTGGTAAGCAAAAGGTATTAGCTTTGGATGCGGTGGTGATCATTGACGATGATGCGTCAGTGCCACCCGCCAAGATATATGGCCTGAGGACAGCCTTAAAGAGACCTCCCACCGAAAGGGAGATACAGGCCTCTTTAATAGACAGGGATGACCATAGGGGTAAGGCGGGTTCCTATGTGGAAATGGACGGAGATATAGCCATGATGACCTTTGGAGGTGGTGGCTCCACTGTAACCATAGAGACCGCCTACGCAGTTGGCTTAAAGCCCGCTAACTTTACCGATATTGGGGGCAACCCACCGGCGGAGAAGATGTATAAGATCACCCGCATCATCCTCTCCAAGCCCGGTATAAGGGGTGTGCTGGTGTGCGGTGGAACTGCCAACAACACACGGATAGATGTTACCCTTGGAGAAGGTGTAGCCAACGCCATAAGGGACCTCTACAAGGAGGGCAAGCTGGACCCTAACTGGATATGGGTGGTCCGCAGGAACGGTCCAGAGGCGGAAAGGGGCTTGAGAATGCTCTACGAAGCCTTCAGAGAGTGCGGTGTGAAAGGAGAAATCTACGATTCCACACTGCCCTTAACGGAAGCCCCAATAAGATTGAAGGAGCTTTTGGATAAGTGCCAAGGTTCAAAGAAGGAAGAGGGGACCTTAACAGAAGAACAGGCTTCGGACTTAGGTGTTTAAGGAGGAGAAACTATGAAGGGAACAGTTTATCTTAACGAGAACACAAGGATAATAGTAATGGGCATCACCGGAAGGGAAGCGTCTCAGGTGGTCACCGAATCGGAAGCTCTCTATCCGGGCTTTGTGGTGGCTGGCGTTACACCCGGGAAGGGTGGAACTCAGGTGGCAAATAAGCCTGTTTATAACACTGTAAAGGAAGCCCTGCAAAAACATCCCGAGATAAACACTGGACTTGTCTATGTACCACCCACATCCGTAAAGGATGCAGTCATTGAGCTGATAGACGCAGGCATCAAGCTTATATACATAGTAACGGAGCATGTGCCCATAAGAGATACGGTGTATTTTTACCATTATGCCAAAGAAAGGGATGTGATCATAGTGGGTCCTACTTCTTTAGGTTGCATTGTGCCTGAAATTCCTGCAAGGATCGGTGCCATAGGTGGAAAGGACCCAACCATAGCATACGCACCGGGTGGTCTTGTGATCTTGTCCAAGTCTGGTGGACTTACTACCACCACTGCGGAGATGTTTAAAAGAAGAGGTTGGGGTGTTTATATGGCGCTTGCCCTCGGTGGAGACGTGATCTCTTGCACCACCTTTGCGGATGTGTTGGAAAAGATAGCCGACGATCCTAAGGTAAAGGGTGTGATCATTCAGGGAGAGGTAGGTGGTTCTTACGAAGAGCAAGCTGCGGAGACAATCCTAAGGTTGTACAAAGAAGGTAGGTGGAACAAGCCTGTTGCTGCCTTTGTGGCTGGAAGGTTCCAAGAGAACTTGGAAGGTGTGTCCTTTGGACATGCTGGTGCTATAGTGGAAAGGGGCAAAGGTAAGGCCACTGACAAAATTAGAATGTTCAACGAAGTGGGTAAAGAGACAGGACTTGTAAAGGTGGCAGAGTTTTACCACGAGCTGGTACATTGCATAGAGGAACTTGGAGTCCCAAGGGACTTTGAAGACACCACCCCCGGCGGAAAGGTAAAACCTCTTTATTCCACAATAGACGAAGAGACTTGCAAATTTGTAGGATAAGAAAAGGGGGCTTTGCCCCCGCTTTTATCTGTAAGAGATCCTTGTTTTCTTTCTTTCCATATAGCCCTTTCTTAGAGTGTATCCCTCTTCTGGATAGAGACCATAGAAGAGGTTCTGCACGTGATTGCCCTCCATAAAGAAGCACCATCTCTCTAAGGCACTACCTACCACAATAAAGAGGAAGGTAAATTTTATAAAGTTGTAATCCACCCTGCCCGTGATCCACATATAAAGCACAAAAAATAGAGGAACTATGAAGGTAAGAATGTATGCCAAGGGAAGGATGCTGGGAAGCAACTCTTTACCCCTTCTGTAGTAAAACTCCTCAGTGCAGTAATTATCCGTTGTAGTGCCTATGTCCAAAACTCTTATGGGTCTGTTGTGTGGAAGGTTCAGGGCTTCGTTAATGGTAGGTCTTTTTATGTAAAACTGTCATATGTTGAAGGCAAGCCTGAAGGCAAGCCCCAAAGCCAAGAAAAGAAACGTCAAAAATATGTACGTTCCCACAAACTCCTTGCGATAAAAGTAAGTCAAAGCCAAAAAGGCGGAGGAGCCAAACATCAGATACATGTTCAGATAGTAAAGCACAGAGATGGAAGTATTCCACTCCAGGACAAACCTGTTGGATGCGTAAATCATGGCTGTAGAGAAGGCGCTCAGCCACCAAAGGATAAAAGTTATTATGCCAAAGAAGTGATACCAAAAGCCCGTATGGTCAAAGAACCTCAAGAGGGCAAAGATCAGAAGGGTAAAGCCATAAGCCCCGCTAAAGACCGCCTCCCGCGAAAGCCAAGAGGTATGAAATCTCTTTATTGCCTTCCACGCCCTAAGCTTGTGCCCCAAGTGAAAGCTGGCACCTATGGCACCAAGACCTATAAGCACCAGGGATATAACGTTGGATATCAACACCATATGCTTGGGTAGGGCAGTATCCTTACCAAAGAGTGTCAAAAATTCCATAAAGTAGGTAAAGTTAAAGAGTCCAATGGAGATGCCCGCGGTTAAAAAAACCAAATCAAGGAAAGCGGTGGATGCATCTTTCAACCTCCTTTGTAGTGTCTTCTAACCACTTCAAGGAAAAGTGGGTTTTCTGCTTCTAAAAGATGTTCATCCACATGGACTTTGGTCTCGGTCCTTGGCAGGTAATGGTTTGCTGGGTTTGTGCCCATATCTGGGAACAACACAAAGCCGTTGCGTTCCTTTATCATCTTGTAAGCTTCGCTGTTTGGGTCCTCTATGTCTCCAAAGAACCTTGCCTTTGCGGGGCATGTTAGCACGCAGGCGGGCTTTCTGTGTTCCGGTGGCAAAAACTCGTCGTATATCCTATCTATACACAAGGTGCATTTTTTCATCACCTTGTCCGCCTCGTCAAACTTCCTACAACCGTAGGGGCAAGCCCAAGAGCAAAGCTTACAGCCTATGCAATCGTTGTAATTGACGAGCACTATGCCATCCTGTTCCCTTTTGTAGCTGGCACCGGTGGGGCAGACGGGCACGCAGGGAGCATCCTGACAATGTAGGCAAGACTTGGGAAGGTGGAAAACTTGCGTATCTGGAAATTCTCCCATCTCGTAGGTCATGATGCGGTTATACCAAACACCCTTCGGGTTCCTACCGTAGGGATCAAAGTCCGACAGGGGTCCAAAAGAAGCTTGGGTGTTCCACTCCTTGCAGTTTGTAGCACAGGCATGACAACCAGCGCACGTGTTCAGGTCTATCACCAACGCATACTGGGGCATGGCTACTCCTCCTTTACAAGCCTTTTTAAGGCTAAAAGCTTCTGAAACAATGAAGCGCTTAGCTCCTTCATTCTATTAAGCTTTTCCTCATCTGAAGGTTGAGGGTTTTTTGGGTCTATTTGCATACTAACTTCATGAAATTCGCAATGAATTTTTTCTATCTCCTCCACCAGAGCCCTCACTTCCTCAGGAAGCTCACTCTTTACAGGCACCGCCATGCTATCCCACTTTACACCGAAACTGCATTCATGACAAGTTTTGTGAGCAAACTCTTCGTGGTTTTTAACAGCCCTTTCTAGCTTGGATATGTAAATGGCATGATGAGAAATGAACATCTCCGTTTCATTAATAAGCTCTCTTAACCTTGTCAATGGCATTTTTACATCCCTCCTCCAAAGATTTCTTTTAGGTCTATTTCTAATTTTAAAAGCTCCGAGGAAACCTTTCCCTTTTCTCTTGCTTGGGAGGTAAGTTTAAAGCCCTCTTCTGTGTTTTTATAAATCTCAAAGGTCTTTCTATTTGGGTCCAAAAGCCAATACTCCTTTACTTCTGCCCTTTCATAAACCTCCTTTTTCACAATCAGGTCGTAATAAGCGGTGGAGGGAGAGAGAATTTCCACCACCACATCGGGAGGTCCAAATATGCCCTTTTCTTCAATCTTTGCCTTGCCTTCTTTAAGAAGGACCACTATATCTGGCTGAAAAACGTTCTTTTCGTCAAGATAGACATCTATGGGGGAAATTAAAACTTCACCCAGTTCTTTCTCTTCCAAAAGCCTTGAAAGTTTCAAAAAGACCCTACCAACTGTCCTTTGATGGCTATAACTGGGCGCTGGACTCATTATTAGCTCTCCTTCTATAAGTTGATAGTATGGGGGTCCTTCGGGAAGCTCAATGTAGTCCTTGACTGTCTTTTTTGTTATCACGCTCACGAAAAGACCTCCTGCAAGTCTATTTCTATACCCAAAATTTCCGAGAAAACCTTTCCCTTTTCTCTTGCTTGGGAAGTAAGTTTAAAGCCCTCTTGAGTATTTTTGTATATCTCGAAGGTTCTTCTTTGCGAGTCCAAGACCCAATATTCTTTAACCCCTGATCTTTCATAGACCTCTTTCTTTATGGTAAGGTCATAGTAGCCAGTGGACGGTGAGAGTATTTCCACCACCACATCGGGAGCTCCTTCCACACCCTTTTTGGTCATCTTTGCCCTTGAACCTTCCAAGATTGCTACCATATCTGGTTGGAATACATTCTCCTCGTCAAGATAAACATCCACCGGCGAATAAAACACCTCACCTTTTTTAGGTATCTCTATCAGGGTGTAGAGCATGTGAAACAGCCTTTTTGAGGTCCTTTGATGTTCAAGTGCTGGTGATGGGCTCATTATCAACTCCCCTTTTACAAGCTGATAATAGGGCGGTCCCTCTGGAAGCCTTTCAAAGTCTCGGGCGGTGTATTTTCTTTCTTCCGAGAGCACTTTCATGGCTTATACCTTAAGACCTTCACCCATCTTTCTTTGATGTAATCCGGTGGCTCAACTTCAAACTGCGGATAAGTCTCTGGCGTTTGGTCCTCTGCCTTGTAAACCTTTACCTTTGTATCAAACCACGCCAAGTGTCCAGTTATGGGGTCTCCGTAGTAAACCTCCCTTCCGCCTATGTTGATGCTGTGCGGAATTACATGGTTTAGCAAAAAGCCCTGATGCCCTTCCTCTGCCTCGGGCTTTAGTCCCCAAGTACCTTTCATTTTTCCTATGGCGTTCCAAGTCCATACAGAGTTGGGTTCTGTGGTGTTGGTTAAAAAGACCTGACATTTTACCTTACCGACTCTTGACTCTACCCAGACCCAGTCCAAGTGCTTTATGCCAAGCTTTTCTGCGGTCTTGGGGTTCATGTAAAGGTAGTTCCTTGTGGATATCTGCCTTAGCCATGCGTTTTGAGAGTCCCAGGAGTGATACATCCACTGGGGCCTTTGGGTAAAGGCATAGAGGGGATAGTCCTTACCAGAGAACTCCTCCTCAGAGGGTGGGTACCAGAAGGGTAGTGGGTCAAAGTATTTGACCAACCTGTACCTGAGTATGGGGTCGTTGGGTGGTTGGTTTTTGCCTTCCCAGAGCCCTTGACCCGCAAGCCTAAAGGTTTGCAAGGTCTCAAGGTAAAAGTTAAAGATAATGGGTGCCACCTTTTTGAGGAAGCCTACACTAACCGCCCACTCTTGGTAGTCTTTGTTAACATGCCTGTAAAATCTCATATTTTCTGGCAGTTTGTAGTAGAAAAAGCCCTTGTTCTTTATGTACATCTCAAGCTGGTTGGGGTTTGGTTCTCCTACAAAGTGCTTGTCTCCGTTTTTACCCCTCCAACCCGCCAGAGCACCCACACCCGGTCTTATCTGCCAGTTTATAAGAAAGTCTTTGAAATCCTTGTATTTCCTTGAACCATCCGGATTGACAAAACCCGGAAGCTTTAGCCTTGAACCAAGCTCCACCATTACATCACCCCAACCCATCACATCGTAACCGTTAGCTTTGGGGTCTATAATGGGATGCCTTAGGGCATCTACAGGTCCATCCACCGCAGAGGGTGGTCTGTCAAGCAAAGACAAAGCAAACCACTGCTCCAAGTAGGTAGCATCGGGTAGAACTAAGTCTGAGTATGCTACCTGTTCACTGTAAAAGGCGTCTATGGTGATAATCCTGGGAATTATGTAGTTTCCTGCGGGGTCTGTGGCGGTAAGGGCTTGAAGGATGTATGGTATGTTTTGGGAGGAGTTCCAAGCCATATTTGCCATGTAGATCATCAAAACCTCTATGCCGTAGGGATTTTGCTGATAGGCTGCGGGGATCACGTTCTGGATAAGCCCGTGGGCGGTGAGTGGAAACCACCAGCTGTATGCCCAGTCTATTCTAACCGGGTTTCCTTTTTCATCCACCAAGAGGTCATCAGGGTTCTGCGGATATCCAGGGTGGGGTCCTGGATATACCTCTCCATACTTTATTTCGTATGGTCTAGTAATTTTGTAGGGTTTTGGTAGGTCTTCTATGTGTTTGGGGTATGGGGGTTTGTACAAAAAGCCTCCGGGCACATCCACCACACCCAACATCATCATGAGCAAGAACACAGCCCTTGCGGTCTGAAAACCGTTGGTGTGGGATGCTACACCTCTCATTACGTGAAAAGAAACAGGTCTTCCTATGAACTTTTTGTGTTTTCTGCCCCAAACATCGGTCCATTCTATTGGAATCTCTATGGGATGGTAGAGGGCTATAGTGCCCATCTCTTTGGCGATCCTTTCTATATCCTTTGCGGGGATGCCAGTGATCTTTTCCACCTTTTCGGGGGAGTAGTCTTTCACAAGCCTTTCTGCGAATATATCAAAGGCGGGTCTAACCTTGTAACCCTCGGGAGTGGTAAATTCTCCAATAAAGGCAGGGTCTAAGTCCTCTGGGACGATACGGTCTGCGGGCTTAAAGCCTTGGCTCTTTTTGTCAAAGACCATAAGTTTGCCTTCTGAGTTCCTGTAAAGGAGACCGTCCTTTGGTGTGCCGGGTGCCTGAATAACGAGCCATGGTGCGTTGGTGTATTCCTTTAAGAACTCCCAATTTACCAAATTGTACTTAAAGAGCACATGCATTATGCCGAGGAAGAATGCTCCGTCCGTTCCCGGCTTTATGGGTACCCATTCGTCCGCTATTGCACCGTAGCCCCAACGAACGGGATTTACTACCACAAACTTTCCACCTTTGCGTTTCATTTCCTGAATGCCAAGTTTGAACGGGTTGGAGGAGTGGTCTTCTGCCACACCCACCATCATAAAGTATTTGGTGTTTTCAAAGTCCGCCTCTCCAAACTCCCAGAAGGAACCACCTATGGAGTAAAGCCCCGCTGCAGCGATATTCACTGAGCAAAAGCCACCATGCGCCGCCCAATTGACGGTTCCGAGCTGGCTCGCAAACCAGCTGTTTATAGCTTGCATCTGGTCCCTTCCAGTAAAGAAGGCGATCTTGTAGGGACCTTTCTTCCTTGCCTCTTCCAGCCATTGGGTTGCGATCTGAAGGGCTTCTTCCCACTCTATTTCCTTGAACTGTCCTGAGCCACGAGGTCCTACCCTTAAAAGCGGTTTTCTGAGCCCTGCGGGGCTGTATTCTTTCATTATGCCTGAGGAACCCTTTGCACACAGAACACCCTTGTTAGTAGGGTGTGCGTCATTTCCCTTTATGTATGCAACCTCGTTGTTTCTAACATATACTTCTATACCGCATCTACAGGCACACATATAGCAAGTGCTGTAGGCCTTCCTGTCGTAAAAGCTACCGCATATGTCCATAACAGAACCTCCTGAACATAAAAGTTTATAAGCCTTTCTCCGTTTTTACTTTCAACTCTCTTATAATTTTATAAGCCTCTCTTATACATCGGTGAGAAAATATTTAAGTAAACTCCTTTACAGACTGAGGCTGTTCTAAAAATAATGCTTTAGGGGTGGGATAGAGATAATTTAGATTTTGTGCGAAAAAGTAAGTTGCCACTAAAAAAGCTTCACACTTTTGTAAGCTACTTCCTCAAGAGAGTTGGTCCAAACAGACAAGCAAAAAAGAAAGGAAGACCACAAAAATACGAAGATGCTTCGATCATCACCCTGTGGCTCGAAGATGTCAACTTTTGGCATTAATAGACTGGGCTGATACGCTTAGAGATATGAAGGCGATACAAGTAATAGAAGAAATACTAAGCAAAGCTTTTAAGCGACATAGGTTTCCCGTAAGCCTAAAAG
>JAJHRQ010000021.1 GCA_020833645.1 Thermocrinis sp.
GGGTCTTTGGCATAGCCAGAAGGGTATATTTGGAACATCTAAAGGAGAAAAACAAAAGCATAAAGACCTTGGAGCTTTACGAGGGGGACGCAGTATCGGAAGACTCACCCATCAACGAGGATGTGGAGTTGGTAAGAAAGGCAATAGAAAAGCTCGCCCCCCACAATCGGGAAGTCCTATTCTTGGCATACTACGAGGAGCTTCCCTACGAGGATATAGCAAAGGTCCTTGGCATACCGGTGGGAACTGTAAAGAGCAGGGTTTTTAACGCAAAGGCTAAGCTAAAAAAGATCATTGAGGAGATGAGCCATGAGAGAGGATGAGCCTATAAAGAAGGCTTTTAGCAGAGATATGGAAGAACTGCCCGTGCCAGATGAATTGGAGGAGAGGCTCTTTGGGCGTAGGCGAAGATTTTTGGCATGGTTTATGCCCATCGGCGCCCTGGCGGCGGGCTTTGCCATAGGTCTTTTTATAACCCAGCTGTGGCATGCGGAAAAGGTGTATGTGCCCATGAGTGAGGAAAAGGAAGAGGGTGTTCATGTGGTCTTTGAAAGAAACATTAAAATAGGTCAGGTGGAGGATTTTCTAAAGGAGAGGGGTTTAACCATGGAGGGTCCCACGCCTGCGGGCACATACCTTCTCAAGGGTGCAAAAGAGAAAGATGTGCAAGAGCTCAAAAAGAGGGGATACATAAGAGAGGTTTTTAAGTGAAGCTTTTAATTTCTATACTTCTCGGCATAGCCCTTTGCACCGCCCAGACCATTGAGGTAACAATACCCGGCGGAACAGCACCCGGCGGGCAGAACTCCAACGGTGGGGGTGGTGGCAGTTCCATAGGTTTGGTTATCGGTGCCTTGGTGGGTTTGGGCATAAGCCTTTTGATCACCAACGCAGTCTTTGGCAAAGCAAAGCCGAATGTTCAAAAGAACGGAGACAAAAGACCCGCCTTTTTGCCCGGCTATTTCATAGTGGTTTTTGAGGGTCCGCTGGACCTTTCCTCCTTGGGGGAGGTGGAGGATACGGTAGATATGGAAGAGGGAATAAGCTTTGCCCTAATAAAGGCTGATGTTAGCCTGGAGGAGTTTTCAGAGAAGGTCAAGGCATTGCCAAAGGTCCTCTTTTGGCAACCCAACTACCTTTATCAGACCTTTGATGACCCTTTAAAGGAAAGACAGCCCTATTTAAAAAACACTGGGCAGTGTGAGGGTAAAGGGATAAAAATAGCCATCTTGGACACGGGGGCAGACACAGAGCACCAGGACCTAAAAACCGCCTTTTTGAGGGTGGAGAACCTTCTTAAAAGCCCCTACAGGGCAGAGGAGCACGGCACCGCGGTGGCATCGCTTATCGGTGCCCGGAGGAACGGGGTGGGCATGGAGGGTGTTGCGGTGCAGGGCGAGCTTTATCTTTTTAGAGTTTGCGAGGGAGGAACATGTTATAGCTTTCCCATAGCCAAGGCACTGGCGAGCCTTCTGAGGGAAAGGGTGGATGTGATAAACATGTCCTTTGGGATGTATGGAGAGGATAGGTTGGTTAGCCTTCTTTTGGAGAGGCTCAGTAAAAGGGGAGTTTTTATCACCGCACCGGTGGGAAACGAGCCCGGACCCCTACCCTTCCCCGCCAGCAGTCCCTATGTGATCTCTGTGGCAGGGCTTCCGTGCCAGCCAAAGGACCTGTGCGAAAAAGCCAAGGCACGGGAACCTTACAAGGACCTTTTGGTGGCGGTGCCCGGGGGCTACGGAGTGCGCTCTGGCACATCCCTGTCCTCCGCCTTGCACGCAGGGAGGTTGGCGTGTAAAATATCTGAAAAATGAGCTTAAGATGGCTGGTGCCCTTGTTTGCCCTTTTACTCTATGCTTGCGGTGGTGGGGGTAATGTTGGAGGAGAAGACAGGGGAATTGTGTTAAAGCTCTCGGAGGTTTCCCAAGGTCCATACTCAAGGCTCACTTTGAGAATATCCGGGAAGGACTTTGAACCCTTGACCTACTCGAAGGAGGGACCCCTACAGCCCGGTCAAAAGGTGGTTTTTAATGTAAACGTCCCGCAGGGAAGTGAAAGGCTGATAGAGGCAATCCTCTACGACAAGGACGGAAAGCCCGTATACTATGCCTACACGGTCTCAGACCTTACCCCGGATGCCTATGTGGTTTTGGGGCTAAAGCCCACGGGTGGGAGTGCAGACGTCTTTGAGGGATTTTCGGACCAGATGGTAAAAATCGGTGGAAGGGTGTTGGTTCTTAGCGAAGACCTGTACTCAATCAATTGGCAGTTGGACGCCAACACGAAAGACCTTCTCCCCGGTGCATACCTTGCGTATATAACTCCAAAGGGCGTTTTTTACGCACCCGTGGGCGAAAGGTTGGTGGTGGAAAGTTTATACACCCTAAACCTTCAGGGTGCACCCGCGGATGTGGAACTCTTTGGCAGTGTGGAGGGACCAGCCCGAGGGAACCTTACCGCAAGCTCTTCAAGGGTGACCTCCGACAAAAGGGTAGTTCTTGTGGGTTTTGGAGATGGTCTTTATTATGCGGTGGGAAGTAGTCTTGAACAGCCCATAAGTCTGAGCGGTCCCACCTGCAGGGGCGGTTCCGAGCCAGACTGTGGAAAGGTAAGAGTTAGCGTGCGAGGCTTGGGCTTGACTGTCACCCAAATGCTTGCCACTTACAAAGGCATCACCTTTCCCGTGGGCAAACCGGATGGCTTTCTCCTTTCGGACCTCCTTGATTACTCGGTGCGGTTAGAAAGGCGCATTGAAAGTCAAGGCTGTAATGTTTATGTGAACGTTTTTGCGGACCTTCCAAAGCCACTTCCCGCAGAGCACAGTATAAGCATATCTCTAATACCCCTATCAATGGACCCACCCTTTCAGAACCTCAGGGCATACTCAAAGGGCTTTTCTGCCACCTATGAGTGCAGAGTCAGTAGGAGGGAGTTTTTTACCTTCCCGAAGGAAGGTGAAAGCGTGCGGGTGGAGGCGTTGCTTGACGACCAATGGGTGGGAACGACCATACAAAACCCCTCCAGTGTTAAAGAGTTCAAGATGCACCCCTTTAGAATAAAAGATGTGTCCCTTTACTTAGCAAAAGACTATTTGCTGTTTGAGTTTTCCACAAACCAAAGACCAAAATACTGTAGCCTTGAGCTCTTCTCCGCCAACTATTACGCCCATGTGTCAAGGATCCCGCCCCACAGGAGCTATTTAAAGCTCTCCAAGCTCTCGGACAGGTTCTTTGAAACCGTACCCTGCTACAAGCTGACCTGCTTTTGGGAAGAGGGGTACGCAAGAAAAGAACAGTGCCCCACTGCCCCACATTAAGGCACGCAGGTGCCAGCGCTGGGCACGATCTGAAAGCTCACGGGCACAGATACTGTTTTTACCTTTCCAGTATATTGCTCCATTACAGTCCAGTTATACACTGCGTTCACATTGCAAACACCAGAAAAACCCGACGGTGGTCTATAGTTTCTCGTTGTAGTGGTCCTGCACGCGTTGGGTAGTATAGGATCATAACTCGCAAAGGGTTCGGTTCTGTATGTGATGGAAACTTGTGCTGTGCTCTCTCTACCAGATGGTGCCGGGACGACGGCGGAGACGGTTTTTGTATCTGATGTGGGAAGAAAAGGAGGACAACCGGGAGAATAGTTAAAAATCGCGGTGTAGCCTTGTATTATGACTGGAGATGTGGGTCTTTGCAGGGGGTTCCCCCTGGCGTCAAAGAGGGGTGTTGACCTAAAGTTGAAGGTTATAGTCCATTCCGTGGGCGTTCCAACGCATCTATTCACTTGCGCACAGCAAACATCTCTAAAATCCTTATTACCGTCGCAGGGTGTTCCCACGGGCACATCCGCACAGGTTCGGCAACCGTCTTCGTCGCTGTCGCACCTTCCGTTGTTGTTTTTATCTCCAACACAGGCTTTTAATGGATTGAAATCGGAAATCTGCTGTGTCTGTGTATTCACTATCGGGACTATGCCCGGGTTTACATCTGCACCCGTAGAGGAGAATATAACCGTGTTGAACTCTGCCAGGCTCCCCCCCGCATCCGAAAGACCACCGCCTCCGCATCCAAAAAACCCAAAGCCTGCCATTCCAAAAAGACTTGAATAGATAACCCATTTTTTCATTGCCTTTCCTCCCTTTTCTAAATTATAGCACTTTTCTTATTCTCTTTCTGAGAACGGCAGTAAGGACAAGGGCTAACAGGGCGGTGTACAGGTCTGGGCTGGCACTGTTGCATCCACCTCCACCTCCCCCAGAACTACCACCACCAGAACTACCACCAGAACCACCCGGGCTACCACCTCCCGGAACCGCCTCCGATGATATAAAGGCTTTGCCCCAGCCATAAAGGTTGTTGGGCACGTTGCCCACTGCGGAATCCCTCAAAGCGTTGGAGGTGAGTATATTTCTCACCGCGTCCACATCAAGGTTTGGGTTAGACTCCAACAGAAGGGCAACCAGCCCCGCCACCACCGGCGTAGAAAAGGAAGTGCCCGCGCTATCCCTGTAAGACTGAAAACCCGCCATGGGAGTTCTCACACAATCACCAGCCGCCACCACCTCTGGCTTTATCCTTCCGTCCCTTGTGGGTCCTCTCGAAGAAAAGGGGGCAATAAACCCAAGGTTTTGATAGCTCCTCTGACTGCAAAAGCTGGAAGAGATGGCACCCACCGAGATCACCTTTGGAGAAGTGGCGGGCACGGAAACAGTCCCCAAGTATCCACCAAAGCCATCATCCAAAAAGTGGTTTTTTAGCTCCATCGTGTTAAACAAAGAGGAAATGTATACATCCACCCTTGGAGTTCCGCCAATGGAATAGAGCCTGACCGTTAGGTCTCCCGTGCAGTTGGTTTCTATGCTGAGGTTTCCGTCTCCGTTCAAGGGCGAAGGATAAACGTTTTTCATATACACAGCGCAACCGCCAAAGCTTGCGCCCTTGGACTCGCCAGGGCTCGCAGAAAGGCAGGAAGAGCCCACGCAGAACTCACCCCTCAAGGTCCCACCCGAATACCAAAGGTCAATAACACCCTCACCCAGAGAGGAGATCTCCACCGATGCACTGCCAGAGAGGGCACCAATTCTACCGTAGACCCTTCTGCCTCCATCGTTGCCGTTGGCAACCACCACCACAAAACCCGGTCCCGAAAGCTGGGCGATCTTTCTCTCAAAAAGGCTCGTCCCATCGTGGGGTCCCACATTGTAGCCCAAAGAAACATTCACCACCATAGGTCTCCCCAGCTGGTCCTTTTTTTTCCTCAAATAATCAAAAGCTTGCATAACATCCGCATCCGTCATCTGGTCTGGCAACTTTACCACCACAAGGTCCGCATCCTTTGCTATGTAGCTGATCACACCCGCCACCGAGGTGCCATGCCCCAAACTGTCAAAGTTGCAGTTCCCACTGGCGATCAAGCTTTGAATTTGCTGTCTGTTGTACTCCCGGTTGGTGGCAAGGTCGTAAAAAAACAGCACCTTTGAGGAACCGTCCGGGTTTTTGAAGGCAGGGTGGCAAAGGTCAATACCCGAATCCACCACCCCCACCAAAACGTTTCTGCCAGTCCTCCCCGTATTGACCGCGCCAGTGCCAAGATAGTAGGCGGTGGTAGAAACATCCGAGAGAAAGACATTTTTCCCCACCGATTGAACGATCAGACGCCAATCGGAGGAGGAGGACACATTAAAGTTCAAAGGACCACCAGAGCAGAAAAGATTATCCAAGCCACCAGAACAGGCACCAGAAAAAGAGACGCTGGCACCCGCGGAGAGAACAGAAAGATTTTGCCCCGGAGAGGTGTTAATGGAAAAGTTAAAGCTACCCGAGCCCCTTATGACGACGGAAGAGGAATAAACCAACTGGTCTAAATACTTGACCCTTATGGGCTTTTCTGTATAGACCACCCCTTGGAGTGCGTTCAAGGAAGTTTTTGTGGCATCCACCACCCCAACCCTTCCGTCCTCATAAAGGACCTTTAGCTTTTGGGAAAAGGAGATAGATACAAGAAGCAAAAGAACCAACAGCATTTTTAAAAGCCCCCCAGAGGGGGCGGAGGTGATTAATAGACCTTGAGAATTCTCTTTACGCAACCATTGGAGGGTTGAGCTATGGTATAGGTTTTTGGAGATGCAGTGCGGGAAGAGAGGTAGACTATTTGAGTTGCGCACAGGGCTACAGCTGGTTTAAAGCTAAAGGCAAACCTGTTGAGGTCAAAGGACGCGTTTCCACCGGATGCTGAAGATACTGTAATTGGCAGAGCTGATGGTAGATCAAAAACATTTCCAACCTTTAGTGCGCCGCTACTGGTATAGAAGACATCAAGTCCATTGACTTTTAGATATCGGCTGATATTAGTTAGATCAAGTGTGGACAAGTCTGTGGAGGAACAAGAGATGCTGGGAGTGGTAGTAGTGTTGCAGAGATAAACAGTAGAACCAACACTTACCAATACTTTGTTGGAAGCCCAGCGTGCTTTATTAAATGTACCAGTAACAGGATCGCTAGAAGCGACTTTGTAGGTTCCACTATCATATGTCAAGCTGTAGAGGGTAGTACTACCACCACTCTCATACACACACCTAATAAAGTTTGTGCCCACGCCGTTAGAATCTTTGGTTCTATCTGTATATGTGCATCTATCGAGGGCATCGTATAAAGCACCTCCTCCTTTATCTACCACGTTTACCTCAGAACCGGTGGTGGTGATTTCATACGCTTTAGTAGGATTAGTAGTTTTCTTTGCCAACACCCTGTCTGCAAAGGCGAGCAGACCACCAACACCTGATACATCTACAGTGCCTATACTTGATCCGTTGGTCCCAAAGACTTCCACTTTATCGGCAGCGGTAATCGCATACAAGTACCCCCTGCCATCTAGGGCATAGTAGTATTTGCTATCTAATGCCAAAGTAATATTAGTTTTCAACGGGGTTGGCGTATTGCCTGACACTCTGTAATATTTTACCTTTACTACTTTACCACCCGAATCAGTATACCTCACCGCTATGTAAAAGTCGTCGCCCACTTTTACCATTTTGGCATCATGGATATCGTCGCTTAAAGTATCTACTAATACACCGCTGGCTGAGCATTTACTATCGCTTAAATAGATTTTATAGTTGGAACCGTCTTGAACTTTAACCAAATACTTTCCATCCACTGGTACTGGTACCAGAGAGGTAGGTATAGTGGTAGAGGAGCTGCTTCCGTCCGGCTTAAGCTTGTAATCTTTCGACCCACTAGTTACCGCTTCGCAACTTAGTTTATTTTCATCTATAGTAACACCACTATCCTCCTTTATAACTTTTCCATCTTTTGAAACCGCAACTAATGCCCCACCACCATACATTATTACGAAGTTGGGCGTTGCGTAATATGTTGCACCGCTAAGGATGTCTATACCGGCGGGTGCGTTGATGTCAGAGGTCCCACCTAACGTCCTGTACGTAGTCAGCTTTTTCACTTGACTGCCATCAAAGAAGTATAGCTTGTTGTCTGAGCCTTTTAGCACAACATTCCCATTGGGAAACTCGTGAACATATTCTAGGTCTACATTTGCACCTGGGTTTAGGTCGTTTCCACAGTATGCCTTGTTGTCGCTCTTTAACTGGCATATGGTCACTGGATTAAGGGTTCCTGCGGAAGCAGTGCCCACATCCAACAGTGCCAAGACCCTACCTTGTTCAGTGGGAGATGGTGGGGATGGTGGGGATGATGGGGATGGTGGTGCAGATGCGGTTGCTTCTCCACCGCCACCGCCTCCACCACAAGAGGCAGCAAATAGGGCTGCGCCAAATACTGCGGTTGCTAAGGTGAGCTTGCTCTTCTTGCTCATGTCTAACCCTCCTTATAAGGTTTGATAGAAATTTTACCACAACCCTTTGGGTTGTGTCAATAAGTATGTGGCAAATTTTGGGGGTTTGGTTCATCTAAGTTAAAATTCTTTCCATGCGAGTTGCCTTTTTGAAAGTGGGAGAGTATGAGGGCACACTTAGGCACCTTAAAGCCTTTGCGGGCAGGTTCAAGGAAAAGGGTGCGGAGGTTTTGGAGTTGGACATTGGGCAGGGAGACCTCAACGAGAGGGTAAAGGAGCTTATGGACTTTGGTCCTATGTTCTGCGTGGACCTGAACGCCAGCGGAGTTATAACCGTCAGCCAAGAGGATAAAAGGCTTGCCCTGTCGGATGCCATGGGCTTTGTGCATGTTTCCATCTTTGCGGACGAACCTCTTTTTAACTTTGAACCCCTTTTGGATATGAGAAACGCCAACAACTTTTTGCCTGTGGTCTGCGACCTTAAATACGCAGACAGCTTGGCATTCCTTGGCATCAAACAGCCTCCCTCCTACATAACGCCCTTTTTGGACCCAAGCCAGATGAGAGAGCCTACGGAAAATAGGGAAATACCCTTAGCCTTCTTTGGACCCGTCATAGACCCAAACATAATTGCAGGGCAAGTGGCAGAAAATTACAGGCAGGAATTTTTGGGCATTTTCTTTGAAGTGGGAGAGTTTTTATTTAGAAACCCAGAGGTTCATGTATTGCAGGCACACGATTATATCCTTTCTATGTTTAATCCCACCTTGCAAGAGGAGTATGCCAAGTGGAGGCAAGAAAGCCCTCAGGACTTTTTGAACTTTTTGAACTTTATTTCCGTTTACGCCACCGCCAAAAAGAGGTGGTTCCTTTTGAGCTTTTTGGATGGAATGGAGCTAAAGGTCTTTGGAGAAATTCGGGGCACGCCCTTTGAGGGGCACGAAGCGGTTGTTCCAAAAGACTGGACGGAGCTTTTGGAACTTTTAGGAAAAAGCCAATTGGTTATAACCTCCTATCCTCACAGTGTGCCAACGGGTGTGGGCTTTTCTCCCTTGGAGATTGCGTACATGGGCTGTGCTCTGATGGTGGATTATAGGGCTACTCTGCCGGGCTTTTTTGTACCAGATGAGGAAGTGATTACATACCTTCCTATAGACAGGGCAGAGATTGAAGAAAAGGTGCTGTTTTACCTTGAAAACCCAGAGAAGGCTCTGGAGATAGGTGCAAGGGCTCGCCAAAAGGTCTTTGAAAGATACACCTTTGAAGACAGGGCGGACTTTTTGTATGACCTCTTTCCTAACATCCTGGCATTGGCACGGTTGTAAACTTGAGAAAAAATTTACGGTCCAACCATATCAACCGCCTTCATAAGGGCTTTAGCCTTGTTTACCGTTTCCCACCACTCTTTCTCTGGGTCTGAGTCTGCCACTATGCCAGCCCCCGCCTGAACAAAGACCTCCCCTCCTCTGCACACCGCAGTCCTTATAGCAATTGCCATGTCCATATTTCCGTCAAAGGATACATAACCCACGCTGCCTGCGTAAATGCCCCTTCTTTCTGGCTCCAACTCCTCTATGATCTGCATAGCCCTCACTTTGGGAGCGCCGGAGACCGTTCCCGCCGGAAAGCACGCCTTCAAAACATCAAAGGCAGACAGTCCCTCCATAACCTCTCCCTCCACATCGCTAACCAAGTGCATCACGTGAGAATACCTCTCCACCCTCATAAAGTCTGCTACCTTGACCGTGCCGGGCTTACAAACCCTTCCCAGGTCGTTCCTGCCCAGGTCCACAAGCATCAGGTGTTCCGCCCTTTCTTTTTCATCTGCCAAAAGCTCCCGTTCCAATGCTCTGTCTTCCTCTTCTGTATTACCCCTCCTCCTTGTTCCTGCGATGGGTCTTGTTAAAACCTTTCCTTCTTCCAGTCGCACCAAAACCTCCGGAGAGGAACCCACCACCTGAAAACTTCCAAAATCCAGATAGAACATATAAGGAGAAGGGTTTAAAAACCTCAGCACCCTGTATATGTCCTCTGCGTTCCCTTTAAAAGTCCTGCTGAACCTCTGGGAAAGCACCACCTGAATAACATCCCCTTGGGCTATGTACTCCTTAGCCTTCAAAACCGCCTCTTCAAACCTCTCTTTGGTGAAGTTAGATTTCCAAAGGGAAAGCTCTGGCTCTTTGTCCTGGTAATTTTTAGGATACACACAGCCCTCATAGATTCTTTTTAAAGCCTTCTGCAAAGTTTCCTTTGCCCTTTGGTATTCCTTTTCTGCACCCTCCTTTGGAAAGATAGGAACCACCACTTTGACCTTTCCGCTCAGATTGTCGTGGATGAGCACCAGCTCTGTTAGGAAAAAGAACATGTCCGGGAGGTTTATTACATCCTTTTTACCTATTGGCACGGGCTCAAAGAACCTGACCACATCGTAGGCAACATATCCTACCAAACCTCCCCAGAACCTTGGCAGTCTTGGGTCTCTATATGCCCTCAGACCCTCTAAAAATTTCTTTGGTGCTTCAAAGGGATCACTCTCTTGATCTTTGAAACTAAAGGACAAACCCGACCCCAGTGCCACAAAAGAGAACCTTCCCCACTTTATGCCACCCTCCGCGCTCTCAAGAAGTGCCCTGTATTTTCCCCAATCCTTTAGCTTTAAAAACAGGCTTAAGGGTGTATCTGTGTCCGCCAAAACCTCCACAAAAAGAGGGATCACATCAAACTCTTTTGAGAGACTTTTTACCTCTTCTAAGCTAAGGCTCAGCTCCACCGAAACTGCCTCAAAAACCTAAGGTCGTTTTCGTAAAAGAGCTTTATGTTATCTATGCCAAAGTATAGCATGCATAGCCTTTCTACCCCCATCCCAAAGGCGAAACCCTGATAGAGTTCGGTGTCTATATGGCAGTTTTCAAGGACCTTTTGATGAACCATACCACAACCCATAACCTCCAGCCAGCCGGTGCCCTTACAGACCCTACAACCCTCACCTCCACAAACCAGACAGCCTATATCCACCTCCGCAGAAGGCTCCGTAAAGGGAAAGTAGGAAGCCCTGAACCTAACGGGCACGTCTTTTTCAAAGAATTCCTTCAAAAAGACCTCTATTGTATACTTCATGTGTTTGAAGCTTACCCCTTCATCCACCACCAAACCCTCCACCTGATGGAAGACGGGCGAATGGGTTGGGTCATCATCCCTCCTATAAACCCTGCCCGGTGCGATCATGTAAATGGGCGGCTTTTGGGAGAGCATAACCCTTATCTGAACGGGAGAGGTGTGCGTCCTCAAAAGATAACCCTCTTTGTTTACATAGAAGGTATCTTGCATATCTCGGGCAGGATGGTCCTTTGGAATGTTCAATAGGTCAAAGTTGTAGCTTTCAAGCTCCACCTCCGGCCCTTCCTCCACCGAAAAACCCATACTCACAAAGATGCTTTCTATCCTTTCCAAGGTCTGAGTTATGGGATGCAGGGCGCCCACCCACTTAGGAAGGCTAACTGTTAGCTCTTCCCATGCGCCCGCGAGCTCCCTCTCCAACTCAAGATTTTTTAACCTCTCTTGGGCTTCTTCCAAAAGGTTTTCCACAAACTCTTTAATTTGGTTTAGCCTTAAGCCGTACTCTCTTCTCTGCTCGGGTGGGATGTTGACAATATCCTTTATGGCTAAGGTGATAAGACCCTTTTTGCCCAGATACTTGGCTTTTACCTGCTGAAGTTCCTCAATAGACTGAACCTTGCTTATGTCCTCTTGGGCTTGCCTTTGGAGGTCCTCTAAGTTTAAGTTCATCCTACAGCTAGGGCTTGCTTAGCCATCTCCACCACTTTGGCAAAACCTTCTGGGTCTCTAACTGCCATCTCTGCCAACATCTTCCTGTTTAGGTTTATACCAGCCTTTTTCAAGCCGTTCATGAACCTGCTGTAGGAGAGCCCATAGGGTCTGACCCCTGCGTTGATCCTTGCTATCCAGAGCCTTCTAAACTCTCTCTTTCTCTGCCTCCTATCCCTGTATTGATACTGCAAAGCTCTAAAGACATACTCCTTTGCCCTTCTGTAGCTGGTGTGCTTTTTACCCCTAAAGCCCTTGGCAAGCTTTAAGATCTTCTTCTTAAACTTTCTGGAAGAAGGACCCTTTACTCTCATTGCGTTCCTCCTGAAATTCAAGGAAAAATATTGTAGCATAAAAAATTATAAGCCAGTGTTGCCCTTTATTCTTTGTCCCTCAAAATTCTCAAGCTTTCCCTCTCCAAAAATACCCCTTCCCTTATCTTTAAAAGTTTGTGGTTTCTGCCCGTGTCTTCAAAGAGGGTCTCCTCAGAGGTTAGCTCCTCCTTTAACTTGTCTGCCAATTCAAGGATCTCCTGTGGCACCTCTCCCTCCCCTTCCAAAGGCAAAACTTTCCTAAAGGACTCCTCCAAAAGCCCTGCCACATCCCAAAAGTCCGGTAGTTTGCCCGTTTCCCTCTCCACCCAGCTTATGTTTTCGTCCAGAAGGCTCTTTAAAAGCCCTTTGTCTGGCACCTTTAAAAGCTCCGCCATAAGTTGTGTGTCAAACCTTAAAAGGATGTTTCCCACAAATACAAAGGCTTTGCCTATGTCTCCCGCCCCCTGTCCGCTGATCTTTCTTTTGGTGCCTTTGGTGATTATATCGTTTATAGGTCTGTATTCCACCTCTATACCCAGCTGTCTGTAAGTTTCCATCACTGGTTGGGAGAACTTTCTGTAAGCATCTTCCACCTTGAAGGGTGTAAGGCTTTTGGGAACCACCAACTGATAAAAAATTTGCCCCTTGATAAAAGCACAGTTCCACCACCCACCTCCCTTCTTATGATGGGAATGTTTAGGGTTTTAGCCCTCTCTAAATCTACCGCCTGTTGCAAGTTGTCAAAGTAGCCCAAGCTTAGGTAAGTATCATCGGGCTCTACAATTATTAAGCCGTAGAGTCCAGCACGGGCAAAGGCATGAAAGAGGGTGGTTGAACGTAAGTTTCCCACTCTGCCGAGCTTATAAACCTTCACGGGCTATATTTTATTAGTATGGAGAAAAAATACGGTGAGCTGGCAATTGAACAGGCACAGCTGGAGGTTTGGGAGAATCCCTCCAAGGAAAGGGACTATCTTATAGAGATCACGTTTCCGGAGTTTTCTTGCCTTTGTCCCCGCTCTGGCTACCCAGATTACGCCACCATAAAGATAAGGTACATTCCGGACCAGTATATAGTGGAGCTAAGGTCTTTGAAGCTCTGGCTGAACAAGTTCAGAAACAGGTATATATCCCACGAGCAGGCTACCAACGAGATCTACCAAGCCCTCTATGAAACCCTAAAGCCCAAGTTTTTGGAGGTGATAGGAGATTTCAACCCAAGGGGAAATGTGCATACTGTCATCAAGGTGAGGAGCGACGGGAACTATTGAGTGTATACTTTAGAATTTTTAAAACTCTGTAGCCTTCCATAACCTCATCGGGATAAACCTTGTAGTTGGAGTATTTATACCTTTGGTATAGCCTTACTATGTATTCCACATACCTGTATTGTTCTTTGCCTTTGAACTTCTCTAAGAGCCTTTCGGGGCTGTCTTTGGAGTTTAATGTCTCTTGTAGCCTTCTGAAGAGGTTTTCTGGGTCCTTCTTTAACCTTCTGTAGAGGTAAAAGGGTAAATAAAGCAAAGCCAAGCCTAAGGCGGTTAGGAGTATATACCTTAAAACTACCGCAAGGTTTTCCTTCTTGACGCTCCACTTTAGTCCTTTGCCAAAGGCTTTAAAGAGGCTTATCTGCTTTTCTGCGGAAAAGCCCACCACATTGCTATACCAGAAGGAAACTATGCTGTCCATTATCAAAGAGAAGGTTGATATACGTCTAAGGGCTGGGGACTGGTAGGGAGGGGTGGTATCCACCCTTACCCACTTTCCGTCAATGTACGCCTCCACCCACACGTGGACCATAGAGTTAGTAATAATGTAGTAGTTTCCGTAGTTGTTCCAAATGGCTCCCTTAAAGCCTCCCACCACCCTCGCGGGCACACCCATAAGTCTAAGCAGTAAGGCAGTGGCACTGGCGTAGTATTCACAGTTTCCCTTCTTGGAAACCAGCAAAAAGTATTCAAGGGGGTCTCCTTCAAACTTTTCCAACTTAAGGGAGTAGGTGTATCCCTTGGAAAAGTGGGCAATTATCCTTTTTAGTTTTTCTTCATTGGTTTTCGCGTTGCTGGATAGCTCCTGTGCCAAGTTCCTTATGCCCTTTGGCACATCCCTTGGCACTTCAAGGTAAGGCTCAAGGTCCTCATCCCAGTTTGGTGGCTCAAAAACAGAACTGGCGGTGTATCGGATGGGTCTGTTTATTGAGGTGGAAGCCCTAAAAACGCCACCGGGTGCAACAAAAACCTGAGCCTTTATACCTTCCAAAGAGCTCAAGCTGTAGGGATAGTCCAAGGCGGGTAGGTAGTCATCGTAATGG
>JAJHRQ010000038.1 GCA_020833645.1 Thermocrinis sp.
TGCTTTCAAAGAGGGTCTCTCATATAAAGCCCGCTCCAACCTTAGCCCTCAGTGCTAAAGTCAATCAGCTCAAAAGTCAAGGTTTTGATGTGATCGGTTTTGGTGCTGGAGAGCCAGACTTTGATACTCCCGATTTCATCAAGGAAGCCTGTATAAAAGCCCTAAAGGAAGGTAAAACCAAGTACAGCCCCTCCGGTGGAATACCTCCCTTAAGACAAGCCTTAGCAGAAAAATTGCTAAAAGAGAACAACGTTGAGTACAAGCCTTCTGAAATTGTAGTAACAGCCGGTGCCAAGATGGCCCTTTACTTAGTTTTCAGCGCCATATTGGACGAGGGTGATGAGGTACTGCTGCCATCCCCCTACTGGGTAACATACCCCGAACAAATTTTACTCTGCGGTGCAAAGCCCGTAGAGATCAAACTAAAAGAAGAAAACGGATTTATCCTGAGGGCGGAGGATATAGAACCATACATAACCAACAGGACAAAGGCTCTGGTGCTTAACTCTCCCTCAAACCCCACTGGTGCGGTGGTGCCCGAGGAGGAGATAAAAAAGATCGCAGAGCTCTGCCTTTCAAGGAACGTGTTTATTATTTCCGACGAGTGTTATGAAGCCTTTGTCTATGATGGAGAGAAATTTGTTAGCCCCGCCAGTCTTTCAAAGGAGGTCCGAGAAATTACCTTTACTGTGAATGCCTTCTCAAAAACCTATTCTATGACCGGTTGGAGGGTTGGTTATGTTGCCTGTCCAGAGAGGTTTGCCAAGGTAATTGAGGACCTAAACAGCCAGACCATATCCAACGCCACCACCTTTGCCCAGTACGGAGCCTTGGAAGCCCTAAAAAATCCCGACGCTAAAACCTTTGTCCAAACCATGCGTTCTACCTTTGAAAAAAGAAGGGATTTAGCTTACAACTTACTTAGGGATATCCCCAACATTTCTGTGGTAAAACCAAAGGGTGCCTTTTACATCTTTCCAAACCTAAGCTACTATTCCTCTAAACTGGGTTCAGACCTTGCCCTTGCGGAGTTTTTGCTGGAGAAAGGTAGAGTGGCGGGAGTTCCGGGTTCTGCCTTTGGAAGGGAAGGTTATCTGCGCCTTTCCTACTGCCTTCCGGAGGATACAATAAAGGAGGGCATAGAAAGGCTCAAAAACGCCCTTGCCCTCTTAGAAAGCTGAGCTTTATCATCCTTTAAAGGCTTGATCTACCATTAAAATATAGACAAAACCAAAAAGGAGGAAGTGTCATGGCTCAAACTGTTAATTTAAAAGGTAATCCTGTTGCCCTTTGTGGTCCCACTTTGCAGGTGGGTCAGAAGGCACCTGAGGCTGTGGTGGTTACCAAAGACCTTCAGGAAAAGGTTATTGGCGGTGCCAAAGGTGTAGTTCAAGTGATCATAACTGTGCCCTCTTTGGACACTCCCGTTTGTGAGACGGAGACCAAGAAGTTCAACGAGCTTATGGCTGGCATGTCTGGGGTGGATGTAACTGTGGTCTCTATGGACCTACCCTTTGCCCAAAAGAGGTTCTGCGAGAGCTTCAACATAGGCAACATAACCGTAGCCTCCGACTTTCGTTACAGGGATATGGAAAAGTACGGCGTTCTCATCTGTGAAGGCGCACTAAAGGGCATGCTGGCAAGGGCGGTCTTTGTGGTGGACAAGGAAGGAAACATAGCCTACATCCAACTTGTGCCAGAAATCACTCAAGAGCCCAATTACGAGGAAGTGGTAGAAAAGGTAAAATCACTACTTTAAAACCTTCCCCCTCCGGGGGGATTTATAAATAAAGACTAAATTCTTGCCTGTCCTTACCTTGATAAGGGCTCACTTCCCTTAACCTGCTTCTTCTTTTGTCCTCTTGCCCCTGTCTAAATTCCCACTGCAGGTTTTTACCGTTCAAACTAAGTACCTCCATTCTAAAACCTAGACAGTAGGCGGTCTAAAGTCTTCCTTAAAATCCACCTTAGCATTATAAATGTATAATTTAACCCGATGAGAGTTTTTAGTCAATGGCTTTTTTTCCTTAGCCTTTTATTACCCATAACTGCCTTTTCTGAGGTAGTTATCCTTTCCAACTATCCTCTACCAAAAAATAACTTTGAGAGCTTAGTTAGTGAAGAAAACTACCAAACAATTATGGAAATTCTTAAAAGTTTGGATGAAGTAAAAAATGTAACCGTTGAGGAAAAGGATGGGCAAATAACCATTAAAGTGGAGAGGTATCCAATACTAAAAAGCGTGAAAGTAAAAGGTAATGTGGCGGTTTGGAAGGATGAAATTTTGAACTATTTGACCCTCTATGAGGGTGCGCCTCTAAAAGAAACGGACCCTAAAAGCTTAGAGGATAAACTTAAAGAGCTGTACAGAGAGAAGGGCTATATTGAGGCAAAGACGAAGGTAAATGTACAAATTGACGAGCTTGGGTTTGCATCCATTGAGATAGAAGTGAAGGAGGGAGATGTTTTCTTTATTGGGGGAGGAGTTTACAAGGGCTCAAGCCTAGACCCAAGCTTTTTGGATGAGCGCTTGGGAATTATAAAAGGAAGGATAGCCAAGGAGGGAGAACTTTCAAGAAAGGTTTTTGACCTGCAGGATATATACTTATCCCTTGGCTTTTGGGATAGCTTTGCATACTACGAAGGGCTGCAAAGGGCTAAGATGGAAAGGCCCTTTTGGAGGGTCCTCCTGCCCACAGATCCGAGCATTGAAAGGCATCCCCTGAGACTTGTGGGTGCCTTGGCGGAGGGTATTAAAAACTTTTTCAGCCATCCTATAAGCACACTAAAGGCAATATCAGGTAAGGGAAAATTAGCTTATCCTGTTTTTTATGTCTATGAAGGGAAAAGGTATCAAGCTTTTTTTGAGGGAAATAGCTTTTTTAGCCCGCAGGAACTGTTGAAAATTTCAGGACTTCCTCAAAAGGGAATAGACATATTTTCCTTGGAAGAGGCTAAGGAAAGCATAGTAAATGCCTATCAATCAAAGGGTTTTTTTGATGTAGAGGTAGAATACAAGCAAGAAGGAGAGACAATATTCTTTTTCATTAAAGAGGGTCAAAGATACAATGCTATTGTAAACGGTCAAACTCTACCATACGATGAGGAAGAGTTAAAGAAAGAGTTAGAAAAAACGATAGAACAATTAAAAGCACAAGGCTATATACTTGCAGAAGGAGAGATTAAAACAAACATTGATAAAGACAAAAAATTAGTAAACGTATCCTTTGATATAAACAAGGGCAAAAAGCAAGTACTTAAGGCTATAAACTATATTGGCAACAACAAAGATATAGCAAAAATTTTTAGAGAGGTTAATAAGAAACTGCCAGCGGTTTATAACTCTGCTTTGATAGAGCAGTTGAACTTAAGAATAGAAAAATACCTTAAAGGCAATGGTTATATGGAGGGTAGCTTTGAGGCAGAGGTTATGCTGGAAGAAGAAGAGGATGTCACAAACTACATATACACCTATAAAGTTTCAGAGGGACCCAGATACAAAGCAGGCTTGGACCTTTACTACGGCACTAGAATCACCAGCAATAGAGAACTCTCTTACATGACGGTTCGGGAAGAATTTTACTCAGAGAAAATCTTGGACGAGACCTTATACAACTTTATAAGTAGCAATCTTTTTATTGGTGTAAAGATAGATACCTTTATAGATACAGATAAAAAGCAAGTGCATCGGCTAATAAGACTGCAAGAAGACAAAAGAGGTTTTTACGACCTTGGAGTAGGCTATAACTCTCAAGAAGGTTTGATTTTGGACCTAACATTGGGTTTAAAAAATCTCTTTGGTATAGGTCTGTCCTCCATTTTAAACTACAAACGTAGTGAAAAAGTAGAGACATACAGTTTAAATTTTGAAGATCCTTTCCTCTTTACGCGAAAGCTTTGGTTTAAAAGCAATATTTTTAAGGACTATCAAAAACACAGAGTATATACTTTAGACACTCAGGGCTTCGCCCTCAGCGTGGGCTATAGGATAACTAGATATATCTCCTTTGGTCCATTCTTTTCTATCTCTGATAACCGATACTTAGGGGCAAGCGCAAGGCTTAATAAATACGGTTTATTTCTATTAAGAGAGTACAAAGACGACATTTTTAACCCTCGTAAGGTGCATTACAACAGCTTGAACCTTTTAAAGGCTTCTGGTGATCTCAATTATACAAAAGTAGAGCTTAACACCTTTTACTTCATTCCCATAACCACAAACTTAAACCTAAGCTTCAAGGTCTCCGGAGGCTCCGCTTGGGGCTCGGTGCCCATATTTGACAGGTATTTTTTGGGTGGATTGACCAACCTAAGGGGCTACTCTTACGAGGAAGTGGGAAGTCCAACGGGTGGAAAATCCTATGTCTTTGGTA
>JAJHRQ010000009.1 GCA_020833645.1 Thermocrinis sp.
TGTATTTTGTCGGCAACTCAGGAAACAGCTTTCTTAGTCTTTGGTATATTTGGGCGTGTGGGTTTTTTGTTTTTTCTTTTTCCAACTCTTTTAGCATATTGTATGCCACACGGATGGCGGAGGATTGTTTACGCATAAGCTTTATGAGTTTTTCTTTGGCTTCTTTTCTCAGTTCAAGCTTGAATTGAAGGCTAACAAACATCAGAGTTAGATTTTAGCTTTAAAACTCTTGTGTGTCAATGGGTTTGTATTTTTAGAACAACCTCCTCCAGACTTTGACTTTCTCAAAAAGGAGATCACGCTCTGCTCATAATCGGAAAAATCCACCCACTCGAGGATGTCAACTTTTTAGGTTCATGATCGTATAAATGACAATAAAGGAGGCTAACCATCTATAGACGGTTTCATACTTAGCATTCCAAGGAAACCTCATTCCTCTTCCCAAAAGTCTCATGTTCCCATTCCATTGGAAGCTTTTTGACTGCACTCACATACCAAGGTCCCTTGTCAGTGGTGCATCCCTTTGCCTTTGCGTTGTAAAGAACCAACTTAGCTGTCCAAGAGTCCCTCCTTCCTGAAAGATGCACAAACACAGGCAAACCTTATAGACCCAAATAGCAATCGTATATATTGCCTGAAGAGCTTTCCCTAATAACCCTTGTGAAGTAGGGACTCCCTTACTGCTCTTAGAGAAAGTCCCTTAAAGTAGAGGAGCACAGCTTCTGCTTTTAGGCTTACGGGAAACCTATGTCGCTTAAAAGCTTTGCTTAGTATTTCTTCTATTACTTGTCTTGCCTTCATATTTCTAAGCTTATCAGAACTGCTTCAGGTCCTAACCATCAACCACCCCAGTCTATGGATGCCAAAAGTTGACATCTTCACCCACTCAAAGCCTGCCGGATCGCAGTCTAACTTGTGAAGGGCTCTTTCTTTTCGGTAAAGCTCGTTTAAATCCTTCACGAGCCTCTGCACTCTTCTGTGAGGAAAGTATTCTAAAAGGTGCCAATCTAAGCTTTGATTGTGGTCCCACTCCCTCCACTGTCCGAATTCTCCACCCATAAAGAGCAGTTTCTTTCCCAGAAAGGCATACATGTAAGAGAACAAAAGCCTAAGGTTGGCAAACTTTTGCCAGTCATCCTTGGGCATCTTTCCTAGAAGGGAACCCTTGCCATGGACTACCTCATCATGGGAAAGAGGCAGGACAAAGTTCTCAGAAAAGGCATACCAAACGCTAAAGGTTAGCTTGTCGTGATGGTATTTTCTGTATATGGGGTCCTTGGAAAAGTAAAAGAGGGTGTCGTTCATCCAACCCATGTTCCACTTGTAGCCAAAGCCAAGCCCTCCCATGTATGTGGGTCTGCTAACCATGGGCCACGCGGTGGATTCCTCCGCGAAGGTGTGAATGTCCGGAAAGTCCCTGTATAAAGTTTCGTTTAGCTTTATCAAAAACTCTATGGCTTCCAAGTTTTCCTTTCCACCGTAAATATTGGGGACCCACTCGGTGCGGGAATAGTCCAAATACAGCATGGAAGCCACCGCATCCACCCTTAGCCCATCTGCATGATATACATCTATCCAAAAGTGGGCACTGCTAAGCAGAAAGGACCTAACCTCTCCCTTTGAGTAATCAAAGACAAAACTTTTCCAGTCGGGATGCCATCTTTTCCTCCAGTCCTCGTACTCATAAAGGTGGGTACCATCAAAAAAAGCCAAGCCGTGCTCGTCGGTAGGAAAGTGGGAGGGCACCCAATCAAGGATCACTCCAATGCCCCTTTGGTGGAGGCTGTCTATAAGATACATCAGGTCCTGAGGTGTTCCGTACCGAGAGGTGGGTGCAAAGTAGTTGGTAATCTGATAACCCCAGGAGCCATAAAAGGGATGTTCCATAATGGGCAAAAATTCCACGTGGCTAAAGCCCATCTCCTTCACATGCTCACCTAACCAATGGGCAAATTCCCGATAGTGCAAAGACCGATTTTGATCCTCGGGCACCCTCCTCCAAGAGCCCAAATGCACTTCGTAAATGCTAACCGGTGCGTGATAGTCAATGTACCTTCCCCTCTCCCTCATCCATTTATCATCCTGCCAGTTATAGCTAAGGTCCCACACGATGGACGCATTGCCGGGGGGTTGCTCGCAGAAGAAGGCAAAGGGGTCTGACTTTTCCCTGCCCACTCCGTCGGCACCCACCACAAAGTATTTGTATTTACAGCCCTTCCAAACACCGGGCACAAAGAGCTCCCATATGCCGGATGGGTCTGGACGCTTTTTCATTGGGTGGGAAAACTTGTCCCAACCGTTGAAGTCTCCAAAGACATAAACCTCCCTTGCAAAGGGAGCCCAGACTGCAAAATGGCACCCACCCTCTATCAGATGGGCTCCGAGCTTTCTGTAAAGCCTTGTGTGGGTGCCCTCTTTAAAGAGGTATACGTCGTAGTCAGTTATGGGAGAGTAAAGAGCCATTAATCAGAGAGCACCGCCCCCTTTGACGCACTTTGGACGAGCTTTGCGTACCTTCTGAGCCACCGGCTCTTTATCTCTTTCTGTTTGGGCACAAAGTTTTTGAGCCTCTCTTGGAGTTCCTCCTCAGAGATCAAGAGCTCTATCCTTCTGCCCGGTATGTCTATGAGAATTTCGTCGCCATCCTTGACTATACCTATGGGACCGCCAGCAGCTGCCTCTGGAGATATGTGTCCCACGCAGGCGCCGCGCGTACCACCGGAGAACCTTCCGTCGGTGATTAGGGCTACCTTATCTCCCAAGCCCATACCCATTATGGCGGAAGTGGGAGCTAGCATCTCCCTCATACCCGGACCACCCTTTGGACCTTCATACCTTATAACCACCACATGCCCTGGTTTGACCTTGCCGGACATGATACCCTCTATGGCGGACTCCTCCGAATCAAAGCATATGGCTTTTCCTTTAAAGACAAGCATGCTTTCCACCACGCCCGCAGTCTTCACCACCGCACCCTCCGGTGCCAGATTGCCAAAGAGGATCGCAAGCCCGCCCTCTCTGGAGTATGGGTTCTCTATCCTTCTTATTACCTCTCCGTCTGCGTCCGGTGCAGATTCTGCAATCTCTCTAAGGGTCTTTCCGCTTACCGTCATTTGGTCCGGATGGGGCAAATACCCGCCCCTGATCATCTCCTTGAGAAGGGCAGGAATACCACCCACTCTATCTAGATCTTCAATGTGATAGTGGGAAGCTGGGGATATTTTGCACAAGGTGGGTGTTCTCTTGGATATTTCGTTTATACGGTTCAGGTCGTAGTCTATGCCCGCTTCGTTGGCTATTGCCAGAAGGTGTAAAACTGTGTTGGTGGAACCGCCCATGGCTATATCCACCGCAAAGGCATTATCAAAGGCTTCTACGGTAAGAATATCCCTTGGCCTTATGTCCTTTTCCAATAGCTCCATTATCTTCCTTGCGGCGGTTCTTGCCAGCAGTTCCCTCCTTGGGTCTACCGCAGGAATGGTGCCGTTGCCGGGCAATCCAAGACCCAAAACCTCAGTTAAGCAGTTCATAGAGTTGGCAGTAAACATTCCCGAACAGCTACCACAGGTGGGGCACGCAGATTGCTCTATGAGCTTTAACTGTCCTTCGTCAATCTTTCCGGCTTTTAGCTGTCCTATACCCTCAAAGACGCTTATTAGGTCTACCTTTTTGCCGTTGACCTCACCCGCCAGCATAGGACCACCGCTTATAAAAATGGTGGGAATGTTTAGCCTAGCGGCGGCCATGAGCATTCCGGGGACGATCTTGTCGCAGTTGGGTATGCATATTAATGCGTCAAGCTGATGGGCCTCTACCACCGTTTCTATAGAGTCTGCGATCAGTTCCCTTGAGGGCAAGGAGTAGTGCATGCCATAGTGCCCCATAGCGATGCCATCATCCACCCCGATCACGTTGAACTCTATGGGCACACCACCAGCCTTTCGCACCTCTTCCTTGATGGGTTCTACAAACTCCCTAAGATGCACATGACCGGGGATTATGTCTATGTATGAGTTTGCTATGCCAATGAGTGGCTTGTCAAAATCCTCATCGGTAAGCCCACAAGCCCTGAGCAGAGCCCTATGTGGAGCCCTCTCTATGCCCTTTTTAATCTTGTCGCTTCTCATGGAGATAAGTATAAATTAACTCTTCAAGTTTGCAACCTTCCTTAACCCGAACCCTCTCTCCCTTTTCCGGCATCTCTAAAAAAATTTCCAAGGCATGGCAGGGTTTGTGGCTTAGGGCTTCTTGGTAAAACTCTTGGGCTTGGCTTTCCTGCCCCAAGGCTAAGTTTGTTAGTGCGAGCAAAAGATATTTTTCGTAGCAATCTTGGGCGAGCATGAGCCATTTGGTGGCCTCTAAGTATCTAAACTCGGTTATGTACCTAACTCCCACCCAAAAAGGGTCTTTTTCTCCCAAAAGGTCTCCTTTGCTCAGCTTTTTTCCATCCTTGTGTACAACAATCCGGAACTTTACCCGCATGTTAAAAATCTAAATCGTAGTCATCGGGAGAAAACTCATCTTCTTCTGTTTCTTCCGGCTCGTAGGGTTCCACCCTCTTTGTGCCAGAGTATGTGGGAGAAAGGGACTTAAACATAGTGGTGTCTTTTATAAAGGCAAGCTTTACTATGCCAGTGGGACCTTGGCGCTGTTTTGCCACGATTATCTCCGCTATACCCTCCTCCTCTGGAGATGGGTTCTTCTTGTAATACTCGGGTCTGTGGATGAAGATAATTAGGTCCGCGTCCTGTTCAATCTGTCCGCTTTCCCGCAGGTCCGCCAGCTGTGGGCGTTTGTCGCTTCTGTGCTCAACCTGACGGGAAAGCTGGGCAAGGGCTACCACAGGAACCTCAAGTTCTTTCGCAAGGGCTTTCAGGTTCCTTGATATTTCCGCAACCTCCTCTTGACGGGAGCTTCTCCGGTGGGGTGGTCTGAGAAGTTGCAAGTAATCCACAAAGATTATCTCTACACCCTTCTCCTTCTTTAGCTTTCTGCTTTTTATTCTTAGCTCGGTAGTGGAGAGTGTTGGATTGTCGTCTATGTATATATCCCTTGAAGAGAGCTCCAAAGCTGCGTTTAGTAGCTTTCTCCAATCTTCCTCTGATATAAAACCCTTCCTTATGTTTTGAAGTGGAACACCCGAAAGCATAGAAAGCATTCTCATTACAAGCTGTTCTTTACTCATCTCCAAGGAAAATATGGCCAACGGCACCTTTTCTTCAAAGGCAAGGTTAAGAACCATAGAGAGCATAAAGCTACTTTTGCCCATCCCTGGTCTTGCAGCAACTATCACAAGGTCCGAGGGATGAAAGCCTGTGGTCAGCATATCAAGGTCTATAAAGCCTGAGGGTAGACCGGTGATCACTTTCTCTTCTTTCTTTCTCTTTTCAATGATCTCCAAAACTTCGTTGGCCACCTCTTTTATGTGATAGTATCCGCTTATCTGGGTCTTCTCGGATATTTCATAAAGCTTTTGGGTTGTCCTTTCCACCAAGAGATTGAGGTCGGGAGATTCTTGGACATTCTTCAGGATCTCAATGGAAAGGTCTATCAGTCTCCTTAAGCCTGCCTTTTCCTTTACGCTGTTTATCGCTTCAAAAAGCAGTGGTCCCTCTGCCGCCTCTTGGGCTAAGGCATACACCAAATCCATACTAATCTTGTCATGAAGCCCAGACTTTATCAGGTAATTCCTTAGAACAATGTCATCCCAATCTTTTCCTTTATCTTCCCACACCTTGTAAAGCAGAGAAAACAGTAGCCTGTGGGTTTCAAAGTAAAAGTCCTCCTCACGAAGATACTCAAGGACGGTGGGGATGTTGTCGGGGTCTTTGATCATAGCACCCAATACCGCCCTCTCTGCTAGCTCGTCGGTGGGGTATTCGGGTAGCTCCATGGTGGAAGATATAAATATAACCCCTCAATCAAAAATGGACCCACCCGCCAGCAGATGTCCCAATAGACCAGTCATGTTAAGATACACCCGATCAAATTCCAGTACCCAATAGTCTCCTTCTTTTTCCAACCGCCTTTGTAGTACTTGCACTTGTGAGGACGCATGCTTTATACTTTCGATAAAAAGTAGGGCATTCTCCCTTGTTTTAAACCTGCACCGGAAGGTCCTATAAACACGCCCATCCTTTTTAGACATTTCGATTGCCTTAAGAAGCCCTTCCAAAAAGGCTTTACCTACTTTTAAAAAGAGCTCTTGGTCTACCTCTATGCCTTCCTCTTCCATAAAGAGGGCTAACCTCAATAGCCTGTTGGTAAAGTAATCAGAGGGCAAACCGAGAAGATTTACGGAAGTTATTTCTATGTCCTTTAGGCTTGAATAAAAGGTTACATACTTTACCCTTTTGTCCCTCTCTGAGTCTTCCTTCATTACTACTCCCTCTCTACCCTCCTCGCTCAGCCTTTTCATCAATCTTTTTAGCTTATCCACATCCTCCACACTAAAGAGTCCATACCTTTCCACCGAAGGAAGCCCATACTTTTCAATAAGCTTCTCTTTTTCCCTGTATGGAAGAAACTTCTGGGAGTCTTTCTCCATTATGTCAAAGACAAAGAACTGGACATCCTCTTTGATGTAAGGGGGATGCTCATCCACGTAGGGGTTTTCTGGTCCTGCCACCTCTGCGCATAAAACGAGGTTAGGATGGTCTTCAAAAAACTTGAGGTTTATAAAGTCTTCAACCCTCTCGGTGGTAAAGGGGCATACATAACCTCCTCTACTTAAGGCTAAGATCTGGTCCTCGTAAAGAAAGATCCGCGTGTTGTATCCGTCTACCTTTTCTTCTACAAAGAAAGGATGTGTAAATTGTTCCTTTAGCCCTGTGCTCAGCTGGAAAATCCTGCCTATGTGGGGGTACCCCCAAAGGGTAAAGGACTTAAAAAGGGCTGTGCCCCTTGGCACATCCTTAAAGTCATCCACGAACCTTAGGTATTCTATGCCCTTGTAGTTTTCTATCTTTACTTTGTTCCTCTTGAGGGCTTCTCTTACGAGTTCTGGTGGTAGCTGTGTCATTCAAAGGTATTATAATTAAAAGTACTGTAGGGCTGGTAGCTCAGCTGGCAGAGCAGCGGACTCTTAATCCGCGGGTCGCGGGTTCGAGTCCCGCCCAGCCCACTTTTCAAAATGGAAGAGCAAGAACTTTCACATATACTGATCATACTTGCAGGACTTTTGAGGGCAGTAGGCATCGCCTGTATGATAGCCCTTATCTTCCTGGGTGCCCCGCTCAGATATATCTTTCTCATAGCCCTCCTAACGGTAGGCGGAATATTCACCGCCGTGCTTAGCTTTCTTTTGGGCATTCTCTCCTTTACCCATGCGGTAATTTACGAGGTAGTTGTAATATTTATCAATCTGTTGGTGTTTTTTTATGCCTACAGGGAAAAAAAGAACCTTCCACCACCAAAGCCCTCGGAAACCACAAGGTGCGTGGTGTGCTCTGCGTACATAAAGCCAAACCAGGAGTATTTCGTGCTGAAGTGTGGTGAGAATTATCTCTACTTTGATACAGAGGAACACCTAAAGCGGTTCTTCCTTGAGAATATAGAGGAATACAAAAAGTTCAGAAATCTTCAGATAAAGGAGCCAGAATGCTATTACATACACAGCAGAAAGCTTTGGGTTGACCTAAAGCAAGAAGAAGTAAGCGTAAGTAAGCCCAGCTAATATTCTATAGACGCCAAAGGGTAAAAAGCTGTAGGTGGATATAAACTTCAAAAAGAGCTTGACAGATAACAGAGCAGTCAAAAAGGATGTGATAAAGCCCAATGCCAGAAGGTGAAACTCTTGGGTTGTAAATTGAGAGTGGGATTTGTAAAGGTCATAGCTCGTGGCGATCAACATGGTGGGAACTGCCAACAAGAAGGAAAACTCCGCGGACTGCTTTCTGTTTAATCCCATCAGCATACCACCGATGATAGTGCTGGCACTTCTGGAAACTCCCGGAACCATAGCCAAAGACTGAAATAAGCCTATTACAAAAGCCTTTTTTAGAGGTAGCTCTCTGATGTTCTGAAGATAGCAAAACCTCTCACAGAACCTGTCCGCAAAGAGTAGAAAAATTCCACCCAGAACCAAGCTAACTACCACCACCAGGTCGTTTCCGATAAGGTAGCCCTTAATAAACCTGTAAAGGGAAAATCCCAGCAGTCCAGTGGGCAAAAAGGCTACTATTATTCTCTCCCAAGTTTCTAAGTCTCTAAGCAAAGTCCCGAAATAGAGAAATACCACCGCAAGGATGGCACCAAGTTGGATGGAGATCTCAAAGCTCTTTGTGAATTCCGAATGGTCAAGTCCCAAAAGGTGGGCAACTAATATAAGATGTCCGGTGGAAGATACAGGCAAAAATTCAGTGAGTCCTTCCACAAAACCAAGGATTACTGCGTGCTTGACTTCCATCACCCTTGCTCCAAAAGGACTTTCCTTAGGAGCTCCCGATCTCCTTTAACTTCCTCCAAAATAGCTCGGACGCTTCCTAACACAAAGAAGAGTTGCATCCTCACAGGGAAGAGGTTGTCCTTTTCTATCCAGAGCTTCCATCTTCCCTTTGGTCGCAGTAGCCCTTTAGTTTCTACATTGGGAGTTACGTCCACAACCCTTGCGTAGTAGTTGCCCGCGGGCACTTTAATTTCCTCTTCCCCAACCACTTTGTAGGGTATGTGATACTTTCTGTCGTCGTAGAACATTTTTATGACTCCTTCGTCATTTTGGATAGAATTTTTGTAGAGCACAAGGCTTGCGGTGTATGGGTCTGGATAGCCATCAAAGGGATAAACCCTCTCCTCCTCCCTTTCCACCTTATCCGTTAGCTCCACATAGTGGGTTTCCTTTACATAGATCCTAGAGTTCTTAAAAATGTAGTGCTGTCTTCTTTTAAACTCTCCTTCTTCTTGATGGTAGAAAAACTCCCTGGGCATCAGGTTCTTTGCAGATATGACCGCATATCCGTAGTTATACACCCTTTTTACGAGCCCTCCCACGTTTATAGTTTTGGCATAGCTGGAAACTACAAGGTCATCTCCCTGCAATTTGTAGGTTACGCAGGTTTGGGCCACGGGGAAAAATAGATAGTATGCTTTGTAGCACAGTGTTAGCTCTTTGGCAAGTAGGCTAAGAGGCAAAAGCAAAAGCAGTAAGAACATAGAAGAGCATTATAATATAGGCTATTCTTTTATATGTGATGAAATTTAAAGTCTTAGTGTTTTTGATAAGCTTATTTGAGGGCTACCCATTACCTCTGATATAGGCGTGGGAACAGGCTAAGCCTGTATCCCTTCTCGCATTTTGGGGGGTGGGTAGCCCTCAAATAAGCTTAAAGCGGTCATCCCTGATGGTGGTAATGGGGCAGGCTTTTGCCTGACCTCTCAAAGAATAGTGGGAGGCCGTATAAATGCTATATGCAGGTGTAGATGTAAGTAAGGACAAGGTTAGTTTGGCTGTTTTAACGAGCGGAGGAACCAAGCTAACAAGCGGAGACTTTGACATCACAACGGAAGGACTAAAGCTTTTGGAACTGACCCTGAAACATCTAAAGGACGAGATAAGCATGGCTATTGAACAAACGGGAACCTATTCAATGCCTGTAATTCTCTATTTGATGGAAAGGGTGGAAGGGTTAAGGATTTACTTAGTGGATGGTCTGAACTTCAACAGGTTTATAAAGCTTGAAGGAAGGAAAAAGCAGGACAAGGCGGACGCAGTCAGTTTAGCAGAATACCTGAGGAGAGGGCTACCAGCAAGGCTAATAACAAGCAAGGACATAAAGGCATACGGGTTAAAGGTTCTGATAAGCGAAAGGGAACACTTGCTGAAGGTAAAAAACCAGATAGAAAACAGGCTAAGGCAACTTGTGGAGACGATATTTCCAGACAGCAAGACATTAAGCAAGCCAGTTTTTTGGTCAGAGATAAGGAAGGGAAGGGCTATCCTTGACTGGAAAAGGCTAACGGACAAGGCAGAAGTGTTATCAACCATTCTAAGGGAGAGGAAAATATGGCTGGAAGTAGTCCATAGCTTGGAGGAGACGGAAAGGGAAATAAACGCATTCCTACGGGCATACTATCCTGAGGACTTAAACATCCTAAAAAGCTTTGGGTTCTCAGAGACAACCATAGCATACTTCATAAGTGTTTATGTGGATATAGGAAGGTTCAAGGATGTTAAGGCTTTTAAAAGCTATATGGGCTTGGGCTTGAGAATATACCAGTCAGGGAAAAAGGAGAAAAACGTAGTCAATAGCTACACCAACAAATACATAAGGAAACTGCTTTATATGTATTTAGTCCAAGCGGTAAGGGAAAGAAGCAACCACAGGAGGGTTAAGGAATACTACCTTAGGCAAGTGGAAAAAAGCGGAAGCAAAAAGAAGGCAATATTAAAGACTGCTGGAAAGGTTATTGAATGGGTTTATTACTGTCTTAAGCATAAAGAACCTTTCAGATGGGAGGCTAACTATGAAACACAACAGGAAAACCTTAGCCAAGTTAATAGCGAACAGACTGAAGATTAAAGAGGAAACGGTGGAAAGGGTGATAAAGGAGTTTGTGGAAACGGTGCGGGAGGAAGTAAGGAAGGGAGGAGTAATTGAAATCCGAGGGCTGGCAAGCTGGAAAAAGAACAAAAAGGGAAAAGTAAAGGTTAAGAACTTCATAAGGGAGGGTTAAAGATGGCATGGATGGACTTTAAACACATCCCAGCTAAGCAGGTTATGATTGCTAAGGTTATTGAAGTGTTAGAGGAAGTGGAACCGAACCTTTGGAGGGTCAGGGTAAAACACAACTGGATAGGAGTTCCTGAGATTATAGAAATAGCAGGAGAAAGACCACAGGAGGGAGAGATATTAGACCTTTACCCTGTGCCATACGAACAATGGAAAGAATGGACACAAGGGCAATAAAGGAACAACTCAGGGAAATAGAGGAAGAACTGAAGAGGGAAGTTCTCAGGCTGTGCGGAGAACTTGGGATTAAAGACAGAACCCTAAAGAACTTTGAATATAAAACAATAAGCCTGTGCATGCTTGAAATCAGAACGGAGGGCGGGCGGGTCTATAGATACCAACAACTGAAGGGAGAACTGGAGAGAGGAAAGACAATAACCATAAACAACTGGAGGCACGAGGAGACACCCTTTAGAACACTAAACAGACTTATTAACCTTTACAGGGCTACCAAGGGCGTAATGAAAGCCAACGAATACCTGAAGAGGGAACCCTGTTAGTTTCTCACGGGCGGACTAAAAGAAGGAAAGCCCAGAAGAGAATAGCAAGGGTCATAACAAACAGCCAAAGCCAGAAGGCAAAGGGCAAAGTAGGAGAGGGTTTATTTTGCCATGGAGGAGCTTTCTCAGGGTCTGGCAGTTTAGAATGCTGAACCTCTTCCGAGGGCTTCCTTTCCTTCCTCATATAGTCCCTATCATACAGTCCCATGGCAGAACCTCAACTTAGGGTGAAATTTTAACCCTTAAGTGTGGGACAGGTGCAAAGTTTAAAATTAGGTGATAAGTAATACAAGCCCACAGGCAGGCGGGCTTACGCCCCGCCCCTGCCCTGCTTGGCCTTGGTGGGAACGCTAACACATGGACAAAAATGGCCTTACGGCCACTGGGAGAGGGGGAGGGTCTCCAAGGTCTAAGGCTCTGGCCGACCCTCCCCCTCTCCCAGACCCTCACCCCCACCCGCCAGAGCCTTAACCGTGGCTGGCTGGCAGACCAGCCGCAAAGCTAACGCTTAGACAACACATAAACGCTTAAGTGCTAATGCTTAAGCTTGGTCCCACAAGCCAGCCAGCCACTGGGTTAAGGCTAAAGATTTCTAAAATTTGATTTACATAAACTTTCAGAAAGGTTTAAAACATCATTTTTAGAACCGATTTCAACGACGGGCGGGAAGGCGGGCGAGGGCAACTAAGGAAGTTCAATAATCTTAGGGCCTGAAGACAGGTCTAAGCCAGAACTGGCGGGCGGGCGGGCGGAAGGGCGGGCAACCTCAATAACGATATAGCCATAGCCACCAACGGAAGGAGAGGGAGAAGGAGAGGGCGAAGCAGAAGGAAAGGAAGAAACAGAAGGAGAAGAGGGAACTTCGGGAGAAGAGTAAGCTGAAGGATAGGAATAGGAGGGAGAGGAACCAGAAACGGAGGAAGGAGGAGAGGAAAACCCAGAGGAACCAGAAGGAGGAGAGCCAAAGAAAGAAGGTCTTTTTTCATTCTTTACTCCTTTCTCCTGAGCCTGAGAAACCTTAGGCTTGGGAATTATCCCACCGTGGGTTTTAACGTAGGAACCAAGCTGAATAATGGCAAAGAAGGCAACCGCAACAGCAACGAAAAGCATAACGGGAGGCCTACCCTTAACTCCTTTCATGTGTTCCACGAGGGCGGAACGATAAAGGACAAAGATTTTAGGGTCATACTTAACAATGCTTTTTTTGACAGGGACACCACCGATTATGGTCTTCAAAACTGCCATATTGGAAATGCCAAAAACACGGAGGCTTACAAGGCGGAGTTCAATCTCAACAAGGTTTCTTATGGCTTTGTTCATCCTTTGAATGCTTTGGGTGATGATGAAGAAGTCAAGTCCTAAGTGTCTGTGATAGTCAAAGAAGAATTTTTGAAGCTGGGTTAGTTCTGTGTCTTCATCAATAATAGACTGGAACTCATCCAGATAGAAAATAACCTTTCTATAGCCCAACTCACCAAAAAGCTTGGGAATTATGAACCTTTTCCAGTAATCCACATTGAGGATAGTCAGGAAAGCATTCCTGTAATTGCCATCATAATGCATATTGCAAAAGGAGAGGGCTGTGGCGAGGAATTCATCCAAAGTCCAAAGGTTATTAACCTCTTTGCCGAGGTAAAAGGAAAGCTTAGCCCTGTCCAAGCCGTCAATGTTGGAAACAACAAGGTTAGTATCCTTCTTCAGGTCTTCAACAATCCTTTTAACCGCATAGTAGGACTTACCAGCCCCAGGGCTACCTGTTATAAACACTATAGCCATGGCTTAGACCCTGAAGAAGGGAATAAGGTTAAGGACAAACCTAATAGTTAGGGCGGTTCCCAATATGCCTATAGCCTGAGGAATTCCAGAGTTAGCCAAAAACCAGTTATCAATGGTAAGGGAAGCCAGAGGAGATATAGGGATAGACAAAGCAGACAGCAAGGAAAGGACAAAGGAAAAAATACCCTGAAGCAGAGAAACAAAAGCACAATAAACGGCACACATGGCTAAACCCTCCTTATTGGGATATTTTTCCAAAGTTCAAAGATTGACATGGAAACCAAAAGGGCAGAGATAAAGCCAAAGATAGAAGCAAGCCCGACAAAAGAGTAAAAGATTAAGTTCCTTAGTTCATCAAAATTAGCATAAAGCATTTGTTCCTGTTCCCTACACTTATCAGAGTTAGGAAGGGCATCCTGAAGAGTATTAGTCAGGCTAACCACGGAAACCACCTCTTGGGTTATAAGCCAGTTAATGGCAGGAATAAGTTCCTCTTCTGGAAAGATTTCAACAACAACCTCAACCGCAGGAATGGAAATAGTATCAGGAGAAACATAAGGAGAACACCGAGAAGGAAAAGGAGTAGAAGGGCGGACAATAAAACGCTGAGGAGAAGGAATAGGAAGAGGCTGGATTAAAGTATCAGGGTCAAGCTGAGGGAGAAGGTCAGGAGAAACCTCAATATAAGGAACATCTCCCAGAGGAAGAGGAAAAGGGTTTAAGTAAGGAGAAAGATCACGCAAAGGTAAAGTCTGAGAGACAGTCCGACAGATTTCTCCTTTCTCATCATCTGTTAAATCATCAAAGTTAGGAGGGAGAGGGTTATATTCAGGAACTGAAAGAGAAGGAGAGTCAGGAGGGCGGGCACGAGGGATATTAGGCCAAGGGAGAATAATCTCCTTGGGATAGGTGGCAGGATTATCCCAATCAAATTCACAGACCTTACGACATGAACATTGACCAGAAAGAACAGGTCCAAAATGTGTATGAAAACAATTATCAACAACAAAACTAACCACAGAACTACAATTACAAACATAGCAAGGGTCATAACTAAAATGCCATTGGCCACAATCAAAGGGAGGGATATATTCACACACGAGATAAGGATTACCATCCTGTCCAAAGCACTTAGAATAATAACTATATAGTGATGAATCACACCACCAAGCATTAGTATCATTAGGCCCCCAGGGCGCATTTCCATTCCCAGCAATATAAACGGGAGCATCCGACTGGAAAGGAAGAGGAAACGCAGCATTAGCATAATGAAACTGATAAGAAACTAATACACCAGCCAAACTTGAAACATAAAGAAATTTAGGAGAACGAGGATCATCTCCAGAAAGACCGTGAGGAACAGTAAGAAGATTACCGAAATGGTGAGGGTCAAAATAATCAGGATACCAATGGTAAGGCGACCAATCGGAATTTGGAACGGTTTTATAACCTACTAAAAGACCTCTTTCACATACGGCGTAAATATCATAACAGGTAGAACTAACAAGGCGAGGAACTGGAGGGCAAGGCTGACCAATCTCAGGCAGGTTAGAAAGGTCAGGCAAAAGGGAAGGGTTAAACCCATTGGGAACAATAATCCCAAAACCAAGCCCTGAATGATTAACACTTTTCCACTGAAGGTATAAAAGGCGACGGATTAAAAGGGTTTGTTCCTCTACAAGATTAACATAGCCAAACTCCAAAAGAGGGTTAAAAAGCACATTGAACCCAAGCTTAACAATCTGAGAAACTGAGGAGAGAAAACCAGAGAGAAGGCGGTTAAAAAGCCTTGTATTATTAACAGAGTTCTTTAAATAGAAAAGGTCAGGGTATAAAGCCCTCAGGGCGGGAGCTATTACCTCTATGCTTTGTTTAAGCTCAACTTGACGGAGAACCAAATTCCTTAATTTTGTTTGTAAATCCGTAGCGGGCTGGAGTGTAGAATAGGAACGAGGATTTTGGATAAAGTCCGTATAAACATCCTTAGCAGAAGCAAACTCAGAAAGGGCAGACTGGTAGGCTTGCTTTTTCATGCGAAAATCTTCAAGCTGAACATAATCAACATTTTTAGACATTTCCCACATCCTTTCCAGAATTTCCAACGAGTCAGAGAGGGCGAGAGACCTTTCATAAAGATAGTTCAGATACTGAACGACGGCGTCATTATCCACCTTGGGCATCTGCAATTTAGCCTCATAGACCACAGAAGCAGGAAAGCCCAGACCAAAGAGAAAGAGAAGGAGAACCCACCGCATAGCTACCTACGAAAGATAATGAAGTAGCTAAGGATGGTGGCGAAGATAATCCAAGCAGTCTTAAGGGACATCAAAAGCAAACGCATAAGAGGGTGGTTTGCTATATCTATTGTGGTATGGATGAAGGGAGGGAGATTAACCACAATGGGCGGTGGGGGGTTATCTTCAACATTCAAACGGAAGGAGGAAAGGAAAAGGAAAAGGTCAGTGTTTTTAGCAGAGTTTATAAAGTCTTCCAGAACCCGAGAGATTGAAGGGCAAGAACAGGAAGAGGAACAATAAGAGTGATCAGCTATAAAAACGGAATTCCTTTCTCTACAAACGCAAGCCCGACCCTGTCCAGTGTTTTCAAACCGACAGGTTAAGGCAAGGGCTGAATAGGAGGAAAGGAGGAAAAGGAGGAAAGCAATAACTGCCTTCATTTTGAAGACCTCTTAAGGGCTTTACCTACCAGAATGGCGGAGAAGGTTCCAAGAACGGTGGAAAGACCTAAGACCATCTTAAGGAAGTCCGATTTAAATTCCTGTATGGTTTGGTTTAATTGGTTAAGGGCATTCACATAGTCCAAACACTCACACTGAGACTGAGCAAAGGCAAAGGCTAACAGACTAAAAAACAACCCTAAGAACCGCATAGGCACCCCCCAGAAGACCGAAAGCAAAAGAGGAACCGATGAAAACCTTTAAAAAGCCTTCCTTTACACCCTGAAAAGTGTCTATAAGGTTATTAACGGACTGGCAGGCAAAACCTGAACTTGAACCTGAACCTGAACCACCTAAAAATTCATCAGGAAAGCAAGGAGAAGAAGAACAGGAAAAAGAGGGAGGAATAGGAATGCCCTCAGAAGAGGAAGAAGAGGAGCAACTAATGGAACCATTGGAAGAAACACGACAGCTAAAGGACAAACCCTCACAGGAGCTAAACAATGAAGAGCAATAAGAATAATTATCATCAAAGTTAGGCTCTGAAGGGTCATATATGAAAAATAAACGGAGACCCCCATCATCAAGAACATAACAAACGCAACCATTACCAGCATATGGAGGAGAAGGTGAAAAAGTGGCAGGATAACAACACATTTTAGAAAAGGCGGGCAAGGAACCCGCCAGAACTAAAAAGAGGAACAGGACAACAGGAAGGACTGGCATTATGCCCTGTTTAGAGCCTTCTTTATTACCCTGTAGGTGAGGAAGAATATCAGGATGGAAGCTACCGCAGAGAGCAGTCCCTGAATACCAGAAACAAGGCTATTTACCGCATTCATTGCATCCTCAAGTATTCCAGCGTGGGCAAAACCAGAAGAAGCAAGCAAAACCAAGCCAGAAACTGCCAACAAGCTAAAAAGTTTCCTCATGATGGCACCTCCTTTAAGGATTCTTGGGTTTGGGTTTGGGACTGATTGATTGATTGGTTTAATTGATTGGTTAATTGGCTTTCATAGTGTTTAAGAACAACATCATAAACGGAATGCCAGTAATAGCTGTCCTCCTTACCCTTAGACCAGTCTATAGGGAAAGGAAGCCTTTCCACCTCATCCAGAAAGGCAAGAACAACCTTTTTAATGTGGGCTTTATCATCTTTGAAGAGGGAAAGGAAGGCATAAGGCGAAGAGTAGTATTTGAAGAAGTCCTTAATCTTTTTCTTTGCCATGGTTTCCACCTCATAGCTTTTTTAAAATCCATATAGGAATGGTAAGCACCCAGATAAAGAAGAAAACACCGGTAAAGAAGGGCACGGTTCCAGTGAAAGCAGTAGAGAAGGCGGAAACTATCTGAGCCACTATATCATCCATCACTTAGCCCCTTTCTTATCATCCATCACGGGAATAGGAGAAGAAAAGTCCTCAAAGACAGAAAAGCCACCCACCGATGGGAAGGTATCACCCAAAGAAATGGTCAAGCCTGAGATAGGGACATCAATAACCACTCCAGGAGCTATTGGGAGATTAACGGGAGCAGAGACAACAAGGTATAGCGGGAAATCAGGCTTTTCATTCCTTAGCCTACCGTAAAGCTGATAGATGGCACCCTGACGGCCATTCTTTTCCCAAGTTCTCCTTTTCTCCACAAGGAGAACCTGAAGCTTAAGAGGAGAACCAAAGCTTTCCATATTGCACCCCCTTTTTAGGGATTTCATTATTCAATGTAAGGGATGGGAAAAAGGGAAAGAAAAAACCAAGCCTTTTAAGTTTAAAGATAGCTGGAGAATAGGCAAAAGTTAGGAAAAAGGAGAGGGTTAAAGTGGAAAGTGTTTTTAACTTAATGCTAAGGTTTAGGAATACATATTCCTAAAGACCTTGGACAGGGAGAAGAGTAATCCGTCCTTCTCTAAGGCACCGCAATCATAAAAGCACCTGTAAAACTCACTAAAGGCTATGCCCAGAGGCTTGTAATAAGCCCTGTAAAGGGTGGAGATAGGGACAAAGCCATAGAGGGAAGCTTGGGAAGTCTGAAGGGCAACCCTCTTTAAAAGCCTTGACATGAAGAAAAGGCGAACCCTGAAATACCACATAAGGAGGGTAGAAAGGCGAACCCGAACCTGACCATCCGAGGAAATGGAAAAAGACCAATATTTATGGTGGGACTTTACCAGATATTTTAAAAGGTAAGCTTTTATCTTCTCTGTGTCCCTTCCTATAAACTGGACATCCACTCCTTGGAAGGCTGAGAGGCTTTTTCCTGTCCTTGTATCCTTCCACCACTTATGAATTTGTTCCACCTTGACAAAGGGAAAGGAAACGAGAAGGTGAATGTGAGGGTAATCATCTTGATGAGGCTCAGGAACGGCAAAATAAAGGAACTGTTCTATTCCATATTTCTTTTTTAGATAGACACGGAAACGGCGGAGGAAGTCCGAGAGCCAAGTCCCAATATAAGCCCAAGCATCTTGGATAGATATATCCCTACTTAAGGTTAAGGTGATAAGAACCCAGTTAAGCTTTGGGATTTCCAGATGCTTTAGCCAAGCGTAATGGTTCCTACGGAAATAACGAAGCTTTGGCATGCTTACGATTGCCTTTCCAGAAGAAGAGAAAACAGGAAGGGAGTTTAGTTTTTTGAGATACCAAAGGACATATAACTTAGCCAACTCTAAGGCATTATGGGAATTTCTCACATCACGGCCACCTTCCCAGTCCGAGAGGATTTCCAGAAGGTCAGGGTTTAGTTCATTAATGTTATAGGTGATGTAAGGCACAGGAATAAGATAACACAAGGGCAAGAAAAGAAAAAGACAAAGATAGAAGGAAGTAAGGGACAGGTTAAGGGATTAAGTCCATAGGGCAGTAAGGGAAAGGAGAAAGTGAAAATATGATTTAGGTCATATTGGGAGGGCTTGACAAAGTCCTATAATGGTGGTATGCGAGTTAGAGTTTTGATCACTCCCAAGGAGGGACTTTTGGACCCAGAGGGGAGGGCGGTAAAGGAGATCCTTGAGGATAACGGATACAAGGTTAAGAGTGTAAGGGTAGGCAAGGTGGTTGAGTTGGAGGTGGATGACCCATCCCAAGTTAAGGAGATGGTGGAAAAGTTCCTATACAACCCTCTCATAGAGGAGTACGTGATAGAATGAAGTTTGGTGTTTGTGTTTTTCCGGGTTCCAACTGTGATTACGACACTTACTATGTGCTCAGGGATGTGGTGGGGGCGGAGGTTAGGTTTCTGGACTTTAGGGAGACCAAGATACAGAACATAGACTGCGTAATTTTGCCCGGTGGCTTTTCCTTTGGAGATTACCTTAGGGCTGGTGCGCTGGCAAGCAAAACACCCATCGCAAAGGCTATAGTGGATTTTGCCCAAAAGGGTGGCCTTGTGGTGGGGATATGCAACGGCTTTCAAATCCTCACCGAGCTTCACCTCCTGCCGGGTGCCCTGCTTAAGAACGAAAATCTAAGGTTTGTTTGCAAGGATGTTTATTTGAGGGTGGAAAGCAGTTCAACACCCTTCACAAAAAAGTTAGAAAAGGGAGAGGTTATCCGAATGCCCATAGCACACGGAGAGGGAAGGTTTTATGTGCCGGAGGATGAGTTAAAACGGTTGGAAGAGAGGGGACAGATTCTCTTTAGATACTGCGAGGAGGACGGCTCTATTACAAAAGAAGCCAACCCGAACGGTTCTGTGGGCAACATTGCGGGCGTTTGCAACGAAACCTTTAATGTCTTTGGTTTGATGCCACATCCCGAGAGGGCTTGTGAGGACCTTTTGGGCTATTACGATGGGTTATTGCTTTGGTATTCCTTGATCAGTGCCTGAAGTGTCTTGTTCCCGTAAATATTAGAGCTAATCCATGCTCGTCGCAGGCGGATATGACCTCCTTGTCCCTTATACTTCCACCGGGTTGAACTATGGCGGTTATACCCTCTTGGGCACAGATATCCACGCTGTCCCTGAAGGGCAAGAAGGCCTCCGAAGCCATGACTGCGCCCTTTAGGTCAAAGCCGAACCTTTTGGCCTTTGCGATAGCACACCTCAGACTATCCACCCTTGAGGTGTTGCCCGTGCCTATTCCCAAGGTCTGCCCATTTTTTGCAAGGACCACTGCGTTAGACTTGGCAAACTTACACACCTTAAAGGCAAACTCCAAATCCTTTACTTCCCTCTCGGTGGGTGCCCTTTTGCTTACCACCTCCCACCTTTCCCAGTTTGTGGTGTCCTCCTCCTGCAAAAGATAGCCACCGGAGACCTTTTTTATGTCCCAGTAGTAGGAAAATCCTAAACTACGGATCACCTTAAGGTTCTTTTTGGTGCTTAGAATTTCAAGGGCTTTTGGCTCATACTCTGGGGCAACCACCACCTCCAAGAACATCTCCGTCAAAAGTTTGGCACATTCCTCATCCACTTTGCAGTTAAAGGCTACAATGCCACCAAAGGCAGACTCCGGGTCTGCTTCTTTCGCCTTCAAAAAGGCTTCCGAGGGACTTTCTCCCAAGGCGGTTCCGCAGGGGTTGTTGTGCTTTACGATCACGCAGGCGGGCTTTTCAAACTGAAATACAAGCTTTAAGGCGGAGTCCGCGTCCAGGTAGTTGTTAAAGGACATCTCCCTTCCTTGCAGGACCTCCGAGTTGGCAATTCCAAGGCTTTCCAAAGGATCGCTAAAAAGCCAGCCCCTTTGATGAGGATTTTCTCCATACATTAGACCCTTTACAAGCTTTAAGGGAATTGCCATGTGTGAAAACATCTCATAAATACCAAACAGGTTTGCCAGGGCGTTGGAAATTAAAGCATCGTAATAGGCTGTCAAAGAAAAGGCTTTTACCGCCAAGTATTTTCTGTCTTCCAAGGTAAGGCTTTTTTCTCTGAGTTTTTGGGCAACCCAGCGATAATCTGCAGGGTCGCAGACCACCAAGACCCTGTAAAAGTTCTTGGCGCTTGCCCTTATTAAGGCGGGGCCACCAATATCCACAAACTCCATGAGTTCCCTTTCTTCTAAGCCTTCTCTGAGCTTTTCCTCAAAGGGATAAAGATTTACCACCACCACATCTATGGGCTCTATACCAAGCTCCTTAGCCTGTCTTTTATCCTCTTCCACCCAATCCCTCATGAGTATTCCACCGTGAATGAAAGGATGCAAAGTCTTTACCCTCCCACCGAATATTTCGGGAAAGTTTGTGATCTGCTCTATCTCCTTTACCTTTAACCCTCTTTCCGTGAGGTATTTGGCTGTGCTTGAAGAGGATACGATTTCATAGCCAAGCTCCTGTAAAGTCTTTGCCAGCTCCTCTACACCCTCTTTGTAATAGACGGAGATTAGGGCTCTCATGGAGTGTTTTATTATACCTCTATCCCATAGAGCTTTATCTTTCTGTAAAGGTTGGAAAGGTCTATGCCTATCACCTCTGCCACCTTTTTTACGTCTCCGTTGTATTCCCTGAGCTTTTTCTGTATAAAGAGTTTTTCAAATTTCTGCTTTGCGGTTCTCAAGTCCTTCTCCTCAAAGAGTTCTCCCAGGTCTTCTTGATATGTTATACCCAAAAATCTCTCCACGTCTACCTTTGAGACCTCTTCTCCCTCGTGAAGTATGCATAGCCTTTCTATAAAGTTTTTGAGTTCCCTCACATTTCCTTTCCATTGGTGGGATTTCAAAAGTTTTAGGCTCTCTTCTGTGAAGTACTTTTTGCAGTGGTATTTTTTCAAAAAAAATTCTACCAAGAGGGGAATGTCCTCCTTTCTTTCCCTCAAGGGTGGGACCTCTATGACCACACCCGCGATGCGGTGGTATAGGTCCTCCCTGAAGCTTCCTTCCTCTACCATAGCCTTTAGGTCCTTGTTGGAGGCGCTTATGAGCCGAAAGTTGGAGGTTATTACTTGGTTTCCACCTAGCCGGCTGAACTGTTTGGTCTCTAAAACCCTAAGTAGCTTTGCCTGTGCCTTTGGGCTGAGGTCTCCGATCTCGTCCAAAAATAGGGTGCCCTCGTGGGCAAGCTCCAACTTTCCTTCCTTCCTTGAATGGGCTGAAGTAAAAGCACCCTTTTCGTAGCCAAAGAGCTCCGCCTCAAAGAGCTCATCGGAAAGGTTGGCACAGTTCAAGTCAACAAAACGCTTCCTACCCGAGAGCCTGTGTATCTGCCTTGCTACAAGCTCCTTTCCTACCCCGCTCTCTCCGAGGATCAGCACGCTGAGTTCGCTTTTGGCTACCTTTCTTATGAGCTCCTTGACCGCCATTATTGCCCTGCTGTTTCCCACCATCTCCTCCCCTTCCTCTTCACCAAAGGAGAACTCTAAAGCTTTTTTTAGTGTTAAAAGCAACCTCTCTATAGAAAAAGGCTTTTCAAGGAAGTCGTAGGCACCTTCCTTTATGGACCTCACCGCATGCTCCGTCTTTCCGTGGGCAGTGATCACGATTATGGGTGAGAGGGGCAGTTGTTCCCTGAGTTCCTTTATAAAGTCCAAGCCGTTGCCGTCAGGTAGCCAAAGGTCCAAAAGAACTCCATGAAAATACTCCCTCTGAATTAGCTCCCTGGCTTTTGCTATGCTCTCTGCTATGCTCACCTCGTAGCCTTCCTCCGAAAGGATGGTTCGCAGGGTTTGGCTTACGCTTCTATCATCCTCCACCAAAAGGAGCTTGCTTTTAGGATTTAAAGTGGTCAAAGCCCTGTGCCTCCAAAGGAGCTCCGTCCAAAAACACACCCTCTCCCTCCTCCACGGTACCTATTTGGGTCATGTCCAAAAAAGGGTTTAGCCTGGAGGGAGGGTGTGTAAAAAGCAGTTGATAGTCCTCTCCGCCCCGGAGGGCATAGCTGTATGGGTCTTTGCCATGCCTTTTGGCATACTCCAAAAGCTCCCTTGAAAGTGGCAGTTTTTCCTTCTGTATAGAAAACCTTAAACCGCTTCTCTTTGCCATATGCTGGATGTCCGAAGAGAGCCCATCGCTTATGTCCATGCTGGCGTTGGCATACTTGGAAATGTGTGCGACGTAATCTATCCTTGCGGTAGGTCTTAGATGTCTTTCTATAAGCCTGAGCTCGAAGTCTTCGTAGTGTTTCTTTTCCATCAAAATTAGCTCTAAGCCCGCAAGGGAGTCCCCCAAGGTACCACTTACAAAGATGCCATCCCCCACCTTGGCACCACCCCTTCCCACAAACCTTTCCGCCAAGCCTACCCCAAAAAAGTCTATGCCAAGGCGTTCCGATTTGACCACATTGCCACCCACGAGCTTTACACCATAAAACTCACAAGCCCTTGTGATACCCTCATAAAGCTCATCCACCTTTTTTAACTCCACGTCGGGCAATAGAAGGGTAACCAGCAAATAAAGAGGCTTTCCACCGTTGGCTATGAGGTCGCTCACGCAGGCACTTACCCCCTTCCAACCCACCGCAGACATGGGATAAGAGCCTAAAAAGTGCCTTCCCTCCAAGAGGGTATCACAGGTCAAAAGCAAGAGGCTCTCCCCCACCTTCACACAGGCGGTATCATCTCCCACCTCTTCAAGGGAAAACCGACTTTTCAGATACTCTATGAGCCCAAACTCACCAAGTTGGGAGACCTTCATTCTGTGAATATCTGCCCCTCTATGGGTTGAACTATCACCCCTTTCTCTTCCAAGAACTTTATTGCCCTGTCTATTTCCTCTGCTTCTCCGTCAATTTCAACGGTTAGAATGCCCGTATCCTTTGACACCTTTACAGTCCTTATGTTTACCACCACATCAAAGTTCTTACACATGGCACAGAGCAAGGGCTCCTTTACCTTGTCTTCCGGATAGATAAGCTGAACCCTGATAAAGTTCATAAGAAGATTATAACCTCTCCGCCTGAAGTTTATAACCGCCCTCCATCCAGCCTTCTGGGTAATACCAATCCCTAAAGTAGGTGTAGCCCAAACTTTTTAGCTTTTTACCGAGCCTGGTCTCTTGGGGTGGAATGTCACTTTTTAACTCTTTGGTAGTCTGTGGGTCGTTGTAGTACTCCACAAAGAGCCTTCTAAAGCATCTGCTGAAGAGCTCCAAAAGTAGGTCTTCCGCCTCTGTGCCAAAAAATCCCTCCTCTATGTTAAAAAGCTCCACCCACTCTTTGTAGTAAGGCTTCCTTCCGTAAAAGACTTTGGCAAAGAGCAGTCTCTTTCCGTTCAGGTGGATGGTGTAGTTCTCTTCCTCCAAAAAGCGCCCCTGACTTACTTTGGCCAAATGAAGTCTGCCCTGCCTAAGGTATATACCTTCCAAAAGCCTCCGCTTTAGTTCTTCAAAGCACATGGCTAAAAAGTTCCTTCAGGTTCAGCTTAACTTGCTCTCCTGTGTGCAAGTTCTTTATGGACACGCTCTCTTCCTTCATCTCATCCTCACCCACTATGACCGCATAATCAGCTTTTAGCTTGTTTGCCAGCTCCAACTGTTTTTTTAAACCTGCCCTTTTGTAAGAAAGTTCCACCCTCTTACCCTTTTCTCTCAAAAGCTCGCAGACCTTCAGGGCATAGCTTACCGTATCTTCTCCCAAGGGAATTACCATATAAAGGGGCTGTCTTTGCGGAAGCTCTTTAACCAACATTGCCACCCTTTCCACACCAACTGCAAAGCCTACCGCCGGCGTTGGCACTCCACCCATCTCCTCCACAAGATAATCATACCTTCCACCCGCTATTATGGTTATACCCAGCTCCCGGGAGACTACCTCAAAGACGGTTTTTGTGTAGTAGTCCAATCCTCTTACCAGGTTAGGGTTTTCCACGTAGGGAATGCCCATGATGTTCAAATACTCAAGCAGTTTTTGATAGTGTTCCCTGCACTCTTCACACAGAAAATCCACCATCTTGGGCGCATCCTTAACTGCAGATTTGCAGGTGGGCACTTTGCAGTCTAAAACCCTGAGAGGATTTCTGTCCTTTCTGCCTATACAGTCCTCACACAGATGTCCAGCTACCTGTTCCAAGTATTGTACTAGGGCTTCCCTGTATGCGGGCCTACACACCTTACAGCCTATGGAATTGACCTCTACCACCGCCTCTATCTTTAGCTCTTTTACCACCTTGTGGGCAATGCTTATTACCTCCGCATCCACGAGAGGGTCTAAGCTTCCAAAGACCTCGCCCCCTATCTGGTGGAACTGACGGTATCTTCCCGCCTGAGGTCTTTCATACCTGAACATGGGTCCTTCGTAAAAGAGTTTCGTGTAGGGCTTTAGGGCAAACATCCTGTTTTGAACAAAGGCTCTTACCACCCCCGCAGTGCCCTCAGGCCTAAGTGCCAACATCCTTCCCTTTTTATCAGGGAATACAAACATCTCCTTCTGGACAATGTCCGTCGCTTCTCCTATGCTCCTTTGAAAGACCTCCGCATACTCCACCACCGGCAGTATGATCTCCTCAAAGTTGTAGAGCTCAAGGATCCTTCTTACGGTCTGCCTTACCGCGTTGAACCTCTCAAGCTCCTCTCCAAAGATGTCGTGAAAACCCCTTACGCTTCTGAACTCTTCCATGCAAAAATTATAAGTATATCTCCTGCGAAAACTCGCTCTCCCGCCCGATCCTGAGCCTATCAAGGATCGCCTTTGCCCTCAGGGAGTCCTTTGGCAATACCACCTCCCTGCCACTGCCTATTACCTTTATTTCTCTGTCTGAGACCTCTATGCGAAGGGGCACCTCCCTTGTGTCAGAAAAAATATATTCTTATCCTTGAGTTGTTCCCTCTCAAAAACCATCATTTCTACCACCTCCTTAGGAAAAAACTTATACCTTATGTGAATTGAGAGTATGATTTTCACCTCTGATATAATTGATATAATTATTTAGCTTGGTGAAAAGCCATGCCGAAACTCTTCAAGAAAATAAAGGAAATTAGAAACTTTTTGAAGGAATTGAGATGTAACGGGAGCAATCTGTCGGTGGGTTTCGTTCCCACGATGGGATACCTACACAAAGGCCACATGGAACTGATAAAGCTCTCAAAGCTCCAAAACGAGATTACCGTAGTTAGCATATACGTCAATCCCCTCCAGTTTGGGGCAGGTGAAGACTACGAAAGATATCCACGGGACTTGGAGAGGGACCTTGCCATGTGCGAAGAGGCGGGTGTGGATGTGGTGTTTGCCCCCGAAGACCAAGAGATGTACCCTGAGCTACCCAAGGTAAAAATAGACATACCCGGGCTCACCGATAGGTTAGAGGGTGCTTACAGACCCGGGCACTTCAACGGTGTAGCCATAGTGGTTCTAAAGTTGCTCCATATAGTCCAACCCGACAGGGCTTACTTTGGGGAAAAGGACTACCAACAGCTAAAGGTGGTGGAAAGGCTCGTAAAGGACCTCTCTTTACCGGTTGAGATTGTGCCTGTGCCCACCGTTAGGGAAGAGGACGGGCTCGCCTGCAGTTCAAGGAATGTGTATTTGAGCCCGGAGGAGAGGCAGAGCGCTTCGGCCATTTACAGGTCCTTTTTGCTTGCCCAGAAGCTCTTTCAATCCGGAAACACGGACGCAAACCTGCTAAAGGAAGCTATAAAGGATTTTCTTTTGAAGCAACCCCATGTTAGAAAGATTGATTATGTGGAAATAACGGATGAGGAGTTAAACCCGGTGGAGGAGGTAAAGGAGGGCGATAGAATTTTGGTTGCCCTTTATGTGGGCAGCACGAGGCTAATAGACAACTGGAGGCTCAGTCATGAGAATTTATGAAGGAAAGCTAACCGCAAGGGGGCTAAAGATAGGCATTGTGGCGAGTAGGTTTAACCATACCCTCGTGGAAAGGCTGGTGGAGGGTGCAATAGACTGCTTTCTAAGACACGAAGGAGAAGAGGAGAACCTTACCCTTGTTAGGGTGCCGGGTTCTTGGGAGATTCCCATGGCGGTTAAGGAGCTACTTGTAAAGGAAGAGATAGAGGGTGTGGTAGCTTTGGGTGTCCTCATAAGGGGTGCCACTCCTCACTTTGAATACATAGCCAACGAGGTCTCAAAGGGTCTGGCAATGCTCAGCTTGGAGCACAGAAAGCCCGTTTCCTTTGGGATCATAACCGCAGACACCTTAGAACAGGCCATAGAGAGGGCTGGCACAAAGCACGGCAACAAAGGATGGGACGCCATGCTCTCCACCATAGAGATGGTCAATCTCTTTAGGACCCTTAGATGATATACAAAACGAAAGCAAGAGAAGACGCCTTCTTGGTGCTCTATCAGTGGGACATAAGAGGGGGTAGTATAGAGGAGCTTATTGAGGAGTATCTTTCTATGAACAGGGTAAAAAACAGCGAGCAGAGAAGATACATGCGTAAGCTCATAAGAACATACTTTGAACACGCGGGTGATGTAGACAAAACCATATCCGATAACTTGGAAAACTGGGACTTTGACCGGCTTGGATACGTAGAAAGGGCAATCCTAAGGTTGGCAACTGCAGAGCTTTTATACGCAAAGGTTAAAAACCCAAAGGTGGTTATCAAAGACTACATGAACGTAACTTACAAGTATGCGGGAAGCAAACCCAGCAAGTTTGTAAACGGAATAATTTCAAAGATCCTAAAGGCGCCTTAAACCTTCTCCTTGTTTACCTCTTCGCCCTTAACTTCTTTTACTTTCTTTTCTTCTTCGGTCTCGCCAGCGAGGGCCTTCTTAAAGTTCCTTATGCCTTCTCCCAAACCTCTGCCCACCTCGGGCAACCTTGACGCTCCAAAGAGTAAAAAGACTATGAGAAGTATTACCAACAGCTCCGTCAAATTGGGCATGTGAAGCATATTCCTTACCTCCTTAAGTATGATTTTAACCACTCTATGGTTTTTTTCAAGCCATCCCTTAGAGAGGTTTTTGGCTCCCAGCCTAAAAGGTTCTTTGCCTTTGTAATATCCGGACATCTTCTTTTTGGGTCATCCTCTCTTGCCTCCAGAATCTGTATAGGAGAGTTGGAATTGGTAAGTTCTACCACCAGCTTTGCGAGGTCAAGGATGCTTATCTCCTCCGGGCTACCCAGGTTTATTACCTCTCCCCCTATCCCATCCTTTATGGACGCCCTGAATATGCCCTCCACCATGTCCTCTATGTAGCAAAAGCTACGGGTTTGGGTGCCCCCTCCGTGGACGGGTATGGGCTCGCCCCTCAGGGCTTTGTACAGAAAGGTGGGCACCACCCTACCATCTCCGATCCTCATCCTCTCACCGTAGGTGTTGAATATTCTCAAAATCCTAACGTCCACTCCATGCTCCCGGTGATAAGCCATGCACAGGGCCTCCGAAAATCTCTTGGCTTCCGCATAGACACTTCGAACTCCTACGGGGTTCACGTTGCCCCAGTAATCCTCCCTCTGTGGATGCACTAAAGGGTCCCCATATACCTCCGAAGAGGATGCAAACACATAACGGGCGGACTTCAGCTTGGCAAGTCCCAAGGTGTTCAGCGTTCCCAAAGAATCCACCTTCATGGTATGTATAGGATGGTTGAGATAATCCACCGGAGACGCAGGGCACGCAAAGTGAAGGATAATGTCCAGAGGACCTTCTATGTATATGTAATTGACCACGTTGTAGTGAATGAACTTAAACCTCGGGTGTCCCAAAAGATGGGCTATGTTGTCGGGACTGCCAGTGATGAAGTTGTCCATGCCTATAACTTCAAAGCCCTCTGCCAAGAACTTATCGCAAAGATGAGAACCAATAAAGCCCGCGCACCCCGTTATCAAAACGCGCATCGGAGATATTTTAAATTCGTTTCTACCATTGAAAAGTAATGGGATAAGGTTAAAATCTCTACCTTGTGAGAGTTATTATCATTTTACTTTTGGAGGTGTTTCTGATGGCTTACGCCCTTGCGGTGCAAGATTTGGCAAAGTATAAACTCAAAAACGGTGCCACCTTGGTGGTAAAGCGTAGGGATGACACAGAGGCGGTTTCTTTGCAGGTTTGGTTCAAGGTGGGCTCCATAGAGGAAAACTACCAACAGAAGGGCATGGCACACTTTTTGGAACACATGCTCTTTAACGGTTCTGAAAAGTATCCTTACGGGGAGATAGACAGGTTGGTGGAGGGCATGGGTGGGAGGATGAACGCGGGCACATCCAAAGAATACACCTTTTACTACATAACCGTAGCAAAGCCCTATTGGAAGCCTGCCCTTGAGGTTCTCTACCAACTCACCCAAAAGCCCTTGCTCTCTGAGGATATGGTGGAAAAGGAAAAGCCCATAGTTATAGAGGAGCTAAGAAGGGGCAAGGATGACCCTATAAACCTTCTTTGGGAAGAGTTTGAAAAGCTGGTCTATAAAGCTTCTCCCTACAGGCACCCCATCATAGGCTACGAAGAGACCATAAGCAAGTTCACAAGGGAGAGCCTTTCGGAGTTCTTTCGCAACTATTATCAGCCCCAGAATATGGTGATCGTAGTGGTGGGCGATGTGGAGCCCTCGGAGGTTAAAAGCTTGGTGGAGGAGACCTTTGGTAAAGAGGCCGGAAAGCCCGTAAAAAGAGCCCAGTATGTGCCAGAGCCTGAGCAGTTGGAAAACCGCTTTAAGGAGATAAAAGATAAAAGGTTAGAGAGGGCATACTGGATCATGGGTTGGAGGGTAATGCCTGTAGCGGTAAAAGACTACTACGCCCTTTTGGTGCTGGACCAGATCCTCGGAAACGGTAGGACATCCCTTTTCTACAAAGAACTGGTGGAAAAGGGGTTAGCGTATTCGGTATCCTCGGGAGACTTTGCAAGACCAAGGGATAACATTTTTGTTATATCCGCCAGCTTTGAGCCAAGCAGGTATAAAGAGGTAAAAGAAAGAGTAGTGCAGATTTTACAGGAGCTCCCTCAGACCCTGACCGACGAGGAGGTGCAAAAGGCAAAGCAAAGGATTATAAACTCGGAGGTCTTTGCCCTTGAGAGAGCTCAAAGGGAAGCCTATTACATTGGATACTCCCTGACAGTGGTGGGACTTTTGGACTACTACCTTTACTTTGAAAGCAACATAAGGTCCGTCAGAAAAAAGGATGTTCTGAATGTGCTGGAAAAGTACATACTCAGCAAGCCTTACTCGGAAATTTTGATGGTACCAGAAAGATGAGCGTCTTTCTTCTTATAATTTTTTTCCTTTTTAGTTTAGCCTACGGAGGTGCAAAGTTGAAAGAGGTAAATCTAGAAAACGGCGTAAAGTTGATCATAAAGGAGACAAAGGGTAGGGGTATAGTGGCGGGTAGCATCTTCATAAAGTCTGGCACCCATGGGGAAGAGAAAAGGGGAATCACAAACCTTATGGCAAGCCTTTTGACAAAAGGGACAAAGACCTTCAGCTCCTACCATATTGCCAGTGCCTTTGAGGACTGGGGCGGTAGCATAGAAGCCTCCACCGCAGACGATTACATCTATATTAACTTCTCCACAAGACCGGAGGGGCTTGAGCAGGGGCTAAGGGTGATAGAGAGCATCCTTTTGGAGCCCACCTTTCCAGAGGAACAACTACAGGTGGAAAAAAGAAGGGTCATAGCAAGCATAAGGTCCCGGAGGGAAGACGGCTTTGAGCTTGCCATGGAAAGGCTCAGGCTGATAACCTACAGGGGAACATCTTACGAAGTAGCTCCCGAAGGAAGGGAGGAGGATGTGGAAAAGGTAGAGAGGGAGGACCTTATAAAAAGATGGCAACAGGTTCTGAAGGGTAAAAACGTTGTTGTAGCTGTGGTGGGAGATATGCCATTGGAAGAGTTAGAAAAAAGGCTTAGGGCTGTCTTTTCCAAGTTGCCCTCTGGCGAGTTCAACCTTAGGGCGGAGGACAAGCCCATAAAGGAGAGCTTAGTGGAAAGGGCTCAAAGGGAAGGTGCCCAGGCAACCATTTTATGTGCCTTTGAAGGCGTTCCACTGAATAGCCCGGACTTTTTCGCCCTTAGGGTTCTAAACAGCATACTGGGAGACGGCATGACTTCCAAACTCTTTAGCGAGCTCAGAGAAAAGAGGGGATACGCTTACGCTACTTACTCTACGTTTCCCATAAGGCTGTACTCTCCAAGGGTCTTTGCATACATTGGCACTTCTCCGGACAAAAAAGAAAGTGCCCTAAAGGACCTGCTTTGGGTGGTGCAAGAGGCAGAGATAACCAATGAGGATTTAGAGCTCGCCAAGAAGAAGATCATAGGTGGCTATCTTTTGGACAGACAAACCAGAGGCAGACAAGCCTTCCAATTGGGCTTTTGGGAGGTAATGGGCTTTGGCTACAAAATGGACCAAGAGTACGTGAAATACATAGAAAATGTGCGCCTTGAGGATGTCTTAAGAGTAAGGGAGAGCCTAAAAAAAGCCTATCAGTGCGTGGTGGTGGAGCCGTAGGTGAGCTTAATCACAGCATTGTCCGTTTGAGAAGCTATCTTTAATAGCAATGGTTGAACTTCCTTTGGAGCTAATCCAAAAATGTGTGAAGTGCGCCTTGTGTAAGTCGGTATGCCCTACCTATCCCTACATCCAAGAGGAGGCAGGCTACGCAAGGGGAAGGCTCGTTTTGGCAGAAATGCTTCTCAGTGGTGAGCTAAAAGACGGAGAAGCATACAAGCACCTGGATCAGTGTGCCATGTGTAGAAGGTGCGAATGGGTCTGTCCCAACGGAGTGGAGTATAAAGAAATCGTAGCTACCGTCAGAAATACTCAAAGGAAATCCTTCGTTAAATCTGCCGGGTTAAAAAGCTTGGAGCTTTTGCAGTCGGAAGTAGGGCGAAAGGTAATCAAGCTAACGGGCAAGCTCATGGAAAAGTTGCCCTTTGAGGAGGTGAAGGTGCCCTTTCCTACCGGTGCGGTAAAGTTTATGCCAAAGCCAGACGGAAAAGCCTTTAGCCTGAGGGGAAAGACCTTTAAGGCTGAGCAAAAAAAGGGTGTGCTCTTGTTCTTCACAGGCTGTATGATAGACGCCTTTTACTCAAAGACAGGGGAGAACGTTATAAAGCTTATGAACAGGGCAGGCTGGACGGTGGTGGTGCCAGAGGATATTAAATGCTGTGGTGCTCCCCATTACTACTCGGGCGACAAAGAAGCCTTTGAAAGATTGAAAGAACACAACCTGAAGGAAATGGAAAAATACCAGTTTGATGCGGTGGTGGTAGCCTGTCCCACCTGCGGTGGTGCCCTTCAAGAGGACTATGGTCTGAAGAAAAAGGTATATGACTTTGCGGAGCTACTCTTTGAAAGCAACCTAACCTTTAAAGGTAAAGGAACAAAAACCACCTTTCATGTGCCCTGCCACTCTTACAGCGCCATGAAGGTAAGCGACAAAGTCTTCTATGGCTTGCTAAAAAGGGTAGAGGGCGACCAATTGATAAAGGGTGAAAAGGATAAATCCTGCTGTGGCTTTGCGGGGCTCTTTTCCATAACAAACCCTAAGCTATCCAAGAGCATACAACAGGAGAAGATTGAAGACCTAAAAAAGACGGGTGCGGAGGTGGTGCTTACCTCTTGTCCCGGTTGTGTGCTAAACCTTAGGGATGGCACGAAGGCAAACAAAACCAACCAAAAGGTTATGCACCTTGCGGATTACCTGGCAGATTGTTTATAATGTTTGCCAATGCTCAAGCAAGAGGATATAGTGGCAAGAAGCGTCTCCATTGAGGTAATTGGAGAAATCCACCGTTGCAACGAGGGGGAATATTCCAAGTTCTACTGCCTACCCGTAAAGATCATCTTTGACAACGGCGAAGAGAGGGAGTACATGCTGAGGGCCCACGGAGAACCTAAAACACTGCTTGACTTTTTGGAAAACAAAAAGGGCCTAAGGGACAAGATGGAAAAATCTTTCTTTCTTTTGAAAAACGGAGAGATCGTTTACGGAAGCTACCTTTTACAGTAGGTTTATGTCTTTTAGCAGGCTTTTACACTGAAATTCAAAAAACTCCTTTATTTGTTCCCAAGCCATCTCCACCTCTTTTTGGGCTGTTTCCTTTTCCGCATCCTTAAAGTAGACAATGCTACGTAAATAGATTCCTGTGTCTATGTTGGGGTACTTAAACTTTGCAAAGCCTATTACGTTTTTTAAATCCCATCCCCTCTTTTTCATTAAAAACCAGAGGTCGTAAAAGTCTTTTTTTACTCCTCTTTTTGCTATAGCCAACAGTTTCATTGCGGAGATATCCTCATCGCTTGCTATATCTATACCCAAACTTTCTTCTCTAGTGGTGGGTTTTACTAAGGGATAACCATACTCAAAGAAGGAAAATTTTATTCCTCTAAGGACAAAGATCACAGTAGAATTATCGAACATTATCCAATCCACTTCCTGAAGGGCTTTATCTATCTTTTCTTGCAAAGAAAGAGGGTCAAATTTAAAATCAGGATAAGTAAAAAAATCAAAATCTTCCGAAAACCTATGGTTGTACTTTATTGCTATAGCAGTCCCTCCCGCAAGGTAAAAGCCCCTAACCAATGAACTTCCTGAGACCAAACCTAAAGTTTCCCTCTGCGTATCGGTTAAACTCCTCATCGCTAACCTCAAGGGCAAACTTCCAAAAGTTTAGATTTTTATCGTCAAAGCGGTGCAAGTTTTCAAGAAAGGTCTTTTTAAGCTCTTCCCTTGAAAAAGCCATTAAGAGTTCCACAGGGTTGTGATACATCATCGCCCTTATGAGAAGCTCCTCTTCGTCTTGCGTCCTGTCCCATGCGTATCTTTCAAGGACGGCTTTTCTTTCAGAGGACATCGCAAAACATAGTTTAACGCCCAAATTTTTCCTTCACTATGGCTATATCCCTCTCTATCTGTTTTATTAGCTCATCCTTGGAGGAGAACTTCTTTTCTTCTCTCAAAAAGCTCAAAAATTCCACCTTCAGCCTTTCTCCGCGAAGGTTTCCCTCAAAGTCCAATATATGAACTTCTAAAACCTTTATTTTTCCGTCAAAGGTGGGTCTAAAGCCGTAGTTGGCTACTCCCAAAAACCGCTCATTCACCCTGACCGCATAAACACCCTCCTTTAAACACAAGTTTTCCGAAGGTCCCAAGTTGGCGGTAGGGTAGCCAAGGGAACTGCCCCTGCCAGAACCTCTGACCACTTTTCTCTTAACCCAATAATTTTCTCCAAGGTATTCACTGGCTTCTTCCAACCTTCCGCTGTGCAAAAGCCTCCTTATGTATGTACTACTTATTATGCGTCCGTTTTTGTAAAAGGGCTCTGCAGTTCCCACTTCAAAGCCAAGCCTTTGGCCCATTTCCTTTGCCAATTCCACTTCTCCTTCCCTTCTGTAGCCAAACCGCCAGTCATACCCCACAAGAAGATACCTACACCTTAGCCTTTCAAAAAGCACGTGCTTTAAAAAATCCTCCGCCCTGATGCGGGAAAATTCTCTGTCAAAGTTTATAAAAACCACCCTGTCTACACCAAGCCTTAATATTCTTTCGGCCCTCTCTAGGGGGTCAGTAAGCTCGCAGGGTTGCTGTCCGGGAGAAAGAACCTTTGAGGGATGGGGATAAAAGCTCAGAACACAGCTTTTTAGTCCTCTCCTTTGGGCACTTTCTATTAGCTTCTTTAAAAGATACTGATGCCCAAGATGGACACCGTCAAAGACGCCCACCGTTATGGCATGTTCCTCTTCTAGCCTTTCGTAACAGGGAAGGTCCTTCAGGCATTTAGAATTTACCTTAAGGGAAACTACCTTTTCCATAGCCTAAGGACCTTCTCCCAAAAGCTAATCTCCTGACTTACCTTAACCTTCTCTTCTATGATAAACCTGTCAATGTAGTCATCCAAAAGGGTAAATCGGTCGCAAACCTTCCTGAGAATGTGGGAACTGGTGCTTTTAAAGGAGGCGTTCTCTACCCTCTTGCCCAAGCTCTGAATTTCCTCCACCGTGTAGGAAAAATCGCTGTCGCCTGTTACCAGTATGGCGGTATCGTATGCGTTTTTGTATGCCAAACTCAGCATATCCGTAGCTAACATAATATCCACTTCCTTTTCCAGAAACTCTCCACTTGGAAGCCTTCTCAGATTAGCGGTTTTTACCTTTATGCCCTGCAAGGCTAACTCTTCCAAAAAACGTTTCTGCCTGAGAAAGCTCTCCCATTCGGGGGAGTTTTTCTTTAGATCCTTCTCTTGGGGTACCGCGCCGTAAAAGTAAGCCCTAATGAGCCTCCTGTCTTCTACTAAAAAGTTCACCAACTTACTGTAATCTATTCTTATGTTCAAAGACTTTATGGCATGAAAGACGTTTGAACCATCTATAAACACAATTACCCTTTCTATCATAAAGGAAAGTTTATATCTTCCACCTTAGAAGGGCTCCCACGCCATCAAACTTCTTCTGAAGGTCTTCCCTGACTATTATCTTCACAACCGCCCTCTCTTCCAAGGCAAGCTCTACCACATCCCTCTCCAATCCTCTAAGCTCCAAGCTTTCCCTTTCTGTTCTATCCTCTGGGGCGAGGCGCAAGTACAAGCTGGAAACAAGGTATGGTGCATACTGTTCTTTCAGCAAAATACCAAGGGGTTCCTTCAAGTTATTCACAAGCCTTCCTCCTTAAAAATCCATGGTATTTGGTCTAAACTTTCTATATTATAAACCGCCATAAAGAGCCTTTCTAAGCCCACAGAACAACCAGAAAACTCAGGAATCTTTGGTAAAGCCTGCAAAAGCTCTTCATCTATGGGAAGGTCTCTATCTTTGACCCATTCTTTCATCCTTTCCCTTACCTTTTGAGGGTCCCTCTCCTCCGTCCAGCCGTTAGCTATTTCTATGCCTTTTATGTAAAGCTCAAACCTCTCCGCATAACCATCCTTCACCACTCCATACATGGCAAGCTTTGAGGGGAACTTTATTAAAAAGGTGGGCTTTTCGGAAGCTAAACGCCTCTCCAACTCCAAATAGAGCCTGTAAAAGATGGTCTCCCAGTCTTCCTTGTCGTCAAAATCATAGCCATAAGCCATTAGATTGTTTTTTAATATCTCTTCCTCCTCAGATAAAACTATGCCCAAGTATTCTTCAAAAGCTTTCTCCAGCTCCAAAATCTGAAAGTCTTCAAAGCCAAAAAGATTTAAAAGCCCCTTCAACTCCTCTATGAGCCCTATGTAGTCTGTCCCAATTTTGTAAAACTCCAACATGGTGAATTCGGGTCTGTGCAATCTTCCGTACTCTCCGTTTCTAAACACCTTCGTTATCTGAAACATATCTTTGGGAAAGATTGCCAGCAGTTTTTTCATAGCGTGTTCTGGAGAGGTATGTAGCCAGTAGCTTTTCGTTTGACCTTTTAAGGTAAGGTTTACCCTGAGAGGCTCTATATTAGGGTCTGCATTGGGATAGCTTTGCAAAATGGGCGTGGAAACCTCCAAGTATCCCTTTGAACGGAAGAATTGGCGTACTTTTTCCACAAAGTCCGCCCAAGCGTAAAACAAACGGTAGTTCATCTTATCATTATATCCAAACCAAACACAGTATAATTCTTTTGTGTCCGCAAAGGCAAAGGTAATAGTTATAAAAAAATTTCTTGTGGGAGAGTGGGACTTGCTGGCTTACGCTTATGGAACTGTTGGAAGGTGCAAGATCTTCGTAAGAAGGGGCTTCCATCCGGAGGAATCTTACTGCGGTTTTTTTGAACCTTTTAACTTGCTGACTATAGATTATCACCAATCGGGAGACCTTCTCATCCTGAACGACCTTGTGTCTGCAAAGCTGTACTCTTACTTAGCCCTAAAGAGCTACGACCGGTTTTTGTGGATGTCCAAGGTACTTCACACCATACTAAGGTGGGTAGCTTATTACGATAGTTCTATTTTTAAACTTCTACAAACTTTTCTGCTTTTGGATGTAAAAAATCACAAAGTGTTTGATATAAAGCTAAAAGTGAGCTTGATAAAGGCTATGGGAATATATAGAAAGGTAGAAGATTCAAGCCTTGCAAGCATAATAGAAAGAATTGATCAAGAAAGTTCCCTTGATAGGTTAGAAAGACTGCAGTTGAGTGAGAAAATCTACAGGTCTATAAACGAGATTCTGGAGGATATGCTAAAGGGCACCCTTGACTGATAGGCTCCTTTTAGTTATACTTTTCCCAAGGGGAATTGTTATGAAAAAAGCTATTTTTCTACTTATGCTAAGTTTTTCAATAGTTGGAAATACATCCATAACAAAGTTGGGTGTGGGTGGTCCTGGGAAAGCAAGCGCAGAACCCTCGGAAATTTACTCTGACCCTTTAAAGGAGCTGGACACGGAAAAGGTAGATGAGCTTATAAGAAGAGAAATGTCTGTGGAAGAGGCCTTTAGGGAGTTGGCAAACATCAAAACTGTTGATATGGTCAAGCCGGACATATGGCCCGTGGTGGGGGTTATAACTTCCGATTATGGTTGGCGTGTTATAGGTGGGCGCAGGGAGTTCCATACGGGTATAGACATATCTGCGCCTTATGGCACACCGGTTAGTGCGGCTGCAGATGGTAGGGTAGTTTACGCTGGCTGGCTGAGGGGTTACGGATACACTGTCATAATCTACCATGGTTATGGCTTTGCCACGTTGTACGCCCACCTCTCAAGCCTGTCCGTTAGCTATGGAGACAGGGTGGTAAAGGCACAGATAATAGGCAAGGTGGGTAATACTGGAAGGTCCTTTGGTCCCCACTTGCATTATGAGGTGATAAGATACGGTATGCGTCAGAACCCGATAGCCTATTTGCCTTAAAGGAGCCCTCTCCTTTTTAGGGCGTCTTCGTATATTCTTTTGTAGAGGTGGTTCCACTCGGGTGTCCCTTCCACAATTCTCCTTGAGTAAGATTTTATTCTTTCCCTTACCTCCCTGTCTATTTCTTCCTCTTCCCTGAGGGCTTCCATCAGGATAGCCCTTATCCGAGATCTTATAATATGAGGTTCTTCGTATATTTCCACCGTGTCGTCCTCTAATATTAAATCCTTTATCATCCCTGCTATTTGGTTCATCCTCTCCCTCTTGTTTGTGTTTATGTTCATCTCCTCCGCAAGCTTGCTCCTAACAGCCCTGTAGGCGGTCCTGTAGTCTACGCTTGTCTCTTCCAAAAGATGCATCTTCTCCCTTAGAATTTCTCTCGTTTTCTCATCAAGAAGTTTTTCTTCCTCCTCTACCTTTTTGAAAATGCTAATTATCTTCTTTTTAAACACATAAGGGTCCTCCGCTTCAATGATCTTCTCCTCCGTTAGCTCCTTTATAATCCTATCTGCAATGCGTTCCACCAGCTTTTCAGGCAGTCTCATAGTGTGTTAATTATATCACAAAAACCTCTCCAAAATTTCCCACACCTCTTGTGTGTATTTAGTTTCCTTGTGATTTATTATCAACGGACTTTCAACTACAAGCTTGGGATTTAGGTTCTTTACACCAACTATACGAACCAACTTGGCATGCTTGTCTATAAATGGGTGGAAAAACTTTAAATATGCGGGCTTTATGTTTAAATTTTCCATAATATTACAAGCTTCTAAAAGTCTAAAGGAGGGAATAAGCAGGTTGATAAAACCTCCATCCTTCAAAATATAAGCACTTGCCCTCAAAAAATCCTCCAGTTTCCCGTAAGTTTCTGTGTGATATGGATTGTTTTCTGTTGCATCTTGTTTTGGGTAAAAGGGTGGGTTTAGAACTACACAATTTACACTCTGGGGTTTTAATTTTTTGTCTATTTCCTTAACATCCGCCTCCAAGATTTCCACGCTATGCTGAAGGTGATTATTTTCAACATTCTTATGTAAGAGTAAAAGCATGGTTGGGTCCCTTTCTATGGCAAGGACCTTGCAGTTAAACTTGAGGGCTATAAGTATGGACAGGGCACCAAAGCCGGCACCAAGGTCTGCCACTATGTGGCTTTTTTTTTATACCTTTCAGGGTTGATAAAAAAAGAATTTCTATTACAGAGAGCCTATGTTGTTTTGGCTGGATAAACCTTACCTTTCCTCGGAAAAACTCAAACTCCTTAAACTCTTCCAAACCTTTCCACTAACTCTAAGAGCGTCCTTGCCCTCTCTACTTGTTTTGTGATCTCTTCTATTTCTTCCATTGTTTGTGCGGTGGCGAGCTTTCTTGCCCACTTTTCAAACTCTTCCTTTTCTTTTCCTATATCAATTTCTCCTACGGTGTATGCCTCTTCTGCCAGTATGATCACCTTCTCGGGGGTCACGTCCACAAAGCCATAGGTTACCGCAATGCCCTCCTCTGCCTTTCCGTCAAAATACACAAGACCGGGCTTTAAAAGTGTCATCAAATACATATGCTTTTCCAAGACGCCTATCTCTCCCTCTACGGTGGGAATATTTACCGAATTCACCTCCTTGGAAAAAGCCAAACCTTTGGGTGTTACTATCTCAACCTTTATCATGGTAAAGAAATTATATCACACCGGCACCCTATACCTATCTTGCGTTGATAAATCCACACCTACCTGTAGGTTTTCAATCCAGTTTATAAAGCGCTCAACCATTTCCTTGCCCTTGAATATGGCACCGTGCTGGGGGACGATCATTTCTATGTCCAGCTGACGGACCATGCTTGCCCAGAATTTAAGAACTTTATTGCTTACCATGTATCTTTTGTGAAAGCCTTCCATGTATTTTATGTGCTCGTTAAAGTTTTCCACAAAGAAGTAATCCTGTCCCAAGCTTGCCCCAAGGTCTCCGGAAAACAGGATCTTAGAGCAAGGGTCATAGACCTGAAAGTTGCCCGAAGCGTGCATAAAGTGGGCGGGGAGTATTAAAAGCTCACAGTCTCCACCCAAAGTGATCTTTGTCCCACAGTCGTCTATGGGAATAACTCTATCTCCTAACTGGCTATCAAGCCCAAAGTGGGGCAGAAATCTAATCCAAAGTTTAGATATGTATGCCTGTGCCTTCGTGGTCATTAGCCAACCGTTTATGGATGCCACTACGTCTGGGTCCTCATGGGAAAGAAAGATGTATTTTATCTGGCTTGGAGGAATGTAAAGAGAAATTTCCGATAAGAGCTTAACCTTATGACCTCATTAACGGGCGTTAGCTCTCCAAAGAAGATAACTTTGTGCTCTGGTGTGTTGTAAATTACCCTCTTAGTCTCCACATTACACCTCCGCTATAAATTATAAAGAACGTTTGGTTTGTATGAACTTTTTCAGGATACCAAACCTTGTGTCTTCCTCGGGTTCCTCCAGTGTGGGAATTTGACAATCTACTCTACACAGGGGCTTTGTGGGAAGGCTGAGTATGATCTGTTCTCTTACAAGGTCTGCCAGATTGAAATTTTCCTCATCCTCCAAAAAGCAGACATTCAGGTCCTCCGCCTTTAGGCTAATTGAAGGCTTTTCCGGATAATTTTCCAATCTTATGGTTTCCGTGCTCTCAAGGTCTTTTATAAAGGGCGTTAGGCATCGACTACACTCAAGCTCTATACTTCCCTTTATGCTCAGATGCACCTCGTAGCCGCGGGGAGCTTTCTCTATTTGAATTTCTACTTCCACGGGTCCCTTTAGTTCTCCCAACTCTGGTGGCAGGTCTAACTCTTCGGGTTTTATTTTGTAAAAGCCTGAGAAGCGGGCGGTTGTTTTGAATATCTCTTTGAGATTAAGTGTGGGCATAGTAGGGTTTAAAATAATCTGTGGGCATATTTTTTCAAGGAGGTTTATATGAAAGTAGTATGCGTGGGTGGAGGAACGGGACTTTCAAACCTTCTTAGAGGTTTAAAAAAGGAAGTGGGCAATCGGATAAAGGAACTATCTGCAATAGTAACGGTAGCGGATAGTGGAGGTAGCACAGGAAGGTTAAGGAAGGCTTATCAAATACCCGCACCGGGGGATATAAGAAATTGCTTGGTTGCCCTTTCGGAAACGGAGGAGATCCTCCAGAAGCTCTTTCAGTATAGGTTCAAGGGAGGAGAGCTTGAGGGACATTCCTTCGGAAACCTCTTCCTTGTGGCACTCACAGATATAACCGGAAGCTTTCTGTCCGCCATAAACTTGGCATCTCAAATACTCAGAACAAAGGGGGAGATCATACCTGCCACCACAGAAAGCGTTCATCTTTGGGCGGAGTTTTCCGATGGAAAGGTGGTCGAAGGGGAAGAAAACATAACCGAATACGGAAAAAGTAGTAAGGCTAAGATAGTCCGGATTTGGATTGAGCCTGCGGATGCCAAGCCTCCCATAGACGCCATAGCAAAGCTTCAAAGTGCAGACCTTATAGTCTTTGGTCCCGGTAGCCTTTACACCAGCATAGTACCCAACTTGCTTATCAAGGACATAAAGTCTGCGGTGGAAACCTCTCCAGCCCTCAAGGTCTTTGTGGTAAATGCTATGACCCAGCCGGGAGAGACGGATGGCTACACCGCCTACGACCACATAAAGGGCTTTTTGACCGCAACAGGTCTTTCAAAGATAGACATAGCCATCGTAAATACAAAGATGCCCTCCGATAGCCTTTTGAGGAGATACATAAAACAGGGGCAGGAACCGGTAATTCCCGATGTGGCAAAGATCGCCAGGGAAGGAATAACCGTCTACGCGGAGGACCTCATAGGAGAAAATGAAGACTTTATAAGGCACGACCCAGACAGGCTTACGGATGTTATACTAAGAGCAGTCTCTCATGCATTTTCTCACATTTGACACTGCCCTACTGCCAGAGGAAGAAGTTGAGGTCCTCATTGTGGGAAGCGGTATAGGGGGGCTTACCTGTGCCTTAGTTCTCTCTGAGCTTGGACTAAAGCCCACCCTGCTGACCAGGGGCGTAGGAAACACCTTTTACTCTCAAGGCGGTATAGCCTGTGCGGTGCATCCACAGGACAGTCCATCGTTGCATTTTATGGACACCCTAAGGGCTGGGAGGGGTCTTTGCAACCCCAAGGCTTTGCTTATCATGGTGGAGGAGGGCATTCAAAGGGTGGCAGACCTTGAAAGATGGGGTGTAGTCTTTGACCCAGAGCCTGCCCTAGAAGGGGGGCACTCTTTCCCGAGGGTTTTAAAGGTAAAGGACTACACAGGAAAGGCAATATACACCACCCTTTGGAACAGAGTAAAGGAGAGGGGAATAAGGATAATAGAGGGGGAACTTCAGGAGATCTTGGGGGATGAGTGTGTGGAGGGTGCTTTGGTCTATGAAAGGGGAAGCCTTAGGGTTTTGAGGACCAACCTTTTGGTGCTTGCGGTGGGCGGTGCGAGCTCTATGTTCTTGCATTCCTCCGGTCATGTGAAGGGGGATGGCATAGGTATAGCCTTCAGGAAGGGCGTTCCCATAAAGAACCCAGAGTTTGTGCAGTTTCATCCTACCCTCTTGGAGGGCACATCCTTTCTCATCTCCGAGGCGGTCAGAGGGGAGGGGGCAATTCTTGTAGATAGCAAGGGTGAGCGTTTTGTGGATGAGCTACTGCCGAGGGACCAGGTGGCAAGGGCAATATACTCAAAGCTAAAGGAAGGGGAAAGGGTCTTTCTTGACTTAAGACCCATCGCAAAAAAGGGCATAGACCTAAAGGAGAGGTTCCCGGTCATATACTCTGAGCTTTTAAAAAGGAACATTGACCCATACAAAGAGCCCGTGCCCGTGGTACCCGGTGCCCACTACTACATAGGGGGCTTGGAAGTATCCACCTACGGACAAACTGCCCTTTGGGGGCTATATGCGGTTGGAGAGTGTGCCTGCACTGGCGTGCATGGGGCAAACCGCTTAGCGTCCAACTCCCTTTTGGAGGGCTTGGTCTTTGGCTACAGGACCGCCTACCGAATATACCAAGACAGAAAACACATCAAAGGCTCAAAAAGACAATTCAAAAACTCCTCCCAAGGAAACCGCCAGCCTAAATACACCTTTGAGGATCTAAAGAGACTCATGTGGGAACACTGCGGAATTGAAAGGGAAGAGGAAAGCTTGAAGGAAGGCTTAGAAAAACTCTTGGATTGGCTCAAAGATTGGAAGGAGTGGGAGAGAACACCTCAAAACAGACAACTCTTTGATATAAGCCTCACCGCCCTGGCTACCCTGTGGGCAAGCCTGCAAAGAAGAGAGTCAAGAGGCTGTCATTACAGGAAAGATTACCCATACCAAAGGGATCAATTTGAGAGGGATAGCATAATAAACCTTTCTGAGTTAAACTTGTTTCAATGAAGTTAAAACGGTCCCGATAAGGGATTTTTAGAACAGCTTCAGGGAAACTGTTAAGTTGCTCGCGGGTGAGGTTGAATTGCCTCCTTTGGACGCTCCTCTTGAACTTTGCTGAGAAAGGAGAAGATCTCATCCTTTTTGTTGCGGTAGCTTGCCCTGTTGCATATGAGCCTTGCGGTGGATGGGCTGATCTCCTCAAAGACCACCAAGTTGTTTTCCTTTAAGGTTCTGCCCGTTTGAACCAAATCCATTATCACATCCGACAGGTTCAGAAGGGGGGCAAGCTCCACAGAGCCATGAAGATATATAACCTTTGTTTTTATTCCCTTTCCCAAAAAGAACTCCCGGGTGATCTTGGGGTACTTGGTGGCAACCCTCAAAAAGGATGCCTTTCTGTACTGCTCAAGCCTTTCCTCCTTTCCCGCAATGACCAACCTACAAAAGCCTATACCAAGATCGTAAAGTTCATAAACTTCCGGTTCTCTCTCCAACAGCACATCATAACCCACCACTCCCAAATCCGCCACGCCGTTTTCCACATACACGGGCACATCAAAGGGCTTTACCAAAAGAAACTCGTAGTCGCCCACCCTAACCTGAAGTTTTCTTCCCTCCTCAAAGGTCTCCTCAAGGATGCCCTTGCTTTTAAAAAATTCCAAGGTCTCCTCAAAGAGCCTGCCTTTGGGTAGGGCTATTCTAAGGGTGTATTTCATCTCTTAGATATAATAAAACGAGATGGACATAAAGGAGCTTGAAAATTGGCTCTGGGACATAGCAAGCATTTTGAGAGGTCCGGTAGAGGCATACAATTACAAGGATTACATTTTGCCTCTCATATTCCTAAAGAGGGTTTCCGACGTCTTTGAGGATGAAGTGAAAAGGGTGGCAGTGGAACTTAACGAAAGCAAAGAAAAAGTTTTGGAGATTATAAAGACAAGTAGAAAACTTGTAAGGTTTTACGTGCCAGAATCCGCAAGGTGGGAGAACATCAGAAAGCAAAGCACAAATCTGGGAGAGTATCTAACCAGTGCCCTGAGAGAGCTGGCAAGGGAAAACCCAGAGCTGGAGGGAGTTGTAGACAGGGTAGATTTCAACGCAGTGGTATCTGGACAAAGGCTTATTGACGAAGACAGATTGAAGGAAGTAATCAACAAACTAAGCCAAAAACGTTTAGGGCTGGAAGATGTGGAGCCCGATATAATGGGAAGGGCTTACGAGTATCTTCTTAGAAAGTTTGCAGACGGTTCAGGACAAAGTGCAGGAGAGTTTTACACACCAAAGGAAGTAGCCATTACTATAGCCAAGCTTTTGGACCCAGAGCCGGGCATGAAAGTTTATGACCCTTGCTGTGGCAGTGGAGGACTACTTATTAAGTGCCATCTCTACTTTAAAGAAAAATACAAACATACTAAAGTCCCTCCACTATACTTTTACGGACAAGAGATAAACCCTACCACCTACGCCATAGCCAAGATGAACATAATCATCCACGACATACAACACGCATATGTAAAACTGGGAGACACGCTAAAATCTCCAGCCTTCAAAGAAAAGGATGGAAGTTTAATGAAGTTTGACCTCGTGGTTGCTAATCCTCCGTGGAATCAGAAAGGATACACAGAGGAGTTTTACAGGTTTGACCCATACAAAAGGTTTGAGTTTGGAGTGCCACCCAAGGAGTCCGCAGACTGGGGATGGCTACAGCATATGTATGCGAGCTTGAAGGATAAGGGAAGGATGGCGGTAGTGCTTGATACAGGAAGCGTCTCCCGTGGTAGTGGAAACGCAGGTAGTGATAGGGAAAAGGAAATAAGGAAAAAGTTTGTAGATAGGGACCTCATCTCTGCAGTGATACTTTTACCCGAGAACCTCTTTTATAACACCACCGCACCCGGCGTGATAATAGTAATAGACAAAGACAAGAAGCACAAGAACGAAATTCTTTTAATAAACGCAAGCCAGCTTTACGAAAAGGAAAGACCCAAGAACAGACTAACAGAAGAGGGCATAGAAAAAATCGTAGAGGCTTATAGAGAGTGGAAGGAAGAAGAAGGATTTAGCAAGATCATCACCAAAGAAATAGCCCAAATGAACGACTATAACTTAAGTCCATCAAGATATGTGGCGGTAGGCGGAGAGGAAAAGGTTATGGACTTGGAAGAGGCAGTGGTGGAGCTTTTGGAGGCAGAGGAAGAAAGAAAAGAAACAGAGGAAAGACTAAAGCAGATCCTTTTTAGCCTTGGGCTGATAAGGGAATAAATTAATCTGAGAGAAAATAATTTTTAGGGAAGGATGAAGATGTTGGATATAGAAGTCTTTGAGGGAGGATTTAAAGAGACGGAACTGGGACCTTTGCCTGAGGAGTGGGAAGTGGTGAGAGTGGGGGAGGTGGTGGAGATAACAATGGGACAATCACCTCCGGGAGAAACCTACAATACTCAAGGTATAGGTATGCCATTTCTTCAGGGAAAAGCGGAGTTCGGAAAGGTTTATCCCAGTCCTGTTAAATACACCACAAAGCCATTGAAGATTGGAAAAGCAGGCAGTGTCCTAATCTCGGTAAGAGCACCGGTAGGAGATGTAAATATAGCTAATATGGACTACTGTATAGGCAGAGGTTTGGCATCCATTAGTTTTAAAAACGGATACGGATACAATGAATACCTTTTTTATTGCTTACAGTTCTTAAAGCCATTGCTTGAAAAAGAAGGCTACGGTTCTACCTTCAAAGCAATAAACAAAGAAGTATTAACAAAATTTCAAATCCCTCTCCCACCCCTTGAAGAGCAACAAGCCATAGCGGGCATCCTTTCCACCGTCCAGTCAGCCATTGAAAAAACCGAAAAGGTCATAAACGCCCTAAAAAACCTCAAAAAATCAATGATGAAGCATCTCTTTACTTACG
>JAJHRQ010000039.1 GCA_020833645.1 Thermocrinis sp.
GTTGAGAACAAAAGTCTTTAAACCCAAAGATGAAAGGGCTTGGTGCACGCCTTCTTCCGTTTTGTTAGAGCAAACAACAAATGCAGGTTCCGTCTCTCTAAGTATGTATTCCAGCTCCTTGGGAGAGGACATAAAATCTACGGGAACCGCAATGCCTCCCCTTTGCCATATGCCATAGAGGGCATAGACCCACTCAGGTCTATTTTCCGCACAGATAACTACCCTTTCTCCGGGCAGTATGTCCAAATACCGGGCATACGCCTTAGTTCCTTCAATGAGCTCTGCGTAGCTAATTTCCGTGTCTTTGTATATTAGGGCAGTCTTTCCGTGGTCCTTGGGAAGGGGGATAACTATCTTTTCCTCAAGGTCTATCTGCATTAGGATTTTTCTTCTTCTTTTTCCCTGTGATAACCAACTATGTGCTCTTTTAGAAATGTGATACGCGTGTTGGCATCCACCCTCAGAGAAACGGTATCCTCTCCCACCTCTACCACCGTGCCTATGATCCCAGAGGAGGTTACTACCCTATCTCCCTTTTTGAGCTTGGCTAAAAACTCCTGATGCTTTTTTCTTGCCTTCTGCTGGGGTCTTATGAGCAAGAAGTAAAAGAGGGCAAAGAGGAAGATAAAGAAAAACAGCTGAAAGAGTAAAGCAGACCATGGGCTTGAACCATGGGGGGCAGAGCTTTGGGCAAAGGCAAAGTCAAACATCTCATTCCTCCTTTATCTGTTCTATCTTTTCCAACACCTGTTTTTTAAAGTCCTCAGAGAGCTCTTCCTTTGAGGAAAAGATATAGCTTCCCTCCTTTTCCAATACCATTGCCAAAAGTTTTAGTCCCTTTACCTCCGCCTCAAGGGTCTCCCGGGTGGTTCTGTCTAAATACTTTTTTATACTTTCTGGGTCCGAAAAATCCACCTGCAGGTCTATGATCTCCAAATCCTCTATGTCTCCGTCTTCTGGCACGTAGAGGTTGTAAATTCTATATTCTCCAGCGTTTTGCTTTAGATGGCTAAAGAGCTCTTCTATGTAACTCCTTTTTTGATGTCTTACGCTCATGGTTTTTATTTTAAACTACCTTTTTGCCTTATCAACAAAAGATTTTATCAAAGGTCCCCCCGGAGGGGACCCAAGGGTTTTTATTTCCTCCTTATCCTTCTTGCTACTACGAAAGCTGGGAAAGATAGCAATAAAAGGATGGTCCAAAAGCTTGCTGTAGAAGATGCGGAGGCGATCATAGAAGATCCGCCACCAGAACTTCTACCTGATGCCAAATCAGCAGACAGCCTTGCCACAAAGGCGTCAATACCTCCGTGATTGCTTGCCTGTGTCCCACCAGCAGTGTTTGGGAAGTTGGTGGACTTGGTCTTTCCTGCCACATAAACATAGCCTGTTTTGGGATGAATGGCGATGGTTAAGGCCACATCTTCATCACTTCCCCCCAGATAGGTGGACTGGAGAATTCGGGTAAGACCTTGGTTAAGCCTTGCTACAAATGCATCAGAATCACCGCCACTACTTCTTTGTGCCCCACCAGTAGTGTTAGGAAAGTTGGTAGAATAGGTCCCTCCCGCCACGTAAACCTCGCCCGTGGTAGGATGAATGGCAAGGGCGTAGACTAAATCGTGATCGCTTCCTCCCAGATAGGTGGACTGGAGAATTCGGGTAAGACCTTGGTTAAGCCTTGCCACAAAGGTGTCCTTCAGACCTCCACCATGGGTTGCCTGCGCTCCACCATTAGTGACAGGAAAGTTGGAGGACTCGGTATCTCCCGCCACGTAAACCTCGCCCGTGGTAGGATGAATGGCAAGGGCGTTGGCCTGATCGTTACCGTTTCCTCCTAAATAGGTAGACTGTACGAGTCGGGTAAGATTTGAGTTTAGTCTTGCCACAAAGGCGTCATATTCTCCGCCTCCGTGAGCTTCCTGCGCTCCAACAGTAGTGCCGGGAAAGTCACGGGACATAGTACCTCCCGCTACATAGACCTCGCCCGTGGTAGGATGAATGGCAAGGGCTTCGGCCCAGTCTCTACTGCTTCCTCCCAGGTAAGTAGATTGGAGGATTTGGGTAAGCTCTTTGTTAAGCCTTGCCACAAAGGCATCCGAAACGCGGTATCTGCTAATACTTCTTTGCGCCCCACCATCAGTTCCAGGAAAGCCAGGGGAAGTAGTCCATCCCGCCACGTAGATCTCGCCCGTGGTAGGATGAATGACAAGGGCGTTGACAATATCATCCTCGCCTCCTCCCAGGTAAGTGGATTGTAGGATTTGGGTAAGGTCTGGGTTCAGCCTTGCCACAAAAGCGTCAAAGAAGCCACCCCTGTGATATTCCTGCGCCCCGCCAGAAGTTTTAGGAAATCTTTTGGACTGGGTCACTCCTGCCACGTAAACCTCGCCTGTGGCGGGATGAATGGCAATGGCTGTTGCCTTATCGCCTCCGATTCCTCCCAGGTAAGTAGATTGGAGGATCTGGGTAAGCTCTTTGTTAAGCCTTGCCACAAAAGCACTCCCGTATCCTTCTTGCGCCCCGCCAGAAGTGCCAGGAAAGTCGTTGTAGGACCAAGTCTGTCCCGCCACATAAACCTCACCCGTTTGGGGATGAATGGCAAGGACGTAGGCCTCATCCCGACTGCTTCCTCCCAAATAGGTAGACTGGAGAATTGGGTCTATCACAACAGGCAAGCTTGGGTCTGCCTTGGCAACCTCAAAGCTGTAGCGGTTTTTGCCAAGTAGCTTGTATGAAACTTCCACTGGAAGCTTTTTGCCATCCTTTTCCTGCCATGCTATGGGCTTAGAAAGCTTCAAATCTCCCAAACCAGTTTGGATGATTATCTCTCCATCCTTGGAAAGCTTCAAACCTTTAGCACCGCCAACCTCCACCACAATCTTAGAAGGGTCTGCACCGGGCTTGATGTAAAAGAGTTTTTCCACTGTCTTTTGGGTGGCTTTGAGTTTTACCTCCACTCCAGACCACACCTCACCCAAAGAAACATACCTGTAGGTGGGAAGATTAGACCTGTGCTTGGAAGGGTCGTTGCCTACGAAGTAGCTAACCTTTGTCTGGAGTTCCTCTTCTCCCTTTATGGTTTGAACTTTGCCACCCACCCAGCGTTCAGAAATCACCCAGCTTTTGGAAGGGCATGCTTTGGCTTTTTCTGTCTTATCTTTGCACTCTTCTTGCTTGACTGCCACATGCAAGAGTTCGCCATCCTTAGTTATCCAAGTGGTGCCGAAGTATCCTGGGGCGGAAAAGAGAGCCCTTTCATCCCACTGCCCTTCGTTCTTGACCCAGCCACGTTCTAAAGTGGCAAGCTTGGCAGAGACCGCTTCTTTAGAAGGAGTGGTTGAAGGTTCTGCCTTTGTTAGGCTTCTTGAGGCGGTTGATTGGCTACTTGCAAGCCAAACTAAAGACAGCGAGCTGGCAATAAACAAGAGGGCTAAAAACACCCTTTTTCTCATGGCTAAACCTCCCTTTGTGTTAATCCTAATGGTGTATTGTTAAGTTTTGGTTAAGAGGAGATCAACTATTACCCCTATGCTGTTCTAAAAATCTACAATAACAAAAATAAGTAAGTTGCAAGCACCAGAAGCAGCTTACAAGAGTGTGAAGCTTTTTTAGGGGCAACTTACTTTCTCAGGAATAAAACACGATATAAATCATAGAATTGCCCTATACCTTAGGGTGAGAAATTACCACAGCGTTAATCCCTTTCCTCAGGATATATCATAAGCAGGTTTTAAAAAGACCGCACCCAAGGGTGGGAGGGTCAAAGAGAGTGAATATGGTCTTCCGTGAAAGGGAACATCCTCTGCCATTACCCTGCCCATGTTTCCTATATTGGCACCGCCGTACAGCTCCGAGTCTGAATTGAATATCTCCAACCAAAGCCCGCCCTTTGGCACACCCACCCGGTAGTTATATCTTGGCACGGGTGTGAAGTTCAAAACCACCAGAACCATCTCTCCAGACTTGAGGCTGTTCTAAAAATCCCTTATTGGGACCGTCCCCCCAGCCTCTAAGGGAACTAACCCGTTAGAACGCCTCACCCTATCCCACACCCCTTCCACCAACACAGGCTTCAGAGGGGACAAATCCCTTGGTGGAATTCGTCCAAGGATAGGGAAGAGGAGGGCTACCTTCAGAACTTGCCAAGCACTTTGAAGGGTAGTTTTTGCTACCCTCCCCTGCTCGGGATTCCTTCCATCGGCTCCCTTACAGAAGCTTGGCTCACTCTGAAGGCTTTGTATAAGATTGACTAAAAGCTTCTTTGAATTCTCTACGACCTTTAGTTCGCTTTCTAATGCATTCCTCTTATATTCGTTGCTTTCCTTCTCTATAAGTTCTCT
>JAJHRQ010000040.1 GCA_020833645.1 Thermocrinis sp.
GAAAGGATAAAACAGGAGGGACTTGAAGGTAGGGTAGAGGTTTACCTAATGCATTATGAAGACCTTCCCAAGCTAGGTTTAAAGTTCAACAAGGTTGTCTCCGTTGGTATGTTTGAACATGTGGGTAAGGGAAGGCACAGAAAGTTCTTTGAGGTGGTGTCAAAAATAATGGAAGATGGGGGACTGTTTTTGCTACACACCATAGGGAAAGTCCATCCTTCTTCGCAGAGCAGGTGGATAAGAAAATACATATTCCCCGGTGGCTACCTTCCTTCCATAGAGGAAGTACTAAGGGCAGTAAGGCACTTAGACTTTAACCTGATTGATATAGACGATTGGAGGCTTCACTACTACTTTACCCTTAAGGAGTGGCTGAGAAGGTTCTACTCTGTGGGCGATTATGTAAAAGAAAAATATGGAGAAGAGTTTTTTAGAATGTGGGAATTGTACTTGGTGGCATCTGCAGTTTCCTTTTACAACGGTAGCAATCATCTCTTCCAGTTTCTCTTTTCCAAGGGTGTTGTCAATAACTATCCAGTTATGAGGAGGAGCTTCCTTCAGCCTCTGTTGATGGCTTGAAGTTCTCCAAGCCCGCTTCTTAAAAACTCCCTCACAAAGGGGTCTTGGCTTTCCAGAACCTCCTGTGGTGTGCCTATTAAAACAACCTCACCTTCCTTTAGGATCATAATTCTGTCTGAAATGGTGAAGGCGGAGACCATGTCGTGGGAGACTACCAGAGCAGTGGATGAGGTTTTGTCTCTAAGCTCTTTTATTAGGTTGTCTATCAACCTACTCGTTATAGGGTCTAAGCCAGAGGTAGGTTCGTCGTAGATCACCAGCTTGGGCTGTGTAGCTATAGCCCTGGCTATTCCTACCCTTTTTTTCATACCGCCGGAGAGTTCAGAGGGATAAAGCTCAAGGGTGTGTTCTCCCAAACCCACCATCTTTAGGTAATTGAGGGCTATTTCTTTTAGTTCTTCCTCTTTCATGTGAGAATGTTCTAAGTAATAAAAAACCACATTCTCCCAGACTTTCAGACTGTCAAAAAGGGCCGCACCTTGAAAAACGTAGCCGATCTCTTTCCTTAGACCATTTAGCTCCAATGGATTTATTTGGGTTATTTCTTTCCCAAAGACCTTTACGCTTCCGCTGGTGGGCTTTAACAGCCCCACTATGCACTTGGTAATTGTAGTTTTACCGCTTCCGCTACCACCAAGTATGGTAAATATCTCGCTCCTATTAATCTTAAAGGAGACATTCTTTAAAATGTGCCTACCTTCTATGATTAAGTTAAGGTTTTCCACTTCTACTACTGGTTCCATAGCCTCTTATAGTATAATATTTGCCATGGCTGTGATAGTTAGAGTTCCTACACCCCTTAGAAGGCTTACAAACGGACAGGGTGAAGTGCAAGTAGAAGCCCATACCATCAGAGAGGCTGTGGAAAAGCTGGAAAGCCTTTATCCGGGCTTTAAGGAACGTCTCTTGGATGAGAACGGAGAGTTGAGAAAGTTTGTCAATATCTACCTCAACGACGAGGACATAAGGTTCCTGAAGGGTATAGACACGGAACTTAAAGACGGAGATGTGCTCTCTATTGTTCCTGCTATATCTGGTGGTTTTTGACCTTGAGGGAATTTCTAAAGAAGCTTTCCGAGTTCAATGACCTGACCAAGGAAGAGATAATTCAGTGCCTTGAGGATATCACAGAGGGGAGGGCTACCGACGCCCAGATAGGTGCTTTCATAATGGCTATGAAGATGAAGGGGGAGACGGTGGAGGAGTTAGAGGGCGCTGCCAGCTTTTTCAGAGAAAAAGCCACCAAGGTAGATGTGGAGGACCCGGATAACCTGGTGGACACTTGCGGAACGGGCGGAGATCTTTCGGATACCTTTAATGTATCCACCATAACCGCCTTTGTGCTGGCGGGTGCGGGTATAAGGGTAGCAAAGCACGGCAATAGGTCTGTCTCTTCCAAAAGCGGTAGTGCAGACCTTTTGGAGTTTTTGGGGGCAAAGATAGACCTAGGACCAGAGCAGGTCAAAAGAATGATAGAGTATATAGGCATAGGCTTTATGTTCGCACCCCTCTTCCACCCTGCCATGAAAAGGGTGGTGGGTCCCAGAAGGGAGGTGGGTGTGAGATCTCTTTTTAATCTTATAGGTCCTCTATCCAATCCGGCGGGTGCCAAAAGGCAACTTTTGGGAGTTTTTTCAGACCAGTTTGTGGAAAAGGTAGCCCACGTTTTGCTTAGGCTTGGCGTAAAGAGGGCAGTGGTTGTACACGGAAAGGATGGTATTGACGAGGTTTCTATATCTGCTCCCACCACTGTGGCGGAGGTAAGTGGTGGTGAGGTACGCGTGTACGAATTTACACCGGAGGAGCTTGGTTTTAGGCGTTATCCTATAGACTACATAAAAGTAAAATCTGTGGAGGAAAGCGCAAAGGTAGCCATGTCTGTTTTAAAGGGAGAACCATCTCCTGCCCTTGATATGGTTCTTTTGAACTCTGCCTTTGGTGTGTTCGTTTCTGGTGTGGCTGATGACCTAAAAACCGCCCTGGAGGTGGCAAAGGACTCCATAAAGAGTGGTAAAGCCCATAGAAAGCTCTCCGAGTTTATTGATCTATCAAAAAGGCTTTAATGTTTAAAGTAGGCAAGGTGTCTTATCTCAACACTGTTCCCCTGTTTTACCGCTTTGAGGACCCAAGGATTGAACTTGTAGAGGGCGAGCCGTCCTATTTGGTTTCTCTGCTGAGAGATGGGAAAATTCATGCGGGCATTGTTTCCTCAGTGGAGTATCTCTTTAACCGCTCCCAATACAGAATTGTGCCAGGGCTCTGCATAGCATCCAAGCAGAGGGTTTGCTCTGTTCTTTTATTCTCAAAAAGACCAGTGTTGGAGATAAAGAGGGTGTATCTTACTCCTGCTTCCTTGACTTCAAAGCTACTATGCAAACACCTTTTAGAGGATGTTTATAAGCTCAAGCCCGAGTATGTGGAAAGTAGAGAGTCTGCGGATGCCCTTTTGCTAATAGGAGATGACGCATTGCATGAAAAAAGGCTGGGCAGGTTTGAATATGTCTATGACTTGGCAGAAGAGTGGCACAAGGTTTATAGCCTACCCTTTGTGTTTGCCCTCTTTTTGGTGAGAAAGGATGCGGACCCTTCTTTGGACAAGCTAGTAGAGGAGTTAGCCCTTAGGTCTATAAAGGCCTTTTATGAGGATTTTGCACAAGAAAGGGTAAAGGTGGAGGGTTTCTCAAGGGATGAGGTGAAGGATTACTTTTATCACTGCATTGACTACTTTTTGGACGAGGAAAAAGAGAGGTCCCTTGAGCTTTTTGGAAGTTTAGCCTATAATCATAGGTAAATGCTTACTTTTAAAGAGTTAGCCCTCTTTCTTCATGTGCTCTTTGCATGCATCTGGGTAGGGGGAATGTTAGCTTTGGTTTTTGTTGTAGCACCTGTGTTGAGAGGACTTATAAACAGAGAGGAGCTATTTTTAACCTTGGGGAGGCGCCTTAGCTTTTACGGCACCTTTTTATCCTTGGGAGGGCTTTTAATAACTGGCTTGATAAACATTCATTATCTTCTTGGCTTCTCTCAGCTTTTTGACCTTTCAAATCCATACACTAAAACCCTTTGGAACAAGCTATTTGCCTTCTTTTGTGTGGTTGGCGTTTCCTTAACCCAGAGGATGTTCTAAAAATTCCTTATTGGGACCGTCCCCCCAGCCTCAAAGGGAACTGACCTACTCCTCACCCTACCCCACACCCCTTCCACCAACACGGGCTTCAGAGGAGAAAGGTCCCTCGGCAAGACCCTTCCAAGGATAGGGAAGAGGAGGGCTACCTTCAGAACTTGCCAAACACTTTGAAGGGTAGTTTTTGCTACCCTCCCCTGCTCGGGATTCCTTCCATCCGCTCCCTCACATCCGCTTGACTCGCTCTGAAGGCTTTGTATAAGATTGACTAAAAGCTTCTTTGAATTCTCTACGACCTTTAGTTCGCTTTCTAATGCATTCCTCTTATATTCGTTGCTTTCCTTCTCTATAAGTTCTCTAAGTTCTTTTTCTCTCTCCTCATACCTCTATTACTTCCACCCCCTTTAACAGTGCTACCCTTTTTAGCTTTTGCAAAAACTTTTTGACGTTCCACTGATGAAGTCTTTTTCTTAGTGTAGCTTTTCCATCCCTACGCACTCCTTTTTTG
>JAJHRQ010000022.1 GCA_020833645.1 Thermocrinis sp.
GGATTTTTGTGGCTCTTTGAGGGAGAGGTTTGGGATGGAACAGGCAAAATTGCAGGGAAAAAACTCTTTTGCATCTACGACAATGAAAGGGAGCTATCCCCTATAAACCTTAACATTCTTTGGGATTTGGTACCCGTGGATGAGGGAACACAGATGCCCACCTATAACATTGACGAAAGAAGGAAAAAGGCAGAAGAACTCTTTTACGAGCTAATCAACCAATACAAGGAAGAGATACTAAAGGAAAGGGAAAGACAGGCAAGGGTAAAGCAAAAATACGGAGTGAAGTCTTTAGAAATGTTCATAGATAATTTAGGTTGGAAAATTTACGAACTTGAGGAGAGAAAAGAAAGGGGGGAGAAAAATCTTGAAAGTGCCATTGCCCAGTTGAAAGAAAGAAGAGAAAGCTACGAGCGAGCTTTGGAGGAACTACAAGACCAGATCCAGAAAGAAAAAAAGCTCACTTACGGTGCTCCAAAGCTTTTGGGTATCTTTTATGTGCGTCCTACGCATAAAAAGGGCTTGGCAGATGAAGAGGTAGAAAGGATAGGGATGGAGCTTGCCATGGCTTACGAGAGGTCTCAGGGAAGGGAGCCTGTGGATGTTTCAAAGGAAAACCTTGGCTACGATATAAGGTCAGAGGGCAAAGGAGAAGTCCGATACATAGAGGTTAAGGCAAGAAGCGACGAATCTTATGTAGAGCTAACAATGAACGAATACCTAAAGGCAAGGCAACTTAAGGAAAATTACTGGCTGTATGTTGTGTGCAACGCCCAAACAAACCCAACCCTTTACATAATAAACAACCCAGCGGAAAGGCTTAAAATGGATAAAAGGGTGGTGGATGTTAGGTATATAGTGCCCCCAGAGGAATGGAAGGAAAAGGGAGAAAGGCATGAAGAGGTTTATTGAAGAACTGCTTCCAATAAAGGAAATCAGCGAAGAGTCCGCAAGGGAAAAAAACATAAGACACGGGCATATATCCACACTGCATATATGGTGGGCAAGAAGACCTTTGATAGCCTCAAGGGCAACTGTCTATTCTGCTTTGGTGTCTGCGGAAAACATAGAGGAAAAAAAGAAATTTCTTTTGAAGATTGCCAAGTGGGAAACATCCCTCAACAAAGAACTCATAGAAAAGGCAAGGGAGGAAATAAAAAAGGAAAGCGGTGGAAGGGTTTTGAGGGTTTTGGACCCCTTTTCGGGCGGTGGCTCAATTCCCTTGGAGTGCCTACGGCTTGGTTTAGAAACCCATGCCATTGATTACAACCCGGTGGCGGTCTTGATCCTAAAATGCGTACTTGAATATCCCCAAAAGTATGGAAGACCTCAAAAGGTGGTGGAACAGAAAGGGTTTTATAAGGAAGAAAAACAAGAGAGCCCTCTTATAAAGGATGTCCAAAGGTGGGGAGAGTGGGTATTGGAATCCGCAAAAAAAGAGATAGGAAGGTTTTATCCAACAGACGAGGATGGCTCCATACCCGTAGGATACCTATGGGCAAGGACTATACCTTGCCAAAACCCCCTTTGCGGTGCAGAAATTCCACTAATCCGTCAGTTTTGGCTTGCCAAAAAGGAAAAGAAAAAGATTTCTCTTTATCCTTTTGTGTATAACAAACGGGTGGAGTTTGCCATAGTGAAAAAGGAAGGCAACCAGTGGAAAGTTTTGGAGAGCTCGGTGGAAGGCTTTGAGCCAAAAGTTCCCGAAAACTTTGACCCAGAAAAGGGCACAGTCGCAAGGGCAAAGGCAGTCTGCCTTGTGTGTGGAAGCACAATAGAGGATGACGATGTCCGAAGGCTATTCAGAGAAGGAAAAGCAAGCCAAAGGATGACCGCAGTTGTTTTGAGCACCCAAAAAGGCGAGGGCAAAAGCTACAGATTGGCAACAGAAAAAGACCTGGAGTTTTACAGATTAGCGGAAGAGTATTTGGAAGAGAAAAGAAAAAAACTTTGGGAGGAATGGGGAATAGACCCTGTGCCGGATGAAGAAATGAATACTAAAGACCCCAACACAGTGGCAGGGAGGGGTTATGGATTTACAAAATGGGGCGACCTTTTCAACTCCCGCCAAAAGTTGGCTTTAATTACCTTTACCGAAAAAGTCCGGCTTGCTTATAAAAAGATGTTAGAAGAGGGCTACGATAAAGATTACGCTAAGGCGGTGGTGAGTTATTTGGGGTTGGGGGTGAATAGACTGGCTGATTATAACTCAATGCAGTGTGTGTGGCACGTTAGCAAGGAGCTTGTAGCTCATACTTTTGGCAGGCAAGCTTTACAGATGGTGTGGGATTACATCGAAGTCAATCCATTTAGCAAAGCGACAGGGAATTGGGCTGACTCATTCGGCTACTTGCTTGGCGTCCTCTCCCACCTCACCCAAATCCCACCAGTGGAAGCAGAGGAGTGATTGAATTTTACTTTATCAATCCCAAAACTTTCAACAAAAACTCAAGGGCGTTTTGATTAACAAGTATTACAGCAAAAAGCAAGATGATAAACATTATGGTAAATTTGCGATCAATGATGTTAAGTTTGTGTTCAAGTTTTAGTATTTCTTCCTTGAGTTCTAACCTAACCTTTTCAATCTTTGCTTCCAGCCTTTCCTCCATAGCTTGCATTTCTGCCCTAACTGTCTGTATTTCTGCCTTTAAGACTTGGATGTCTGCCTTGCTTGCCAGTTCCTTCGTAAGTTCATCTCTGAGTTCAAGCTTTTTTTGAAGGGCAAGTTCTTCCGCCCTTTTTTCCAAAACCTCAAGTCCTATTTCTATTGCTTGTGCTACTTTTCTTGCGGTCTCTTTCCCAAGCTTGTCCTCAAGGAGTTGCAAAAGTTCAAGGTCTATTGCCCTTGCCATAGTTTTACTTAATTTGACGCAAAAGTTTCTACCTGTCAAGTTAAGTATAATTTTTAATGCCGTGGAGTTTAAGGTAGGAGCGAAGAAAATCTTAGTTCCCACTGTTCTTCAGGCGTCTGCCACCGAGATTCCTTATCCCGACAACTACTTTGATGCAGTCTTTACCGATCCACCTTATTTACGCAGAACTTTCTGACTTCTTTTATGTCTGGTTAAAAAGAAGTGTAGGAGATTTATACCCAGAATTATTTTCTACTCCTTTAGTTCCTAAGAGTAAAGAAATTGTAGCTAATCCAGTAAGGCATGGAGGAGAGGCAAAAGCAAAAGAATTTTTTGAGACTATGCTAAAAAAAGCTTTTCAAGAAATACACAGGGTTCTAAAACCTAATGGCATTGCGGTAATCGTATATGCCCACAAATCTACTACGGGATGGGAAACACTGATAAACTCCCTCTTGGATTCTGGGTTAGTTATCACTGCCAGTTGGCCCATAGACACTGAAATGAAAGCAAGGCTTGTAGCTAAAGATTCTGCGGCATTGGCGAGCTCTATATACATAGTGTGTCGGAAGCTTGAAAGGGAAGAGTTGGGATGGTTTGAAGAGATTAAAAAGGAGGTTATAAAGGAGGTAGAAAGGACTGCGGAGGAGGTTTGGAAAGCGGGAATTAGAGGGGCGGATTTTTTTGTGTCTTGCATTGGTCCTGCCCTAAAAGTGTTTGGAAGGTACAACAAGGTTATGACATACGAAGGAGAGCTTATAAGGGCGGACAGAATATTGGAGCTGATCAGACAAACAATAACAGACTATGTAATCAAGGAGATATTCCACGATAGCATAGCCCAGGAGCTAAGTGCCCTTACGAGGTTTTATGTGGTTTGGCGTTGGGCTTATGGCTCTTCCGCGGTAGATTACGACGATGCCAGAAAGTTAGCCCAGAGCTTGGGAATAGAGCTCAATAAGTCAAGTAGTTTTATAAGAATAGAAAAGGACGAGGTTAGGCTTTTGGGACCCACCGACAGGAAGATAGAAGAGATAGAAAGCCTGAGGGAAAAAGATATGATAGATGTGATCCATTGGGTTCTGCTTTTGTGGAGCAAAAACCAGAGGGAAAGGCTAAAAGAGGTGCTATCTACCACAGGCTACGGAGATAAGGACTACTTTTATAAAACCTGTCAAGCCATCAGCGAAGTTTTACCGCCGGGCAACGACGAAAAGAGATTGCTTGAGGGATTTCTGGCAGAGAGCAAAAGAGTTAAATTAGATACAGGACCTAAGCAAAGGGGGTTGTTTGAATGAAGCCCTTTGTAATGTGTGCAAGACCACACAGGGATATAAGGGAAGGAAGGTTTGACCTGAGCGTATATGCTGCAGACCTCTGGAGTGTCTTCAAAGGAGAGGGACCGGAGGAATACAAAAACCCTCAAGACTTTTGGAATAGAACCTACATCACAAAAGGGCTTGGGGACCTTTTAGACACGGTGACTAGAAGACTAAGAGGAGAGGGAGGAGACCCGGTAATCCAACTGCAAACGCCCTTTGGTGGAGGAAAAACACACTCCCTCATAGCCCTATACCACAAGGCGAGGGATATAAAAGCCAACGTGGCTGTTTTTGTAGGAACGGTCTTTGACCCAAGGGATACAAGGCTTTGGGAAGAGATAGAGAGACAGCTAAGGGGAAAGGTAGAGCTTTTAAAGGGCGATATTTCCCCCGGGAGGGACAAGATACTAAAACTCCTTTCTGAACATCAGCCCCTTTTGATTTTGATGGACGAGCTTTCGGAGTATGCGGTTAAGTGTGCGGGGGTGAAGGTGGGACAGTCTAACCTTGGTGCCCAAACCTTAGCTTTCATGCAGGAGCTAATGGAGGCGGTTTCTTTGCTCCCTCAAACTGCGTTGGTGATGAGCTTGCCTTCAAGCTCGCTTGAATATTACGACGAGAACGCCGAGAGAATGTCCCAACAGCTCCAAAAGATTGCGGGAAGGGTAGAAAAGGTGCTAACCCCCATAGGAGACGAAGAGGTCCCCAGCGTGATCACAAGAAGGCTCTTTGAGCACATAGACCAAGCCTGTGCCAGAGAGAACATAGAGGAGTTTTTGGACTATTTGGAAAGGGAAAACCTACTGCCAGAGGATAGGCATACATACAGGGAAAAGTTTCTAAGGAGCTATCCATTCCAGCCGGAGGTAATAGAGGTTTTGTATCACCGTTGGGGCTCCTTTCCAAGCTTTCAAAGGACAAGGGGCATCCTAAGACTTCTTGCTTTGGTGGTATATTCCCTAAAGGACTCTATGCGCCCTTTTATAAGGCTATCGGACTTTGACCTTTCCAACAAGGATATAAGGGAGGAGCTACTAAAGCATATAGACAGAACTTATGAGAGCGTCATAGCGGAAGACATCACAGACCAGTCCGCCAGGGCTAAAAAGGTAGACCTGGAGCTTGGAGATTCTTACAGACCATACCGCTTTGGAACACGGTGTGCCACCGCTATATTTATGTACTCCTTTTCTGCGGGCCCAGATAGGGGAGCCCATGTTTCCGAGCTAAAGCTCGTCTGTGCAGAACCGGGCGTAGAAAGTAGCATAATAGACACCACGCTGATGCACTTGGAAGAAAAGCTCTTTTACCTTGCCAACAGTAGGAATCCCTACTACTTCAGCTCCACGCCCAACTTGAACCGTGTTCTTTTTGCCAAGCTTGAAAACATAGACCCGATCAAAATTAAGGAAAAGGAGGGGAGTTTGCTAAGGGAAGCCCTCGGAGGCTCCCAATACTTTGATATATACCTCTTCCCAAGTGATACAAAGGACATTCCAGACACAGACAAGCTAAAGCTTATAGTCCTGGAAAACAAGGAGGACGCAAAGGATTACATAGATTACTGCGGGCAAAAGCCAAGGGTATATAAAAATGTCCTCTTTTTCCTCTGTCCCTACGAGCCGGAAAGGGTGGGCTTTCAAAGACAGCTCGCGGAAGGCATAGCTTGGCAAGAGATAGAACAAGACGCAAACCTAACCCTCACTGAACAAGACAAGAGAAAAGTAAAGGAAAAGGTGGAAGACTTTAAAAAAGGTACAAAGGAGCTTCTCAGAAGGCTATACCGCCTTGTGCTCTACGCAGGAAAGGAGAAGGTAGAAGAAATAGACTTGGGAATGCCCGTACGGGGTATAGAACGCATAGACAAGGAAATTTACGACCGGCTGAGGAGCGAAAACGTAATTTACGAGAAGCTAACGCCACATTACATAGTTAATCAATTCCTCACAAAAAGGGAGTATATACTTACAAAGCCCCTCCTTGAGGTCTTTTATAAAACCCCCGGAATGCCAAGGCTTAGCTCAAAGGATGTGCTCAAAAACGCAATAAGTGAAGGTGTAAGAGAGAAACTTTTTGGCTTGGGTATTTTATCCGAGGATGGTCCTGCCTGCAAGTATTTTGGCACTTTGGCGGAGCCGAGCTTTGAGGAAGGAGAAATTTTGATAAAGAAGGAGCTATGCACAGAGAAAGAGGAGAAGGAAAAAGGAATTGAACCTATACCTCCGGAAAAAGGAAAACCTGAGATGCAAATAAACCAACCTACGGGCAGTGCCTCCTACGGGAGTCCGTCCACTACAGGCCTGATAGATGCTGGACGCAGTAGCCATTCAATAAAAGAATTCCGCTTGAGGGTAAAGGTTCCCACTTGGAGGCTCCCGGATGTGGCACGCACCTTGAGGCTTATACCAGAAAAGTTTGAAGAGGTGGAGCTAAGGCTAGAGGTAATAGCCTACGGAGGGAAAGCCACCAAGCAGTTCTTACAGGACAAAATAGAGGAAGGGCTTAAGCAAGCAGGATGTGATATAGAAGAGTGGAATTGTATAGAGGATGCGTAAGCTGATCGTTATTCCATCAAGGCTCGGCTCTTCAAGGCTTAAGGAAAAGCCACTGCAGATCATAAAAGGAAAGCCACTCATAAGGTGGGTGGTGGAAGGCTGTTTGAGAACTGGAGAGGATGTTATCCTTGCGGTGGATAGTGAAAAGATTGCAGAGGTGGTAAAGGACCTACCCGTTAAGGTGGTTTTCACTCCGTCGGATATACCCTCCGGGAGCGACCGGGTTGCCCATGTAGTTAAAGACCTGGACGTGGATTTTGTTATAAACTACCAGGGGGATGAGCCCTTTGTCTATAAAGAAGACGTTCAAAGGCTATTTTTAGCCCTTGAAGAGAGCCCTGTGGCAACGTTGGCAGTTAGGGACCCGGATGCCTACAGGGACACATCCTCCGTGAAGGTAGTTCTGGACAAAGACCAATACGCCCTCTACTTTTCAAGGAGTCCCATCCCCTACCTAAAGCAGGAGGACAGCTTTTATCCTCTCAAGCACGTGGGCATATACGCCTTCAGAAAGGATGTTTTGATGGATTTTGTGCGCTGGCGACCTTCCCATTTGGAAAGGCTTGAGTCCCTTGAACAGCTCCGCCTCTTGGAGAATGGAATAAAGATAAAGGTCCTCCTCAGCCAAAACTACTATCACGGTGTAGATACAGAGGAGGACCTAAAGCTAGTGGAAGAAAAGCTCACTTTTTACCTTTCACGTACTGTTCCCAATTCTCCGGAGTGAAAGGAGAGAGCTCCCTTAAGAGCTTTACTGTCTTGGGAAACTCCTCCGCCACATAATCTACGTCCTCTTCTGTGTTGTCCCTTCCAAAGCTGAAGACCAAGGAGCCGTTGGCAACCTCTTTGGGAACTCCTATGGCAAAGAGCACGTGGGATTGCTTAAGTGCCAAAGATACGCACGCAGAACCGGAGGCGGTTTCTATTCCCATTAGGTCTAACCTCAAAAGCATTGCCTCTCCCTCTATGAGATGAACGATCAGGGAAAGGTGATGGGGCAGTCTTTGGGTAGGATGCCCTGTGAATTCTATGTAATCAAGCTTTTCTTCAATGGCTTTTTTGAGCTTGTCTCTATAGTAAGAAAGTCTTGTCATTCTGTCCTCAAGCTCCTTCATGGCTAACTCTGCCGCTGCACCAAAGCCTACAATGCCCGGCACATTCTCAGTGCCAGCCCGGACACCCCTCTCTTGAACACCACCCTCTATAAGAGGCCTGATCTTTACACCCTTCCTGGTCCATAGGGCGCCCACACCCTTTGGTCCATACATGAGATGGGCAGTAAAGGACGCCGCATCCACACCCCAATCTTGCAGGTCCACCGGATAGTGCCCCAAGGTAGGGCAAGCATCCGTATGGAATATTACCTTAGGGTTCTTCTCCTTTGCAGCCTTTACAAGCTCCTTTATGTTCTGGATGGTGCCGATCTCCCTGTTGGAGTGTCCTATGCTAACTAAAACTGTATCCTCCCTTACTGCTTCCCTCACCTGGTCCGGATGGATGAGCCCATATTTGTCCGGCTTTAGATAGGTTACCTCCCATCCTTCCTTTTCCAAGGTCTTCAGGGGGTGCAGGATGGAGTGGTGCTCTATCTCGGTAGAAACTATGTGCCTTCCCCTCTTTTCGTATGCCTTGGCTATACCCTTTATTGCCAAATTGTTGGCTTCTATACCACCAGAGGTAAAGATAATCTCCTCTGGGGAGTTTGCATTTATAAGCTGGGCGACCTTTTCCCTTGCGTTGTTTATAGCCTTTTTGGCAACTTGCCCAAAGCTGTGCAAAGAGGTGGGATTGCCAAAGTGCTCCCTAAAGTAGGGTAGCATTGCTTCTATAACCTCTTGGGCTACGGGCGTTGTGGCTATATGGTCCAAATAAACAACCCTTCTACCAAGCTTTTGTATAAACATGTCTTACCTCCTTTCAAGCTCTTGGCTAATGATCTTTGCTATGTTTAAAAAGGCTTTCGCGGATGCAGATTCTGGGTAGCTCTCTACCACTGGCACTCCCGTGTCGGAGGTTTCCGAAACCTCCGGCTCTATGGGGATAGAACCTAAAACTTTCAGGTCGTAGGCTTGGGCAAAACCGAGCACCCTTCCCTTTCCAAAAATGTAGTATTTGTTGCCAGTTTCTGGGCATATAAAGTATGCCATGTTTTCTATAACTCCGAGCACTGGCACGCCTACCTCCTTGAACATAACTACCGCCTTTTTCACGTCCGCAAGGGCCACATCCTGAGGAGTTGTTACCACTATTGCACCGTCCATCTCCACCGTTTGGGCAAGGGTCAGTTGCACATCACCCGTGCCCGGTGGTAGGTCCAAAACCAAAAAGTCCAAACTGCCCCACTTCACATCAAAGAGAAATTGCATCAGTGCCTTCATGAGCATAGGACCGCGCCATATCAAGGGTGTATCCTCGGAGGGTAGCAAAAAGCCTATGGACATGACCTTCATTCCGTATTTTTCCACGGGGATGATCCGCTGGAAGGCATCCACTTCCACCCTCTGGTTCTTTATGCCGAGCATGGTGGGCACGCTAGGTCCGTAAATGTCCGCGTCCAAAAGCCCCACCTTGTAGCCAAGTTTGGTAAGAGCGACCGCCAAATTGACCGCCACGGTAGATTTGCCCACACCGCCCTTTCCACTACCCACTGCAATAAGATGCTTTATACTAGGCAGTCTTCTTCTCTGAAAGGCTGGGCTTTGCTGTGGAGGAGTCATGTCCGCAAACCTGACCCTCACCTCTCCTATACCCTCCACTCTTTTTAAAGCTTGCATAGCTTTTTCCCTTATCTCCGACTCTAAAGTTCTATCCGGTAGCATGAATATAACCTCAAGGACATTTCCCACCAACTTTATATCCTTTACAAGTTCGGAGAGCCTCTTGTTAGCCACCGTCTGATTGGCAAGCGTATCCATTATCTCTTTTACCGCCATTTTTTACCTCCACAATCACAATATAATTTATAATTGGAAAAGCTGTTATGAGCTTTCTCAATGAACTTAACTAAACTAAAATGATGAAGATGTCAACTTTTGGCATTAATAGACTGGGCTGATACACTTAGAGATATGAAGGCGATACAAGTAATAGAAGAAATACTAACCAAAGCTTTTAAGCGACATAGGTTTCCCGTAAGCCTAAAAGCAGAAGCTGTGCTCCTCTACTTTAAGGGACTTTCTCTAAGAACAGTAAGGGAGTCCCTACTTCACAAGGGTTATTAGGGAAAGCTCTTCAGGCAATATATACGATTGCTATTTGGGTCTATAAGGTTTGCCTGTGTTTGTGCATCTTTCAGGAAGGAGGGACTCTTGGACAGCTAAATTGGTTCTTTACAACACAAAGGCAAAGGGATGCACCACTGACAAGGGACCTTGGTATGTGAGTGCGGTCAAAGGGCTTGCAATGGAATGGCTACATGAGACTTTTGGGAAGAGGAATGAGGTTCTACAAGAGGTTTCCTTGGAATGCTAAGTATGAAACCGTCTATAGATGGTTAGCCCCCTTTATTGTCATTTATACGATCATGAACCTAAAAAGTTGACATCCTCAAAAAGATGGTTCTACAGAAAGCTCTACAAGGAGAACTTTGATGCTTTTAACTGAGAGATAGACCTCAATAAGCCTGTAAAAGAACACTGCTTTGTTGTCTTTGATACAGAAACCACGGGAACGGACCTCAAGAGGGCTAAGGTCCTCAGCATAGGTGCTTTTCGCCTGCAGGGGCTAACTTTAAAGTTCTCCGAGAGCCTAAACTTAAAGCTTAATATCCCTATGGACAACTTAGAAAGCATAAAGGTTCACGGAATAACTCCAGAGGATCTAAAAAAGGGAGTTTCTCCCAAGGAAGCCTGCGAGAGGTTTCTGGAGTTTTCCAGGGGTTGCCTTTTGGTGGGCTACTTTGTATACATAGACATTGCAGTTATGAGAAACCTAATAAAAGATACCTGCAATGGCGCCTTTTATCCTTACCACTTGGATGTGATAGACCTGCTCCCTGAAAAAGATCAAATACCCACTTTGGAGGAGCTTACCAAGAGGCTAAATCTACCCACGTCCACCCTTCACGACGCCCTTGAGGATGCATACATGACTTCCCTTATTTTTATGAAGCTAATTAAAAGATTTCAAAACCACAGGGTAAAAGAACTACCGTTAAAAGTTTAAACAGCGCTTATAATTTTCCTTAGATGTTGGAGGTTAGCCAGTTTAACCAGTTTATGCTTGATTACTTAGACCCGGAGATAAAGCTCGTAGAAGATGTGGGAAAGCATATCCTCTCTGCGGGCGGGAAAAGGCTCAGACCGTTGCTTATGATGGAAGTTTGCAGAATGCTTGGGGGAGATGTGGAAAAGGTAATCCCTTTGGCGGTAGGCATAGAGTACATACACATGGCTTCTTTGCTCCATGATGATGTGGTAGATGGGGCGCATACCAGGAGGGGAAGACCTTCTGCCAACGTACTCTTTGGCAATCAGGCGGTAGTCCTTGGAGGAGACTACTTTTACGCAAAAGCCCTTTGGCTTTATGCCAATTACGGCAACCTTCAGGCGGTGGAAATGGTCAGCCGGGCAGTTATGCACATGTCCCAATCTCAGCTTTTGGAGCTTTTATCCCTTGGAAAACTCATCTCAGAAGAAGAATACTTCAGAATAATAGACGGAAAGACGGGTGCTCTCTTTGGGGCAAGCATGGGTGTGGGTGCATTAATGGCGGAAAGCCCTCTTGCGGAGGATTTTTACCAGATGGGCTTAAAAGTTGGCAGGGCGTTCCAACTTATAGATGATGCTTTAGATTACTCATCTTCGGAGGAGCGCCTTGGAAAGCCTGTAGGCAACGACCTTAGGGAGGGTAAATGCACCTATCCATTACTTTCTGTTCTGGACCACTTGGACAAGCGGTGGGTTTTGGAAAGGTTTGGCAAAGGAAACACAGAGGAGCTAAGGGAAAGGGTAGTTTTGCTAGGTGGCGTGGAAAGCACAAAAAGACGGGCGGAGGAGGAGATAGCACCTGTTTTAGAGTTTGTTGGTAAGTTTGAAAACAGCCAAACCCTTGTCCAGCTTATTAAAAGCATAGTGAATAGAGACCGTTGAGCTAATATTAATCCCTCTTAAGTTTTAGAATCTGTACCAAAATCCACGAAGATCTTTGAGGGCGTGGCACCCCTCTGTCCAAAGTATTTACCCCTGTATGGTCTTTCTGCGGGTTGGTCCAATTTTGCCAGCACAATCTGGCATATCTTCATTCCTTTGTAAAGCCTTATGGGTACGCTGTTGGCATTGTATAACTCAAGGGTGATCTGTCCCTCAAAGCCTGCATCCACCCATCCTGCGTTTTCAATGAAGAGTCCCAACCTTCCCAAAGAGGACCTACCCTCCACAAAAGCAGTAATGTCCTCCGGTAGCCTTATATATTCCAAAGTAGTGGCAAGCAAAAAAGACTTTGGCTCTATGACTATACCCTCTTCGGGGATGCTCCTTCTTTCCACGGGCAATTCTCCCGCCTTGACGTCTATAAAATCCACCCTGTAAAAAATCACATCTTCTCCAAGGGTAAGGTCTATGGAGGATGCTTGAATGTTTTCCTCCTTGAGTGGCTCTATGCTAAGCCTTCCTTCCTGTATGAGCCTCTTTATGCTTCTGTCTGACAAAATCATCTCTTTCAAGTGGGGGTGGAGGGACTCGAACCCTCACGGGGGGTTTCCCCTGGGGATTTTAAGTCCCCTGCGTCTGCCAGTTCCGCCACACCCCCAGCGTTTAATATTTTAACTACATACTTCGCCACTTCTGGAAGGACTTTTAAATTTATGCCATCAATCTTTGCAGGCATACAGTCTATTAGAGCATTTAACAAAAATACACCCTCAAAGTCCTCCAATCTATCAACTTTTATGCGTTCCTCTTGAATCTCTACGCGAGTTTTCAAAAGCCTTAGCGTAGTCCCCTCAAGCCTTCCACATTCTACCGCGGGTGTATAGAATTTGCTTCCCTTCAAAAAGAGCAAGTTGGCGGAGGATGTCTCGCACACTTCTCCCCTCTCGTTGATAACTATACCATCGTAAAAACCATCCCTAAGGGCATCCTTTTTAACCAGAACATTAAAGAGATAGCTGGTAGTTTTGTGTTTGCACAGGGGATCCTCCGAATATCTTCTGTAAGGAGAGAGCTTAAGAGAAAGGGGAGCCTTGGGCGGGTTAAGTTTTTTCTTTATTATGAGCTTTTGGTAAGTTTTTGATGGGCCACCGTAATAGTCATCACCCTCAGAAAGGAGGCAGAACTTTAGGTAGGTAGGCTCTTTTACTGGCAAAAGACAATCTTTTATAAATTCCTCATAGCTTGGGTACGGGATGCCAAAGAACTCTGCGGAACTTTTTAGCCTTTCATAGTGCAGTTTTAACCTTTCTTCTGTAGAAGGGAGCCTTATGGTCTCAAAGAGACCCTCTCCGTATAACAGGGTCCTGTTGATCACTCCCATTCCCTCTCTGCGTAAGCCTTTTGCAGGCTTTGGGGAATTTCCACCTCAATGCCAAAGAGGAGTTTCATTTGGAGGGCGTTGAGGACAGCCTTTGCCTTCGCGGTATTGTTAAAGAAAATATAGGTCTCTCTATCTCCAAGGGCTTTGATCTTTTCCTTTAGCTTTTTCAGCTCCTCCAAAGAGTATAGGTAGTCGTAGAGGTTCTCCGGATCCCTTCCGTGAAGTCTAACGTAGTTTATAGAGCCCACACCCACCCACGGACCCACCAAAAACTTATCACCCTTAGGTGCATCACAGTTAACTATGGAAAAACCCACATCCTCCAAAAA
>JAJHRQ010000023.1 GCA_020833645.1 Thermocrinis sp.
GTTAAAGAAAAATCCAGAGTGGCAAAAGGTGGAGCTCGAACAGGCTTACAAGCAGAGCATATTAGACAAGCTTTGGGAGAAGATCAAACAATTAACCAAAAAGGAAAAGGAGGAGAAAAATGAGTGATAGGATCTTCAGTTCTATAGAAGATGCATTAGAGGATATAAGGGAAGGCAAGATGGTCATAGTGGTGGATGATCCGGACAGGGAAAACGAGGGGGACCTGGTGATGGCGGCGGAGAAGGTAACCCCAGAGGCTATAAACTTTATGGCAAAGTATGGAAGGGGTCTTATATGCCTTACCTTAACACCGGAGAGATGCGAGGAGTTGGACCTTCACCCAATGACAACAAAAAACACAGACCCAAAGGGTACTTACTTTTGCGTCTCCATAGATGCCCACCCCAAGTATGGCACCACCACGGGCATATCTGCCTTTGACAGGGCTATTACCATAAAGCTTGCGGTCAGTCCAGATGCTAAACCCTCGGACTTTATAAGACCGGGGCATGTGTTCCCACTGAAGGCTAAACCCGGCGGTGTTTTGGAGAGGGCTGGGCATACAGAAGCGTCGGTGGACCTGGCAAGGCTTGCGGGGCTATATCCGGCGGGTGTAATATGCGAAATCATGAACGATGATGGCACTATGGCAAGACTGCCCGACCTGATAGAGTTTGCCAAGCGGTTCAACCTAAAGATCATCACCATAGCGGACCTGATACGCTACAGGCTGAAAAAGGAAAGGCTCGTGGTCCGGGAAGCAACCGCTAACCTGCCCACTAAGTATGGCTTTTTCAAAATTCACGCATACAGGCACGTAATCACAGGGGAGGAGCAAGTTGCACTAACCATGGGCGAGTGGAAGGAAGATGAGCCGGTACTGGTTAGGGTCCATTCGGAGTGCTTGACGGGGGATGTGTTCAAATCTCTTCGTTGCGATTGCAGGGATCAGTTAGAGGCGGCGCTTATGCAGATTGCGGAGGAAGGCAAGGGTGTTTTGGTCTATATAGTGGGACATGAAGGAAGGGGCATAGGCATAGTCAATAAAATAAAGGCTTACAGCTTGCAGGATAAGGGCTACGACACGGTGGAAGCCAACGAAAAGCTTGGCTACTCTGCAGACCTAAGGGACTATGGCGTGGGTGCGCAAATACTTTTGGACCTGGGCGTCCGGAAGATGAGACTACTAACCAACAACCCAAGGAAGATCGTAGCCTTGGAAGGCTATGGCTTGGAGGTAGTAGAAAGGGTTCCCCTCAAGGTGCCCCCCTGCGAGTACAACGAAAGGTATTTGCAAGCAAAGAAAAATAAGCTGGGACATCTGCTTTAAGCATGTTTGTAGACGTAGCTAAGATATATGTAAAGGCGGGTGATGGGGGAGATGGCGCAGTTGCCTTTCTGAGGGAAAAGTACAGACCTTTTGGTGGTCCTGCGGGTGGAGATGGTGGAAAGGGTGGAGACGTTATAATTGTTGCCACCTCCAGAAAGCACACCCTCTTGGACTTTGAATACAGAACCAAGTTTAGGGCACAGAACGGACAACACGGGAAAGGTAAAAATCAAGCGGGCAAAGACGGAGAGGACCTCATCATAGAGGTACCTGTGGGAACGGTGGTAAAGGATGCCCTCACGGGTGAGGTGCTGTGCGACCTGGTGGAGGAGGGTCAATCCTGCGTAGTAGCCAGGGGTGGAAGGGGTGGAAGAGGAAACGCCCGCTTTGCAAGCCCAACAAACCAAGCACCCAGGTATGCAGAGAAAGGACAAAAGGGAGAAGAAAGGTGGCTAATATTAGAGCTAAAGCTCATTGCGGACGTGGGAATTATTGGACTTCCCAACGCGGGCAAATCAACCCTAATATCCAAGCTAACAAAGGCCAGACCAAAGATCGCTGATTATCCCTTTACCACTCTGTCGCCCGTTCTGGGTGTTTTGGAGTTGGACGAAGAACACAGATTGGTGCTTGCAGACATCCCAGGGCTAATAGAAGGTGCCAGCAAGGGTAAAGGTTTGGGGCTTGAGTTTCTCAGACACATAGAACGCACAAAGCTTTTGCTACACCTTTTGGACGTATCCGACGGAAGGGAAAAGGACCCAATAGAAGCCTTCAATATTGTAAATGCAGAGCTTAGGGAGTATAGCCCACAGCTCTTGGAAAAACAGCAAATAGTTGTTGCCAACAAGATAGATACCCTCTCAGACAGGGAGTATCTAAAGGAGTTGGAAAAATACTTTACAGAGAAAGGTTATCAGTTTTTGGCAATATCCGCCCTAACGGGCGAGGGCTTGGATCAGCTAAAGAAAACCCTCTTTGTTAAGATGTTTGCGAAAGTTTAAAAAAGTTACAAAAATCCCTTATGGGGCATACATCACACCTTGGTTTTTGAGGTTTGCATATGGTCTGTCCGAAGGCTACCAGCAGTCTATTAAAATCCATCCAATACTCTTGGGGCAGTATTTGTGTTAATGCCTTTTCCGTCTCCTCTGGAGTTTTCGTGTTAACCAGCTTCCATCGGTTGCATATGCGATGCACATGGGTATCTACACCTATGGCGGGCTTTCCGAAGGCTTCCACCAGAACGATGTTTGCCACCTTTCTACCCACACCCTTTAACTTCAGCAGTCCCTCAAGGTCCGAAGGAACCTCTCCGCCGAACTCCTCCTTTATTTGTCTTGCCAACTCTTTGAGGTACCTTGCCTTGTTTTTATAAAAACCCACTGGGTATAAGAGCCTTTCAAGTTCCTTCAGGTCTATGGCAAGCAGGTCTTCCCAGTTTTTTACCCTTTCAAAGAGCCTCTGGCAGACCTCTGCGGTGGTCTCATCCTTAGTGCGGGTGGATAAAAGGGTGCAGACGAGAGCCCTAAAGGGATCTCCCTTTTTGTGGGCTTTGAGCTTTTCTATGGGAGCCTTTAGCTTTGGATACTCTTCTCTGAGTATTTCTATAACCTTTTTTAGCTCTTCTATTTTCATGCTTCAGGGCATATAATTTTAACTATGGCAGACAGGGAATTGGACATCAGAGGTGAGGTTTGCCCTTTTACCTTTGTGAAAAGTAAGTTAGTGTTGGAGCAGATGGAGCTAGGTCAAGTGCTTAGGGTGATCTTGGACTATCCGCCCTCCGTGGAGAATGTACCAAAAAGCATGAGAGAGGAAGGACAGGAAGTCCTTGCCATAAACCAGCTTGACAATAACACCTGGGAAATCCTCATAAGGAAGGTAAAATGAAAATTCTCCTTGTAGTAAGCAGTAATCCCTTCTCAAAAGACTACGCCACCATCTTTAACTTGGTGAAGGAGCTTGTAAAGAGGGGAGAGGTTATCATCTTTTTCACGGGCAACGGTGCATACTACACCATAAGACCAGAGACAGAAGAGCTCAAGAAACTGGGGGCGAGACTTTTGTACTGTGCCCACTCTGCCCACCAGAGGGGCATAAAGGAAACTCTTCCTTTCTTTGAGAGTAGTTCCACCTATAACCTTTCAAGGTTAATGCTTGAATGTCAAAAGGTGTTATCTTTTAACTAATGGAGAGGAAAAATTTTCTTGGTCTATCTATATCAGAGTTAGGTGTAGGCACCTACTTGGGAGACCTTGACCAAGCCACATCCGAAGGCTACAAACAGGTAATAAGGACCGCCTACAAAAGGGGCGTCAATGTAGTGGACACCGCCATAGTGTACAGGTATATGAAGAGTGAGAGAGATGTGGGGGCTGTAGCCAAGGAACTGGGCAGAGAAAACCTTATCATATCCACCAAGGGGGGTTATGTGCCCTACGATATTGACCTTGGGGCAGACCCAAAGGATTACTTTTATGAAAACTTCGTAAACACAGGAATAATCAACCTACAGGAGATGACGCCACAGGGACACTACTTGGGTGCCAAGTTCATAGAGTGGTGCTTTAACAAGAGCTTGGAGAACCTACAAACCCATTACATAGACGTATACTTTCTTCACAACCCGGAGGAACAGCTAAACTTCTTCCCGAGGGAAAACTTTTTGAGAAAGCTTGAAGAGTGCTTTTACTTTTTGGAGGAGATGGTAAAGGTAGGAAAGCTCAAGTTTTACGGGCTTGCCACCTGGAGTGGCTTTAGGGTCTCGCCCGCCTCAAGGCAGTATTTAAACCTACGGGAGATTTTAGACATAGCCCAAAAGGTGGGAGGGAAAGACCATCACATGCGCTTTATCCAACTACCCTACAACTTGGGGATGACAGAAGCCTTTACCCTCAAAAATCAAGAGGTAAACGGAGAAAAGCTCTCCACCCTTTCCGCCTGCCAAAGGCTTGGGATATACACCTACATAAGCGCATCCATCTATCAGGGAAATGTGATCGGTAGAGTTCCACAAAAACTAAAGGACTTCTTTGGGCTGGAAAAGGATGTGCATACCGCCTTGCAGTTTGTAAGAAGCACGCCCGGAGTTGGCACCGCCTTAGTGGGAATGAGTAAGCTAAAACACCTTGAGGAAAACCTTGAGCTCTTTGAAAAGCCCAAATTGGAGGAAAGCAAGTTCCTAAGCCTTTTTAATTAAATACGATGGAAAGCCACACACTTATAAAGGTCTTTTCAAGATATGGAAATCTCTTAACAATTTCTTAACAAAACCTCCCGCCATTCCCTTATGCTATTGCAAACCATGGAAGGGGGTAGCTTCCTAAACCTCATAGAGAGCATAGACAAGTTCGCAGTTGGAATCTTCAGACAGTTTCTGATAAGGGAGGATGCAGATAAGGTACTGATTCTGACTCCAAACGAGGAATACAAAAGGTGGGCTATTGCCTACCTTAGCACCCGCCTTAAGGGCTTTGGAAAAAAGGTAGTGGTAGAGTGCGAAGGAGAAAGAAAAGGGCAAAAGGAGATAGAAAGCCCAAAGGACAACCTCTTAGATAAATACACCTTTGAAAACTTTGTGGTGGGCCCGTCCAACGAGCTTGCTTATAAGGTGTGCCTTGAGGTGGCAAAAAACCCCGGCAAGCTTTTTAACCCTCTCTTCATATACGGAAGGTCCGGTCTTGGAAAAACCCACCTTTTGCACGCCATCGGCAACCAGCTCAAAGCCCGGTATAGGGTGCTCTATATCCCCCTTATGGACTTCTCGGACAGTATGGTCAAGGCTTTCAAAGAAAACAGGGTGGAAGAGTTCAGGGAGAGGTTTTTTAATTTGGATGTTTTACTCCTGGACGATGTGCAATTTTTGGTAGGTAAAGAGAGAACCCAAATTGAGCTCTTTAGAATTTACGAAAAGCTTCAGGCGGAGGAAAAGCAGATCGTCCTGGTTAGCGACAGGCATCCCAGAGACCTGAAGGATGTCTCAGAGAGGCTTATCAGCCGGTTCGAAAGTGGTTTGATCATAGAGGTCGGTCTGGACGAAGAGACCAAAAGGCGCATCATAAAGCAAAAACTGATCCTGTATGGACTGCCCTTAGACCAAGAGACCATAGACTATGTCTTTGAAAACACCGGCTACAATGTTAGGGAGATAGAGGGCTTTGTGAAAACCCTAAAGGTAAGTGGTATAAAAAGGCTTCCAAAGTCTGAGGAGTTAGACAAAGAAAAAAAGGTTCAGTTGATAATCAACACGGTGGCAAAGGGCTTTAAGCTAAACCCAGAGCTGTTAAAAAAGGATACCAAAGAGAGAAAGGTGATAAACGCCAGACACATAGCCATGTTTCTGTGTAAAACCATTCTAAACCTACCCTACTCTCAGATTGGTGAGTTCTTTGGCAAAAAGGACCACACCGCAGTTATGTACGCGGTAAAAAAGGTTGAGCAAAGATGCAGGGAGGACAGGAAGTTTATGTATATGGTCTCCTTTTTTGAAAAGAGCATCAGAAAAAGCTTGGGCTTATAATAATCCCAAATGGACTTTCCCGAGCTAATTCTGATCCTTTTGGTGGCTTTGATTGTCTTGGGACCGGAAAAGACCATAGAACTGGCGGGAAAGCTGGGAGAACTGCTCAGAAAGGTAAGGGAAACTTGGGATGAGCTCAGATATCAGATGTATTTGGAGGAGATAAATAGAAAGGTTATGGAAGAATCCAAAAACTTAGAAGAGGAAGCTAAAACCGAAGAAGTGTTAGAGGAAACCATGAAGCTTACAGAAGAGTCCAATAGCTTGGAGGAGAAAACTAAAACTGAAGAGGTGTTAGAGGATGGGTCAAGAACTTCCCAAGATGCCACTGACGGAACATCTGAGGGAACTAAGACAAAGGCTGATTAAATCCACGGTAGCCTTTTTGGTTGCCACTGGCGTAGCCTTCTACTTAGCCCAGTATATTTTTGAGGTGCTAAAGGAGCCTGTAAAGAGGGCCTACCCTCAGGTCCAGCTCATAACCCTTTCTCCCACAGAGCCTCTTTTCATACTCATAAAAATTTCGGTGGTTTTTGGCTTTATTTTCTCCTCTCCTGTTATCCTCTATCAGCTTTGGAAGTTTGTGGAGCCCGCCCTTTATCCTCATGAGAAAAGATTGGTGATCCCCATAACCCTCTTTTCCATCATACTCTTTCTTTTGGGTGCCAGCTTTGCCTACTTTTTGGTGATGCCCGTAGCCCTAAAGTTTTTGATAGGCATAGGCTTTTCCCAACTGCAGGCTACTCCCTACCTTTCGGTAGATCTTTATGTGTCCTTCTTGCTAAAGATGATCGTGGGCTTTGGTTTGGCTTTTCAGTTGCCAATTGTTCTGTACCTTTTGCAGAGGGCGGGCATAGTTTCCGAACAGCAACTAAAAGCCTTCAGAAAATACTTTATAGTCATAGCCTTTGTGGTTGGCGCCTTCATAGCTCCAGATGCCACCACCCAAGTGCTTATGGCTATACCCCTCATATTGCTTTATGAAATTTCTCTAATCTTTGGGAAGCTGGGGAGGAGAAAAAAGGAAACCTCCATAGAGCAGGTAAAGGAGAATGTTTGAGAGAGTTGCCATCGTGGGCGTGGGCTTTATGGGAGGTTCCTTTTCCCTTGCGGTGAAATCTCGCCTTGGCTGTTCAACCTTTGGCATAGACATAAACCCCGAGGCAATAAAAAAGGGAAAAGGGCTTGGAGTGATAGAGGAAGGTTCCATCCATATGTTAGCCCTAAGAGACTTTGAGCCAGATCTTGTGGTTTTGGCGGTGCCCGTGGGAGCCTTTGAACAGGTTGCCAGAGGGCTAAAGGATGTCCTTGATAAGGAAGTCCTAATCACAGACCTTGGTAGTGTAAAGGGCAGGCTTGTGTATATGATGGAGGATTTCTTTGGTGGGTATTTTGTGGGAGGACATCCTATAGCAGGCACAGAAAAGTCGGGCGTCCAGTATAGCAACCCAGAGCTCTTTAAAAACAAAAGGGTGGTTTTAACACCCACACAAAGAACGGACCGGTTAGCCCTCCAAAAGATCAAGCTCATGTGGGAAAGGCTTGACGCCTTTGTAGAATTCATGGACCCCTTTGTTCATGATGTGGTTTTTGGTGCGGTTTCTCATCTTCCTCACGCGGTAGCCTTTGCCCTTATGGACGCCATGGAAAAGCTAAGCAAAAAAACAAACATAGACCTTTTCCTATACCCCGGCGGTGGCTTTAGGGACTTTACACGCATTGCCGCCTCGGACCCTGTGATGTGGAGGGACATATTTTTGGAAAACAAAGAGAACCTGCTTCGGGCAATAGAGGAGTTTATCAAGTCCTTGGAAAGACTAAAAGGGCTTATAGAGAACGAAAAGAAGGAAGAACTCATAGAATATCTCCAACGTGCCCGGGAACACAGGCTAAGAATAGACTAAAGCCTTTGCCTTCTCAAGAATATCTTTTACTTCCTGCCTTACTTCCCCTTCCCTTGGCTCATCCAAAAGCCTTTCAAACATATAGCTTCTGTCCTCTTCTTCAAACTCTTCAAAATCCACCTTTAAGAGCACCTCCTTTGCCTTTGGAGTTAAAAACTTTGGAATTTCCCTTTGGGAGAGCTCGCACCAGATCAGTGCCCAAGCCCTCGCCAAGGCTATGGGATGATAGCCACCCCCACCTAAATAAATGCCCTTTCCAAAGGCTTCTTTTACTAGTTTGAAAGCCCTCAAAAAGCCCCAATTGGAGAGCTCAAACTTTGAAAGGTAGTCTTCTTTGAGGGTATCTGTCCCCAGCTGGAGCACATATACCTCTGGCTCAAAGACATCCTTTACAAGCTCAATGGCTCCCTCTAAGGCGTGCAAAAACTCACTGTCGTTGATGCCCTTGGGCAGTGGAATATTCAGGTTGTAGCCCTTTCCTATGCCTCTGCCTCTTTCCTCCAAAAAGCCCCTGTTGAAAGGAAAGGCATACTCAGGAGACTGATGAAGGGAAAGGACAAAAACCTCGTCATCCTCATAAAAGCCTTCCTGCACACCATCGCAGTGATGGGCATCCAAGTCTATGTAAAGGATTTTGCGGTAGCCCTTCTGTTTTAGGTAGTTTATTGCCACTGCTGGATCGTTGATAAAGCAAAAGCCGTTAGCCCTGTTTGTGTAGGCGTGATGCATACCACCCGCCGGGTTGAAGGCTAAATTGCCCTCCAAAAAGAGCTGGACCGCCTGCACTGAAGAACCTGTGGCAAGCAAAGAACCTCTCCACATGGCAGGAGAGACTAGGTTTTCAATGGTTCCAATATGGAATCTTTCCCTTACTTCTTTACTCACCCTACCCTCTTGGTCTGCCCTCTGGAGGGCTAAAAGATACTCCTCCTCGTGAAAGAGCGTGAGCTCCTCCCACTGGGCAGGTCTGCTCTCCACCCATTCCTCATCCTCCAAAAGCTCCATAGCCTTCAAAAACTCCAAAAGAAGGCTGACTCTGGGAATCCTAAGGGGATGGTTTGGAGTGTATCTTAGCCCTCTGTAGGAGTAGCTAGCAATGAGCTTGGCAGAGTGCTTTACCACTTTAGTTCGCTTCTTTTGGCGTAGGTTTGAGGCTTTGCTTGGAAGAAGTCCGTTTTTGTATCGTTTATGGTCCTGAACTGGTCTATCCACTTCATGGGGTTTTCTGTAACCTCCGGATAAAGGGGCTCGTAGCCTATCTGAGTGAGCCTGAGGTTAGCAAGATACTTTATATACCTTTCAATGAGTTTGTCGTTTAGCCCAAGGATTTGGTTGTTGGTAACATACTTGCCCCATTCAATTTCCTTTTCGGTGGCAAACTTGAAAAACTCATAGACCCACTTGTTGATCTCGGGTGTGAATAGGTCAGGCTCTTCCTCCTTGAGGGTATTTATTATGTTCCTAAAGAGCGTCACGTGGGTCAGCTCATCCCTGTTGATGTACTTGATCTGTTGGACGGTGTTTAGCATCTTCCCCTGCCTGCCAAGGGTGTAAAAGAAGGCAAAGCCTGAATAAAAGTACAGGCTCTCCAAGACATAGTTTCCAAAGACCGCCTTTATAAAGTTCTCCTCGGTGGGATTTTTTATAAACTCATTGTAAACTTCGGCTACTACCTTGTTCCTTTCCATAAGCTTTTCGTCCTGACGCCAGTAGTTGTAGATTTCGTCCGCCTTTGTAGGCTCCACGACGCTCTCAAGGATGAACTGGTAAGAGTAAGAGTGCAGTGCTTCTTGAAACTCCTGAGAGGTAATCGCCATAACCAACTCCGGTGCGGTCAAATACCGAGCGAACTCCTTTAGCATGTTAACCTGATAGGAATCCAAGGCTATCAAAAAGCTCAGCACCAGCTCATAGGCCCTCCGCTCATGCTCGGACAAAAGCCTCTCATACTGCTTTTTGTCCTCTAACATCGGAATTTCTTCGGGGATCCAAAAGTTGGTAAAGCCCATGGTTTTGTATAGGTCAAAAGCCCACTGATATTTGACGTTGTTAAGTTCCATAATGTTGGTGGGATTACCAAAGACTATCTTTCTCTTGCTTGGCTCTCTGTCTCCCTCTGGGTTGAAAATAAGCACTCTTTCCATGAGTTCCATGAGGTTATAATTATATAAGCCATGGACTGGAAATATGTAGTGGTCCTAATAACTATCCCTACAGATAAAGGCTTAGAACTCGCAGACTACATAGTGAAAAATAAGCTGGGTGCCTGTGTCAATGTGGTGCCGGAGGTAAATTCCATCTACTGGTGGAAGGGAAACATTGAAAGGGACAAGGAGAGCCTGTTGGTGATAAAAACCTCCCTCCAAAAGGTGGAAGAGCTTATAAAAGAGGTAAAGAGTGTCCATCCCTACACGGTCCCTGAGATCATAGCCCTCCCCATTCTGGGAGGAAACGAAGATTACCTTAGATGGATAGACGATAGCCTTGGGCTATAGTTAAGAAGTTTTTCAAAATATCCATCCCGGCCTCCGAGAGCACCGATTCTGGATGAAACTGCACTCCAAAGACCGGATACTCTGTATGCTGGATTGCCATGACCTCGTCGTCCTCCTCAGAGCGGGCGGTTACCTTGAGAAAGGGTGGTAGGGTGCGCTCGTCTATGACCAGAGAGTGGTATCTAACTGCGGTAAAGGGATTGGGAATGCCAGAAAATATACCCTCTCCTGTATGGGTGATGAGGGAGGTCTTCCCGTGCATTAGCCTTTTTGCCCGGACTATGTTTGCACCAAAGGCATAACCGATGGACTGGTGCCCCAGGCAAACGCCCAGTATGGGGTAATCTCTGTATAGCTCCTGGACTACCTTTACAGAAATGCCTGCCTCCTTTGGACTGCAGGGACCGGGGGATATAACTATGGCATTGGGGTCTAATTCTCTGATCTCCTCAATGGTAGTTTGGTCGTTTCTCTTTACCACCACCTCTGCACCAAGGATTTGAAAATACTGCACCAGGTTGTAGGTAAAGGAGTCGTAGTTGTCAATCATAAAGACCTTCATGATAAAAGCTCTTGAACCTTGCTTTTTACCTGCTCTATGATCCAGTCTGGTGTGGATGCACCGGCGGTTATACCCACCCTTTGGGCACCCACAAACCATTCGGGCTTTAGTTCCTCTGCAGTCTCTACGTGATAGCTCCTTGGGTTCAAAGAGGAGGATATTTGATAAAGCCTACGGGTGTTTCCACTGTTTTTACCACCCACTATGATCATAACATCCACCTTCCCTGCCAACTCATAAACATCCTCCTGCCTTTCGGAAGTAGCGTTGCAGATGGTGTTTATGACCTTTAGCTCCTTTACCCATAGGGCAAGCTCACCCACTACCTCTTTGAAAAACTGTTCGCTTTGGGTAGTCTGGGCAACCACGCCAACCTTCTCCAGGTTTTTGAGCTTTTCTAAATCCTCTTTCTTTTCCACTACTACACCCGTGCCACCAGCCTCTTGCAAATACCCAAGGGTGCCAATAACCTCCGGATGGTCCTTTTCTCCCACCAGTGCCACAAAGTAGCCCTCTTGGACAAGCTTTTCCACCGCCTGATGCACCGCCTTCACATAGGGACAGGTGGCATCTACCAGCTTTAGGCCCTTCTGCAAAAGTTCCCTTTCCTTCTGGGGTGGTATTCCGTGGGAGCGGATGATCACCGTATCTCCCTCTTTGGCGTCCTCTTCCGATGTCATAACTTCAATACCTAAACCCCTCAACCTTTGGACCTCTTGAGGGTTGTGAATGAGGGGTCCCATAGACCATATCCTTTTGCCACCCTCTTCTGCAGAAACCTTTTCTGCAAGGGCTATTGCCCTCCTAACTCCAAAGCAAAAGCCTGCGTGGGGTGCAACTATAATCTCAGCCATCTTTTAAAAATATAACCTCTATCTCCCTACTTATGCTGATTTCCCTCAGGCTAACGTTGCACAAAAAAGCCTTAACCGTTAGTCCTCTATTGTAGAATTCTTGGACTGCCTCAGAAAAGGGCTTATCTACTTTGTAGTTTGGAGAAAAGACTAAGGCATCCTCCCTTTGCACCACAAAAATTAGCTGGGGTTCAAAGCCCTGCTCCGAAAGTTCCGTGAGTTTTTGTATGTGTTTTCTTCCCCTCACGGTAGGTGCATCCGGAAAGAGGGCTACGCCATTTTCTACCAAATTCACAGACTTTGTTTCCACCACTCTGTTGTCATACATGAGGTCAAAGCGATGCTCTCCAAACTTGGGCTCAAACCTAACGGGCAAATTCAAAAACTCTGCGTACAGCTTTGGGGTAATGGTGGAGTCTATGCAAACCAATGAGCTTCCCACATCCACCAAGAGCACTTCAAAGGGATACTTCCCCGAGTTCTTTTCCTTCAAAAAGACCGTGTTGCCCGGCTTTAAAAGCTCCGTCAACCTCCCCGTGTTTCTTATGTGTGCAAAAACCCTTTTGCCCTCAATGGATACCTCTCCCACAAATCTGTTTAACCTTCCTAAGAACTTTGCTGGGATCAACTCTGGGAATTTCATTTTTACAAAGGCCCCACCTGGCGGTGGGGCAAACAAATTTGGGGAGGGAGGGGGAGGGAGGGAGTTTCTAATCCCTAAACCTCCAATTCGTATCTATCATTATATACCCCTTTTAGAGGATGTCAAGGGGGTGCTATTATTGCGTCCGAATACCTGTAAAAGAGCACTTGCCTTAGCTCTGGATATCTTTCAAGGTATGGGTCCTTTTCTAAAAGCTCCTGTGCATCTTTTTTACACACTTCAAGGAAGCGCCTATCCCTTTCCCTCTGGAGGTTTGCTACCCAAAAACCAAAGTATCCAGACTGGCTCTCTCCCAAAAGCTCCCCCGGACCCCTCATCTTCAGGTCCTCCTCTGCTATTTTAAAACCATCGTTAGTTTGCACTAAAATCTTCAACCTTTTCAAGCCCTCTTGGTCGTAGCGCATCTGGTCTGGAACCACAAGGAAGCAAAAGGACTGAAGCTGGGACCTGCCCACCCTTCCCCTGAGTTGATGAAGCTGAGAAAGCCCAAAACGGTGGGCGGATTCTATCACCATAACCGTCGCATCTGGCACATCCACTCCCACCTCCACCACCGTCGTGGAAACAAGAATATCTCCATCCTGCTTGAACTCTTCCATCGCCCTCTTCTTTTCCTCGTCTTTTAGCCTTCCGTGTAAAAGGAGAACCTTCCTATCTGGGAAAAGGGCTTTCCATCGCTCAAACTCTTTTACCGCAGACTTTAGCTCAAGCTTAGGAGAATCCTCTATAACAGGGTATATAACGTACGCCTTGTGTCCCTTTTGAAGCTCCTCCCTGATGAACTTTAGAACCTTTTCCATCTCGGACTCAAAAAACAGCCTTGTGATTACGGGCTTTCTACCCGCGGGCATTTGGTCTATTATTGAGATGTCCAAATCTCCATACAGGGAAAGGGCAAGGGTCCTCGGAATAGGTGTGGCAGACATTACAAGAAGGTGGGGGAAGAATTCTTCTGACTTTTCAAGGAGCCTTTTCCTCTGCAAAACACCAAAGCGGTGCTGTTCATCAACCACTGCAAAGCCCAAGCTTTTAAAACTAACACCCTCCTGTATGAGGGCGTGGGTCCCAACCACCACCTGTATGTTGCCCTCTCTTATATGCCTCAGCAGGCTCCTCCTTTGGGC
>JAJHRQ010000041.1 GCA_020833645.1 Thermocrinis sp.
TCTTTTACCTTGGTGTGTATGTTTTTGCGGTGCTTGGTTCCTTTGTGGTGCTCTCAGCCTTTGAAAAGCAGGAGGGCTTCAGCCATCATCTCTTAGAATACAGGGGCTTGGGTAGAGAAAACCCTGTTCTCGGCGTAGCACTCTCCATCTTTTTGCTTGCCTTCATTGGCATCCCGCCCATGGCTCTGTTTGTAGGAAAGCTCGGCATGTTTATGGGGCTTGTAAAAGCTGGGCTGGGACTTTTAGCCCTTGCCTTTGTGGTGGCGAGCGTAATCTCCGCGGGGTATTACATAAAGCTCATGAGCGTTATGTTCTTGGAGGAAGGAGAGGTGAGGTTCAGGGGTAGTTCCCTTTCTGCGGGCGAGTCTTTTACGCTGCTTGTTTGTCTGATATTTATTCTTTTGCTTGGACTTTTCCCTCAATTGCTTTATACTTACATAAAGCTCTAAATGTGGGTTTTAGGACAGCACGACGAACCTTACAGGAAGGCAAGGAACTCCATCCTAAACTTAATAGGCAATACACCCTTGGTTAGGCTCAAAAACGTTATTCCCAAGGAGATCTCTCCCAAGGTAGAAATCTACGCCAAGCTGGAGGGCTTTAACCCAGGGGGATCTGTGAAGGATAGGCCTGCCCTCTCTATGTTCTTGGATGCCATGAATAGAGGGCTTATAAAGGAAGGTAAGGTGGTCATAGACGCCACTTCGGGGAATACGGGGATAGCCTTGGCTATGGTGGGTGCTGCCTTGGGAGTGCCCGTTGAGTTGGCAATGCCAGCCAACGTTAGCGAAGAGAGAAAGAAAATCATAAAGGCATACGGTGCCAAGGTATATCTGACGGACCCTTTGGAAGGAACGGATGGTGCCATACTGTTTGTTAGGGAACTGGTGGAAAGGAACCCGGAAAAGTACGTGTATTTAGACCAATACAACAATCCTGCCAACTGGAGGGCACATTTTTATTCTACGGGTATAGAACTGTGGCATCAAACCAACGGTCGGATCACCCACTTGGTAGCTGGCATAGGGACCGGTGGAACCATAATGGGCACGGGAAGAAGGCTAAAGGTCTTCAACCCAGATATTCAGATTGTGGGGGTACAACCTGCCCATCCCTTTCACGGCATAGAGGGGCTAAAGCATATAGAGAGTTCCATAAAGCCCGGCATCTTTGATGAGAGCTTTTTGGACAGGACCATCTTTGTGGAGACGGAGCCCGCCTACGAGATGACCAAAAGGTTGGCCATGCAGGAGGCCCTCTTTGTGGGGCAATCCTCCGGTGCCGCTCTGGTGGCGGCGTTGGAGCTTGCCAAAGAGCTGGAGGAGGGTGTTATTGTGGTGATCTTTCCCGATGGGGGTAGCAAGTATCTGAGCACTGCACCCTTTAACAATCTTTAGGAGGTGTGCCATGAGGCTGACGGTAGTAGGGGCAGGGTATGTGGGGCTTACCACCGCAGTGTGCTTTGCCCACCTTGGCAACGAGGTTATGGTGGTGGAAAAACTGCCCGAGAAGGTTCAGGCTTTGAAAGAGGGAAATGTGCCCTTTTATGAACCGGGCTTGGAGGAAATGCTGAAGGAAAACCTAAGCTTGGGAAGGCTCTTTTTTACTACGGACCTAAAGGAAGGGCTTGACTTTTCGGATGTGATCTTCATATGCGTGGGTACTCCTCAAAGGCCCGATGGCTCCGCAGACCTTTCCCAGGTGGAGGAGGTGGCAAGGGAAACCGCCAAGCTTATGGAAGGCTACAAGCTCTTGGTAGAAAAATCTACCGTTCCCGTCAATACCCATAAGCTCATAAAAAGGACCGTGGAGCGATATTTGAAAATGAGAGGAAAGATTTTAGAGTTTGATGTGGCATCAAACCCGGAGTTTTTGAGGGAAGGCAGTGCAGTTAGAGACTTTCTGGAACCCGACAGGATAGTAATAGGTGTGGAAAGTGAGAGGGCACGCCGAATAATGGAGGAGCTCTACAAAGACTTTAAATGCCCTATTATCTTTACAGACCCTGCCACCTCCGAGCTTATAAAGCATGCGTCCAACTCCTTCTTGGCAATGAAGATCTCCTACATAAACATGGTGGCAGACCTATGCGAGAAGGTTGGGGCGGATGTAAGGCTCGTGGCAGAAGGAATGGGGTATGACAAGAGGATCGGCAGGGAGTTCCTCAGGGCAGGTATAGGCTGGGGCGGTAGCTGTTTTCCAAAGGACATAAAGGCTTTTATAAAGATGGCTAAAGATCATGGCGTGGATTTTTCCCTCTTGGAGGAAGTGGATAAGATCAACCAGAGGAGGGCTGTCCAGTTTGTGGAAAAGGTCAAATCTGCGCTTTGGAGCCTGAAGGATAAAACCTTGGCGGTTTGGGGACTATCCTTTAAGCCAAACACTGACGATATAAGGGAGGCTCCCTCCCTAAGACTGGTGCCCATGCTTTTGAAGGAAGGTGCCCGTCTGAAGCTCTACGACCCGAAGGCTATGGAGAACTTTAAAAAACTGTATCCCCCCGGCAAGGACTTAGATTACGCACCGGACATGTACTCCGCGGTGGAAGGTGCCAGCGCACTGCTGATCTTTACCGAATGGGAGGAGTTTCAAAGAGCGGACCTAAACAGAGTAAAGGAACTCATGGAACTTCCCATAATAATAGACGGCAGGAACATATACGAACCCAAGGTGGTTAGAGGGCTTGGGTTTGAGTACTACGGAATGGGAGTGCCATAAAGGAACTTATTCCTTCTCCCACCTCTCCTTTATCACACACTCTACTTCCACTGGCACCTTTTTTAATATAATTCCACCAGCCCTTTTCATAGCCCTTTCCAAAAGCTCCGCAGTCCTTTCTCCCTCCTCCACAGGACATTCCACCACTATCTCGTCATGCACCAAGTTTATCACACGGGCTTTGATGTTTTCCCTTCTGACCTCTGCGTCAAAGATCAGCACAGAGAGTTTTAAGAGGTCCGCACCAGTTCCCTGTATGGGATAATTGACCGCGTCCGGGAAGGTGTGGGCGGTGTATCTCCTGCCAAGCAAGGTATAACCTTCCGATTTACCCTTTTCCCTTAACTCTCTCTTCACTCTTTCGTGCCAATCCTTAAAGCCTCTGAAGTGTTCAAAAAATCTTGCTCTTATTCTCTCCGCTTCTTTCAGGGAAAGGGCTATGCCGTAGGAAGAGTAAGCGTATTCTGCCAACCCCTTTGCGGATATACCGTATATGAGCCCAAAATTTACCGCCTTTGCCAACTGCCTCTCTTCCTTTGTAATCTCTTCCTCCTTTTTCCCCAAGAGCACGCTGGCGGTATATTTGTGCATATCCCTCCCTTCCCTAAATACCTTTATCATGCTCTCATCGTTTACATACTCTGCGGCGATTCTCAGTTCTATTTGAGAAAAGTCCGCTATTACAAAAACATTTCCTTCCTCCGCCTTAAAGATTCTTCTTAGACCCCTTGGAATGTTCTGCACATTGGGATTCATAGAAGACATTCGCCCGGTTATTGCACCTATCTGCTTGAACTCTGGATATACCCTTCTCCCCCTCAAACCATCCTTAATCTCTTCAAGCTTGTCTAAGTTCTTCTTTATCTCTCTTATCTTCAAGAGCTCTCTTACCACCGGGTTTTCTATGTGCTCCGCCAAATATTTATCATCGGTGGATATGTTGCCCTTTTCTGTTCTTGGAAGGTTTAAGCCAAACCTTTTGACCAAAAGCTCTCCCACCTGCTTGGGAGACATGGGGTCCGTTCTGTATTTGACTAAAAAGTCCATCACCCTTTTTTGAAGCTCCTTTGAGAGCTCCTTTACAAGCCTTTCCAGCTCTTCCACATCCACCGGGAGCCCGTTTCTTTCAAGCTTTGCCACCTCCTGAACAAAAGCCATTTCCACTATGGCAATGGGATTTTTAAGCCCAAAAACCTTTGCGGTCCTGGTTTTAAGGAGGTTTTCCTCCACCATCGGTGTAAGACTGTTTAACCTCTCAAGGAGCAGTGGAAAGAGCCTTCTGACCACCTCCACATCCAGGGCGGCATATTCTAACTGTTCTTTTGAGAGCCTTGAGGAGCCCCAGTTGGAAAGCTGAAGGCTCTTGTCTATGACCTCTCCCAAATACTGCATGGCTAGCTTCTGCAGGGAGTGCCTGTCGGAGTCCCCCAACAGCTGACTGGC
>JAJHRQ010000010.1 GCA_020833645.1 Thermocrinis sp.
AGAGGGCAGGGATTGAGAAGATGAATGAAAGGGCACTTCCCAAGACTGCTATGATGGCTGAGGGTAAATCTCCCAACCTTCTGCCAAAAAGTCCTATCAGCAAAAAGGCAAGAAGGGGGAATAGAATAATTAACAACGCGTCCATATTAGTCCCTTAGTTGGATTATCTCAGAGGAGCCTTCATAGCCTCTCAGGCGGAATATGGCCACCACCAAGCCTAAACCTATCGCCACCTCCGCTGCAGCTACGGTAATCACAAAGAGGGCAAAAACCTGTCCTTCTACACCACCCACCATTTTATCCATACTAACAAGCCCTAAATTCACACCGTTCAGCATTAGCTCCGTGCTCACCAAAAGGGTTATAAGGTTTTTCCTTATGATAACACCAAAAAGCCCGGAGAGGAATAAAAAAATGCTTATAAGAATATAAGCGACCTCTATTTTCACTCCTCTTTCCTCCCGAGAAGGATGGCCCCGATCATTGCGGTTAAAAGTATAACAGAAGCCACCTCAAAAGGAAAGAGGTAGTTGGTAAATAGGGTTTTGCCCACGCTTTGAATGTTGCCCTCCGTTATAACCTTTTGGGAAACTGCAAACTTACCCTCCAGAACCATGTATGCGATGGGAAGGAAGGAGATCAGCAAAAAGGGCACTGCCAAGAGGGCTTCTCTTTTGTAAATGCCTTCAAATTTCTTTACCTTTTCCCAAGGAATGGTGGTTATAACCAGAACATAGAAGACGATTATGGCAACCGCGTATACTATGAGTTGCAAACCCGCCAAAAGCTCCGCACCAAGGTGCAAAAAGATGCCCGCTATAGCCAATATAACCGATAAGAAGGCAAGGATCACATGCACCGGATTTTTCAGGAAAAGGGTACCAAATACCGACACCAAAAGCCAAAGACTTAGAAAGCCGAAAATCAGCCACTCCACTCTATCTTCCCCCAAAGGCGTTCTCTGTGTTCGTCGTCAATCCAAATTCTGTCCGGTTCGTTGCCCCTTCTCTTTTTCCAGTCTATGGCGTTTTCTTCCAGCTTGTCCATATTAAGGACTGCTGACCTACGGGAGTATCCTGCCAGTTCATAAAGGTCCGTCATGGTAAGACAGCCCACCGGACAGGCATCCACACACAGACCACAGAAGAGACAGTTTAGCAAGTTCATATCAAAACGTACCACCTTTTTCGTGCCGTCGGGCATTTGCACCGCCTCTATCCTGAACAGGGTGGGCATAGGACAGGCAGTCTGACACATATAACAGGCAACGCATCTGCTTTTGCCCTTCTCAAAGCTCATAAACTTTTCTATAGCCCTCAGGGAGTCTGGCTCTGTTCCATCCCAGACAAAGTGTCCGTGGGCTCCCCTGTAGCGCTTTGGGGGTGTGAGCTTTTCCACCGGATAGTTGGTGGTTATGGGCCTTCGGAGAAGGTTCTTAAGGGTAACCGAAAGCCCCTTTATGAAATCCAAAAAGAGCACAGTTTCTATTATGTTCAGAAAAGCCTTCCTGTCTACCTTTTTTATAGCCATAGTGGGTTTAGTATTTTATACCATTTGCGGTTTGTTGTAAAAGTTTATGAGGCAAATCAGGTTCAGGTTGTGATAGACTTAAGACTGATGAAGGAGAAAATGCTTGAGACCCTCAGGAAAATGAAAGACTTAAAGATCTTGGTGGTAGGGGATGTTATGCTCGATCGTTATATCTTTGGGAGGGTGGAAAGGATCTCGCCTGAGGCACCGGTTCCGGTGGTGGAGGTGGAAAGGGAAGAGTTCCGTTTAGGCGGGGCGTCAAACGTGGCAAACAATTTGGCTAACTTGGGTGTAAAAACTTACCTGGCGGGCGTGGTGGGAATAGACTACGGGCGGCATATAATAAGGGGACTTATGAAGTCTGCGGGTATAGAGGACCTAACGGTGGAGGATCCCCAAAGACCAACCACAGAAAAGGCGAGAGTGGTTTCTATGTCCCAACAACTCTTACGTATAGACTGGGAAGACAAAAGACCCATAGAGGGAAAGGTTTTAAAGGAACTCCTTGAAAGGCTTGATGTAGATGTGGACGGGATTATAGTCTCGGACTACGCCAAGGGAGTTGTATGCCAGCAGTTGATGGACAGAATAAAAGAAAAGAAAGTCTTTGTTTCCATAGACCCAAGACCTGTTAATAAGCATCTTTACTTTGGTGCGGACCTCATGACTCCCAACGAAAAGGAAGCGAAGCAGATGGGCGGAAACGAACCGGTGGAAACGCTCGGATGGAAGCTAAAAGAGGAGCTTGGGCTGAAAACTTTGGTTATAACCTTGGGTGCAAAGGGCATGTCCCTCTTTGATAGAGAGTACTTTCATTTTCCTGCAAAGGCAAAGCAGGTTTATGATGTTTCGGGTGCAGGAGACACCGCGGTGGCAGTGCTTACCTCTGCTTACATAGCTACAAAAGACTGGCATGTTGCCTGTGAGCTTGCAAACCTATGCGCAGGCATAGTGGTAGGAAAGTTGGGCACCACTCCTATAACCTTGGAGGAGGTTATAAAGGAAATTGAAGAAGGGTAAGCGCTTTGAAGACATAGCCTGCGAATATTTAACAAGCCTTGGGTATAGGATCCTTCACAGGAACTTTTACTGCAGGGGTGGAGAAATAGACATTATAGCCTTAGACGGAGATGTTTTAGTTTTCGTGGAGGTTAAAGGAACAACCACAAAGCTAAACCCAGCAGAGCGCATCAACTACAAAAAACTCCAACGTATCTACAAGTGTGCAGAAGAGTTTCTTTTAAAAGCCCCCGCACAGGAGTGCAGGGTAGATGCTATCTTAGTGGAGGGTGGTCGTATAGTGCATCTAAAGAATATATCACTCTAAGATTTCCAGAACCACCCTCTTGCCGCTCTTCCTACCCATAGCGGATAGGATAGTCCTGAGGGCTCGGGCTATTCTGCCCTGCTTGCCTATTACCTTTCCTACGTCTGCCTTGTCCACCCTCAGCTCAATAACTACGGTCTTCTCCCCTTCTATTTCTACCACATTGACCCCATTGGGGTTGTCCACGAGGGACTTGGCGGTGATTTCTACGATGTCTCTCAGCTGGCTCATGGAACTACCTCCTTCTTAGATTATTTTTGCGTTTTTGAGGATGCTTTTTACTCTATCGGTAAGCTCTGCACCTTTTTCAATCCACTCTTTTACCTTTTCAGGCTTAATACTTAAAAGCTCCTTTCTCTTTGGGTCATAAGTTCCCAAAATATCTACATACTTACCTTCCCTTGGAGAACGGCTATCCATCACTACTATCCGATATATAGGATGATGGGTCCTACCAAACTTAGAGAGCCTAATCCTCAGTGCCATTTCCTTCCTCTATCCTATTTATTATAGCATATTTTTCAAGTCTTCGTTCATCTTAGCTACCATTTCCTTCAACTTTTTGGTGTAATCCTGCAATTTTTTCTCAAGCTCTGGATACTTTATGGAAAGGATCCTGACCGCCAGAAGTCCTGCGTTGGTACCATTGCCGATGCCTACAGTAGCCACAGGAATGCCCGCGGGCATTTGGACAATGGAGTGTAGAGAATCAACACCTCCCAAATGCTTTGTGGGTATGGGAACACCTATAACTGGCAAAGTGGTCATGGAAGCGGTCATACCCGGTAGATGGGCAGAACCTCCCGCGCCGGCGATTATCACCTCTATGCCCCTTTCCCTCGCGGTTTTGGCGTATTCAAACATAAGTTCAGGGGTGCGATGGGCGGAGACTACCTTGACCTCGCAGGGTACTCCAAACTCCTTCAAAACTTCATAAGCGGGCTTTAGATACTCCCAGTCGGAGATGCTCCCCATTATTATACCCACTAAGGCCTTTTCCATACAAATATTGTAGAATATTTTGCTATGAAGCTTATTGCGGGAAACTGGAAAATGAACAAAACCCCCTCCCAAACGAGGGAGTACATAACAAAGTTTTTGGAACTTGTAAGGGATGTCAAAAACACGGAAATTCTTCTTTGTCCTCCCTTTACCTCCCTTTGTGTGGCAGGAGAAATGCTAAAGGATAGCCATATAAAGCTCGGAGCCCAAAACTGCCACTATGAGGAAAAGGGCGCCTTTACGGGAGAAATATCCCTTAGTATGCTAAAGGAACTTGGCGTGTCTTATGTTATAGTGGGGCACTCAGAAAGAAGGTGGCTCTTTGGAGAAACTGACGAGATGATAAACAAAAAGGTTATAGCCTGCTTGGAAAAGGGGCTAAGACCCATCCTTTGTGTGGGAGAAAAGATAGAAGACCGAAATGCAGGCATGACCTTAAAGGTGGTGGAAAGCCAGCTAAAGCTTGGGTTGTCCGGTTTGGAGGATTTGGCGGGCAAGATTGACATCGCCTATGAGCCTGTTTGGGCAATAGGTACAGGAACGCCCGCCACGCCGGAGGATGCCCAATTTGTCCATAGGTTTATAAAGGAGTTTTTGGGAGATGTTAGAGTTCTGTATGGAGGCAGTGTAAGCCCAAAGAACGCCAAAGACTTTCTTTCTATGCCCGATGTGGATGGTCTTTTGGTGGGAACCGCCAGCTTAGACCCTGAATCCTTTGCCCAGATAGTAAAGGCTTCTGAAGGAGAGTAAAACAAGCACAAAAAAGGGTAAGGCTCCCAAAAGGGGACTACGTCCCAGCTCCTGAGCAGTGACCTTTACAAGGTTCAAGCTAAGTATGTAAAGGGCTATGTAAAGAAGAAAAAACATAGACGGCTTTAGAAAGCTACGCTCCTTTAGAAGGTGGTAGGCTAAGGGTAAAGTAAGTGCGAGCACAGATAGGCTGATAACGAGCCTTAGCAAGAGCTCCGCCAGATAGACATCCTTATTCATCCCCAGGGAACTTGCCAAAGAGTATAAAGAAATCAGTTTATCCATCCTTAAGTGGCTTAATTTTTCTCCGAAGGCTTTTGCATCATCCACAGATATAAACTCCAAGGTTATATCCTTCTTTTCCTTCAATCCGCTATCAAAATAACTCCTTTCTGCTCCAATGAGTGTTAGGCTTCTGTCTTTCCATAGCCCTTCTTTGGCGTAGAGCACTCCATATATATAATTACCCTGCAAATACACAGAGAAGACATCATAAACCCTACCATCCATCAGGTTTGCAAAGCCTATTCTTACGTAAGACCTTTTTTCTCCTTCTCCCAGGCTAAGCCAAAAGTTGTTTAAAACAAGTTCTTCTTTCGCCTTTCCCTTCTTGAACTCCCTCTCAATTGCGTAGGCATTTTTAAAGATTTTTGGATAAAAACTGTAGCTCAAAGCAAGCTGTAAAAGGGAAAGAATAAAAGAAGCCATCAAAACAGGCATAAAAAATCTCAACGGCGATATACCAAAAGAGTAAGAAAGCCTGTCATAAGATTTTTTAAACACCCTTCTCATATAGACCATCAGGGCAAGGCAATTTAAGATGGGTGCGGTGTAATAAAAGCTTGAGAATACTGTTATTAGTATAGCCTTTGGGATTATGGGTGGTGCAGATACTTTGTATAAGAGCAGAACATCCAACAAAGAGTAAAAACTCAAAAGAAGGCTAAAAACTAAACTGAGGAGTAACAGTACTTTTAAAAACTCCCTAAGGTTATAGAAGAATAGCATTCAAATTAAGCCCTTGTTTATGAGCTTTGCTACATCCTTTGCGAAGTAAGTTATGATCATGTCCGCCCCGGCCCTCTTTATGGATATTAAAGTTTCTATCATCACCTTTTCCTCGTCTATCCAGCCAAGCCTTCCGGCAGCCTTTATCATGGCGTACTCTCCGCTAACGTTGTAGGCACAGACTGGTAAAAGTGTGGCTTCTTTTACTTTGGCTATTATATCAAGGTATGCCAAGGCGGGCTTTACCATAACTATGTCTGCACCTTCTTGGACGTCCAAAAGCACCTCCTTTAGGGCTTCTCTTGCGTTGGCGGGGTCCATCTGGTAGCTTCTCCTGTCTCCAAAAGCGGGGGCAGACTCTGCCGCCTCCCTGAAGGGACCATAGAAGGCGGAGGCAAACTTGGCAGAGTATGCCATTATTGGAATGTGAGTATAGCCGGCAGAGTCAAGGGCAGACCTTATGGCTTGAACCATGCCATCCATCATGCCCGAAGGTGCTACCATATCCGCACCGTTCTCTACATGGGAAACTGCCTGTTTTTTCAAGTTCTCAAGGGTTAGGTCGTTATCCACAGTATGACCTTTTATCACACCGCAGTGCCCGTGAGTGGTGTATTCGCAGAAGCATACATCGGTTATTACATACATCTCGGGCACTTCCTTTTTGATCCTTCTGAGAGCCCTTTGGATTATACCCTGCTCGCTCCAAGTGTCGGAGCCTACTTCGTCCTTGTGCTCGGGTATTCCAAAGAGTATGATGGCGGGTATGCCCAGGTCTCTGACCTCCTTTACCGCATCCACAACCTTGTCCACACTGTAGCGATAAACGCCGGGCATGGATGGGACCTCTTCCACTATGTTCTCTCCGTATCTGACAAAGATGGGATATATTAGGTCGTCAAGGGTAAGCCGGGTTTCTCGGACGAGCCTTCTTATGTTTTCTGATAACCTCAACCTTCTGGGTCTTAGCTTAGGAAACTCCATAGAAGACAATTTTAAGCCAACAGTGGTATAATTTAACAAACTTTCTTAGGGGGTAAGCATGAAGCTACACGAGCACCAAGCAAAGGAGATTCTAAAAAAATACAACCTTCCTGTTCCAGAAGGTAAGGTGGCCTTCAGTTTGCAGGAAGCCAAGCAGGCGGCAGAAGAGCTCGGTGAATTCCCATTGGTGGTTAAAGCCCAGGTGCATTGCGGTGGAAGGGGTAAGGCAGGCGGTGTAAAACTGGTAAAAAACATGGAGGAGCTTGAAGCTGCGGTGGAGGGTATGCTTGGAAAGGTGCTAAAGACCTTCCAGTGCCCCGATGGAAAGCCCGTAAACAGGGTTTTGATAGAGAAGGCAACGCCCATAGAGAAGGAGTATTATCTCTCCATAACCTTAGACAGGTCTGTCTCTAAGCCTGTGCTGATGGCTTCTGCGGAGGGTGGTATGGAGATTGAAGAGGTGGCGAAGGAAAAGCCGGAAGCTATTCACATGCTACACATTGACCCAGACCTTGGTCTCATGCCCTCTCAGGCAAGAAAAATTGCCTTTAAACTGGGTTTGCCCGTTAATGATTTTGTAAAAATTGCCCTGGGTTTGTATAGGGTTTATGAGGAGTTGGACGCCAGCCTTGTGGAGGTAAATCCTTTGGTGCTTACAAAAGACGGTAAACTTGTTCTTCTGGACGCCAAAGTGGAAATTGACGACAACGCCCTCTTTAGGCACAAGGACCTGGAGGAGATGGAGGACCTAACCCAGCTGGACCCATTGGAGGTAGAGGCAAAAACTTACAGCCTAAACTATATAAAGCTTGACGGAAACATAGGTTGTATGGTAAATGGTGCGGGGCTTGCTATGACTACCATGGACATAATCAAGCTGGCGGGTGGTGAGCCTGCAAACTTCTTGGATGTGGGTGGCGGTGCCAATGTGGAACAGATCGCCAACGCCTTCAGGATCCTGATGGCAGACAAGAATGTAAAGGCGGTGTTTATAAACATATTTGGCGGTATTCTGAGGTGCGACAGGCTAGCTAACGGGCTCGTTGAAGCGGCAAAGATGGTGGAGATAAGGGTGCCGGTGGTGGTTAGGATGGAAGGTACTAATGTGGAAGAAGGTAAAAGAATTCTCTCAGAATCTGGGCTAAACTTCATAACTGCGGAGGACATGTGGGACGGTGCCAAAAAAGCGGTGGAGTTGGCAAAGTCTGCTAAGTAGTTAAATGACACCACCCTCCATTCCATTAACAAGAAAACCCTTTGAAGAGCAAATAGTTAGCCAGTGTGCAGGCTGTGGCTGTGGTTGTGGCTATGTGCTGTATAAAGCACAAGGAAAGCCCGTAGACCTTTACGGACACCCTGCAGACCCAAAGGGTATGGGAAGCCTCTGTAGCAGAGGTATAACCTTACTGCAGGAAGCTACCCAAAATCCCCTCCGGCTACTGGGCTTTTACCTGTGGCAGGGGCAGGAGCTTTTAAACATCTCCCAAGAACAAGCCAAGGAGCTAATAAAGGAACGCCTTAGAGGAAAAATTGCCATAGTTTTAGACAGGCATCTTTCAAGCCTTGAGGAGTATCTTTTGGCGAGGCAGTTGGGGGATGTTTTTGTGGATGCACCCGTGCTGGGCTACAATCCTTCGGAGGTATTCTTCAACCAATGGCAGAACTATATGCTCATAATTGGCTGGGAGGCAGAGCCTGTATTCTCTGAGGTTATGTCCATGAGATATCTGGTGGATGCGGTGGAAAGGTCCGCCCACCTTGTCTGCGTTAGCTCCCGGTATGCTACCCTGTGTGCCAAGGCTAAAAGGCAAATACTTTTGAACCCAATAAAACAGCTTTCTTTTATGAACAGTCTTCTGGAGCCAGAGCACACAGACCCTCTGGTGGTGGAACTAAAGAAAGCAATGCACCTTGTAAAAACCCTCCTGCTGGTGGGCACAGACCTCCTTGCATCACCCTTCAGAAACCAAGTTCTCAACATACTTTATAGGCTAAAAAGACGCTTTGGGGTGGATTACAGTTTTGTGGGAGACCTTATGCCACTGCCCGCCAAAGAACTGAGGGAGCTTGTGAGTAGCATAGATGATTACGATAGCTTTGTGTTCTTTGGAAATCCGTTGGTTCAGCTTCCGCAGGAGGTAAGGGAAATAATAAAAGAGAAGTTTTCGGTGCATTTTACCCTATTTCCAAACTTGACTTCCCAGTATTCTACCCTTGTGGTGGGCAGTGCCAACTTTCCTGAGAGGGACTTTATAGCGTACAGAAACAGCTTTGGAAGGGTTTACTTTTGCCCACAGGCTATAGAAAAGCCGGAGGGTGCGGTAGTTCCCTACGCGTTTTTGGGAGAAGTGTTTGGGATTGAGGTAAAGGTGGAGGAATTTTTAAGGATGGAGCCCGGTTTTGAGGGAACGCCCTTAGAACTGCCATCCCTTGAAGAACAGCCTGCAAGTGGGCGGTTAATAGAGGGAATAGTGCTTTACACCTCTAACGGTTTGGTGGATGAGTTGGGACACTGGAACCCTTGGACCCACAACATAGAAAGGTACCAAAGGGCATACATGTCGGAAAAAACTGCAAGAAAGCTGGGAGTGAAAAACAGACTAACCCTAAGAGGAAGAGAGTTTGAAGTGGTTATCACACCCAACGTGGCGGAGGATGTAGTTTATGTGCCTCTTTCCTTTGAGGAGTTTCAGCCCTTTGACCCTGGGCACAGCGTGGGAAGTTTTGCCAGAGAGCCCTACTACAGGTTTGAGGTTTTGGAATGAAGGTGGGGGTGTGTGAAGGCTCCTTTAAAGAGGGCTATATTTTGAGGACTTTTGGCTTGGAGAGGGAAAAGCTAAGTTATCCAAAGATGTACGAATGGTTGGGTGGTATAGACATATACTTTGACAGGGAGGAGGATTGGAGGAGGGCACGGCAAGAGCTTGGCTTTTATGTTTATGCAGACGACAGAAAGGAAATGGAGGAGGTGGTGGGAGAGCTCTTAAGGGAAAGGGGCCTAAAACTTGCGGTTGCAGAAAGTTGCACGGGTGGGCTTTTGTCTGCAAGGCTTGTGAACGTGCCGGGCAGTAGCCAGTACTTTCTGGGTGGCTTTGTGGTCTATTCCAACGAACTAAAAACAAAGCTTTTGAGCGTAGAAAGGGAGCTCTTGCAAGAGCACGGTGCGGTTTCTGAGGAGGTCTGCAGGGCTATGTGTATATCCGCGCTGGAGGAAACGGACGCAGACATCTCCATTGCCATCACCGGCATAGCGGGTCCTTCTGGGGCAACTCCCACAAAGCCTGTGGGCTTGACCTACATAGCCTTGAGCACAGGCAAGGAAGTTATAGTGGAAAGGCACGTGCTCAAACTTGGCAGGAACGAAAACCGTTTTTTGGCAACTCAACTGGCTTTAAACCTGCTTAGAAAATTTCTTTTGAATTTCTTTTGGGAGTGATCCGATGATAAAGGTTCACCCAACTGCGATCCTTTCGGGAGATGTGCAATTAGAGGAAGGCGTTGAGATAGGACCCTTTTGCCTGTTGGAGGGAAGCATCAGAATAGGCAAAGGTACCAAGCTGGGTGCAAGGGTCAGCATAAAGGGAAGGGTCCAAATCGGGGAAAACTGCAAAATCTACGACGGTGTCATAGTAGGAGAGGAGCCTCAGCATCTGAAGTACCAAGGGGAAGATACGGAGGTGATAATAGGCAACAGGGTGATTATAAGGGAGTACGCCACCATCCACAGGGGCACACCCTTTGGGATCGGAAAGACCATCATAGAGGACGATGTTATGCTAATGGCGTACACCCACGTAGCCCACGATTGTGTGGTGAAAAGGGGAGCTATAATGGCAAACTGTGCTACCCTGGGTGGACATGTGGAGGTAGGGGAATATGCCTTCATAGGTGGGCTTTCCGCAGTCCATCAGTGGGCGAGGGTAGGAGACTATGCCATGGTTGGTGGTGTGTCTGGAGTTTCATTGGATGTGCCACCCTTTACTCGGGCATCTGGACAGCATGCCCACCTTTACGGCATAAACACAGTGGGCTTGGAAAGGAGGGGCTTTTCAAAGGAAACCATAAACATCCTAAAGAAGGCTTACCGCATACTCTTTAGAAGTGGTCTTTTAAGGAAGGAGGCCATAGAAAAGGTCCTCAGCGAGTTCCCAGACAGTCCTGAGGTTAAAAAGTTGGTGGAGTTTTTACAGAGCAGTAAAAGGGGTGTGGCAAGGGATGCGGGTAAGGGATAATTTATTAAAAGATGGTTCAAATGGAGGAAACCTTTAGGCTTTCCACCAACTTAAAGCCTGCGGGAGACCAGCCTAAGGCTATTGAGAAACTTTTGGACAACCTCCTGCGGGGTGTAAAGGACCAAGTGCTCCTTGGTGCTACTGGCACAGGAAAAACCTTCACCATAGCCAACGTGATAGCCAAATACGGAAAGCCCACCCTTATAATTGCCCACAACAAGATCCTCGCTGCACAGCTCTACAGAGAATTAAAGGAGCTTTTCCCTCACAACCGGGTTGAATACTTTATCTCTTATTACGATTACTACCAGCCGGAGGCATACATACCCGAGAAGGACCTGTACATAGAAAAGGACGCATCCATAAACGAAATACTGGAACGCTACAGACACTCTGCCACCATAGCGGTTCTGGAGAGGAGGGATGTAATTGTTGTGGCGTCTGTTTCCTGTATATACGGACTTGGCTCGCCCCACGCCTACTACTCTATGAGAATACCCTTAGAGGTGGGAAAAAGGATAAGCCAGAGCAAGCTGGCAAGGATGCTTGTGGAGATAGGGTACGAAAGGAACGATTACTCCATAAAGAGGGCAACCTTTTCCTTCAGAGGTTCTGCCTTGGAGATCATTCCCTCCGACATGGAGGACCAAATTATCAGGGTGGAGTTTTGGGACGACGAAATAGAGAGCATAAGCCTTTTGGATGCCTTCAACAGAAACAAGCTAAAAGAACTCCAAAAGGTGGTACTCTTCCCCGCATCCCACTACATAGCACCCCGGGACATCATAGAGTCTGCCTTAGAGCAGATAGAGAGGGACCTGCACGAGAGGGTAAAGTGGTTCAAGGATCAGGGAAAAATTGTAGAAGCCCAAAGGCTCTATCAGAGAACCATGCACGATATAGAAATGATCAGAGAATTTGGACACTGCAAAGGAATAGAGAACTACTCCAGGTACTTTGATGGAAGACAGCCGGGAGAACCTCCCTACACCTTGCTTGACTATTTCCCCGAGGACTTTCTGCTCATAATAGACGAGTCCCACGTAACCATTCCCCAAATAAGGGCTATGTATAACGGAGACAGATCCCGCAAAGAAAAACTGGTGGAGTACGGCTGGAGATTGCCCTCCGCCTTGGACAATAGACCGCTAAAGTTTGAAGAGTTTTTGGAAAGGATCAACCAAGCCATATACGTTTCCGCTACCCCAGGACAATGGGAGATAGAAAGAAGTAAAGGGGTAGTGGTGGAGCAGATCGTCAGACCTACGGGACTTTTGGACCCACAGGTGGAAGTTAGACCTACCGCAGGGCAGTTGGAGGACCTGGTCAGAGAAATTCAGGAGAGAAAGAAGAGAAAAGAGAGGGCACTTGTGCTAACCACCACCAAAAGGCTCGCAGAGGAAGTATCCGAATACCTTCAGGAGAGGAACATAAAAGCCAAGTATATGCACTCAGAACTTGACGCCATAGAGAGGGCAAAGATAGTAAAAGAGCTGAGAGAGGGAAGCATTGATGTGATAGTGGGAGTTAATCTGCTCAGAGAAGGCTTGGACTTACCCGAGGTCTCTTTGGTTGCTATTTTGGACGCAGATAAAGAGGGCTTTTTGAGAAGCTACACTTCGCTTATTCAGATGATAGGAAGGGCTGCAAGGAACATAAACGGCAAAGCCATCCTTTACGCAGACCGTATAACCCCTTCCATGCAAAAGGCAATAGAGGAAACCAACAGAAGGAGGGAAATTCAAGAGAAATACAACAGAGAGCACGGAATAACTCCCAAGAGCATAGTAAAGCCTGTAAAGGAGCTCCTAGCCATAGAGGAGCTGGACTATGTGCGCCTACCGTTAAAGCTACCCAAGGACATAAAGAACGAGGAAGACCTAATAGAAAAGATCAGCCGTCTGGAAAAGGAGATGTGGGAGTGTGCAAAAAGGTGGGAGTTTGAGAAGGCAGCAAAGCTGAGGGATGAGATCAAAAAACTCAGAGAGCTTTTGAACCTGGTATGAAGAGGAGCGTTATACTCCTTGCGGGAGGTGAAGGAAGTAGGTTTGGCACAAAAAAGCAGTATATTCTACTTGGTGGAAAGCCCCTTTACATGCACTCTTTGGAGAAGGTATTGGACCTCTTTGAGGAGGTTATCTTAGTATTGCCGGAGGAGGACCTGCAAAAGATAAAGGTGCCACCAAAGGTTAAAAAGGTAGCGGGAGGAAAGGAAAGACAGGACTCTGTCCTTGAGGGCATCCTGGAGGCGGAGGGAGATATAGTGATCGTTCACGACTGTGCCAGACCCTTTGCCAGCAGAGAGCTCTTTTTAAAGGTCTCTGAGCTCGGAGACTTTGAAGGAAAGATCTGTGCCCTACCCGTCAGGGACACCCTAAAGCAAGTCTCGGAAGGTATGGTGATAAAAACTATTGACAGGACAGGTCTTTGGCATTCACAAACACCCCAAGCCTTCTTAAGAAAGGTTCTCTTGGAATGCCACTTTAGGGCAAGGGGTGAAGGCTTTTTTGCCACGGATGATGCCATGCTTTTGGAAAGGTATGGCTACAGGGTAGGTGTGGTTATGGGCGAGCCCACTAACATAAAGATCACATATCCAGAGGACCTTGCCCTTGCCCAAAGGCTACTCTAAAAGACCACCATATAGTCCCTGTGCACCGCCTCCTCTTTGGTGGTCTTCAAAATACGCCTAACCTCCTCCCCCTTCTTTCCAAGAACCCTCCTTAGTTCCTCAGAGGAAAAGTTGGTTTTGCCCTTGCCCACCAGCAGACCATCCTCCGTATAGATCACCACCACATCACCACGCTGAAAGCTACCCTCCACCTTCTTTATACCCGCAGGAAGCAGGCTCTTGCCCGATTTGAGGGCCTTAAAGGCTCCCTCATCTATGTAAAGAGCACCCCTTGGCTTTTCCACCATAGCCAACAGTTTTTTGCCCTGCCTTGGTGGAGGTAGAGGCTTAAAGTAGGTACCCTTTGTCCTGCCCTGTAGGACCTCCTCCAAAGAGTCCTCCTTTCCGGTTATGACCACCGGAATTCCCAAACGGACCGCAATCTTGGTGGCGGTCAGTTTGCTGAGCATTCCGCCGGTGCCGTAGGTGGAATTGACCCCTCTAACAAAGGCAAAGGCTGAATCCACATCCTCCACAAAGGGAACTACTTGGTCTTGGTGGTCTCTGAGCCCTCCCGCGGTAGATAGGATCACTAAAAGGTTCGCCTGAAGCATAAAGGCGGTGTGCACCGCAAGGAAGTCGTTGTCGCCAAAGAGAAGCTCCTCCACAGCCACCGCATCGTTCTCGTTGATCACCGGCACCGCACCCATCTCCAGAAGCTTTTCCAAGGCATTTTTAGCGTTCTCAAACTTGTGTTTGTCGGTGAACACATCAGAGGTCAAAAGCACCTGAGCGGGCACCAGCTTATAGTTGGAAAAGACAAGGTCATAAAGATGAATAAGATAAGCCTGCCCAATGCCCGCCAAAGCTTGCTTTTCCACCAAACTCTTTGGTCTTTCTGTTAAGTTCAGCTTTTTTAGACCACAGAGCACTGCACCGGAGGAGACTATGACCACCTCATTTCCCAAGGCTTTTAGCCTCTTTATTTCTCTGCCCAGCTTGCTGATGAGACTGAGGTCTATATCTCCCTCCTCCGTTTGGATAAGGTTTGAACCTATTTTAACCACTATTCTCATTTTCCAACCGTTTAGTCATCCTGATCCAGTAGTTAAACCTATCCCTCTCTTCAAAGCGGTGCTTTTTATAAAATTCTATAGCCCTTATGTTTTCATCACCAACCCAGAGCTCCGCCAGAGGCAGACCCCTCTCCTTAAAGTATTCAAGGGCTTTCTCCAAAAGCTTTTTCCCAATGCCCTTATTTCTGTACTCGGGCAGAACCACCAGCTCGTGTATGGCACCCACCACCTTGCCTTCCCTCTTGCTAAACCAATTTCCGTCCGCTGCCACAAACCCTACCTTTTTACCATCCACCTCCGCCACAAAAACACCCGCCACATCCCTCCTAAAGAGCCAGTTAAGGTAAGTAAGCACATCCTCCCTGTGGGTGTAAGCGTATTCCTCAAGTCCAGCGTAGCCCTCCAAGTATATGTTGGCTAACTCCTCTATGTCCTCTGTGGTCGCCCTTTCCACCTTAACCATACGTTCAATGAACCCTTTTTACTTTAACATTGGGTGGCAGTTGTAGTTTAAAAAGACCCTGAGAAGGGCTAAAGTTTGTGCGCACCTCTAAAAACTCTATCTCTGTAATAGTTCCATCCTTTTCCTCTACGCGAACCAACCTTGGCGTTCCATCCCGGTCCGCATGAACCAAAACCCTATGAAAGAAATCGTCATTAACCTTGAGCTTTAAGACAAGAAAGTTCTTCCCGTCCCTTTCAATCTCACCCACCAGGTCAAAGACCTCTCCCAGTGGCTTTGAGACCAAAAGCAGAGACTCTACCACTGGAGATTGATTCTTCTCCATACTGTCTATTAGGGCGTTGCCCTGGACTGGATAGTAGAGAACGACCTCCCTTCCATCGGAAACGATAATCATCTTCTCTGGCTGTTCGTACTCTATGCGGAACTTTCCACCCTTTTGGGCATAAAAAAAGCCTTTTGCTACATCCTCCTTTGTGCGCCAAGTGTATTTGGTCTTTTGCACAAAGGAAACTTTTATTGTGTTGATCTGGGCAAGCCTTTTTTCAAGCTGTTCAAAGCTCTGGGCAAAAACAAAAAGAGGGAACATTAGCAAAACAAGTAGTATCATAGGGTAATATTTTAAGCATGAAGGTCCTCAATTCAGAGGAAATGTCCCTCGCGGACAGAAAAACCATACAAGAGCTTGGCATTCCTTCCCTTGTGCTCATGGAAAACGCATCCTTGGCGGTGGCGAGGGTCATCAAGCAGAGGTTCCCAGAGGGTTCAAAGGTCCTTGTGTTAGTGGGCAAAGGAAACAACGGAGGGGATGGGCTCGCCTGTGCAAGGCATTTAAAGCTCTGGGGCTATCGGGTGGATGTGTTCCTTGTGTTTGGTGAGGTAAAGGGAGATGCCCTATTTCAACTCAACCTTCTACGGGCTTTAGGAGTGGAGCCTCTTAAGGAGCTTCCACCCTTGGAAGATTACCACCTTATTGTAGATGCCATCTTTGGCACAGGCTTTCAGCCACCGGTGAAACCACCCGCGGAGGCAATAATAAAAACCTTAGAAAGAACAAAGGTGCCCATCCTTTCGGTGGATATTCCCTCCGGGCTCTCTGCAGACAGCGGAAAGCTCTACACCCCAAGCGTTAAAGCCAACATCACCGTTACCTTTCAGTTTCCCAAGGTCTGCCACCTTTTGCATCCCGCATCAAAACAATGTGGAGAGCTCTACGTAGCCCACATAGGAATACCCGAGGTTTTTGTGGAGGATGTAAGAAGGGAGGTGATTTTGAGGGTTGAACCGCCTAAAAGGGAGCCAGATATCCACAAAGGAAAGGCTGGGCATGTGCTTTTGGTAGGTGGTAGCGTTGGGAAAACAGGGGCTATTATTATGTCCGCGAAGTCTGCTACCCGTGCTGGTGCTGGGCTCGTTAGCGTGGGTGTTCCGCAAAATTTAAATCCCATCTTTGAAGTAGCCCTCACCGAAGAGATGAGCATTCCCTTGCCCGGCGAGGACTTTCTCTCTTACAGAGCTTGGGAGACTATCCTTAAAGAACAGGACAGGTTTAGCGTTTTAGGGATCGGAATGGGTATGGGAAGGACAGAAGAGGGACAAAGGCTTGTGCTAAAGCTCTTGGAAGTTTGGGAAAAGCCCATCCTTTTGGACGCAGACGCCCTAAATAACTTGGCAGACAGCAAAAGGCTGGAGGTCTTGAAGGAAAGAGGCAGTCCCACCATTCTGACGCCCCATGTGGGAGAGTTTGAAAGGCTTTCAGGTCTACCAAAGGAGGATATCATCCATAACCTTATGGACCGGGCTTTGGAGTTTGCTGTCAATAACAAATGCTACGTGGTGCTAAAGTCCTCAAGAACCGCTATAGGGACACCCGATGGGAGGTGCTTTTTATCCACAAGGGGAACTCCTGCCATGGCAAAGGGTGGAGTGGGTGATGTACTCTCTGGCATTCTGTCCGCACTGGTGGGAAGGGGCTTTGAGGTGGAGTATGCCCTCAAGTTGGGTGTCTTTATCCATGGACTGGCTGGAGAGATCGCAGAAAGAGAAAAGCACACAGAGAGCGTCCGAGCCCTTGATCTGGTAGAATACCTACCAAATGCCTACAGGAGCTTGGAAGCAAGCGATTACCGTCTTCCTTTTAATTACCTTTATTAACTCCTGCGTGCAAATAGAGATAAGGGACCGAAGGCCTCCGGTGTATAGAAAACAAGAGACCCCGCCCAAACCCCCAAAGGAAGTCCCAAAGCCCAAGGAGCCCACAAGGGAACCGGAGGTAAAACCGCCCACTGTGGAAGTTCCAAAAGTACCAATGCCCGTTAAAGGCATTCCAATAAGATCCCACAGAGGCTACTTTATAAAAAGCTCCTGCGATGAATTCTTTAGGGCTGTTGAAAGGGGTAAAGTACTCTATGCGGGGGATGACCTTAAAGGCTACGGTTGGGTGGTTATGGTAGAGCAGGAAGATGGGTACATAACCGTTTATACAAGGGCGGAAAGGGTCTTTGTGAAGAAAGGGGAAAGCGTAAAAAAGGGTCAAGTGCTTGGAAAGGTAGGAAAGCAAGGGCAGGACTGTGGCATAGGTTTTGAACTTAGGCTAAAGGACGGCTCTCCAACAAACTTTGGGCTTGTGAGGGAGTAAATTTAAAAACCATGGAACTAAAGACCCAAAACCTAAAAGAGCTATACGAAAAGGACTTTTACCTTTGGGTCATGGAAAATCTGAAGCTCCTTAAAAACGGAGAATACGACCTTGTAGACTGGGAAAACCTCCTGGAGGAGATAGAGGATATGGCAAAGAGGGAACTGAAAAGCTTGGTAAGCCTTATGGCAGTTATAATGGAGCACCTTTACAAGTGGGAAAACTTCAGGGAGGAGATTTATATGGGTGGCAGTTGGAAAAAGAGTATAATTAACGCAAGAAGCGAGATCAAAAAGCTCTTTAAAGATACTCCTTCCCTCAGACAAAAGGCTGAGCAAAAAGAGAGTTTGGAAAAAGCTTGGCAATATGCAGTCATAAACCTTGTAGGTTGGTTTGAAGATGCGGAGGACTTAGCCAAAAAATGAGCAGGTGATGGAATACAGACCTTGGATGAAGGAACCTTAAAGCTTTTGAGATTTCACAAAGTTTATGGCTTCCTCTTTGGTCTTTACAATTCCTTCCCATTGGGCTTGCTCCAAAGCCCTCTTTATCTCCCCCACCTTTGGACCTGGACCTATTCCTAAAATCTCCATGATCTCATATCCGGAAAGCAGAGGCTTAGTGGGTATTTTGCTAAGCTCCCTTTTTCTAAAATCCTCAAGCTCGTGGATGGTCTTCAAAAGCCAACTGATTTCCTCCTGGTCGTCCCCGCTGGCAAAGGCGTCCGCAATGGCGTGCAAAAAGAGCCAACCTGCAATATCTCCGCAATCCCTCCAAAACTTTGCCTTTCCCCGGTTCGTAAGCTCACCCTTTTTGAAAGCTTCCCTCAGATAAAAGGGTCGCAGATGATGTTCCACCAATTTGGAAACAAACTGAATTGCATCATCCCCCAGCCTTAGCCTCTTGAGAATGTCCCTTGACATTTGGGCTCCCAACCTGTCGTGATTGTAGAAGGTGGCTTTACCATCCCTTAGCTCAAAGGTGTAAGGTTTGGCAATATCATGAAGAAGGGCAGAGAGCTTGAGGAGTTCCAGGTCGGAGAATTCTCCCAAAAATTCTTTCTCTCCTATTCCTTTCAAAAGCTCTGCGGGCAAGAACCTTTCTCTTTCTTCCACCACTTGGTCTATAAACTCCATAATTCTCAGCATGTGCTCATTGAGGGGGTATTTGTGATGTTGCCCTTGGTTTGTGATCTCCTTCCATCTTTCCGTCTCTGGAATGATCTGCTGGAGCAGGTTGTTTTCATAAAGTAGCCGGATAACCTTTCCGCCTTCTCTGTGCCTTAGAATCTTTAGCAGTTCCAAGGAGACCCTTTCCATGGGTGCCTTTTTTATAAGCTCCGCCTTTTTCTTGACAAAGTCCAGAAAGTCCTGAGTTAGGTCCAATCTTTTCTCCACGCTGAGTCTAAAGCCCCTCAGCATTCTGACAGGGTCCTCTTCTAAGTTCTTCAAGGACACAGGTCTAAGAAGGCCCTCCTGCAGGTCTTCCATACCATGGGCTGGATCATAGAGGATCGTTTGCTTGGCACCTATGCTGAGAACGTCATCAATGCTAACAGCCATAGCGTTGGCGGTAAAGTCCCTCGAAAGAAGGTCCTCTATTAGAGCCTTCTCCACATCCTTTCCTTTTATTTGGGCAAAGTCAAACCTGTACTTGTAAGGTGGAAGATTTATTATGACGGTGGCTATGGTGGGTCTCCTAAGAAGCCCCTTCTTTTCAAACTCAAAGTATGACCCTCCCACGAGCTTTGCAAAATCTGATGCCACCTTTAACGGGTCGCAGGTAAGCAGTAGGTCTACGTCTATCTTGTAGCCAACCGGTTCCCCAAGAACTCTGTCCCTTATCCATCCTCCCACAATAAAGCAATAGCAATCTCTCGGTAGAACTCTGGCAATATCGTCAAAATATGAAAGGTAAAAGTTCAAGCCATGAAGGGTATGTTTTACACCCTTTTCAAACAGAATCTCTTCCATAAAAGAAAAAAATATATAAAGCCCCCCGAAGGGGGAAGGTGTGTTAGGAAATTACTTTTACGTTCTTTGCCCTCGGTCCCTTTGCATCCTGCTCCACCTCAAACTCTACCCTTTCACAAACCATGAGCTCAATCATACAGGCTTTAGGATAAAATTACCTTTGGAGGTGCTGTAAATGTTTGAAGAGGTAACAGATAAGGATATATACGACAGGGCAATTTCTGCGGAAAAGCCTGCGGTGGTTGTTTTCTACAAGCCCGGCTCGGAGAAAAATCAGGAGCTCTTTGACCTTCTTGCCAAGTTTAAGGCAATATACGGTGATAAGGTCAATTTCTTTGCCATGAACGCAGAAGAAAACACCACTCCCGAAGACCTGGGCATCTTTTACTTTCCGACGGTGCTCTACTTTAGGGACACCATGGAACTGGAAAGGCACGATTACATACCCACAGAGGAGGAGGTGGAAAACGCAATAAGGAGGCTTTTGAGGCTATGAACCTTCTGTGGGCTCCTTGGAGAAGTTCATATGTGGAAAAGATAGACCAAACTTCTGGATGCTTTTTGTGTGATGCGGTCTCCCAACTGGAGGAAAAGCTGAGGGATCATTTGGTGTTATACAGAGGTAAAAAAGCCTTTGTGATCTTTAACAAATATCCATACAATGCAGGGCATTTAATGGTTGCCCCTACCGAACACATAGGGAACTTTTGCCTTTTGGACCAGGAGACGGTTTTAGAGATTCACAGGCTAACGGTTGTTTCCATTAAGGCTTTAGAGGAGGTTATGAAGCCCCACGGCTTTAATCTTGGCTACAATTTGGGTAGGTCTGCGGGTGCGGGTTTAGAGAGCCACATTCACCTTCACATAGTTCCCAGATGGAACGGAGACACAAACTTTATGCCCACCATAGCCAAAACAAAGGTGATATCCCAAGACCTTTGGGAGCTTTACGACCGCATAAAGCCCTCCTTTGAAAGGCTTGTAAATGCTACTTGAGGTAAAAGACCTTTCCCTAAGCTACGGTGATAAAAGGGTTTTAAAGAATGTTAGCTTTTCCTTAAACAGAGGAGAAGTTCTGTGTATAGTGGGTGAATCGGGTTCAGGGAAGAGCTCCATTTTGCTGTCTATTATGGGTCTTTTGCCCAAGAACGCAAAGCTGAGCGGTAGTATCCTCTTGGAAGGAAAGGAACTTTTGAACCTGCGGGAGGAAGAGTACAGAAGGCTAAGAGGTAAAGAAATAGGCATAGTCTTTCAGGAGCCCTCTCTGTATTTGGACCCTCTTTTTAAGGTAAAGGATCAGATCCTTGAGGCATACACCGCCCACTTCGGTAAGGCAGGTGGAGAGGAGAGGGTCGTGGAGGTGCTAAAAAAGGTTGGTGTGCAGGATGTGGAAAGGGTTATGAACTCTTACCCTCATCAGCTGTCTGGAGGACTAAGGCAAAGGGTTTGCATTGCCATTGCGGTGGTTTGCAACCCAAAGCTGGTGCTGGCAGACGAACCTACCACCGCCTTGGACTTAACCGTTCAAAGGAAGATCTTGGGACTTTTTACCCAGTTAAAGGAGGAGGGAAAGGGCATTATTTTGGTAACCCACGATTTTGGAGTGGTGGCGGAAGTGGCAGACAGGATTTTGGTTTTAAAGGAGGGAGAGGTGGTGGAGGAGGGTGATGTGGTTTCTATTTTTGATGCACCAAAAAGCCCATACACAAAAGCCCTGCTCTCCGCTACATACCTTAAAGCTTAAACGGTTCCCTCCTCTCTGACCCTCTGCCTTGAGAGGATGTAATTCTTTCTTAGAATAGCCCTATTGAGGGCATCCACAAAGCCCTGCACACTTGCCTTTATCACATCCACATCCACACCCCTTCCGGAGGACTTAATACCATCAAGCTCTATCACAAGCCTTGATTCCGCTTGGGCGTCCGTGTTGGGCGTTAGGGCTTTTATGGAGAAATCCAAGAGCTTGGGCTCTATACTCAGTGCTTTTTGTATTGCCTTTATTACAGCATCCACAGGACCGTTTCCGGTGGAAGTGGCTGTCCTCTCTTCTCCCATGTAAGAGAGCACCACCGTTGCAGTAGGAAGTAGCTTGTCTCCCGTCTGAACCTGATAGTGAAGAACCTTCACCGGTTCCTCCTCTTCTACCTTCATAACCTCCTCGTAGATGATCGCCTCCAAGTCTTCTTCGTACACCTCTTTTTTCTTGTCCGCAAGGGCTTTGAACTTCTCAAAGATTTTGTCTATTTCCTCTTCCGAGAGCTCATAGCCCATTTCCTTTAGCTTGCTTTTAAGGGCATGCCTGCCGGAGTGCTTTCCGAGCACTATGCGGGTGGATGGAAAGCCCACATCCTCTGGGCTCATGATCTCATAGGTTAATGGATTAGAGAGTACACCGTGCTGATGAATGCCCGATTCGTGGGCAAAGGCGTTGTCTCCAACCACCGCCTTATTGGGTGGCACAAAGCTCCCGGTGATCCGGCAAAGTAGCCGGCTGGTTTTATAGAGCTCCTTGGTGTTTATGTTGGTGTATAGCCCACCAAAAAAGTTCTTCCTTACCTTCAGAGCCATCACTATCTCTTCCAACGCGGCGTTGCCTGCCCTCTCTCCTATGCCGTTTATGGTGCACTCTACCTGCCTTGCCCCGTGCTTTATAGCCATCAAAGAGTTTGCCACCGCCATACCAAGGTCATCGTGGCAATGGACGCTGATTATGGCTTTGTCTATGTTTGGCACATTGTTGCGAATATCCTCTATGAGCTGGGCAAACTCCTCCGGCACCGCATAACCTACCGTGTCCGGTATGTTTATAACAGTGGCACCCGCCTTTATTGCCCTTTCTATGATCCTATACAAAAACTCCCTCTGACTGCGCGTAGCATCCTCACACGAAAACTCCACATCGTCGGTAAATCTTCTGGCAAAGGCTACCGCCTTCTCTGCCCTCTCAAGCACCTCCTCGGGGGATAGCCTTAGTTTGTATTTCATATGAATTTCAGAGGTGGCAATAAAGGTGTGTATTCTCTTCCTTTCTGCCCCTTCAAGGGCTTGTGCTGCCAGTTCAATGTCCCTTTCCAAAGCCCTCGCCAAGGAACATATTACAGGTCCTTTAACCTCTTCCGCAATAAGCTTGACCGCCTCAAAGTCCCCCTTAGAAGCCGCCGCAAAGCCCGCCTCTATTACATCAACTCCGAGCTTTGCCAATTGAAGAGCCATCTGCAGCTTTTCTTCCGCAGTCATAGAAAAACCCGGTGCCTGCTCTCCATCCCTAAGGGTAGTGTCAAAAACGTAAACTCTCTCCATTCCGTTTCCTCCTACTATTGATAATAATTCTCATTTAGCAAAAAATCAAGGATCAGAAAGAATTGGGATTTTTTTCGTCGGTTATTATCAAGTAAGCTATGCTAAGATCTTTTTCGTTATCTTTTAAACCTTTTACCGAGTTTATTAGATTAGATATCTTAGATATATCATAGACTTCTAAAATGTCTTGTATACGAGCACAAATTTTTGATTTCAAATTTTTTACCGCCTTTTCATTACTACTTTTTGCTTCTATTAGACATATAAAGAGTTGCTTTTCGGTGGTTAAACCAAGAATCAGACCATCAACCTCCATAAGTTGATTTCCAGAGTGTACAGAATATGCAATTAGATTTGATATTGTTATACAGAGAATGTCCGGTTTTCCTTTTATTGATTCTTCTCCATCCTTGAGTATTTTAACAACTTCCAGCTTTGCCTCTAATTCTTTCTTTATGCTTTTCATTTTCCCTCTATACGATTCGCTTGTTTCATTACGCTTTTCGTCAAATTTTGAAGTTATATTTTCCTTGTAGAATCCATAAACATCATCCGTAAAACCCATAACTGCATCAGGGAAGTTGAAGTAGCTTCTAAGAAAAGAGGTATGTTTCCACTCCCATCTTATATCTTCACTATTAAAGAAAATTTTCAGTGCCTGTGATACGTATTTCTTAGCTATTTTTTCTATCACATCCCTTTTATGCTCTATATAACCTGCCCCATTATCTTTGTCCTTTATACTTATTAGGAACTTTTTAACCATATCAAATGATTCTTTAAGAGTTGCTATTGAACTTTGCTTATCAGCATTGGAGTTGTATTGAATCACATAGAAGTTCAAAGGTGTTTTCCAAACTACTTTATAAAAGTTTAAATTTGAATTTATTTCTACCAACTGCGGCTTATATAGCTCTTCTTTTAATTGTTTATTAAGATCATCACCTTCAAATTCAAACCTCATAATTGGTATGTGTTTACTTTTGCTCTTCACATCCTTCTTGACTTCTTTTATAACATCTTTTATCAACTCATCGTAAATTTTATTAACAAAATCACAATTACATATATCTATACCATTTTTTAAATCTTCTATTCTCTTTTTTAATTTTTTCTTCAAATCTTCGTAGTATAGGCTCTGTATCGCCAAGACTTTTTCGTTTAAGTACACGCTTTTATACAACTGTCTGTTAAGAAATTTCAATGTATTGGAAATTTCAGTCTCACCAAAAACTATGCTACGTATAAGTTCTGGATTATCGAGTATTAATACAGGAGAAAGGTTAAGCCCAGATGGAGTATAAAATGAGTCCAAGAGGAGGAAGGCAATGTTTCTTACAGTACGGTATAAGCTTTTTAGGTAGGGTAAATTACTTTCTTCCACTTTATCAGAAAAGTCATCAACAATGTATTTTTTAAACATCTGCTTATATACTTCTTCAAACCAGATTTTGTCTTCTTTATTTATTTTGTCCTTATTTTGTTTATACAAACAATCAAACCTCAAATAAGCTAAGATTTGATAGAAATGGCTATAATCACAGAATTTAAATATTTCTTTGGCTCTCTTCTTTATTTCTTCTTTATCAATGTTTTCTATCAATTTTGTATGAAGTTTTTCTTGAAAAAGAACCTCTAGCAGGATCCTTTCTGTGAAAAATGTCCACTCTAAGTGCCCAATATTAAATAATAAAGCCCAGCATTTAATTAGATCTTTCCCTTTTACTTCCTTTTCTCCAACCTCAAGTTTAAACTTTACACTTGAAAATGCATGAATTTCATCTACTTTTTGATCCCAGTTATCTATAAGAGCAAAAATCAGGGCGATGTAATCAAACCTTGAATGTCTTGCTCCGTCTATAACCTCCCTCACAATACCCAAATGGTCTAAGTTCTTTAATCTGTCAATTTCTCCAACTTCGTCTAAGAAATCGTATAGGATTTTTACAGGTTTTGCCTTTTCTATATCAAGATTGTAAATACCAATGCCAGGTATAAAGTAGTGCGTGGAATTGTCCCCCGAGTACCCCATGACTTAAATTTTAACCCAATTCCATAGGGTGTTGGTTTTTTAAACCCTATTATATTGTTTGCTTTATTCAGCCTCGTGGGTTAAATTAATAAGCAAAACTTTTGCGAGGTGGTCTATGAGTTTAAAGCCTTTGAAGATTAGAAATAAAGTGTTGGAGGTTCCCATAATACAAGGTGGTATGGGTGTTGGTCTTTCTTGGGAGAAGCTGGCGGGTGCGGTGGCGAGGGAAGGGGCTATGGGTGTTATTTCTGCGGTGGGCACAGGCTACAGGTTCCCGGAGCTTGTCAAGAGGGATAAGTTTGGGCGTCCCATAGGTTCTATATACACCCACAGCAAAGAGGCTTTAACTTTGATGATCCAAAAAGCCAAAGAGATTTCTCAAGGTAGGGGTGCTATAGGGGTAAATGTTTTGTATGCCATAACGGACTATGGGCGTGTGCTTAGGGACGCAATAGAAGCCGGGGCGGATGCTATAATAACCGGTGCAGGATTGCCTTTGAAGATGCCAGAATACGCAGAGGGTGCAGATGTTGCCCTTATTCCCATAGTTTCCTCCGCAAGGGCTCTTAATCTGATATGCCGGACATGGGAGAAGAGATACAAAAGGCTACCGGATGCGGTGATTTTGGAGGGTCCCAAGTCCGGAGGGCATCAGGGTTTTAAATACGAAGAGTGCTTTATGCCCGAGTATCAGTTGGAATATTTGTTTCCTTCAGTTCTTGAAGAAGCCCAAAGGTGGGGCGGAATTCCCGTCATAGTTGCGGGCGGTGTTTGGAGCTACCAAGACATCCTTTGGTATATGGAGAGGGGTGCGAGCGGTGTTCAAATAGCAACTCGTTTCATAGCCACCGTAGAGTGCGACGCACCTGAGATATACAAGGAAATTTTACTGAAGGCGGAAGAGGAGGACATCATACTCTTTAAGTCTCCTGTGGGTTATCCACTGAGGGTGGTAAAGACGCCCTTTGTGGAAAGGTTGTTGCTTGGATACAATGGATGGAACGGTTGTGTTTCCCACTGCGTGGTGCCTTGCAACAAAGGAGAGGAGGCAAAAAAGGTGGGATTTTGCATCGCAGACAGGCTGGGTGCGGCATGGCTTGGGGATTATGAAGAGGGCATATTTATAAGCGGTGCTAACGGTCATCTTTTAAAAAAGCAGGGCATAATAACCGTCAAAGAGCTCATTGAAATTCTTACAGGAAAAAGGGAGGACCCTACCTTAAAATAAAAGCTTAATGTCCCGGAGCGTCCTCCTGATAGACAAGGAAGCTTTATTTCATAACGTAAGGAGTCTTTATCAGTTTTCCGGCAAGCCTATAATAGCGGTTGTCAAATCTGATGCCTACGGCGTGGGAGTAAAGTATATTGCAAGCCTTTTGGAGTCCTCAAGGGAGGTGGAGTTTTTGGCGGTAGCATGCGTGGAGGAGGGCATCGAGCTGAGAAGGTTGGGGGTAAAAAAGCCCATCCTGGTCTTGGGTGGAGTGCTAAAGGGTGAAGGAAAAGCTTTGGTGGATTATAAGCTAACACCTGTTATATCCCACAGGGAACACTTGCGGGCGGTGGAGGGGCTAAAAGTTCCCTTACATCTCAAGTTTGACACGGGCATGGGAAGGCTCGGCTTTTTGGATGAGTTTGTAGAGGACCCAAGGGTGGAGGGTTTGCTAACGCATCTTTCCTCTCCCGCAGACGAAGAGTTTTCCAAAAGGCAGATAGAGGACTTTAAAAAGATCCTTAAAAGATACAAAGGAATAAAGTATGTGCATTTGGAAAGCTCGGCGGGACTGATCTATAAAGTGCCCTTTGCTACCCACATAAGGGTCGGTCTTGCCCTGTATGGAGAAGAGCCTTTGCCTAACTATCCCATTGAATTGAAGCCAGTCCTTACTTTAAGGGCAAGGTTAATATCCGTGAAAAGTCTTCCCAAGGGACATCCTATATCCTACTCAAGAAGCTATATCCTTGAAAGGGATACCTTGGTGGGTGTGGTTGCCTTTGGTTATGCGGACGGGCTCATGAAGAGCCTTTCCAACAGGGGAGTCCTTTACTACCAAGGAAAGCCCGTAAGAATACTCGGCAACATCACCATGGATATGACCATCGTGGATCTGAGCGGAACACAGCCAAAGGTAGGAGATTGGGTGGATATAGTTTGCCAAGGGCAGAGCTTTACAGATTTAGCCAAACTGGCGGGAACCATACCCTACGAGCTTATGTGCAATCTTTCAAAGAGAATAAAAAGAAGGGTCTTATAATTTTTGAACCCAGCCATGCGAAGAGAACTGAGCCCTTTCATAGTAATGGACATCCTAAAGCTAGCCCAAGAAATTCCCGATGTTGTGCATTTGGAAATTGGAGAACCGGACTTGGAGCCACCACCGGGTGTAATAGAGCGTTTAAACTGGGCTGTCTCAAAGGGACTCTTTAACTACACTCCAAGCCTTGGACTGTGGGAACTCAGAGAAAGGATCGCCAAACATTACAGAGACTATTACGGAGTTGATATAGACCCAAAACGGGTGGTTATTACCACCGGCACCTCCTCTGCCTTCTTGGTAGCCTACTCCATACTCTTTGACGTTGGAGATAGGGTAGCCCTCGCAGACCCATCTTATCCTTGCTACAAGAACTTTGCCCACCTTTTGGGTGTGGAGCCCGTCTTTGTGAATGTTGATGAAGGCACAAACTATCAGATCACACCAGAGCACTTGGAAGGTTTGGACGTTAAGGGCGTTCATATCTCTTCTCCATCAAACCCAACGGGCACCCTCTACGATGAGGAGAACCTCAAAGCCCTGTGTGAATACTGCAGGGAAAGGAACATATACCTAATATCCGATGAGATATACCATGGGCTTGTTTATGAAGGAAGGGAAAGAACTGCCCTTGAGTTTTGGGACAGGGCTATTGTTATAAACGGCTTTTCTAAGTTTTTCTGTATGCCCGGTTTTAGGGTGGGTTGGATGATCCTACCAGAGGACCTCATAAGAAGGGCGGAGGTAGTCATGCAAAACATCTATATCTGCGCTCCAACCCTTAGCCAGTATTCCGCCTTGGGTGCCTTTGATTACGATTACCTTTCAAAGGTCAAAGAGACCTTCAAAAGACGCAGGGACCTGCTGTACGAGGGCATAAAGGATATTCTGCCTATAAAGGGAAAGCCCAGTGGCGCCTTTTACCTTTGGGCGGACATCAGCAAATACTCCAAGGATGCTTACGAGTTCTGTCTTGAGGTTCTAAAAGGGGCAAAGGTAGCCCTCACACCGGGTATAGACTTTGGAAAAAATCAAACCAATCACTTTGTAAGGTTAGCTTACACTCGTAAAGAGGAAGAGCTAAAGAAGGCAATAAGCAGACTGAGGGAGTTTCTCTCATGAGCTTTTTGATGGACACTTACAAAAGGCTTCCTGTATCTTTTGTGCGTGGAGAGGGAGTTTATCTGTACGATGAAAAGGGTAAAAGATACTTGGACTTGGTGGGTGGGGTGGCGGTGAATGTGCTGGGGCACTCGGACCCAGACCTTGTAGAGGCACTGTGTGAGCAGGCACACAAACTTTGGCATGTTTCTAACCTTTACCAGAACCCTTGGCAGGAGGAAACTGCAAGGCTGTTGGTGGAGCAGTTTGGCGAGCCCGCAAAGGTCTTTTTCTGCAACAGCGGTGCAGAGGCAAACGAAGGAGCCATAAAGCTGGCAAGAAGGTACTTCTGGGAGAAGGGAGAAAAAAGATACAGAATTATAACCTTTAAGAACTCCTTTCACGGAAGGACCTTTGGGGCGATGTCTGCTACAGCTCAGGAGAAGGTCCATAAGGGCTTCGAACCATTGCTTGATGGTTTTGATTATGCAGAACTCAACGATATAAAATCTGTGGAAAGGCTTCTGAGGAAAGAAACCGCGGGCATAATGCTTGAGGTGATCCAAGGGGAAGGTGGCATAAACGAGGCGGAGGGCGAGTTTTTGGCAAAGGTGGAAGAACTCTGTAGAAGGGAGGGGCTACTTCTCATAGTGGATGAGGTTCAAACGGGCTTAGGGAGGACGGGTAAGTTCTATGGCTATCAGCACTTTGGCATAAAGCCAGACATCATAACCTTGGCAAAGGGGCTCGGTGGTGGCTTTCCCATAGGCTGTGTGATTGCAAGGGAGGAGGTAGCCCAAGCCTTTAAGCCCGGGAGTCATGGTTCTACCTTTGGGGGCAATGCTTTAGCCTGCGCCTGTGCAAAGGTGGTAATAGAAAAGGTTTTAAAGCTATTGGACCATGTGGAAGAGGTGGGAAACTACTTCAAAGAAAGGCTCAGTCCCTTTGGAAGGGTAAAGGGAAAGGGGTTGATGCTGGGGCTTGAGAGGGAAGAAAACTGCCAAGAGGTGGTTTTAAAAGCCTTAGAAAGAGGACTGCTCATAAACTGCACCGCGGAAAGGGTCATAAGGTTTGTTCCACCTTTGATAATCCAAAAGGAACATGTGGATTTTGCCATAGAGGTGCTGAGGGAGATTTTGTGATGTTCCGGGTAGGCTTTGGCTTTGATGCCCATCCCTTTGAGGAGGGCAAGCCTTTAATCTTAGCGGGTGTGCGCGTAGATTTCCCGAAGGGGCTAAAGGGACATTCGGACGGAGATGTAGTTCTGCACTCTATCGCAGACGCCCTTCTGTCTGCGATCGGAGAACAGGACATAGGACAACTCTTTCCAGACACAGACCCAAAGTGGAAGAACGCAGACTCTGTAATCTTTTTAAAAACCGCTTTAGAAAAATTGCACGAAAAGGGCTACCGCATAGTCAATGTGGATTGCACCTTGGTGGCAGACCAACCAAAGATCGCACCCATCAAAGAAAGGCTCATAGAGAACTTAGCCAAGCTCTTGGGTGTGGAAAGGGATCAGGTTTCCCTAAAAGGCAAAAGAAGGGAGGGGTTTTGCCAAGAGGAAGGCATAGCCTGTTTCTGTGTGGTTTTGTTGCAGAAGTATTAAGATTTTATAAGGAGGTGAAAGTAAGATGGAAGCAATAGACCTCATAAAGGTTCATCCGCCAGTGGTCCATTTTGCCATAGCCCTGCCCGTTGCCCTTTTGGTGATAGACCTTTACTACAGGTTCAAAAAAATCCAGCCCGACGGATTGCATGCCCTCATCACCTACCTGAGCGTTCTTGCGGTGGTAGGAGGCAGTGTCTCGGGCATCATAGCCTATGAGCCAATAGAAGACATTCTTTATCAAATATCGTTCTTTAAAATCCACCAGTATCTGGGTCTTTCTATGACGCCTCTCTTTTTGGCTTTGGGTGTTGTAAGGTTTTTGATGGACAAAAAACCTGTTTTCAGAAATGTTTTCACTGTTCTTTTGGTGCTTTTGGTGATCCTGCTTTTCTATCAGGGAAGTTTGGGAGGAAAAGTAGTTTATGAGCATCTCATAAAGCTTTGATCTCTGCTAAAATTTTTTCATGCGTTTTGCCAAGCTTCAGGGTTCGGGCAATGACTTTGTGGTTATAGACAACAGAGATGGAAAGGTTGAGGAGTTTTTAAGGTCCTTAAACCTTGATATTAAAGAGTTTGTAAAAAGGGTTTGCGCCTTTCATACGGGAGTTGGAGCGGATGGGTTAATACTTATAGAGAACCCAGAGAATCCGGAGAACCACTTTAAGTGGCAATTTTTCAACTCGGACGGGTCTGTGGCAGAGATGTGCGGTAATGGTTCTCGGTGTGCGGTTAGGTTTGCCTTTGATGAGGGGATAGTGGGCAAAGAGGTGCGTTTTGAAACCTTGGCGGGAGTTATAAGGGCTTATGTTCTGGAAGATGGCAAGAGAATAAAGGTACAGCTTACACCACCCAAGGACTACAGAGAGGTTTCCTTGAGCTTGGATACACAGAGTATAGAAGGATACTTTATAAACACGGGCGTGCCACACTTTGTTGCAGTAGTGAATGACCTTGAAAAAATTGATGTGAAAAAGCTTGGTAGGGCAATAAGGTTCCATCCTGAGTTCCAACCCAAGGGCACAAACGTAAATTTTATAGAGCGGGAGGGAGATGATGCCATAAGAATAAGGACATACGAAAGGGGCGTAGAGGGAGAGACCTTAGCCTGTGGGACAGGTGCCACCGCCTCCGCCATAGTAGCCTACAAAAATGGCATTGTTTCAAAAAAGCCCGTGCGAGTTCTAACCAAAGGTGGAGAGGTCCTCGCCATAGACTTTGACGACGAGTTCAGGGAAGTTTTCTTAGAAGGAGGAGTTGTCAGGGTCTTTGATGGCTTTTTGAGGAGGGAACTCTTTGAATGTTAAAAAGAAGGGTCCTACTCAGGATCGTTGTATCTTTTTTAATAACCTTTTTGCCCACGGTAGCCTTTCTTTTCTTTATTTTTCAAAGAATAAGCCAACACAGCTTAATCAAGGAGAGGGACTTTCTATATAACAACCTAAACAGTTTGCTTGAGCGTGAGCTTAAGGGTCTTGAGCTTGCCCGCACTCTGCCAAAGTCATCAGAGATTGGATACTACACAGCCTTTAAAATTGACGGCAAATGCGCTGGCAGACCTTACTATTTGCTTACCACTGATTCAGTTTATTACGGGAAAAACATTTCAATAGGCAAAAAATGCTGGTTTTTGGGAGTGGATTTTATGGAATTGTTGGAAGTAGCAAGAGAGTTGAATAGAGCAGAGTGGATAATCTTATATAACAGGGACTACATAGAAAAATTTCCTCAGGAGTTTCTAGACAGCTTTGTAAAAGATAAGATATCCAAAGATAACTATGTTATCGCAGGTATGTCAAAACAGAATGTTTTAGATGTTCCCCTTGATACAAGGGGCTATGCGGTGTATGGTAAGTTGTGGAAAAAAAACTTGGTGGTAGAGTTTCCTCTCTCGGATAGGAAAGGGTTTCCTATGGGAAAAGTGCTTTTTGTAAAGGATGTTTCCCAGATATACATAAATTTCTACGTGCTTATGGGGGTCCTTAGTGCCTATTCCTTTGTGCTTTCCCTTTTGTCTTCTCTGTTCCTTTATGTATTTTCTGAAAATTTGGTGGACAGAATAGTAAAGCTTCAGGAGTTATCCAATAGGATCAAAGGGAATGATTTTTCAGGAATTGAGCTTTTGAAGACTGACAAGCCAAAGGATGAGCTTGACCATTTGAGGAATAACTTGGTGGATACAGCCCTTACCATAGGTAGGTTGCTTTCGGAGCTTGAGGAGAAAAACAGAGAGCTTCAGGAACTGGCTTATTATGATCCACTAACCGGTTTGCCAAACAGAAGGTTTTTCTTTGAACACGCAAGCCTTATATTTGAAGAGGTAAAGAGATATGAAAAACCCCTTTCTCTTTTGGTTATAGACATAGACCATTTCAAGAGGATCAACGACACCTATGGGCATGATGTTGGAGATTTGGTTTTGAAGACCTTTGCAGATGTACTCAGAGGTATAGTAAGAAAGTCGGACATATGCGCCAGACTTGGCGGAGAGGAGTTTGTGGTTTTGCTTCCCAACACAGACTTGGAGGGAGCAAGGGTTTTGGCGGAAAGGATAAGGACAGCAGTTGCCAAAAACCCGGTAAAGCATGGCTCCATTGTAATCGTATTCACAGTAAGCATAGGCGCCTCCCAATACAGGAAGGGTATGCAGGGTATAAACGAACTCATAAAGGAAGCGGACATTGCCCTTTATCGGGCAAAGGAGGGAGGAAGGAACAGGGTGGAGGTCTTCATTCCCAATGAAACAGCGGAAGCTCAAACTTAGGGTTTCCTAAGCTTCTTAGCATGCCCCTTTTGATAACCTCTATGACCTCCGAGGAAAAGGTTCTATCCTTCTGCTTTATGAAGTGATGGAAGAGCACGCCACTGGCTTCTAAGCCCAAACCTCTGTTGTTTAGAAATGCCTTAGCGTCTAAGCCCTTAAGGAAAGGATTAGCTGGGTTTAGTCTTCTTTTGGTTGGTCTTCCCACAAACTGATAACCATAGACCTTACCTTCTTTTAGAAAGACCTTGATCAAGTACTCTTCGTATTCAAAGACCAAGGATTCTTCCGCATCCTCAAAGAGCCCTCCACTGCCTGCGGGCACCGAGCGCGTCTTTACCGCGTTGTAATCTACGAGCCCTGAATGCTTTACCTTTAAGCCTGCCATGTTGTAGCCTGCTACCGCACCACCCTGCTGGGCTGGTGGAAACAGGGCGATCCATCTGTGCCTACCCCAAGCATCAATGCCTGAGCATATGTCCCCGGCTGCATACACATCCGGGTCCGAGGTTCTTTGATATTCATCCACCAGGATACCGCCCACCACCTTACCACTGACCTCATCTATGTGAAGCTTTATGTCTGTGTTGGCAACCAAGTGGGTTCTTGGTCTAACGCCGGTGGAGAGGATCACCAAATCTGCCCTCAAGAACTTCCTCCTGTCGCTCCCGTTTTGAACGATCTCCACCGCCTCCACCCATCCATCCTCTCCATGAATTGCCAAAACCTGATGGTTCAGATAAAACTCTATACCCTCCTCCCTCTGCAGGACTTCCATGTATCTGTCCGCCATGTATTTGTCCAACATCCTCGGAAGAACTCGGTCAAAGAACTCCACCACTGCAACTTCTAAACCCATGCTTCTTAGCGTCTCCGCGTCCTCCACCCCTATGGGACCAGCCCCCACGATCACAACCCTTTTAACCTTTCCAGATAGCACAAGATCTCTGATCCTTTTGGCATCATCCAAATTCTTCGCGGTGGTTACACCTCCCAGTTCCTTCCCGGGTATGGGTGGAATAAAGGCGCTGGCACCCGCCGCAAGCAGGCACTTATCGTAGGGAATTTCCTCCCCGCCCTTGACGATCACCACCTTTCTTTTGTTATCAATACCCACCACCTCCTTGTTTGGTCTGAAATCCACCCTGTAGCGCTCGTAAAACTCAAAGCCACCCTTGTAAAAGAGGGCAGACTCTGAAATGTCCCCCCTGATCACATTCTCCATACAGTTGGGTGCGTAGGTAGGGTAGGGCTCATCAGACAGCACAATGATTTCTGAGTCCTGATCCACCTGCCTGAAGGCTTCTATGGCAGAGGCGGAGGCTGGACCGTTGCCCACTATTACAATTCGCATGATATAATATTAATACGATAGGCGGTGTAGCTCAGCTGGTTAGAGCGGGGATCTCATAAGTCCCAGGTCGGAGGTTCGAGTCCTCCCGCCGCCACTTACTCCTCAATCTTAACCTTCCTTTGCATCTGGAACATCCTCAGCACCTCTTCCACCGTTGTAGCATCCTCTGGCAGTTTGTCTGCCCTGACAAAGCTAACAGCCCTTGGAAATCGGAGGGCGTATCCTGGACCATCGCCTACCTTTCCGGCGGTATGCAAAGGCGAGCGGGTGATCTCGTCCGCAGAGACGGTTATAACATACCTTGGTTCTACCCACACGTCGGGAGTTATAAGAGAATCAACCCTGGCGTGCCTGTGTTCTAACTTTATTTGGTCTAACATCTCCTTTAGCCTCACCCATTCTTCTTCTGTGAAGCCCGAGCCTACCTTGGAGATGGTTTTAAAGGTGTCTGTGGAAGGGTCATAGACCGCGGTAAGCAGAGCACCTATTCCAAGTTTGCTCCTTGCACCCCTTCCGTAAAAGTAGCCCACGATCACCAGGTCCATGGTGTCCGCCAACTGTCCCTTGTAGCTCCTCTTTAGCTTTACCCAGTTAAAGTTTCTTGAACCTGCTGTGTATGGCGCATCAAGCCTTTTGCCCATAATACCCTCAAGCCCTCTAACTATGGCATCCTCAAAGAAATCCTCCACCTCTTTAGCGGAATCCACGATTTTGAGCTCCGAAAGCTCCAGAGTATTACCGGGAACTATTAACTCCTCCAACTTTTTCCTTCTTTCAATGAAGGGCTTGACCGTATAGTCTTCCCCTTCCAAATACAGCAGGTCAAAGCAAAAGAGCTTTAGTGGGTACTCCTTGGCAAATTCATAAACATCATACTTTCTCTTTCTTTGAATGGTAACCTGAAAGGGATAGAACTCTCCCGTCTGTTCATTAACCGCCAACGCCTCACCCTCTAAGATAATTTTTTCTATCGGAAGTTCTCCAACCGCAGACTTTATCTCAGGAAACATATCCGTCATGGGTTCCAGATTGCGAGAGTAGATATACACCTCCTTACCCTTTTTATGAACTTGCAGTCTAAAGCCATCATACTTTGCCTCTATGGCGCACCTTCCAAGCCTTCTGATTAGCTCCTCTGCATCTGCGACCCTCTCCGCCAGGGCCATCCGAACAGGGTATCCGGGCTCTATCTTAAACTCCAAAAGTCCATCCTTTCCCTTTTCCACCAGTGTGCGGGCTACAAGACCAAGGTCTGAGCACAGATTGTATGCCCTTTCCACTAAATCTTTGTAATACCTGCTTCCCAAGAGCAGTGCCAATGCTTCTATGATGGTTGCGGTGCCCACTCCCAGACGAAGGTTTCCCACAATGATCCTTAGTGCAAACTTTGCCTCAACGCCAGATAATGCTTTAAGAAGGTTTATAAGAAGCATAACCTTATCTAAGGTTCCCCTAGCCTTGGCTATTGCCATCAGCTCATCATAGACCTGTAAAAGACTAAGCCCCCTTCCTTCCCTTTTTATGACCTCCATAGCAACCATTCCCACATCACCAAGCCTTTTATAGATCTGCTGTATTTGGGCTAACCTAATACCCACCGCCTTTGAAAGGGCCTCTAGGGCTAACTTTTCCGAAACTCCAAACTCCAAACCTACAAAGGAGGGCACCAATTCCCCCATAGTGAGATAGACGAGCTTTCCAATCTCTTCCTTGTCAGCCTTTGAGAAAAGTTCATAAAGTAGCTCGGACATTTCAAGCCGGCTGGTGGTCTCTTCAAGCTTTTGAAAGAATTGGGCAACTTCTAAGAATTTCACCCTTATAATTTTATCCGATGGACATACTGGAAATAATGCAAATCCTCCCCCACAGATATCCCTTACTGCTTGTGGATAGAATTTTGGAGATAGAACTGGGAAAAAGGATAGTAGGATTAAAAAACGTGTCCATAAACGAGCCCTACTTTCAAGGGCATTTTCCGGGCTTTCCCCTTATGCCGGGTGTTTATATCCTTGAAGCTCTGGCACAAGTGGGTGGAATTTTGATGATCAAGTCTTTGAACTTGGAGATTGGCAAATACGCAGTAGTTTTTGCGGGCATAGATGACGCCCGGTTCAAAAAGCCCGTCTATCCGGGCGATCAACTTATCCTTGAGTTGGAGGTTATCGCCCTCAAAAAGAGCCTTTCAAAGATGAAGGGCACCGCTAAGGTGGATAACCAGGTGGTGGCAGAGGCGATCCTTTATGCGTCCGCAAGAGAACTTTCACAGTTGAAAAAATAGGCTATATTTTTACCTATGGCAGAGTTTGAAGAAAGAGAAGAAATAAGGAGGGAAGAGGTAGAGCCGGACCTTTCGGCGGTATATACGGGTTCCCAAGCTATAGCAAAGGCTCCGGAACTCTACGGAGTAGCCACCGGCATAGAGGGTTTAGATGATCTCTTTTTCGTAGTAAGGCAGGTAGGCAAAAAGTTGGAAAAGGTCTCCCTCAAAGGTATACCAGCCTATTCTGTTATGAACCTTACGGGGGTTTCCGACACGGGCAAGTCTCTGATGGTAGAGCAGTTTACCGTTTTCCGTGCCAGCAGAGGGGACAGAGTTGCCTTTGTAACCGTTGAATCTCCCGCCAATTTTGTGTCTGCGTCCCTAAAGCTCAGGGCGATGGCTATGGGTTTGGACTTTGAACAATTCCAGGACAACATAATCCTCATAGACGCCGCATCCTCCACAAGAATCAGGGAAAATGTGCCAGACCTTTTGGCAACCTTAGCCTACGTTATAAAGAACTACAAGGTCAAATTTACCGTGATAGACTCTGTGACGGGTCTCTTTGAGAACAAGGAGATGATGGCAAGGGCTGTTGTTAGACGGCTGTACAACTTTATGAAAAAGTGGTATCAAACAGCGATCTTCGTGTCCCAAAAGAGAAGCGGTCATGAGGAGCTAACTGCGGAGGCGGCTGGAGGCTACGCGGTGGGGCACATAGTGGATGGCACCATGGTCTTGGCAAAGGAACTTATAGACTCTCCCTACAAGGCAAAGATGTATAAAAAGAGTGTAGGAGATATAGTTAGGTTCTTTAGGATAGATGGGTGTAGAATGGCTGGGCACGATACAAGAACCCACTTCCTTGAGATCACAGAAACGGGCTTGGTCAGAATAAAAGAACCCATAGGAGGTTAAAGCCATGGTAATTGAGATCACAGAAGTGCCAACAAGTGAAGCGGGCGCAGACCTTGAACAGCTCGTTACGAGGGTCTTCTTTAAGGCCATCGACCTTCTGGGTGGTCTGAGCAAGCTTACCGAATTCAGGACCCTTACATGGCTACCCAGCTTGGCAAGGGCAGCTTATGTGGTGGTCTTGAAGGAGGAATATCTGCGCACCGAGGAGGAGATAGCCCAAAAGGTAGGTCTCACCAAAAACACAGTTAGGAGCATCCTAAGGGCAGACCCAACCTTGGCAATGGAAAAGATTCAAAAGCTTGAGGAGTTGGCAAAGGAAGAGCTGAAGGAGATGAAGGTGCATACTGCGGGAGGTATTGCAAAGCTTGCCTACAAGATGGTCAAGGAGGGCAACGAAGCTGAAATCCTAAGCCACTTTTGCACCGTTGTGGCAGAAGAGGTGGCAAGAGCCCTTGACATTCCTTGGGCTTATGCGGTGCTAAAGCACCTAAGGGGCGTAAAGTTTCCAATCCAAGATAGCCAAGCACTAAAGGAAAAACTAAAAGGTGTAAAGATAAAAACCCACCCCGCTGAGGAGGTGGTGGATAGACTTCCATACCCAATAAGAACACCGGCGGTTCTGTTGCACGAGATAAAGCTTGCAGTTTCTGCCCTTGAGGAACAGAAGTAATTTATAATTAAACCCTATGGTAAAAGTTGCCATAAACGGCTTTGGTAGGATAGGAAGGTCCTTCTTGAGGGCATGTCTGGAAAAGGAAGGTATTGAAGTTGTAGCCATCAACGACCTGACGGACGCAAAAACCTTAGCCCATCTCTTTAAGTACGACTCGGTGCACGGGGTCTTCAAGGGAGAGGTGTATGCCAAGGATGACGCTTTGGTGGTAAATGGGAAGGAGATAAAGGTGTTCTCCCAGAAGGACCCGGCTTTGATCCCTTGGGGTGAGGTTGGGGCGGAGATCGTTTTGGAATGCACAGGAGCCTTTACGTCAAGGGAAAAGGCGGTCCTGCACCTTAGGGATACAGTAAAGAGGGTAATAATATCCGCACCCGCAGAGGACCCAGACATCACCATAGTGCTCGGAGTTAATCATCACAAGTACGACCCCGAAAGGCACTTTATAATTTCCAACGCAAGCTGTACCACCAACTGCTTGGCTCCCTTGGTGAAGGTCCTTCATGAGAACTTTGGCATAAAGAAGGGCTACATGGTTACCGTGCACGCATACACCAACGACCAGAGGGTTTTGGACCTGCCACATAAAGACCTCAGAAGGGCAAGGGCTGCGGCGATAAATATTATCCCCACCACCACGGGCGCCGCAAAGGCGATAGGAGAGGTGATCCCAGAGATAAAGGGCAAGCTTGACGGCACCGCAAGGAGGGTTCCCGTGGCGGATGGTTCCCTGGTGGACCTGACCGTGGTAGTAGAAAGACCTCCAGCCAGTGTGGAGGAGGTCAACGAAGCCTTTAAAAAGGCTGCGGAGGGAGAGCTAAAAGGCATACTTCAGTACACGGAGGACCCTATAGTATCCCAAGACATAGTGGGCAACGAACACTCTGCTATCTTTGACGCTGGGCTAACTCAGGTGATAGAGGATATGGTTCATGTGGGCGCTTGGTATGACAACGAGTGGGGTTATTCTTGCAGGCTGAGGGACTTGGTGCTGTACATAGCCAGTAGATAATGTTCTGCCGAGTAAGGAGCGGAGGGGTTATTGGTATTGACGGTTTTTTGGTGGATGTAGAGATAGACTTCTCTCCGGGGCTACCTCAGTTTAACATAGTGGGACTGCCAGACAAAGCCATAAACGAGGCAAAGGACAGGGTTAGGTCTGCCTTAAAGAATGTGGGCTTTCAACTGCCTTCCAAGAGGATCACCGTAAATTTGGCACCCTCCCACCTGAAAAAGCAGGGAACTTTGTATGATCTTCCCATTGCGCTGGGTATTTTAAAGCTCTCGGGGGTTTTGGATGTAGACGAGGAGACAGTCTTTCTGGGGGAGCTCTCTTTGGACGGAAAGGTGAATCCCGTCAGTGGAGTCCTTCCCATTGTTCTATCCTTAAAGGAGAAGGGCTTTAGAAGGTTTGTGGTGCCAAAGGCGAACGCAAAAGAAGGTGCCATCGTTCAAGGTGCAGAGGTTTACGGCGTTGAATCCTTAAACCAGCTTATAGCCTTTTTGAAGGGAGAGGAGGAGTTAAAGCCAGAGGAGGTGGACCTCAACGAGCTCTTTTCAAAAGCCTTTGATTACAGCATAGACCTTGCGGACGTAAAAGGGCAGTATGAGGCAAAAAGGGCGCTGGAGATCTCCGCAGCGGGCATGCACAACTTACTGCTGATCGGTCCTCCGGGGGCAGGAAAAAGCATGCTCGCCAAAAGGATCGTAACCATCTTGCCACCCCTGTCTTTGGAGGAAGCCTTAGAGGTCAGCAAAATATACAGCGTGGCGGGTATGCTAAGGGAACCTCTGATGGTTCAAAGACCCTTCCGGGCACCTCATTACACAGCCTCAGAGGTGGCGTTGATAGGTGGTGGTAGCAATCCAACGCCCGGGGAGATCTCCTTAGCCCACAGAGGAGTGCTCTTTTTGGACGAGATGGTGGAGTTTAACCGTAAAACCTTGGAAGCCCTCAGGCAACCCCTAGAGGACGGCTACGTTAGCATATCAAGGGTGGGTGGTAGGGTAACCTTTCCCTCCAGCTTTATCTTGGTGGGTGCCACAAACCCATGCCCCTGTGGAAACTACCGAAATCCATATAAAGCATGCGTATGTTCTCCTGCCCAAATAAGGGCTTATCAGTCCAAGCTCTCGGGACCCATCTTAGACCGTATAGACCTAAAGGTGTGGGTGGAGCCGGTGGAGGTCCAAGAACTGGTCAATCCAAGGCCGGGCGAGAGCTCCAAAGAGGTCAGAGAGAGGGTTATGAGGGCGTACCAGATTCAGAGGGAGAGGTTTAAAAACTCCAGGACCAAGTTCAACGGACAGATGACAGAAAAGGAGATAGAAAAATACTGCATCTTGACGCCAAAGGCAAAGGAACTTCTGGAGAAGGCTATGGACAAGTTCCGTTTGAGCGGAAGGTCCTACGCACGGCTTTTAAAGGTTTCAAGAACCATCGCAGACTTGGAGGGAGAAGAGCAAATAAAAGAACATCACATAGCACAGGCAATCCAATATAGAATTGAGGACAAGCTTGAAAGCATGTAAAATTTAATTTGATGCTCAAGAAGATTCTCATAGCAAACAGAGGGGAGATCGCAGTCCGAGTTATAAGAACCTGCAGAGAGATGGGCATAAGAACGGTGGCGGTCTATTCGGAGGCGGACAGAGACTCCATGCACGTAAAGTTGGCAGATGAGAGCATATGCATAGGACCACCGGAGCCCTCAAAGAGCTACCTTGACATTCCAAGGCTCATGGCGGCGGTGGAGGTTTCCTCTGCGGAGGGGGTACATCCGGGCTATGGCTTTCTTTCGGAGAACCCCAAGTTTGCCCGGATCGTAGAAGCAAGCGGAAAGGTGTTCATTGGACCCTCAGCGGAGACCTTGGAACTTATAGGAGACAAGATAAAGGCAAAGGAGGTTGCCAAAAAGGTAGGCATTCCCCTGGTACCAGGGAGCGATGGACCGGTAGATTTTCAAAAAGCCCTGGAAATTGCCAGAGAAATCAAATATCCGGTGGTTATAAAGTCTGCAGCTGGCGGGGGTGGAAGGGGCATAAGGGTAGTGTATGATGAGAGGGAGCTGAGGGAAAAACTGCCCTTGGCTATGCAGGAGGCAAAGTCTGCCTTTGGCGACGAGAGGGTCTATGTGGAAAAGTACATAGTGAACCCCAAGCATATAGAGGTTCAAGTTCTTGCAGACAGGTACGGCAATGTTATAGCCTTGGGCGAGAGGGAGTGTTCCATACAGAGGAGATATCAAAAGCTGGTGGAAGAGGCACCCAGTGCCAGCATCTCAGAAGAACAGAGGAAATACCTGGAGGAGCTTGCCATAGCCTTCTGCAAAGAGATCAACTATGTGGGTGCGGGCACTGTGGAGTTTTTGATGGACCAGGATGGGAACTTTTACTTTATGGAAATGAACGGAAGAATACAGGTGGAACATCCCGTCACAGAAATGATCACGGGCATAGACATAGTGCGGGAACAAATAAAAGTGGCAAGCGGTGAAAAGCTCAGCATAAAAAAGGTGGAAAGGAGGGGCTACGCTATAGAATTCAGAATCAACGCGGAGGACCCAAACACCTTTTTACCCTCTCCGGGTAGGGTAGATAGACTCTTCCTCCCGGGCGGATTGGGCATCAGAGTAGATACCCACATTTACTGCGGATACAAGATCCCTCCCTTTTATGATTCACTCATTGCCAAGCTTATAGTTTGGGGCAAAAGCAGGGAGGAAGCCATAGACCGAGCCAAAAGGGCTTTGGAGGAGTTTATCATAGAGGGGGAAGGTCTGAAGACCAACATAGATTTTCACAAAAGACTCCTTAACACCAGGGAGTTTAAAATGGCAAAGCACCATGTAAAGTTTTTGGAGGAGATGCTGTTGTGAAGGTTTGCTTGGTGGCAGGTTCTGGTGGTCTTCCCAATGCCTTTGTGAAAAAAGCTAAAGAGTTGGGGGATGAGGTCTTTGTGGTAGGCGTTAAAGGCATCACATCCATAGAAGCAAACGCCTATTTGCCCCTTGGAAAGGTGGGCACATTGGTAAAGCTCTTAGAAAAGCACCACATAAACAAGATTGTCCTACTCGGAAAGTTTGAACACAAACTGCTCTTTTCCCACCTTTTGACCTTGGATAGCTTAGCTTTAAAGATTCTCAAAAGGGCAAAGGACAGACGTGCCCAGAGTTTAATAAGGGCACTGATGGATGAATTGGAAGAGATGGGTTTTGAATTTATAGACCCAAAGCCCTATTTGGAGGAGCTTTTGGCGGGTAAGGGTACGTTGAACAGTGTTGAGCCCTCAAGCCAAGCCATGGAAGACGGACTTTTTGGCTTTCCTATAGCCAAGGAGATTGCCCAGTTGGATGTGGGGCAGACCATCGTAGTAAAGGAGGGAACAGTGGTAAGCGTAGAGGCGATGGAGGGCACCCAGGAGGCAATCTACAGGGCTGGCAAGCTGGCGGGCAAGGGCTGTAGGGTTATAAAAGTGGCAAGAAAGAACCAAGACTTTAGAATAGACGTTCCCACCGTGGGCTTGGATACCTTAGAAGCCCTAAGGCATATAAAGGCGGACGCCCTCTTTTTGGAGGCGGGCAAAGTCTACATTGTGGATAAAGACAAATTTTTAAAGCTTGCGGACAAGTATAAAATTTCGGTGGTAGGATTACCCATTACATAAAGGAATTAACCTTCTTGCCTTCTTAGGCTGTTGAGCATAAACCTGAGTGCCAAGTATCCCAGCAAAGCCAGAAGCACAATCTCCAAAAGCCCGGGGGTGCCCACTTGAAAGCCGTGTCCCAAAAGCAAAGACAGTAGAGCTCCCAGTATCAAGCCTCCCACAAGCCACTTAAAAAGAGGGTTTGTGTATATGGGATTTTGTGTTTTGTTCGTAAGCTTTGACTTCTCAAGCTGGGTTTTATTTATGTTCCTTTGCTGTGTGGGTACAGGTATCTTGCCCTTTTCAAAATCCTTTGGCTGGTAGGGTTTTACTTTTAATGGGGTAAGGACCTTTGGCGTGGGAGATACGCCTCCTCTCCTTGCAAAGGAATTGTCTGAAAAAAGGGCAAAGACCAAAACAAACGCCACAAAAAACCAAAGCTTTTTCATAGTTATACCTGCTTAATCAGTTCTTCTGCCATGTCAAAGTTTGCGATCACTTCTTTGACGTCTTCTAGCTCTTCAAGGGCCTCCAACAGTTTGAGGAGTTTTTTGGCTGTCTCTGGGTCGTTTACCGGCACAGTGCTGTTTGGTTTGTAGGTGATCTCAGCTTTTTCCACTAAAACACCCATAGATTGGAGTTTCTCTTTAACTTGGTATAGCTCCTCCGGAAGGGTGTATATGAGATAGATCTCCTCTCCTACCTGTACATCCTCAGCGCCCGCCTCTATAGCCTTTTCGTATAGCTCCTCTTCTGAAATGCTTTCCCTTGGAACTTCTATGAGACCCACCCGGTCAAAGAGGAAGGCTACGCAACCGGAAGAGCCTAAGTTTCCTCCATGCTTGGATAGGACGTGCCTTATTTCCGATGTGGTTCTGTTTCTGTTGTCTGTGGTAGCAAGTATCATCAAAGCTACACCACCGGGACCGTAGCCTTCATATATAACCTCTTCGTAGTTCTCTCCACCCAGCTCACCGGTTCCCTTCTTTATGGCCCTCTCTATGGTCTCTGCGGGCATGTTGGCCCTTTTGGCGTGTTCTATAGCAGCCCTGAGCCGAGGGTTGGTTTCTGGGTTTGGTCCTCCCAGCCGGAC
>JAJHRQ010000042.1 GCA_020833645.1 Thermocrinis sp.
AGGGAGTGGATAGGATAATCCCGGTGGATGTTTATATACCAGGTTGTCCTCCACATCCGCAGGGGCTCATATACGGCATACTTCAGCTCCAAAAGAAGATAAAACAGATGGGCGTTAGAAAGTATGACAAAGCCTTTGAGGAGTTTAACAAAGAAATACAAAGGCAGGGGCTTATCCCTACCGAAGTCCAAGTTTGAGGTGCTATTATGCCTTGGATGAGCAAGGTTGCCGCAGATAGGATAAAGCAAGAGTTCAAAGATGTAGATGTAGAACACACTGAACATACCACTAACCTACATGTGAAAAAGGAAAAACTCTTGGAGTTTCTTAGCTTTCTCAAAAACAAAGAGGGCTACAGGCACTTTATAGACTTTTTCTGCATAGATTTTCCCGACAGAAAGGAACGCTTTCAGGGAGTATACATACTCTACAACCCCGATGAAAACGAGAGGGTGATTGTAAAGACCTGGGCAAAGGACGGAAAGTTACCCTCCGTTCAGAACTTATGGGCGTGCGCCAAGTGGGCAGAAAGGGAAGCGTACGATATGTTTGGTGTGGAGTTTGAGGGGCATGAGAACCTCCGGCGCATGTTCCTGTGGGAGGGTTACCCTTACTTTCCTCTCCGAAAGGATTTTCCTTTGCAGGGCATTCCCGAGGTGGAACTTCCCTCCCTTACGGAGCTTATGCACGGAAGGACAGACCCACCCAGTCATGACTATGAGCTGTTGCATACCCGGATTGCTACCCTTGAAGACTTAGAAAGAACAGAAAAGGCAAGGCTTCAGAAAAAAGCCCAGCTTGTTTTAAACTGGGGACCCCTGCATCCGGGAACCCACGGCACCATATGGTTTTTGTTTGACTTGGATGGAGAGAACGTAGTTCAGTGTGATGTAATATTAGGACAGCTTCACCGGGGAATGGAGAAGATCGCAGAGAATCTTCACTACTTTCAGTTTCTGCCATACACAGACCGTATGGATTACATATCCGCCATCTGCAACGAACTGGCTTATGTGAGCGCAGTAGAAAAGCTCTTGGGTGTGGAGGTGCCCGAAAAGGCAAGGTATATAAGGACTATGTTTGCAGAACTGCAGAGGATAAACTCACACCTCCTTTGGCTTGGCACGGGTGCATTGGACCTTGGGGCGCTGACGGTCTTTTTGTATGCCTTTAGGGAAAGGGAAAAGATCATGGACATCATAGAAGGTAACGCGGGCTACAGGCTAACTTCCGCCTTTTTGAGGATAGGTGGAGTCCATTATGACTTAGCGGAAGGAACGCTGGACGTGGTGAAGGCTTTTATCAAAGATTTTCCTCAAAGGTTAAAGGAATACCATCAGCTTCTTACAAGGAATAGAATATGGCTCAGAAGGACCAAGGATGTGGGAGTGATCACCAAGGAGGATGTTTTTAACTACGGTTTGACAGGACCGGTTGCCAGAGGTTCTGGCGTGCCCTACGACATAAGAAAGCTTGAGCCTTACGCCGCTTACGACGAGGTGGAGTTTGACGTGCCCGTGGGAGAAGTGGGAGATGTCTACGACAGATACTTGGTACGTATGGAGGAGATGGTTCAAAGCTTACGGATCATAGAACAGTGCGTAAGTAAGCTGGAAAAACTTCCAAAGAGTGCGCCCTACATAAACAAAGAACATCCCGCAGTTATGGCACCCAAGGAGGAAGTATTCAAGAACTTAGAGAGCATGGTTAAAAACTTTAGGATAGTGGTGCATGGAGAGAAGGCTCCCAAGGGAGAGGTTTATGTTAGCGGAGAAAACCCAAGGGGAGAGTTAGGCTTTTACATATACTCCACAGGGGACTCAAAGCCCTACCGTCTTAGGATCAGGTCTGGTGCCCTTTATAACCTTTCCATCTTTCCCAAGCTCATCGAGGGCAGGACTATTGCGGACGCCATAGCCCTCTTGGGAAGCTTGGACCCCGTGGTGGGAGAAACGGACAGGTAGGAGGGACAAAATGACAGAGTTCTGGGTTAGCTTGCTAGTCACAGTAATAAAAGTCTTTGTGGTATTGGGTGTTTTTTTAGGAGTGGGTGCCTATTTGACTTGGTTTGAAAGGAAGTTGGCGGGGCACATACAGGCAAGGCTCGGTCCCAAACTGGTAGGTCCCTTTGGCCTACTTCAACCTCTAGCGGATGGATTAAAGCTTTTAACCAAGGAATCCATAGTTCCCGCCAATGCGGACAAGGTAGTTTATTATCTGGCGGTAATCTTGGCATTAGTACCAGCCCTTATGCTCTTTACGGTTATTCCCTTTGGTCCAAGCTTTAAACTCTTTGGAGTAGAGGTCAAACCCATAGTGGCTGATGTGAACATTGCGGTGCTTCTTGTTTTTGCCTTTGGTTCTCTGTTGGTCTATGGAACCATATTCTCCGGGTGGGCTTCTAACTCCAAGTATGCCTTTATAGGCTCTTTGAGAAAGGCGGCGGTAATCATAGGCTATGAGGTAGTTCTTGGCTTTGCTGTGCTTGGGGTGATCCTACTGGCGGGCACAATGAGTACCACGGGCATAGTTCAGGCTCAGATAGAAAGGGGCGTGTGGTTTATAGTCTATCAACCCGTTGCCTTTGTGTTGTATCTTTTCTGTATGTTGGCAGAGTCGGGCAGGGTTCCCTTTGATATCCAAGAGGCGGAGGCAGAGTTGGTAACAGGCTACCACGTAGAATACGGTGGTATGCGCTTTGGCGTTTTCCCATTGGCGGAGTGGTATTTGAACGTGATGGCATCGTCTGCCATTGCGGTGGTGCTCTTTTTGGGTGGTTGGTCTGGTCCGCGTATATTTGGACCCTTGTCTCCTTACCTTTGGTTTTTAATAAAGATGTTCGGGCTTGTCTTTTTTGTCCTTTGGCTACACTGGACGCTACCGAGGTTTCAGGCAAAGGACATTACAGAAATTGGCTGGAAGGTCATGCTTCCTTTGGCAGTTTTAAACGTGGTTATAACCGCCTTCGTTTATTATTTTGTATAAGATGTTTAGGAAAATCCTCATAGCGAACCGGGGTGAGGTAGCACTCAGAATCATAAGGGCTTGTGAGGAACTGGGAATAAAGAGCGTTGCCATCTACTCGGAGGCAGACGCAAAGTCTTTGTACGTGAAAAAGGCCGACGAGGCATATTTGATCCCGGGGGACCCAATAAGGGCGTATTTGGACTATGTTAGGATCGTGGACTTAGCCAAGTCTGTTGGTGCGGATGCTATACACCCGGGCTACGGCTTTTTGGCGGAAAACGCAGACTTTGCCCGGTATTGCATAAGCCAGGGTATAACCTTCATAGGTCCATCTCCTGAACATATAGAACTTTTTGGCGACAAGGTGAAGGCAAAGAAAAAGATGGCTGAACTTGGCATTCCCACAATCCCCGGCTCTCCGGAACCACTTAAAAACTATGAGGATGCTCTACACTACGCAAGGGAAATAGGATTCCCTGTCATTCTAAAGTCAGCTTATGGTGGTGGTGGAAGAGGGATGAGGGTAGTTAGGTCCGAGGAGGAGCTTCCAAGACTCTTTGAGTCTGCTTACAGGGAAGCGGAGACCTTCTTTGGGAAAGGGGACCTCTTCGTGGAAAAGTATTTGGACAATCCCAAACACATAGAGGTGCAGATAATCGGAGACAAATACGGAAATGTGGTCCACCTTGGAGAAAGGGACTGCTCGGTGCAAAGAAAACATCAGAAGATCATAGAGATCACCCCATGCCCTGTTCTTCCCAACTCTATAAGAAACAAGATGCTTGGGCTCTCAGTAAGGGCAATGATGCAGGTGGGATACGAAAGTGCGGGAACCCTTGAGTTTTTGGTGGACCTGAAAACAGGACAGTTTTACTTTATAGAAATGAACACACGCCTTCAGGTGGAACACACCATAACTG